>CAYMGE010000035.1:0-56943 GCA_964389925.1 uncultured Ardenticatenaceae bacterium
AACTGCAACAATTCCCGAAACATGTTTTCAAAAGTAAATGAAACACACCCAAATCGTTTAGCTCTTTGGAATTTGATATGGAGTCGCCGTCTTGCTAAATACGCAATGCGTTTAACCTTGTGGTGAAAACTTCATGACACTTACAAACTCATGTTATGCAGGTTGTCGTAGGGGCTAGGCAAATGGCATGTGGCTCAAATTTTACGCCATTTGTCTCATTTGTTGAGGCCGTGAGCCGTTTACCCTACCGCCCAATCGCATAAGGTGAGCTGTACATTTATATGGCTTCCAAATAACTATGCTGGCTTTGGCCACTTGCCAATTGTGGTGTGGTTCTCTATACGGCTGTCTAAAATTTGAGGCACTTAACTATGAAAAACATTCTTGTCACGGGCGGTGCGGGCTTTATTGGCGCAAACTTCGTCCTTTACATGCTCGAAAAACACCCCGACCTCAAACTTGTCGTCTATGACAAGTTGACCTATGCGGGCAATCTCGACAATCTGCTCAATGTGTCACACAACCCAAACTATACCTTTGTGCTGGGCGATATTTGTGATGTCAATGCGGTCAACGCGGCGATTGAAGGATACGACATTGATACAATTGTCAATTTCGCGGCCGAAACCCACGTAGATCGCTCCATCCTCAATCCCGATGCGTTTCTCGACACGAACATTCGGGGGACCTATACGCTGCTCGAAGCGGCTCGGCAACACGAGCTAGAGCGTTACCATCAGATTTCAACCGATGAAGTTTATGGCGATGTGGAAGATGGGTATTCGTCTGTAGAAGGGGACAATTTGGTGCCGCGCAGTCCATATGCGGCTAGCAAGGCATCGGCCGATCTCATGGTCAACGCCTACCACGTCACCTACAATCTGCCCACCACCATCTCGCGTGGCGGCAACAACATCGGCCCCTACCAGTACCCAGAGAAAGTGATTCCACTTTTTGCAACAAATGCGATGGATGGGTTGCCCCTTCCTGTCTACGGCGACGGGCTACAAAAGCGCGAATATCAGTATGTCATCGACCATGTGAAGGGGATCGAAGCCGTTCTATTGCATGGCGCGATTGGCGAAACTTACAACATCGGCGTGAGCGGCGACACTGAACTGACCAACATGCGTATGGTCGAGCTTCTACTCGATGAGTTGGGCGCATCACGTGAGCTAATTCGCCATGTTGAAGATCGCCCCGGTCATGACCGCCGCTACTCAATGGATGTCTCAAAGCTGCGTGCGCTCGGTTGGGAACCCGACCACACAAACGAAGAGGCGATCCGCAAAACGGTGCGCTGGTACGCGGATAACGAGTGGTGGTGGCGCAAAGTCAAAGATAAGGCAGACTATAAAGATTTCTACAAAGCACAATATGGAAAACGTCTAGCGGCCGGCTAGTGCATTGAGCGCAATGGCTGGTTCACTGGTAATCAGTATTCGGTGCAAAAGAATAAAGAGAAAGAAAAAGACCCATATTCTTCTTTCTCTTTTTCTTTATTCTTTTTGGCTTCACCTCATTTCCCACGCGAACGTTCGATGCAATCACCTTTGCTACTGAATCATGCACGGCAGCCTAAGCTTATGTTACAATGGGTGCAGTTTGTGTGTATGCAATTTTTCACGACATGTTGTTAGATGATTAAAAGGATATTGAATGAGTCAACCAGCACAGCTTTTGCGTTTGCAGAAAATTGATAGTCAGCTTCGGGCGGGCAAACAGCGGTTAGGGGAAGTGATACAAGGAATGAAAGAGCCGCAGAGCTTGTTGGATTTGCGCGAATCGGCCGAAATCGCCCAATCAACACTCTCCGCTGCCCAGACCAAACAACGCGATCTCGAAATGCAGTTTTTGGGTCTCAGCACCAAACACAAAGATGCAAATGACCATCTTTACTCTGGCAAAGTCAAAAATAGCCGTGAATTAGCAGACTTGCAGCAAGAAGTTCAGATGCTACAGCGTCGCAAAGAGCTTTTGGAAGAAGACGTATTGGAAAACTTGGAGATCGTTGATGCAGCAACGGAGACGTTGGCGGATGCAAATGATGCGTTGAATGCGGCCGAATCTGAATGGCAAACCACATACAAGGAGCTAGGTTCAGAGAAATTGACCTTAGCGACCAACCTCAACACGCTCATTGGCAAGCGTAAACAGCGTATGACATCGGTTGATAAGCGATTGCTCAAGACATATAGCCATTTGCTGAAGAAAAAGCGCAATGGAGTCGCCGTGGCCACGCTCAAAATAAGCCAATGTACAGGTTGTCAAACAACACAGCCCGCAACAATTGTTAAAAAAGTAGAACAGGGCGAAATCGTCTACTGCAATAGCTGTGGACGGATATTGGTTCACGCTTAAAATCGCGCAACCGCATAAACAAACTGATAAAACGGAGTTTCAAAGCGAAACTCCGTTTTTGGATTTACAGCTATGTTCAAACGATTAATTCTGTTGGTTAGCTTTCTGGTTGGGATCGTTTTGATTCAGGGGGTAATGGCACAAGAAAGCGGCTTTGCCGCAGCAGGCTATCGGCCGTCTCCCCCCACCCCTCTACCAAAACCGCTCGACACAAACGGACGCATCGCCACCGCCACAATCAGCGGTCGTGTTTTCCAAGCTGATGGGACAACACCACTCCTCCCTGGCGATGCGGCTGTCCAAGTTGAAGACGCATTTACGGGCGACTACATTGACGGGGTCGGCCTAAATGCTGATGGCACATACACCGCACGTGATATTCCGGCTGGAACTTATTTTGTGCGTGCCAGCGGGCCGAACTACGCGCTAGCATATTATGAGGATGGAGAACCAACGACGCTCAACGCGACTCCCATCGAGGTTGAGGACGATCAGGTCATCACTGACATCGACTTTGCATTGGATGAAGGGGGTCGTGTGACGGGCATCGTTTATGAAGAGGATGGCACAACCCCGCTACCGTATAGCCCCGTGCGCGTTGCCGACGATATTTTGCTGGTTGTGTGTAGCGATGCAAATGGACGCTATTCAATGAACAGTTTACCGCTCGATATGCCACTGCGTCTCTACGCGGGTGGCGCGAATAACTGCATGGGCGGCTCAGGTGATTATGTCGTTGAGTATTGGAAAGAGGCGGCCGATTACGCTAGCGCAACCCCAATTACGCTAACCACGGCTATCTCGATTCAGACGGGCATCGATTTTTCGTTGGCTTTTGGCGGACAGATCGCTGGCACGGTGTTTGACACGGCCGGCACAACACGCCTTGCAGATATTCTCGTGACGGCCGAAGATATAGAAAGCGATGAATTTGCCGGAAAAACAACAACAGATGCAAATGGGAATTACACGCTGACGGGGCTGGCTAGCGGTGACTATCGCGTGCGTGCGGAAGGGGATTTCCACGTGATTGAGTACTATGAAGAAGCGGGGTTTAATGGGAAAACGGCGACCCCTGTGCGCGTCGATTTGCAGCAGACGACAGAAGGGGTAGATTTCACGCTCGAAGATGGCGGTCGTATCAAAGGGGTGGTGACAACGGCCGATGGCACACCTCTTCCGCGCATCAATGTTGCCCTGTCCGATGACATTTGGGCTAGCACCTGCACCGATGTCGATGGCAGTTTTTCACTGATGGGGTTGCCGCTGGAAACAGAGTTACACATCTACGCAGGCGGGCAAAACTATTGCCAAACAGAACAACTGTATGTACGCGAATGGTGGCAGGAGGCAGATCGTCTCGTCGATGCAACACCCGTTGTCGTTCCTGCCTCTGGCACGGTGGCGGCGGTTAACTTTACGCTGGTCGAAGGTGGTTCCATTTCGGGAATGGTCTATGAAGCGGACGGCAGCACCCCAGTGAGCGGCAACGTCGAGGTGTTTGTGAGTGATTTGGGAGAGCCTGTTGAGGTGGCGCGTGGCTTTGTCTCGGTCAATGATGGCAGCTATAAACTCCCCGCCCTTCCCGCTGGAACCTACGCTGTCTTCGCCAAAGGCAATCAGTACGCCCTGCAATTTTACGACAACGCTGGCATCTCTCTCGCCAGCGCAACGCCCGTTACCGTTTCTGTCAATGACAATACGAGCGAGATCAACTTTGCTCTGCTCAAGGCAGGCAGCGTGATTGGAACGGTGCGAGACACAGACACACAAACACCTCTTGCCAATACGGTTGTCGGTGTCGAGGGAGCAGCATGGCTGACGACCTGCACAGATGAGAATGGCATCTATACATTAGCGAGTATTCCGCATAATTTGCCCGTCAAGGTGTATGCTGGCGGTGCAAAATGTGATGTAGAGACAGGCGACTATTTGCGGGAGTGGTGGGAAGAAAAGTCAACCGCTGCGCTGGCAGACGCGATTACGCTCACCCCAGCTCAATCGACTAGGACACAGACAGATTTTACGTTAGCAAAGCAACATCGCGTTTTTGTGCCAATCGTTCACCGTTAGGTGTCATCGAGCGGCACAAGCCCCGCCTTGAGCGCATAAATAGCCGCTTGTGTACGGTCGGAAAGTTGCAGCTTGCCCAAGAGATAGTTGCCTGCTGCGCCACACTCGTCACCCCAGCTAACAACACTAATTTGAACCGGCTTGCCGTTGCGGTCTCGGCCGACCAAAGGGCCGCCACTATCTCCATTCATCTGCTTAAAATAGGCTGTCTCGGCACGGGATGCTCTACAAATTACTGACTTTTGTATCGCTTAAAACCAAGCCGCTGGGTACAATATGCTCGATCCACTTTATATCGTGGCGTGATTGTTATCATTGTGAGTGAACGTTCGCTGTGTAGTTTGTGCAGCTTGCGTGAAATCGGAGGTTTTTTATGGATGTAGCCGGCGAATACACATTCGACGCACCGCAACAAATCGTGTGGGAAGCATTGCGCGACCCCGACGTGCTTGGTTCCATTTTGCCTGGTGGCGAAGGAACAAAAGAGATCGGTGAAAATGAGTATGAAAGCAAATTAAAGATCAAAGTCGGCCCTGTGCAGGGAAGGTTTAAGGGCAAGATCAAGCTCGAAAATATCAATCCGCCGACAAGTTACGACATCATCGTGAATGGGAGAGGTGCGCCGGGCTTTGTCAAGGGCAGTGGGGCGTTGACATTATCGGCCGCTGACGACAACAAAACGCACATGGTCTACAGCGGCAAAGCGCAGGTTGGCGGCCGTATTGCCAGCGTCGGCCAGCGATTGCTTGATGCGTCGTCTAAATCGATCATTCGGCAAAGCCTAGATGCGCTGAATGCGTATTGTGTCGCACAGGTGGATGATGTGGAGGAGGCAACAGTAGATGAGCCTGTCGAATCAGTCGTCGCATCGGCCGAAGAAATAGTTGAAGAGTCGGCCGAAACAGTCATCGAACAAATTGAAGCGTCAGTCGAGGAAGTTAGTACACCGCCATCTGCTGCGGCTCCAAGACCAAAAGTTGAGCTTCACAACTACACGCCGCCAACCCAAACCGAACTCGCCCTGAACGTCGCCAAAGATGTTCTCGATGATCTTGTGCCTGAACGCTGGCAGCCAATTGTCGTTGCGGCGCTCACGTCATTTTTGACAACTTTGCTTTTGAATTTATTCGGCCGAAAGTAGTTGGTAAGCTGGATACGTAATGCGTTTAACCATTATCGAGAATTGCGTAGCGTTCGCAAAACGCAACCACTACTAAATATATGCAACAATCAGGACTGACTTTAGGCGAAAAGCCATATAGCAACGAGGATGCCGAGTGGGATCAGTTTGTCGAAACACATCCTCACGGCAGTTTCTTGCAAACCACTCAATGGGCGCGGCTGAAAGGTCGCTTTGGTTGGAGAGGCTATCGCGTCTGGGTCAAAGATGAGGGCAAACTAGTTGCGGGGGCGCAAATTTTGTTTCGTTCAGCCGCGTTTGGCCTCGTCAAGATGGGCTATATGCCCCACGGTCCAATCGTCGATTGGTCAAACTCAGAGCTAGTCGAGGTGCTGTTCAATCAGCTTGATTGGGCAATTTATGAAAATCGGGCAGGTATTCTAAAGTTTGAACCTTATGTCTGGCAACATGCAAATGCACAAGCTGGCTGGCAAGCTGCGATCAAAAAATATGATCTCGTCACCGACACTGATACCATTCAGCCACCGCGCACAATGACGATTGACCTCGCCCCATCATTAGACGACATCATGAAGGGGTTCAAATCGAAGACGCGCTACAACATTCGCTTGGCGGGGCGCAAAGGAGTGAGAGTGCGCGAGGCGACGGCCGATGAGCTGCCTAAGTTCAACGCACTGATGCAACAAACAGGCCAACGCAATGATTTCGGCGTTCACACACCCCAATACTACACAGATACCTACAATTTTTTTGCCGAACATGGGAATGCAACTATCTTGCTTGCAGAATTTGAGGGCAACCCGCTCGCCAGCATCCTACTGGTCAAAAATGGCGAGCAGGCAGTCTATTTAGCAGGGGGCAGCAGCAACGAGGAGCGCAATCGAATGCCGACCTACGCGATCCAGTGGGCGGCTATCGAATGGGCAAAGGCGCAGGGTTGTAATTACTATGATTTGTGGGGGCTGCCAGACGCAGAGCCAGATCAGTTGGAAGCGCAATTTCAAGAGCGTCGAGATGGGCTATGGGGAGTTTATCGCTTTAAGCGTGGTTTTGACGGTGACATTGTGCGAACAGTTGGCAGCGCAGACAAAGTCTACAATAAGCTGGTCTACCGTCTCTATCGTAAGCGGCGGGGCCTCGAATGACACACGTGGTTATTTCATTCTCATCAACGAGGCAAGATGCCTGTACCTCGCAGTGTACGGTTACTAGGACAAAGGAGAGCGCAATGATTGCAAAAGAGATAATCCCCGAAGATATGATCAAGGTGTTGTCACTCGAAGAAGTGGACAACTCGGCCGAATGACCTACCAAAACCTACTCGCACGGCGGATCACTTCGGCCGAAAAATGGCAAACGCTTCTCGCCCAACTGCCCTACGCCCATCCACTACAAAGCTGGGCATGGGGGGAACTAAAATCGCGCTGGGGCTGGCAGATGCGGCCGACCGCTTTTATGCTGGGAGATGAAGTCAAGGCGGCGGTGATGTTGCTGTATCGGCCGATTTCACGCACAGGCTTCGGGATGTTGTACGCGCCAAAAGGCCCCGTCCTCGACTACGATGATGTGCTGCTGCGCCGCACCGTGCTACAGCGATTACAAGCGGTTGCATATGCCGACCGCGCCATTCTCCTTAAGATCGATCCCGATATACCGATGGCATTTGGGGCTGAGGAGACTGAGTCGCATCAGTTGGGTATTGACTTGATCGACGAACTCCGCGCTCATGGTTGGCGATATTCTCCCGAACAGATTCAATTTCGCAACACGGTCACGCTCGATTTGACTCAAGCAGAGGACGACATTCTGGCGCAGATGAAGCAGAAGACGCGCTACAACATTCGTTTAGCGGGGCGACGCGAGGTTGACATTCGGGCGGGGTCACCCGATGACTTTGCCATGTTGGTTGAGCTATATGCGGAGACGGGGGAGCGCAATGAGTTTGGCATTCGGCCGAAGTCTTACTATCTCGACGTGTGGCAAACGTTCTGGAATGCCGGGATGCTACATGTCTTGATCGCAGAATATCAAGGGCAACCACTTGCCGCTGTTCTGCTCGTGCATACCCCCGATGTCTGTCTCTATATGTATGGCGCATCCAATAGCATCGAGCGCAAACGGATGCCAACCTATTTGCTGCAATGGGAAGCGATCAAGTGGGCAAAGATGCAAGGCATTCCGCTCTATGATTTCTGGGGTGCGCCCGATGAATTTAACGAGCAAGATCGCATGTGGGGTGTTTGGCGATTTAAGCGTGGGTTTAACGCAACCGTTGCGCGGCATATTGGCGCATGGGATTTCCCAGCCTATCCGCGCTTGTACGGGTTAATAACCGAAATGTTGCCGCGCTATCGGGATTTTTTGAGAAGAGGCTAAATCAGCCGACGAAAAATTGAAACGCCATCATCGCTAGTGCTGCGACAGCTAGCACGCCATAAACCGTCCCGTTATCAGCGTCTTCTTTTGCTTCAGGCAGCAGCTCCGTGAAAACCATGTAGAACATTGCGCCAGCCGCTAACCCTAAGCCAACCGCTAAGAATGGTCGAAATACAAGCACAAACAGAAAGGCAGGCACAGCCATTAGCGGTTGTGGCAGGCTAGAAAAGATCGCCCAGCCTGCCGCTTTGAGCGCGGATGTCCCACGCGGAACCATGACAAGTGCGATGGCAAGTCCTTCGGGGATGTTGTGGATGGCGATGGCGGCGGTGATAAGTCGGCCGAAGCTATCCCCACCCCCATACGACACGCCCACCCCAATGCCCTCCGCAAATGAATGTACCGTCATCACAACCATAATCAACAAAATTTGTGTCGTGTCCGCACCGCTCAAATCGTCAATTTCGGGATGATCGCGCTGATCCAAAATGCGGCGCGTGATCACAATTAGCGCAAGGCCGAGCAACAGCCCAACAATTGTGCGCGGGATACTGTCAATGCCTCCTTCATACGTCAGGCCAATGCTTGCCCCCAACATCAGCCCAGCCGCCAGTGCATTCGCCGCGCCAAGCAGCCTACGACGAATCTCTTTGATAAAGAAAAAAGGGAGCGCACCTAATCCGGTGCAGATGGCCGTGATGAGCGCAGCGATAAAGACTGTCCAAACAGATATTTCTGAGTTCATAGCTTTTTTGCGTGTTGTAAACTTTATTTTTAACCTGTGTTAAATTTTAGCCTATCTTGATAAAAGGGGGATCAAATGTGTCATTCACTAGGTCAAAGTTATCAAGATTTACTGTAGATGGATTTCGGCCGAAGTCCGCTAAAATCGAAGAATATGAACATCAACGTTTTTTTAACTATGGTTGCTACCTGTCTCTTGTTTACGCTCATCATTATCATGAGCATGGTAATGACTCAAAGGCTGCTTGAAACTCGTGTAAAAGGGCTGTTACAGGCACATCGGCTAAACGTGGTCAATCTTCAAGAGCCACACCCAAATCGCAAAATTACTGGAATGCACACGTTTATAGCAACCTACTACAATGTCGATGGGGTAAAACAGGTGCGTCATTTCTGTATTCCCTCTACTTTTGACCGTATCTACTGGCTAGATGACGAGGTATCTGTCGAGAAGCTGGTGCCTGCTCGCTTGCGTGCAGCATGGGAGCCGAAAAGCTCAAAAGAGCAGATTATTGATGAGTTGTCGGCCGAAAACGCCAAACTACGTCAACGCATCAAAACGCTGGAGCAACTTTCAAACTCTAACTAGCCGCCTATAGCGGCAGAGCTTTTTTGGTATAAAATATCACTATGGAAACTCTGCTCAAATCCGCTTACGGCGTTCCTCATACGCCCGAAGCCCCACTTTTTCGCGCCGAAAACGTCACCGTGCGCTATGGCAATACGGTTGCGCTGCGCGATCTATCCTTTGCGCTCAACGTAGGGGAGCAGATTGCGGTCGTGGGGCCGAATGGGGCGGGTAAAAGTACACTGTTTAAGTTGATTGTAGGGGAAATTCGGCCGAGTTCCGGCAAAGCCACCCTCTACGGCGCAGACCCAAACGCGCATCTCTGTGTTGCCTATGTGCCACAGCGCAAAAATATCGATTGGAGCTTTCCCGTCAGCGTCCGTGATGTCGTGATGATGGGACGCATCGGGCAGATCGGGCTGTTTCGCTGGCCGCGTCGCCGCGACCGCGACATCGTGCAGTCAAGCCTAGAGCGCGTCAATGCCGCTCATCTCGCTGACAAACAGATCGGCGAACTGTCCGGCGGTCAACAGCAGCGCGTGTTTATTGCACGCGCACTCGCACAGGAGGCAGAGCTTTTACTGATGGATGAGCCACTTTCAGGTCTCGACGTTCCCAGCCAAGAACAATTTTTCGGCATTCTCGATGATCTCGGCATCTCAACGATTGTTGCAACGCATGATCTCAACATGGCGGCACAACGCTTCGATCAGGTGATGTTGCTCAATACGGAGCTAATCGCGTTGGGGGATGCGGCGCGGGTGTTATCGGCCGAAAACTTAACCCAAGCTTACAGCAGTCACCTGCACACGCGAGGCGACGTGATCATTGCCGACACCTGTTGCGACCATTAGGCTGTTCAATCCATGTCTTTTCTCACCGATCCTCTCACCTACACATTCTTCCAGCGCGCCCTCCTCGCCGCCCTCCTCGTCGGCGTATTGTGTCCCGTTTTGGGAACCTACGTCGTGTTGCGCGGGATGGCATTTTTGGGCGATGCACTAGCGCATATTATTTTGCCCGGTGTTGTTGTTGCATTTTTGTTGGGGATTCCATTGGTCATTGGGGCATTGGTGATGGGTGTCTTGACGGCATTTGGCATTGGCGCACTGAGTGAACGGGATGTTTTGCGTGAGGATTCAGCGATTGGCGTGATCTTTGCCGGGGCATTTGCACTCGGCATTGCCATGCTGTCAGCGACAGAAGGATACGCGGTTGACTTGACCCATTTTTTGTTCGGAAATCTACTAGGCGTTTCGACAACCGATCTTTGGACAATGTTTGGTCTCAGCCTGATTGTGCTGCTTGTCGTCGCGCTCCTTTTTAAGGAGCTACAGCTTGTCTCATTTGATCAAACACTTGCACGAACTCTGCGCTTACCAGTGCGAGCGTTTGACTATCTGCTGCTCGTCTTGATCGCGGTCACAATTGTTGTTGCATTGCAAGCAGTCGGAGTCTCGTTGATGTTGGCGATGATCGTCACGCCAGCGGCCGCGGCCTCATTTTTCACACGCCGCCTCTTGCCCATGATGCTCGTCGGGGCGTTGATCGGCGCGTTATCGGGCGCAGTTGGTTTGTACGCTTCTTTCTATATGAATATCGCATCGGGGCCAGCCGTTGTGCTTGTGGCAACGCTAGTCTTTGGGGCTGCGTTCTTGTTTGCGCCAGAACGCGGCCGCATGAGAGAAATAGGCAAATGAACGTGAAGCAAGTTGAAGCAAGATTGACGGCGGCCGGTTATCGGCCGACAACCGCACGCTGCGAAGTGATTGCGGGATTATTGCAGGCAGAAGGGCATGTTTCGGCCGACGAACTTTATGAATCACTACGCGGAGGCGGTTCGGGCGTGGGACGCATGACCGTCTTTCGGACGCTGGACTTATTGGCGGAGATAGGGGTGGTTCGGCCGATCTATCAAGGTAGTGGTGCTGCTCACTTTGTCCTGCTTGAAGATGGGCAACATCATCACCTTGTTTGCATGTCCTGTGACACCGCCGTTGAGTTTGACGACTGCACGCTTGCCGATGATTTCAGCCAACAGCTCGCAGCGCGTCACCAATTCAAAATAGCCGGGCATCTGCTCGAAATCTATGGATTGTGTGCTGAATGTCAGAGTGATCCCTGATAATTTCAGTGTACGGCACCAAGATGTTTTAGCTATCTCGCCTGCACTTCAAAAACTGTGGATAATCCTTCTAGTCGCTTTTTGACCCATTCAGCCTGCCCTAGATCGCGCACTTCTGTCTCTAAATAGAGGCTCTGGTAGGTCGGTCGAGCTACCTTCTTTGTCTTAACGATGCCAATGTTCTGTGGTCGCAAAACGTTCACAATGTCTTCCAAAAGATGCGCGTTAATAAACGACTTGATGCGGAAAGGCACGTGGAAACGGTCGTTGTCTTCGCCCCAGTCAGCATCAACGATGCGCTCCGGCTCTTCAAGTTTCTTCGGCGCAATCTGACGGCAGTTGACGCGATGAATGGTCACGCCGCGCCCGCGTGTCACATAACCGAGAATTGGCTCAGGCGAGATTGGCTTGCAACATTGTGCCATGTGTGTCTCAAAGCCTGTCTGACCCATCACTCGCAACCCCTTGCGCTTCTTGCTCGTCTGGCGCAGTGGTTGTGGTGTTTCGACAATCTCAGCCTCTAACTCCTCACGTCGGTCGCGTAGAACAAGAGCCACCGCGCCATCAAACTGCTTATGTGTGATGTCGCCAAAGCCAATTTTTGCATAGAGGTCTTCTGGGTCACAGTCAAATTGAGCAGCGATCTCTTCGGCCGCCAATCTCAGTTTATGCTGTTTCAACTCGCGCTCAACAAACGCACGCCCCTGCTCAATGTGCTGGCTGCGCTCATGTTTGCGGAACCATGCACGCACCCGATTGCGCGTTTTGCTCGTAAACGCATAGCCACTGTGGGGGTTCATCCACTCGCGTTGGGGGCGGCCGATAAAGTGCTTGTCGTCTTTCCTGCCAAATGTGTCGATCCTGACTTCGTCACCAGAGCAAAGTTTGTACTTCAAATTGACCATCTTGCCGTTGACAATTGCACCTCGTGTGCGATGTCCAAGAGCTGTATGCAGCACATACGCCATGTCGAGCGGAGTCGCACCCTCTGGCAAATCGTACACGTCCCCCTTTGGTGTAAAGACATAAATGCGCTTTTCAGCCTTTTTTTCAGGCTCCTCATTAGCGGGATCGAATGCTTCCTTGACGCGATCCCCACCCTTGCTCAACACTTGCCGCAACGATTCGATTTGATTGAGCATCGCTGCCTTCGGCCGCCCCCCTCCTTCTTTATATGCCCAATGCGCGGCAAACCCCTGTTCTGCCTCTTCGTGCATTTGTCGTGTGCGGATTTGAATTTCGAGAATCGTGCCGTCCTCATCATAGACCGCCGTATGCAACGAGCGATACCCATTTGGCTTTGGATATTGAATGTAGTCATCATACTCAGTCGGAATTGGTGTCCAATAGCTGTGTATCAACCCCAACGCCCGATATGTTTGGGCATAGGTGGCAGATTTCGCCTTCTCAGGGGTCAACGCTGGGTTTTCGGGATCATCTTGGTCGAGAATAATCCGCAGGGCGTGCGCGTCGTAAATCTCCTCGAAGCCAACTTTTTTGCGCTCCATTTTGCGATAGATAGAGTAGATGTGTTTGGGTCGGCCGGTGACTTCGGCCGAGATGCCCAACTCTGCTAACCCTTCGCGCAATCTTGCCTTTGCATTCTGGATTCGCGCATCTCGCTCATTGCGCTTTTCATCAAGTGATTTTGCAATCTCTTTATATTTTTGCGGCTGTTGATAGCGAAACGCCATGTCTTCTAGCTGCCATTTGAGCGACCAAATCCCCAAGCGATTTGCTAGCGGCGCATAAATGTTCAAAACATCTGTTGCAATCTGTGTGCGTCGTATTTCATCTAGCTTGCCAGCGGCCGATAGCGTGTGCAGAGCCATAACGAGTCGAATGACAACGACCTGCACATCCCCATCAATGACGCTCAATGCTGCCTGACGGATCGCCTCTTGTGTGCGGTCGTTCCTGCCGGTGCTTTTTTCCGTGTAGATGTCGAGCTTTCGTAGCACATACAGCTTGTTAGTGATTTGTGGGGAAAACTCGGCCGAAACGAGCGCAAACGCTTCCTTCTCCGCCACATGATTTAACAGCCCAGCTATCACTGTCTCAAGACTTCGCTCCATCTCAACCAATGTTTTCGCCGTGCGAAGCCCATGATCGATACGCAGTAGGTCAGCAATCGTTCGCTCATCCCCATAGAGGCGCATCGCTATATCATACGCATGACAAAACGTTTTTTGTGCCTCTTCACTTTGCAACAGCATAACAACTTCCCTTGCGGAAACTGGTTGATCTTTTATCTTTAACATTAGATTGGAAGCCTTAATTGATTTGAGTATATTTACTTTAATAATATCAAGTAACTCTAACGGTCATCTTAACGGTTTCTTGTTGTTTTGTTTACATCTTCACATCAGATTCAAAGCCTATAGGACTAAAGGACTACCACAAAGCCGCACACCCGCGCACAAAGACGCTTTTTGCTCCCTCTCCCTGTGGGAGAGCCAAAAACAAAAAAGCGTCCCCACTGGGAACGCTTCCGCTAATTACAACTTGTTTATCTATGAATCACACTTTAGTCATTCTCCGAACCTGTTGAAACGGAAGCGTTTAGCCCTTCATCGAGGACAATGCGTGGGGCTTCGTAGCGGGTGCTGACAACTTGATTCTCAGCACCCATAACAATGCTCTCGTGTCGGCCGATACCCTTGCTCGGCATAAAGACCAACGCAATCGCCGCGCCAATCAATCCACCTAAAATAAACCCTGCCAGAAAGTTATTGTTCATAAAAGTTGCTAGTTGCAAATTGCAAGTAGCACCGATTGCTTTACTTGCCCCTTGCAACTTAAATCACTTTGGTAAGTTATCTTTCGGATTGCCAAATAGCGCCTTTGCCCCAGCACGTGCGCCAGAGACGTACCCTCTGGCCTTAATGGTCGGCTGGACGATGTTTTCGCTGACAAACTCCGTTGTACTTTGGGCTGTCGTTGTAATCTGATTGGCCTTTTGCAAAATCGGCTTGATCTCAAACTCAACTGTGTTGACCAAGCGAATCATCATCACCAACAAAATAACCAACACCATCCCGAAAATGCACGCCTCCAGCGCGATGGCGATGATAAACAGATCGCGCACCACGTCCAGTTCCAATGCAAAGCTACGAGCCAAGAAACTGATTCCAACAACCATCAGGATGCCCAAAAGCAACGCAACAACAATGCCAATAATGATGAACTTATTGGGAACCAATTTTGATTGTGTCGAAGAACTCTCTACACTCATTGGTTTAAGTATAGCATTCTCGCGCCATTTTTACAGTGAGGTTCTTCGGCATAGACATAGGACTTATAGGCTCAAAGCGAATTGCGTGTCAAAAGACGATTCGCAAGTTTTTATTGGCATACTGAATGGACATTACGTGAAAGTTTATTATCGGTAGAGGGTCGGCGTAGCGGTAGGTTCGTGGGGGACTAGGCAACACTGACGTAACCAAAGTATGACAATAAAGTTGAGTCCGCTCCAGCAAGGGATGTTGTTTCACGCTCTCGCTGCCCCACGTTCAGGCGTGGATATTGAACAGATTGAAATGCGGCTAGAAGAGTCGCTCGACGTTGACAAATTTCAACGCGCATGGCAGCGTGTCATCGCCCATCATCCCATTTTGCGGACGCGCTTTGTCTGGGAAGGGGTTGATGAGCCTATGCAGTGCGCGGCCGATTCGGCCCTTCTCCCCCTCACCTTCCGCGATCTCCGCGAACATCCTAATCAACAAGCAATCATTGCCAGCCATCGCGCTCAAGACCGCCAGACAGACTTTGACTTTGCGACACCTCCATTGATGCGTCTCGCTGTCTTCCAACTGGCAGATGATGAGTTTTGGGTATTGTGGACATTTCACCACATTTTGCTCGATGGACGCTCTTTTCCGATTGTTCTGCGCGACCTCTTTGCGATTTACGAAGATGAAAGCGTAGAGCTTGAGCAGCCACGCCCCTTTTCTAGCTATGTTGCGTGGCGCACGATGTGCGACTTTTCGACGAGTGATGCGTTTTGGAAGAGACAATTGGCGGGGTTTAATGCGCCGACAGAGATCACGTTTGGGGCATTTGGTGGGGAGAAACTCGGCCGATGGTCTGAAGTCGAAACCCACCTCACCATCGCTCAGACAACAGAGTTGGAGCGATTTGCGGCCGAGAACAACATCACGCTTCACACCCTCTTGCAAGGCGCATGGGCAATTCTCCTACATCACTACAGCCGCGAAAATGATGTCGTCTTCGCCAGCACACGCGCTTGTCGCTATTGGGCGCAAGATGCCAAAGGGATGGTCGGGCTATTCATCAACACGTTGCCGATGCGCGGGCAGTTAGATGATGAGACGACGCTCGTTGACTACTTACAGTCATTGCGAGCGTTGCAAATTGCCAGCCGCGAGCATGAGCATACGCCATTGCCGCGTGTGCAAAGTTTGAGCAACGTTTCTGCGGGGACATCGCTGTTCGATAGCCTCGTCGTCTATGACAATGAAACGCTCGATGCACGCATGGCAATGCCCAATCGCACATTTAGCTATCGCGGGCAAACAAATTTCCCACTGACAATTTTGGGCTATGGTGGCGACCGACTACTGTTGCGCTTGGAACATGAGCTTGGCAAATATCCAAAGCCATTGGCAGAACGCATTTTGGGACAGTTGATCGCGCTCTTGACGACTTTTCCAGAACATGCGACTTCACCCGCCCTGCAAATTCCTTATTTATCTGAGACAGACAGGGCATGGTTGGACTATTACAGCATCGGCCGAGAGCGGCAATGGAATGAAAGATTTATCTCCGTGACAGCGATGATTGCGGAGCAGGTGCGTCGTGCGCCAAATAAGGTGGCGGTTCGCTTTCAAGATAGAGCTGTGACATACGCAGAGTTGGCGGCGCAGTCAGATCGGCTCGCCGCAACACTGCGTGAGATGGGCGTGCGGGATAACGTATTGGTGGGAATGGCTGTGGAGAGATCGGCCGACCTGCCCATCACCATGCTCGGCATTCTCAAAGCGGGTGGAGCCTACGTTCCCATCGACCCAACTTACCCCCGCGACCGTCTCGCGCACATGCTCAACGATTCGGCCGCCCCCATTATCGTCACCAATCGCGCCCTCGTCTCAAAACTGCCCCTGAGCAATCAGCAAATTCTTCTCACCGAAGCACTTGCAACGACAAAATGTGACCCCGACCTTCATCCTTCATCCTTCATCCTTCATCCTTCCCTAACTGCTGATGAAAATTTGGCTTACGTAATCTACACAAGCGGTTCAACGGGCAAGCCAAAAGGGGTGCGAGTTCCCGAACGCGCATTGTCTAACTTCTTAATGTCGATGCGCGTGGAGCCGGGCATTTCGGCCGATGATCGCGCCCTCGCTCTCACCACAGTCAGCTTTGACATTGCGGCACTAGAGATTTTTCTTCCGCTCGTCGCCGGTGCCGAACTCGTCATTGCCGACAAAGCGACGACGACAAACCCGCACGCCATTGCCGACCTGATGCGCGGGCGCAACGTCACGCTGGCACAGGCAACTCCGGCGACATGGCGCATGATGATCGAAGCGGATTGGCAAGGCAAACACAATCTGCGAATTTTGTCGGGCGGCGAGCCGCTATCGCGCAAGTTGGCAGATGCGCTGCTGGCGCGTGGGGATGAATTGTGGAACATGTACGGCCCGACAGAGACCACCATTTGGTCAACTGTCGAAAAAGTCGAGCGCAACACGCCCATCACAATTGGCAAACCCATTGCCAACACGAGCATCTATATCCTAGACCGTTTTCACAATCCTGTGCCGGCGGGGACGATTGGCGAGTTGTGCATCGGCGGCGATGGGGTGACGCAAGGGTATTTGAATCGGCCGCAGCTAACGGCCGAAAAATTTATCGAAGTAGCAAGCTATGAGCTGCAAGCCGACGATTTTCTTGCCACTTGCCACTTGCCACTTGCCACAACATACCGCACAGGCGATTTGGCACGCTTTAACCCCGATGGGACGGTTAGCTGTTTCGGCCGAATCGATCATCAAGTCAAAATTCGCGGCTATCGCATCGAGTTGGGCGAAATTGAAGCGGTTTTGGCACAGCACGAGACGGTGCAAGCGGCGTGCGTTGTGGCGCGGCCGTTGGAAAATGGCGAGAAACAACTCGTCGGGTATATCGTTTCGGATGACAAAAAGGCACAAGCAACCGCGCTTCGCAAACACGCCAAAACAAAACTTCCCGACTACATGATTCCCGCCGCGTTTGTCATGCTGGACGCATTCCCGCTCACAAACAATGGCAAGATAAATCGCCTCGCGCTCCCCGCACCCGACGATAGCCGTCCTATCATCGACGCGCCGCTCGTCCCACCACGCACCCAAACGGAGCGCACAATTGCCGACGTGTGGCAAAACGTTCTGCTCATCAAAGAGATTGGCGTACATGATAGCTTCTTTGAGTTGGGCGGCGATTCACTGTTAGTCGTGCGTGCCGTGAGTCAACTGCGCGAACGATTTGCGACAAAGCTCGGCGTACACAAAATTTTTGAACACCGCACAATTTCTGAATTAGCACAATTCTTGGACGTTGAGCAGGCTGAAATCTGCTCTAGCACCAACAGGCTAAAGCCCGTTCAACAGCGTGCCTCAAAACGACAGGCTGCCCTCAAACGGCGGCGCAAAATGTTGAGCGGACGTTAAGTCTGCTCCTCCGAATAATTATGGATATTGCAAACAGCATCGCAATCATTGGTATGGCAGGCCGCTTTCCCGGCGCACAAAACTTGGATGAATTCTGGGATAACCTCGTCAACGGCGTGGAAGGGATTTCACAGCTTGACGATGAAACGTTGCGTCGCCTCGAACCTGACTTTGACGAACTAAACAACGATCCCGATTATGTCAAAGCGGCCGGCGTATTGGAAGGTGTCGAGCTTTTCGACGCGAACTTTTTTGGCATCAAGCCACGTGAAGCGCGTGCGCTTGACCCCCAACATCGCATCTGGTTTGAGACCGCGTGGACGGCGATGGAAAATGCTGCGCTTGCACCTGACAAATATGACGGCAAAGTCGGCGTATTCTGCGGCAGCTACATCAACAGCTACCTATTTTACAACCTCTCGCCTGACCGCGAAGCGATAGAGGGGTTTGTGCGGCTGCAATCGCTCGATTCGTTTCTGCACATGATTACGAATGAGAAAGATTATTTGCCGACACGAACGAGCTATCTGCTCAATTTGACGGGGCCGAGCATCAATGTGCAGACGGCATGTTCGACCTCATTGGTGGCGGTGGCGCAGGCATGTCAGAGCTTGTTGAATTTTGAGTCAGATGCGGCTCTGGCGGGTGGCGTTGCCATCTTTTTGCCACAGGAGCGCGGCTATGTGCATACGGAGGGGGGGATGTTATCGGCCGATGGACACTGCCGCCCCTTCAGCGATGGCGCATCGGGAACCGTCTTCGGTAGCGGTGTTGGTTGTGTCGTCTTAAAACGGCTCGAAGATGCGCTCGCGGAAGGAGACAACGTACTCGCTGTTATTCGTGGAGCCGCCCTCAACAACGATGGCGCACACAAAGCTAGCTACACGGCTCCCAGCATCAAGGGGCAATCAGATGTCATCTCTCTCGCGCAAGCTCTCGCCGATGTCGAGCCTGACGACATCAGCTATATCGAAGCGCACGGCACGGCGACCCCACTCGGCGATCCGATTGAAGTGGCGGGGCTGACAAAGGCATTTCGTCGTCAAACAGATCGCAATCAATTTGTCGCACTCGGTGCAACCAAAAGCAGCATTGGGCATTTGGACGCAGCCTCCGGCGTGGCCGGCTTAATCAAAACGGTGCTGTCATTGCAAAATGAAAAGCTGCCACCTGTTCTGCATTTTGAGCGCGAAAATCCCGAAATTGAGTTTGCAACGACCCCATTTTACGTGGTTGACAAGCTGATGGATTGGCAGCGCAATGAGCGTCCACGTATTGCCGGAATCAGTTCATTTGGCGTTGGTGGGACAAACGCGCATGTCGTCGTGCAGGAAGCCCCCTTGCCAGAGCCAACGGGTCCCTCGCGCCCACGTCAGCTCTTGACGCTTTCGGCAAAGACGGAATCGGCCTTGACGCTGATGTGTGAGAATTTGGCACGCTGGCTGGCGTTACATCCTGACAGCAATTTAGCAGACGTGGCTTGGACGTTGAGAGTCGGCCGAGCCGACCATCCCATCCGCACCTACATTGTCGCCGCCACACACGATGAAGCGATTGAAAAGCTGCAAGGCAAAGTTGAAAGTCGCAAATTGCAAGGGGAGCTGCCCGTTACATTTTTATTTCCGGGTCAGGGATCGCAATTTCCAGAGATGGGGCGCGAACTATATGAAAACGAAGCTGTTTTTCGAGAAACAGTCAATCAATGTGTAGCGATTTTGGAGCCATTGCTAGGGGAAGATTTACTAGAAATTCTATATCCAAGTAGGGACGGTTCGCGTGTTGATGCGGCCGAAAAACTCAAAAACACAGGCATTGCCCAACCTGCCATCTTTGTGATCGAGTACGCGCTGGCAAAGCTCTGGATGTCATGGGGCATTCAGCCAGCCCGCATGATCGGGCATAGCGTGGGCGAATTTGCAGCGGCCTGTTTAGCGGGCATTTTCTCGCTGGAGGATGCGCTAACTGTGTTGGCAAATCGGGCGCGGCTGATGCGCGATCTGCCCGGTGGCGCGATGCGTGCGGTGCGGATGAGCCAAGTTGAGGTTGCGCCATACTTGACAGACGGCGTGGCACTGGCGGCGGCAAATGCGCCCGACATTTCAATTGTTTCGGGCAGCTACGAAGCAATCGAGAGATTTGATGCTCGCTTGGCAGCCCAAGATATTGTACCGATCAAGCTGCACACCTCACACGCATTTCACAGCGAGATGATGGAGCCAATTTTGCAACCATTCCACGATATTGTTGCGGGTGTGACGCTCAATGCGCCGACGATTGAGATGATTTCGACGGTGAGTGGGAGGGTGTTATCGGCCGAACAAGCCACCTCCCCCACCTACTGGACGCGCCAACTGCGCCAACCCGTCTTATTCAGTGATGCCATCACACACGCGATGGCACAACCCCATCAACTGTTTTTGGAGATAGGCCCCAGCAAAAATCTATCGACGGCAGCAAAACGCCACGCAAAACGAGCGCAACAGCATGTCATCATCGATTCGCTCGGTCATGCGAAAAAGGCGCAACCCGCATTAGAAGCGATGTTAGAAGCGGTCGGCAACTTATGGCAGACGGGCATTGCCTTTGACTGGGAGAATGCGACCGAGTCGCGCCGCAAAGTCGCTTTGCCGACCTATCCATTTGAACGTAAACGCTATTGGATCGACCCGCCAGCGATGCGTCGCGTCGGGATTTATCCCGATGCAAGAGCAGGTATGTCAAAGAATAACGGAATAAATTCCGTTGCAACGACAAAAATCGAAAACAACGGCATCAATGCCGATGCTACCAAAAGGTTCGCTATGAGTAACCGACGTAAAAAGATATTTGAGAAAGTAACAGAAATTTTGTATGAGTTGAGCGGGATCGACTTGGTCTCGGCCGATGGCGACACCTCCTTCATCGAACTCGGCTTTGACTCCCTAACCTTAACCCAAGTCAGCACGCTGTTGAAAAAGACGTTGCGCGTCAACGTCAAATTTCGTCGTTTGTTAGAGGATGTGGACACGCCAAATGCGTTGACGGGGTTGCTCGAAGAGACGTTGCCGGCCGAGCAGTTCGCAGATGAGCCAGTTATCGAAGAGGTACAAGTGGCAAGTCAACAGCCAGCGATGGCGGAGGCTTCGGTGAACGGTCATGCGCCAGCGAGCAACGGGTATCATGCACCAGCGCAACAACCGATGATGCAGCCACAAATGCCGCAACAACCGATGATGCAGATGCCACAGATGCAAATGCCGCAGCCGATGATGGGCAACAATAACCAGATGATGCTGCAAATGATGCTGCAACAGCAAATGATGTTGATGCAAATGATGATGCAACAGCAGCAACCGCCGATGGCGTTTCAGCAGCCGATGATGCCTCAACAACAAGGGCAAGTTGCGGGTGGCAAGTTGCAAATGGGTGGAGGTTCCAATGGGCAACGGACAACGGATAATGGACAACGAATAACGAATAATGGAACAAATCCGAAAGCCAAAAACTTAAAATCTACGTTGCCTGATGCGCCAAAGTATGCGCCTCGACAGGGCAAAAAGCGGTTTGTGCCTTACAAAGAGGTACAGAAGGGGCGCGATGGTGAGTTGACGGCGCGGCAACAGGCGCACTTGGATGAGTTGACGCGGCGTTTGACGGCAAAAACGCCTAAATCGAAAGCGTTTGCACAAGAATATCGGGATGTTGCGGCCGATCCACGCACCATTGCCGCATTCCGGCTGACATGGAAAGAGATCGTCTATCAAATCGTGACCGAACGCTCAAAAGGAGCTTACGTTTGGGACATCGACGGCAACAAATATGTTGACCTGACGATGGGCTTTGGCGTGGGTTTCTTGGGTCATTCACCAGATTTTGTCATAGATGCGGTGCGCGAACAGCTTGACAAAGGGATTGAGATCGGCCCACAAAATCAGACGGCAGGCGAAGTGGCCCGGATGCTGCAAGAGTTGGTCGGCGTGGAGCGTGTCAGTTTTTGTAACACGGGGTCTGAAGCGAACATGGCGGCGATTCGCATGGCGCGGACGACGACAGGACGCGATAAGATCGTCTACTTTAGCGGCGACTATCACGGCATGTTTGAGGAAGTGTTGGCACGTCCACAGGTGATGCGTGGCAATCTGGCGACCCTGCCATCTGCCCCCGGCATTCCAAAAGATGCGGTCAAAAATGCCTATGTGTTGGAGTATGGCGATCCTGCCTCGCTTGAGTTCATTCGTGAGCATAAGGATGAGTTGGCGGCAGTTTTGATCGAGGCGGTGCAAAGTCGGCATCCCGATAATCGGCCGACAGCCTTCATCAAAGAGCTGCGGCAAATTACGGCCGAGTCGGAAACAGCCCTAATTTTTGATGAGGTGATTACAGGTTTCCGCGTCCACCCACGCGGGATGCAGGAAATTTATGGCGTGCAGCCCGATTTGGTTTGCTACGGCAAAATCATCGGTGGCGGTTTGCCTATCGGCGTGGTCGCGGGCAAAGCGCGGTTTATCGACGGCATCGACGGCGGCTATTGGCAATATGGGGATGAGAGCGTGCCAGAGGCTCCGCTGACATTCTTCGCAGGGACATTTGTCCGCCATCCAATGTCGATGGTTGCGGCAAAGGCAGTTTTGACCTTTATCAAGCAGCAAGGGGCGAGTTTGCAACAGCGTGTCAACAGTAAAATGACCGCGTTTGCCAACGAGATGAACGCCTTCTTTGAGCAACGTGCCGTGCCAATCGAGATCAATCATTACAGTTCGTGGTTCCGTTTTGAAGTGCCAAGCGACATTCAATACTACGATTTGCTATTCTACCACCTGTTGGAAAAGGGAGTCTACGTTTTTACATTCCACCAGAATTGCTTCTTCTCGATTGAGCATACGGATGCCGATATTGCATTTATCAAAAATGCGATTAAGCAAAGCGTGATTGAGCTACAGACGGCTGGGTTTTTGCCCGGCGCACCGACTGATGTCGCCCCCGTTCAGTTTGGCAATCGGCGAACACCCATGCCATTGACAGAAGCACAACAAGAAATTTGGTTAGCCGCGCAGATGGATCAAAAAGCGTCTTTGCCCTACAACGAGTCTTTTAGTCTCCGCCTGCGAGGTTCGCTTCACCCAACTCTTTTGCGGCAATCGGCGCAGGCGGTTATCGAAAGACATTCGGCCTTGCATCATCGTTTTTCGCCAGCGGGTGAGTGGCAACGATTATCGGCCGAGACCCACATCTCCATCCCCATCGTCGATCTAACTGATATGGGTAGCCCCGAAGCGGAACTTGACCATCTCATGACCAAAACGCTCGGTACACCGTTCGACTTGATCCATGGGCCACTCGTCCGCGCCACACTTTATAGATTGAGTGCAACAGAATACGTCTTTCATTGGACGGCACATCACATCGTTTATGACGGCTGGTCGGCCGTCGTCGTAATTGATGAAATTCGTGATATTTACAATGCACTTGTCGAAGAAGTGGCTGTCGAACTGGAAGAGGCTGATAGCTTCCGCGAGTATGTGGCATGGGAAAGAGCCGAGCAGACAGGTGAGGCGATTGAATACTGGCGCGAACAATTTGCTGACTTACCGCCTGTTCTTGACTTACCGACTGATCGACCACGCCCCGCCCAAAAAACGTACAATGGAACATCCTATCACTACGAATTTGACGCGGACGTGATTCAGGCGGTACGTGCAACGGCAAAACGGCAAAAATCGAGTCTCTTTATCATGCTGTTGACAGCGTATAACGTGCTGTTACATCGCTTGACCAATCAAAGTGACATTGTGGTAGGGATTCCGCTAGCGGGACAAGCGTTTGCGGGGATGGATAATCTCGTCGGTCACTGCGTCAACATTGTGCCGCTACGCAGTCGTTTTGCCAGCGACACACCGTTTAACGCACTTTTGGGAGATGTGCGAAGCAGCTTTCTGGACGCGCAAGAACATCAGCCGATCACATTCGGCACATTGGTGCGCGAACTCAATGTGCCACGCGACCCATCGCGCTCGCCGTTAGTCGAGACAGTTTTTAATCTTGATCGCAAACTGCCCCCCAAGCCGTTGGTTGGCTTGGAAATGGAAATCCGTGAAGTGCCAAAACAGGCGATCAACTGGGAGATGTTCCTCAACTTATATGAAGAAGGGGAAACACTTAAAGCAGACTTTGATTACAACAGCGATCTTTACGATGAATCGACGATTGCCCAATGGCTCGAACATTTTGAGACGTTGCTGCGTGAAATTGCCACTGTGCCAGAACGCGCAGTTGGTGACTTCAATCTATTGAGCAACAGTCAACTCGCGCAGATTGCGGCATGGAATGACACGACATTTGAGAGCGATCCAAACGTTTTAGTGCATGAATTGGTTGCGACACAGGCCGACCGCACACCGAGCGGGACGGCATGGGTCTTTGAAGGGGACAAACTCTCCTACCGCACGCTCGATCATTGCGCGAACATGTTGGCAAACTATTTGCAGGAGCAGGGGATTGGCAACGGAGATCGCGTGGGGCTGTTTATGGATCGGTCGCTGGATATGGGGGTTGCGGTGTTGGGCGTGCTGAAGGCGGGGGCGACGTATGTCCCGCTTGCGCCAGATTACCCAGCGGAGCGAGTGGCGTTTATTTTGGAGGACAGCGATGCCCGGCTGTTGATTTCGCAGGAACAACACCAATACGCATTAGCACAAATCGGCAAGCCCGTCTTGCTGATAGACAGAGATTGGGAACGTATTGAGCGATATTCTGAGCAGCCGCCCGCCTGCATGGTTGATGCGGATAGCACGGCGTTGATTATCTATACGAGTGGTTCGACGGGTCGGCCGAAAGGCGCAATGCTCTCCCATCGTGCGCTGGCAAACTTTATCCAGTGGTATCCGCGCCACTATGGGTTAGGGGAGAAAGATGGCATGTTGCTCAAGGCTCCATTCGGCTTTGACGCAGCCTCTTGGGAGATTCTGACCCCACTCGTCAGTGGTGGGCGCGTCGTTGCTGCCAAGCCCGGCGGCGAGAAAGACAGCATATATCTGACCGACTTGATGAAGCGCGAAAAAGTGACCAACACGTTTTTGGTTCCGACGCAGTTGCGAATGCTGATGCAGAATCGGGCATTGGAGAAATGTGCGAGTACGCTCAAGGTCGTTTGTGTCGGTGGGGAGGCATTCCCCGAAGATTTGCGCGAGGAGTTTTTCCAGATGTTGCCCAATACACAGCTCGACAACATCTATGGGCCGTCTGAAACGACGGTGATGGTGTTGGCGTGGGATGCGCGGCAGAAGCGCGAAGGGATGGCAACAACACCGATTGGCAAGCCAATCAGCAATATGCAGATGCAAGTGTTGAATGAGCGTGGGATGCCTGTGCCGGTTGGCGTGCAGGGGGAGTTGTGGATTGGCGGTGTGCAGGTGGGGAGCGGGTATTGGAATCGGCCGAATTTGACCGCTGAGAAATTTGTTAGACGAAGAGAACGGGAAATGGGGAATGGGGAACGGAGAATGGTTAATTTTTATCGCACGGGGGATTATGTGCGGTGGAATAAGTGGGGTGGGATTGAATTTATCGGCCGCATCGATCATCAAGTCAAGCTGCGCGGCTTGCGAATCGAACTGGGTGAAATTGAGTCAGGCTTGATCGCACATGAGGCCATCGACCAAGCAGTTGTGCTGATTCGGGAGGATGATGCACATGATAAGCGGGTTATTGCGTACTGTGTGTTGCGAAAGGGTGGGCGTGAGCCATCGGCCGATGTGTTACGCACTTTCCTACGTCGCTTTGTCCCTCAATACATGGTTCCATCTGCTTATGTGATGTTGCCCGAATTGCCGACCACACCAAATGGAAAAATCAATCGAACCGTGTTGCCGATGCCGGCATTCCGCGTTGCAGCACGCAAACAGGAAAATGTCAGTGCGCCACGTGATGCGCTCGAACATCAGTTGGCTGACCTGATTGCCAATGTGTTGAAGATACCGACGATTGGCATTCACGACGACTTTTTTGACATGGGTGGTCATTCGCTGATGGCGTTGCGACTATTCCAGAAGATCGAGGATCAATTTGGCAAAAAGCTGCCGCTAGCAACGCTCTTTTCTGCTCCGACGGTGGCACAATTGGCGGAGATGTTGCGCGATGAAGGCTGGGAGCCAGATTGGAACGCGCTTGTGCCGATTCGGCCGAGTGGTCACAAAACGCCCTTCTTTCACGTCGGCGCATACATGGAAAGTATTCTCGCTTTTGAAGCGTTGGGCGATCATCTCGATAAAGACCGCCCCTTCTACGGCATTCAACCGCGTGGCCTCAATGACGAGAGTGAAATTCAAACCTCGATTGAGGCGATGGCGGCCGCGTACATCGACGAAATCAAGCAAATTCAGCCCCATGGCCCCTATCTGCTGGGCGGACATTGTGCGGGCGCAGTCGTTGCCTACGAAATGGCAAAACAGTTGGAGGCGGCAGGTGAAAAAATCGAGATGTTGGCGATTGTCGATAGCCCTGCGCCCAACTATGAACCGCCGAGCGAACATCCCCTCGCTTATGGCGCAAAACGCATGTGGTACTATCTGCGTGACCGTCGCTTGATTCACGCGCTGGCATGGCAGACTCAAGTTCAGCTAGAAAGCAAGCTGCTCTATCGCTTTGGCAGTGAGCAGGCTCAACGAGTCAGCAAGATGCGTCAGGCACACACAGAGGCGTATGAACAATACGAGATTTCAGATGGCTATCATGGGCCGATGACGATTTATCGCAGCGAGGAATACTTGCAGCTTTACGATGAGGATATTCATGCCAAATGGGGCGAGTTGACAACAGGCGAAGTGCGGTTTGAGGATGTGACAGGCACACATGCGACGTTATTGAAGGAGCCACATGTCGCGGTTTTGGGGAAGAAGTTGCGGCAGAATCTGGAGAGTTGCCAACAAGCCCAGCGGTGATAGCTGGCAACTCAAATTTCTTTGCTTCCCTTGCCTCGTGGGATGTTTTTGCTTGCAGTAAGCAATAGTTGCCAGCTATTCTCAAAGGAGTGTTGGCAACTTTTAATCAACCTTCACGAATGATAAGAAATCTGTTTTTCTGCAAGTAGTTGTCTAAATTGAGCGAGGGCCGCTTTCGGCCGAAATGCCCCTTTCGGAATCCACAAAAACATATCCTTGTTCAAGTAAAGTAGAAACCCATCCCCTGTCTCAAGCACCTTGTCAATCTCATCCCACTCGGTCAGCGTTTCTCCTCGTTGGATCCCTCGTCTGTCAAGCGTAAATGTCACCATTTTGTTTTGGTCACTAAATCGACTGAACATCCGCCGCGCTGACCATTCAACGTAGCGAGGATGGCGGGTGACTTCGGCCGAGATCACCCCAATATAGGCCATTCCAAGCAAAATCAACAGCCGCCAATCGAGCAGGAAATACCGCCACACAATCAACGTGACAACCAGCATCATTCCTGTCAGCATCACAAACCGCAAGCGTCGCCTTTGCTTGCCGTTATGCTGTGTGTGATGAAGCTGTGCTGTCACCATCTCATCAATTGTCCATTTGTAAGTTGCTTGTATCACTTTCATCTTTCGATGGCAATTGAAGTTATCATGAAAATAAGGCTCCAGTTGCTGTGGTCAGTCAGGAGACCGACCACAGCAGAGCGTTTAATTTTTCAATCGGCCTCAAAGCCACCAACTACTAATCATTAATGTTGTGCAACCGCAGCCCCAGCGCCACTGGGCATCCGCACATCTTCCACCATGTCCTGAATGTGATCGGGAGGTGCTTCTGTTGAGCGAGAGACTGTGTATGTCACGATGAAGTTGAGCAACATGCCGATAACGCCAATTCCCTGTGCTGAAATACCAAACACGTTGCTGATGATATCCGTTTCTGTTCCTAAAAGTTTGGAGGAACGCATTAAGATGATCATGACGGCGGTGAAGGTGATGCCGATGATCATGCCTGCAATCGCGCCCTTGTCATTGGTGCGTTTGTCAAAAACCCCAAATAAAATGACGGGGAAGAAGCTCGCGGCCGCCAGACCGAATGCAAAGGCAACCACTTCGCCGACAAAGCCAGGTGGGTTGATGCCTAGATAACCAGCGATTAAGATGGCACCGAAGATGGCAATTCGGCCGACAAACAACCGTCTTTCTTCCGTCGCATCAGGTCGCAACCAACGATAGTAGACATCATGCGCCACTGAACTCGAAATCACGAGTAGCAAGCCTGATGCCGTTGACAGCGCAGCTGCCAAACCACCCGCTGCGACCAACGCGATCACGGGACCCGACAGCCCTGCGACCTCTGGTGTAGACAATACAATAATATCGCGGTCAATCACGATCTCATTTGTATCACCCGCTGTCAGTGCCAACATACCATCCCCATTCTTGTCGTCAAATTGTAACAAGCCCGTTTGACTCCATTTGTATGCCCAGTCGAGTTCACTGCCTTCCTGAATTGCGGATACAGGCACGCCATTGAGCGTGTTGATCAGGTTCAATTTGGCGAAAACAGCCAATGCAGGTGCGGTTGTGTAGAGCAGTGCGATAAAGAACAATGCCCAGAATGCAGAGTAACGCGCTGCGCGGACGGACTTCACTGTATAGAAGCGCACAATCACGTGAGGCAGCCCCGCTGTCCCGCACATCAATGCCAACATGATGCAAAATACATCGATGAGTGGCTTGTTTGAGACGGTGTAAATGCCTAAGCCTAATTCCTCTTGAATCCCATTCAAACGTGGCACGATGTCGCTAAACGTCAAGGCGAGTTGGGGGATCGGGTTGCCTGTAACCCGTGCGGAGAGCGTAAAAGCTGGCACAAGAAAAGCAACGATCAAAACGCCATACTGCGCGACCTGTGTGTAGGTGATCCCCTTCATCCCGCCGAGAATTGAGAAAAACGCCACGATGACCATACCGATGACAACACCCCACGTCACATTTACTTGTAAGAAGCGGCTAAAAACGATGCCAACCCCACGCATTTGTCCTGCGACATAGGTGAACGATACGAAGATGGCGCAAATAGCCGCAACGATCCGTGCTGTTTGCGAATAGTAGCGGTCACCAACAAAATCGGGGACGGTATACTTGTTGAACTTCCGCAGATAGGGTGCCAGCAATGTTGCCAACAGCACATAGCCTCCTGTCCAGCCCAGCAGATAAACCGTTCCATCATATCCCATAAACGAAATCAGCCCTGCCATCGAAATAAACGATGCGCCGCTCATCCAATCGGCCGCCGTCGCCGCCCCATTCGCAATCGCGGGAACACCTTGCCCCGCCACATAAAATCCTTTCGTCGTCCGCACGCGATTGCTATATCCAATGTAGATATAACCCGCAAAACTCACTCCAACCAAAATCCATGTCCATGCTTCTACTGACATCGCTTTACTCCTCTTCCTTCTGAATTACTCTGAAACATCGTGTGTACTGTCTACTTTGTCCATTGATCGTGCGTAAAACAGAATTAGTAAAACGAAAACGATCATGGCTCCTTGATGGGCAAACCAAAAATTGAGCGGGACTTGAAAACCGGGCAGCTTAAAATTAAGCACGACAATGCCGAGAACGGAGGCCCCTAGGGAGACCAATCCCCAAATAATCAACACGATGCGAATCAATCCTAAGTTGGCTCGCCAATACGATTCAGCATTTTGTGAGACTTTCTTTGCCATAACAACCTTCTCCTTTCAGTTTATAGATTTACGGCAATCGTATCGGCGTTAAGGCTTTTATAACATTCCTATCATGGGTGATCTTTAGGGTGGTTTGTCACCCAATTGGGTGATGATGCGGCAATTCCAAATATGGTTACGAAAGAAACTTGCTCTTTTAGGTGGATAGATGAAATGGTCAATGGAGAACGGACAATGGGGAATTGTAAATCAGCAGAATCTCTTTGGTGTGCCATAT
This sequence comes from uncultured Ardenticatenaceae bacterium, assembly GCA_964389925.1. GTDB lineage: Bacteria > Chloroflexota > Anaerolineae > Promineifilales > Promineifilaceae > CALECP01. The sequence continues at coordinate 29,947 of CAYMGE010000035.1, forward strand.
TTGGAATTGCTGGTTACGATGGGGCATTTGGCGCAGGAAGCGATCTTCGTGGTGGTGAAGCGTAAAATTGATCAGTAAGAGAGACGAGCGAGGTAGGTTTTTTGGGCAGCGTCGAGAGCGGCCGATAGCGTCGTCAGTCCATTTGCTTCGAGGAGGGGAAGCATTTTGAGAAAGAGATTGCCCGTGACGCGCACATCGCCGAGCGCGGTGTGTCGGCCGTCAACCGCCACACCCAGCAACTCAGCCAGCGATTCAAGCGAGTAGTCGGTGCGATTGGGATAAAGGGCTGCGGCGAGCAGCAGCGTGTCGAGAACTGGCTGGGTGAAATGGATGCCCGTTGTGGCTTCTTTGAGTTGGAAGAGGCGCATATCGAAGGCGACATTGTGGCCGACGAGGACAGTATCGGCCGAAAATTCCCAAAACAACCCCAATACCTCCCCGATTGACGGCGCGTCTTGTACGTCGGTATCGCTGATGCCGTGAATGGCGGTCGCGGTTGAGGGAATCGGCCGATGAGGATTGACCAACATGTTAAATTGCTCCCCCTCTAGCAACCGTCCGTTGACGATCCGTATCCCTGCCAACGACACAATCTCATCGCCGCCTGATGGATTCAATCCCGTCGTTTCGCAGTCCAAAACGGTCAACGTCAATTCATTCAGCGGTCGCTGGAGCAAGTTCGTTTCAATCGGTTTGAATAGGTTAAAGTCGTAAAATTCTGGGCGGCTGGTCAACTTTGGTGAGGCGGCTTGCAGTGGTGTTTGTGCAGTTGGTAGAAGCAGTCGATACTGTGCATTTTGACACCAGACGACACTGCCGTGCAGATTCGCCACCTGCGTCAGAGGCGTGATTTGTTGTTTGAGCGCATCCATTTCCATGCCTTCTATGCGGATGTCAAGGGCAGCCCAGCGACGGTAAGGGTGGAGATAAAGGTAGACAGTTTCTCCGCCAATAGCGGTCACTGTTTTCAACACAGCACGAATAACGGAAAAGCTATCGACGCGCAGCCACAGCGTTTCTACACCTGTCAGCAGCGTGGGGTGCGGCTGTCTACGTCGTGCAATCGCTTTGAGCAGGTCGCCGCCGATGATGACCTCTTGCTGGACAGACGCGGTTTGGTCGAGTTCTGCACTCAGTTGGTCGAGTTGTTGGCTGAGATGTTGGGATTCTTCGAGGATGATGCGGTTGAGTTCGGCCGAATCCGCCCGTCCCATCTCAGGGAACGCCGCCAATGTCTCACTTGCCGCTCGCAAATTTGCCAGCGACGCACGCACCGACTGGGTTAGTTGCTCCAACAGCGCATTTCGTCGTGCTTGCGTTTGATTCTGCTCTGTCACATCGATCAGCGTGAAGATAAACCCATCTAATGAGCCGCTTTCTGAGACAACCGACGCAATGCGAACGCGCACCAACTGTTGCTGTGTTGTCAATGCGATCACCTGAATGAGTGGATCGGTGCGGCCGCTATCATGCTGGTGGGCGATTTCATCGGCCGCGTGGTGTAACATATCCGCATCCAGCAGATCGTAAATTGAACGGTTGAGACCTAATAGCGCAGGGGCAGGAAACATCTGTCGCGCCACATCGTTGTAAAGCAGAATTTGCCCTTTGCGATTAGTGACGATTACACTATCCCCAATTTGGGCAATTAGGCTAGTCAGCAACTGCTTTTCTTCCTCGACATCGGCGCGGGCGGCCGCGATCTGTTCCTTGCTGAGGGCATGTTGCCGTTCATATTGGTCAGCAAGCTGATTGATGTGCTGTGCGAGACGACGGAGTGGCGGGGTTGCGTGGGCGCGATGGCTGGGATTGGCAGTCGCCATCACCTGCACAGCGTCTTGCAACTGATGAATGGTGCGACGCAGAGACAAAATGCCCCAGATGAGCAGACCGACAACCGCGAGCCCTACGACCGTAATTGCCTCAATCATCTCATTAAACCCGTTTGATAACGGCGTGACAGCGTTCCCTGCATCTTCCGCACGATGATAAACGCATCCTTCAAATGTTCACGCTCGAAGGGGGAAAGTGCATCGGGGTCGATCAAGTTATTGGGAGATTGCCCATTAGAAAGCTGTTTGCCTTGATGCTGTATGCGCGTGTAGAAGATAAATTCGAGCGCGTCGAGCAGGTTGTGGGCATCTTGTGGAACAAAGGCGGTGGTTGGAATCAAGCCCCGCAGGCGGTCGAAGGTGTTGACGGCGGTGACCCCATGCGCCAGTGCATAAACACGCGCCAAATCAGTGACGGGGACGACACCGCGCAGTTTGAGATCGAGGGTGTCATTTTCGGTGATAATTCGGCCGAAAAACCCCAAAGGTGGTTGAAACCCCAGCGCATTATTCGCCAAATTGCCCAAAAACCGCTTATTGCCCATCGACCACTCTATAATCCGTGACTTTAACTGCGCCGTCAACGTCGGATCGCCCGCAATGTGTCGCACATCGAAAAAGATCGTCGCGTTGAGCAACGCTGTTGGGTCGGGGTGCATGATCCAATCATGAAACTGCCGTTCCCAACGTTCCAAAGGTTGTCGCCAACGCGAATTATTTGCCATCACATCACCATCGCAGTAGCGATAGCCACACGCATCGAGTCCATCGTTGACAAATTGTGCCAGCTTTGCAAAGTAATCATCATCTGCGCTGGTTGCCTCATTGGACAACAGCAGTGCGTTGTCTTGATCCGAGTAGGCGGTCTGTTCCTGCCGCGCCTGTGAGCCAAACGCCAGCCATGCGTAGGGGACGGGCGATGCGCCTAACTGTTGCTCGCCCAATTGCAGTAGGCGTGCCGTCAACGCATCGGTATAGAGTGATACGACGCGGCCGATGTCTTCTGCTTGGGCATCGGCCGAAACCAACCGCTTCACCAACAACGGCAATCGCCGACTGACCTGTATCAATCCCGCGACATCATTCTGTCGCCGCACATCGCCCGCTAGGTAGATCGGGGTCGTCGCCTGCATGTTGATCAAATCGGCCGCTGTGACAATACCAAATAGCTTGCCATCTACGACAATTGGCAGATGGTGGATGTCATGTTGGCTCATCATCAACATCGCTTGGAAAGCGTAGGCATCGGCCGAAAGCGACAGAGGGTTTTTCGTCATCACCGACCCAACCGCAGCCTGCACATCACGCCCCGCCGCCACAACCCGCATTCGCACATCCTGATCGGTAAAAATCCCGACGATCCCGCCCGTTTCTCCTGTCACAACGAGGCACGAGCTATCTGCGCGAGTCATTTCTTGAACGGCGGTGAGGATGGGGGTTTCGGCCGATGTCGCCACGGGCGAGCGCAACGCAAGCTCATGCAGCGGGGTTGTGAGTGGTAACTCTTGTAACAGTTTTTGTGACGATTCGTGCATCTACTCAAGAGACTCCACCTTCAGAAAGGTGGAGCCTTTTTGCTAACTCAACAACTGGTTAACCCGCTGTACCAGTTCTCGCGTCGAAAATGGCTTGGTAATGTACCCATCTGCACCCAACGCCAACCCTTTCTCTGCATCGACATCACGACCTCGTGCGGTCAACATGACGATTTTTACGTCGTGTAGTTGCTCATTGGCGCGAACCTGTTGGCATACTTCAAACCCATCAATTGTTGGCAGCATAATATCGAGCAGGACAAGATCAGGGGGGTCGTCACCGATGGCGGCAAGGGCATCCGCGCCATCCATCGCGGTTCGCACGACATACCCTAATTGCTGCATCAAGAAGCGCAGAGAGATTAAAATGTTTTGTTCATCATCAACAATTAAAATGTTTTTACTCATTGTTGGTTTCGGCCGATATTGGTAACGTAAAATGAAAGGTTGCCCCCGCATTTGGTGTCGTATCAACCCATAATTCACCCGCAAAATATTCGATAATGTGACGACTGATGGGCAAACCCAACCCTGTTCCTGTGGGGTTGCCACGTTGCGGGTTTCGTGCCTGTTGAAAGCGTTCAAAAACGGCTTCGACTTGATCGGCGTGAATCCCTTCCCCATTATCGCTGACTGAGACGCGCAGATAGCCGCGCTCTTCCACCAAACAGATCGAGACCCATGGCTCTTCTGCATCGCTAAACTTGATCGCATTCGACAATAAGTTTAGGATAACCTGCACGATGCGATCCCGATCAACCATCAGTGATGACACAAATTCTGGCACCAACACAACAGGCTCGATCCCGCGCTCTGCAAATAGTTGACTTAGTGAGGCGACTGACTCCTCAACTACTTCGATCAGGTCAACCTCTGAAACGAGCCACACCGCTTTGCCCGATTCAATTTTGCTCAAATCGAGGACATTGTTGATCAAACGTGTCAGTCGCTCACTCTCTGTCATGATGATGGACGTGAAGTGAAGACGCTGTTCGGTATCGAGGGTGTCATTGTTGTCCACCAAAATTTCGGAGAAGGCGCGAATAGAGGTCAGTGGCGTGCGGAGTTCATGCGTGACATGTGAGACAAAATCGCTCTTGAGATCGTCCAATTCACGTAGGCGATTGTTGGCAGCGCGTAACGCTTCTGTAGTTGCTTCTAGCTCACGCGATTGGATTTCAAGCTCACGACTGTAGCGAATCACCTGTGAAGATTCGTCTAGCATCTCCATCACTGCGTCGAGCGTGAGCGGATCGCGTGCGACGACTGTGCCGATCATAACGTGTGCTGAAGCGGTTCCAATCGCGCCTGCCAGCAGCTTTTCTGCCTGTTCAACGATTTGCGCGTTTTCAGTGACACCAGCGTTTTGCCACGCCACTACGGCATCATTGACGCGCTGCTTGCCCAGAAAGCGGCGTAGCAGTGGGTCGAGCTGGTCAAGCGAGGCGCGGTTGCTCCAGATGTTGAGGCGGTCTAATTCGGCCGAACGCTCAAACGCATCGACAAAGCGCGTCGCCTGAGACCGTTCCAACAACGTTTGCTCGGTTAACAGCGAAATGACCAAATAGCAGAGCATATTAGGTAACAAGCTCCATATCAAGGCGTGCGTCAATGGATCAAGCCCCTCTAACCCAAATAGCGCATAAGGCTTCAACCATCCAATCTCAAACAACCCGTTGTTGATAAACGACATGGGAACCAATCCCCCCACCGTTACTAGAGAGGGAAGTGGCAATGTGTATCCCCACATGAGAAAGCCAACGAACAGCCCGACTAGGGCGCCTGTATGCGTGCCGCGTTTCCAATAGATACCGCCAAAGATCGCTGGCGCAAATTGAGCGACCCCCGCGAATGAGATCAATCCTATTGAGACGAGTGAGATGTCCCCTGCCAGTCGAAAATAGCCGTAGCTGCTGAACAGAATTACGATTATGGCGATACGCCGAATCGCCAATGGCAATCCTGTCAAATCATCGAGTTCTTCAAGTCGTAGGTCGCGCCAGCGCAGCAGGACAGGCATGACCAAGTCGTTTGAGACCATCGTGCTGAGGGCAACTGTGCTGACGATGACCATGCCAACAGCGGCCGACAGTCCTCCCACAAAGGCAAATAGAGCCAACCCATCACGCCCAACGCTCAAAGGTAGCGTCAGAACGAAGAAATCGGCATCGGCCGAAATCGGCAGCCGCAATCGCCCCGCAAATGCAATCGGCAACACAAACAGATTGATTAGCAACAAATAGAGCGGCAAGAGCCACATCGCCGTTTTGACGTAACGTTCATCATCATTCTCAACGACTGCCATCTGAAATTGGCGCGGCAAAAACATGATCGCCAGCATGGAGAGCAACGTCAGCCATGCCCAATCCGCAAATGAGCCGATCTGTTCGTTGAAGACAAATAGCGAGCGTAGATTGGCATCCTGCGCCGCTGCTCTAAATAGATCGCCTAATCCATCATACAGGCCATACGTGACAAAAAGACCAACCGCCAAAAAGGCAAACAGCTTGATCAGGGACTCAAACGCAACGGATAAGACCAATCCCTCATGATGCTCAGTTGCGTCGAGATTACGTGTCCCAAACAAGATCGCAAAAATTGCCAGCAAAATGGTGGCAAAGAGCGCAGTGTCGTCAAACACGCCAACCGAGTTGATGCGAAAAGGCTGCCCCACTACTTCCTCCCACATCACATCAAATGTTGTTGAGACCGCCTTGAGTTGCAGCGATAGATAGGGGACGATGCTGATGACCGCGACCAACGTGACCTGTCCGCTCAAACGGGTGCTTTTGCCATAGCGGGAACCGATAAAGTCAGCAATTGTCGTGATGCGATTGACTTTTGAGATGCGGATGATCTTTCGTAGCACCGATCCCCACAACAACACCATCAATGTTGGACCAAGATAGATCGGCAAAAATCCAATGCCTGTACTGGCGGCTCGGCCGACGCTACCATAGAATGTCCACGCCGTACAGTAGACGGCAAGTGACAGTGAATAGACGTAACGATTTTTGAGGAGCGCGTGAAAACGGGGGGTAGCGGCACGATTGTCCCCGACCCATGCAATCAAGAACAAAATTCCTACATAGCCGAGCGAGGCTAGGATAATGCTCGTGCCATTCATGATCGGTAGATCGTATAGGCTGTCACGATAATCAGCAACAGCCAGACCACAAAAATGTAGAGATACAAAATCGGCACACCGAACAGCAGCCCATCTTGGCTAAATTGTCGCAAAATGGGGAAGTTGAGCAGCAACACACCAATTATAAACAGTGCAAGTAGGCGTTCGGCGCGTTTTGTTCGACGAGCCATTATCTTGTCGTTGGTTGTTGATTAAAGAAAACCAACAACCAACCCTAATATCAATCAGCCAACGTACTCGTATCACCCAGTGGTTTACCCATCACTTGTGCCTTGAGTAGGCGACGCATAATTTTGCCACTGCGTGTCTTAGGTAAACTATCGACAAAGTTAACCTTGGTTGGTTTGGCAATCGGCCCGACAACTTTGCCGACGTGATTTTTGAGTTCTTGCTCTAGGTCGTCGCTGCCTTCTTTGCCTGCCAACAAGATGACGTAGGCGTGGATGACATTGCCGCGCAGCGCATCGGGAACACCGATGCAAGCCGCTTCTGCAACATCTTTGTGACTGCCCATTGCGCTTTCGACTTCGGCCGTCCCCAGACGATAGCCAGAGACTTTGATTACGTCGTCCATTCGGCCGATGATCCAGAAATAACCGTCCTCGTCACGCTTTGCACTGTCTCCTGTGAAATACCAGCCCTGATCTGAAAATTCTGACCAATAAACATCCTCATAACGTTGCGGATCACCCCAAACGGTACGTGCCATACCCGGCCACGGCCCCTTGATGACTAAATAGCCATCTTCATTCGGGTCACAGCTCACCCCATCTGCACGCACAACATCCGCTTCGATTCCTGTAAACGGCTTCGTTCCGCTGCCCGGCTTGAGTGGCACGACGGGGGTTGGCGTAATCATAAATCCGCCCGTCTCCGTCTGCCACCATGTATCCATGATCGGGCAACGCCCGCCGCCAATCACGGTGTAGAACCATTTCCATGCCTCTGGGTTAATTGGCTCGCCGACAGATCCTAGCAAACGCAGAGAACTCAAATCGCTTTTGTTTGGATACTCATCGCCGAAGCGCATCAGACCGCGAATTGCCGTTGGTGCGGTGTAAAGATGGGTAACTTTGTACGCTTCAATCAAACGCCACCAGCGACCCGGATCAGGATGAGTTGGCGCACCTTCATAAATAAAGCCCGTCGCGCCAAGTAGCAGTGGCGAGTAGACGATATAGCTGTGCCCTGTGATCCAACCGGGATCGGCCGCACACCACCAAATGTCATTATCCTTGATGTCCATCACGTATTTGAGCGTCGTTGCCGTGTAGACTTGGTAGCCACCACAAGTGTGGAGAACGCCTTTCGGCCGACCCGTCGTCCCACTTGTGTAGAGGATAAACATGGGGTCTTCCGCGTCCATCACTTCCGTTTCACACTCATCGCTAGCTTCCGCATACAAATCGTGGTACCAGTGGTCGCGCCCTTCTGTCATGTTCACATCTTGCTCGGTTCGCTTAACGACGATCACTGTTTCAACGACGCTGGCCTCTTCCATCTCTAACGCCTCGTCAGCGATGTCTTTGAGGTTGACTGTTTTGCCACGCAACCATGCGCCGTCACACGTCAGCAACACGCGACTTTGCGCGTCGTTGGCGCGACTAGCGAGCGCGTGTGCGCTAAAGCCGCCATAGACAACGCTGTGAATTGCCCCGATTTTGACAACGGCTAACATTGCAAAGACCGTTTCAGGAATACGCCCCATATAAATCGTGACAGTGTCTCCCTTACCGATCCCCTTCGCTTTCAGTACATTGGCAAATTTTGAGACCTCTTTATCAACTTGGCGGTATGTGAATGTGCGCTTATCACCCGGTTCACCTTCCCAAATGATGGCAACCTTATCCGCCTTGTCACCCGCCACGTGGCGGTCGATGGCGTTATGCACCATATTCGTTTTGCCACCAATAAACCACTTGAAAAATGGCTTATTCGAGTCATCCAAAATCTGCTTATATGGCTCGATCCAATCAACCATCTCTTTCGCCCGTTTGTCCCAATAGGCAACGGGATCGATCAATGCTTCCGCACGTAATTCTTGATAATTTGGCACATTTGCCTGTGCTACGACTTCATTTGAGGGATAGTAAACTTCACCTTGCATATCCTTCGCTCCTATAATTTGTTCGCTCGTATGGGAAACAAGGTGAAGTAGAAAAGAAGGAAGAAAAAGAGAAAGAGGTAAAGACAGTTCTTTTTCTTTCTCTTTCTTCTTTTTCACCTATTTGCCTGCAAGAGCGAATTTGTTTATGTGATAGTAATGAACAGTTGCAAAGTCGCCCATTCCCTACGCGGGGGATATTTGCACAAACTTTCACCCAATTGGGTGAGAAATTCAGACCTTAATGATGCCTAATTTGACTGCTGCCAAAACGGCTTGCGTGCGATTGGCAACATTGAGCTTTCGCAAAATCGTTTTAACATGACTGCGAACAGTTTCCTCACTGACCATAAGGCGGTCGGCGATGTCACGATTTGTGGCAGTTGAGGCCATTAAAATCAGGACTTGTCTTTGGCGTTTAGTGAGACGGGCAGGTGCCGTGGTGGGCGCATTGCGGATTCTGCCAGCACGGTGGAGAACAAGACGTGTGATGGAGGGGTGGAGGTAGGAGTTGCCCGCCATGACTTGTTTGATGGCGTTGATCAGTTCGGCCGAATCTATCGCCTTCAACGCATACCCATCAATCCCCGCATCAACCGCCCGATAAACGGGGTCGGCATCTTCAATTCCGCTCAAAATCAAAATTCTCGCCCCCGGCGACAGCCGTCGCAAGTCAGGGATCAGATCATCACTGCGAACATCGGGCAGTCGCAAATCGAGTAAGATCAGATCGGGTTGTTTGGCAAGCGTGGCACGTTTGGCTTCTGCGCCTGTTCCTGCCTCATCGACCACGCGGAAGGAACTTTCCTGCTCAAGTAGAAAACGCAACCCTTGACGGATCGCAGCATGATCATCAACTAGGAGGATACGGGTGGTTCGGGTTGACATGTCACCTCTTCTTTTCTCGGTTATGAATGATAGTACTGGAATTTTATAATTTGGGCGAATAAGCGGAGCGTTTATCAAAACGATGATTTAAAATCGTTGTTTTTATGCTGATCGCGGCTGCGATTTGACTCAATAACCTAATGCGCCAAGCTCGTCACGAGCAAATTAAGCGCAGTCCCCATTTCCACTTTGCCCGTTTTTGCATCAATATCGACGTTGAGGAGATAGTCGTAGATACGCTTGAGTTGATCGAGGGAAAAACTTTGAGCTTGCTTGTAGACTTTTTTGGTGACAAACGGGTGCATTCCAACTGTTTTGGCAATCTCAGCAGGCCGTTGACCATTTTCTGCACACTCTTTTGTTTGGATGATGAGACGGAACTGGCGCACGATCATGGCGAATAGCTGGAATGGCTCGGAGCCTTCGCTGAGACTTTTCTGGAGCAGGGTGACCGCTTTTTTGCCATTGCGGTTGCCGAGCGCGTCTACGAGGTCAAAGATGTTGGCATCGGCCGAAAACACCCCCAGTTTCTCAACATCCCCCACCTGAATCAACTCATCTCCCTTATATAGGGTCAGCTTTTCAACCTCATTTTCCAACGCTTGTAGATCGCTGCCGACGTTCATTGCAAGCAAATTCACGGCTTGCGGGGCGATCTTGCCGCCACGCGCTTTGACCGCTTGTCGAATCCAGCGGTTGAGTTCATTGCCTTTCGGCAGATCAAACAGCTTCGCATATCCGCGCTTTTCACTCTGCGCTAGCTTATTCAACCGATTTTTGGCAGAAACCTTCTTATCTTCCAAGAAAACGAGCCGCGTAAAGTTGGGCATCTGTGGCAGAAAAGCTGCTAATTCGTCTAGCTGCTTTTTCGTTGGCTTATTTCCCAAGTAATTCTCAACCAGCACCAAGCGCACCCGTGCGAGAAATGGCATTGCGCGACACGCCGTGATGATGTCGCGCACAGTCGCGGCTTTCCCATCTAGGCGAGTGGTGTTTAGCTCGACCATCTGCGGATCACCCTGCTTGGCAACTAGCTTATCGAGGGTCTGTTTTTTGCTGTAGTTATTATCGCCGTGAAAGAGGTAAAACACGATAGATGGCAAACAGTGAATAAATCTGTCTATTGCCTAGTTGATTGTCTCGACAAAAAATGATTTTGGTTTCTTTTTTCCATCGGTCAAAAGTAGTTGGAAAAAGCGCGTGACGAGATTGGGCTTAATCTGCTTAATTTGCAGCAGTTCCATCGTGCCAAGATCGCCTTCCGTTGTGTATTTTTCTTGCAGATGGAGGCCAACAGGGCGAGACATGATGAGCGCGATGACCGAGGCGAGAATTGCGCCGGGCAGACCGCCAATCAGCACATTTTTGTCATCGCGCGTCGTTTGCTGGCGCAACTGCTCGACGCTGAAGGCAGCTTGTGCAGCAATCGTTGTCATGGTGGCAGTGGTGAGCAAAACGGTTCCGCAGTTGGGATGAACAGCGAGGCTGTGTTCGCCCCCTTTCATGCGTGTGAAGGCTTCATTGACAGCTGCGGCAATGTGGTCTTCTGTAATCTGATCGCCATAGATGTTGAGATAGAAACCACGATGGTTGCTATTGCCTTGTGCGCTGAAATTTTTGTGCTTGGCACTGAGCATGTGAATCGTCGCGTGTTCAAGGCCGTGATTGCGACGAATGCGACTTAAAATTTTCTTGAACATTGAAGAGATGTCAACGAAGGCCACGAAAAGACCTTTGTGAACGATTTATTGTAAGCGTATTTGACCGCTGATCGATTCGTAGTGATGGACGGTGGGGAAAGGATCGTAGAAGCGGTGGAGGAGATCACGCCACTGTTGATAGTCGGCCGATTCCCGAAAACCAACCGTATGATCTTCCAACGTCTCCCAATTTACAAGCAACAGAAAACGGCTCGGCATCTCCATACAGCGATGCAGCGTGTGACCACAATAGCCATTCATGCTAGCAATAATCGCTTCTGCTTGGGCAAATGCCGCCATGAACTCAGCTTCCTGTCCGGTTTTTACATCTAAAACTGCCTGCTCCAAAATCATAAAGCAAGCATAGCACGGAATAAAGTAAGGGAACAGTAGAAGGAGATATAGTCTCGATTTAGGTTGTCTTGGGAATTCCGGGAAACGTATTGGTGAACTGGATACGCAATGCATTCAAACCCCGCGAATTCTAAAGAGCTACTGCTTTTTAGCGCACTACCACCACCCAACGTAGCTTTTGCCTTGTGGCCTGAATGATCGACGCTTTTTTAAGCATTGGGTTGTGATCTTCCAACACACATTCAACCGTCCATCGGCCGACATGCGAAAACTTATAGGCAAATGGTGCAAACGAATCTGTCACCTGTTTCACCTGCCAGTTGCCTCGTTGATCGCGGATTGCCCATTTGGTGTGAATATGCTCCGTGCGGAGAGTTTCGGCCGAAAATGACAAGCTCTCTCCAACGGCTGCCTCTAAATCACGATCGGGCGTGTGCGAATCGGCGATGTTGGTCATTTTGTAAATGCGCTTGATCCACTGTTCTCGACAAACTGGGCAAAATTCTTGGCTATGGCGGCGCATCATGCAGTCGATGGTCGGCCGATATGTTCCATATTTTGTGTAAAACGCGCCCTTAAAGACACCGACATCACCAAGCGTGGTGGCATCCGTGCGCGGCGTGGGGCGTTCGACAGCATCACTCAGCCAATGTTCCCACGGCGGTCTGCGCCAGCTCAGGCTTGCATTGGCAAATGGCAAAACATTTGGCAATGATCTTCCATCCAGAAATTTGATGTCCGGAATTTCCCCTGTGTACTCGTCAATTAGCTTTGCAATGGCGTGACCCGCCTCGTGGATCATGATGCGGGGAAAGTCGGCCGAGTTGCGCGACGCATAGCCCACATCGAGCCAAAAGCGCGTTGCCCCACCCCGACGGGGCGTGTTGACAGTGACGAGTAGATGGTCAAATGGCACGCCGGCGCGACGAGCGACCTGCTTTGTGCGCCAATCCCAACCGACCAAACGGCGCGGCGAGATAAATGAGAAGTGTGTGCCAAGTGCGCTTTTGTGCTTAACGGGCGGAGTCTGATACTTGTCGTCAATCCCCGACTGCTGCGAAATGACGTTGACGCGATGGAAGTTAAAATGCTTCCAGTAGGAGGTCGTCGGCTCTATGCCCTGAAAACAGGCGATAATTTCATCTACGTCTTCGTAAAAGAGTGGCATGTCTTCGGCCGCATATCCATCTCCCAAAATCGCCACGTCAACGCGATTAGCTGGATCACCATTATCAACCAACGTATCAAATCTGTTTGCGCCCCATTTGTACCGGCCGATTCCCATAACAAACAATCGTTGCTAGTGGCTAGTTTGCTAGTCGCTAGTCATAAACTTCTGCAACTTACCCTTTGCAAGTTTGCCCACATTTTAACACGTTAGCAAAACCTAATCCCCCCATTGATAGAAGACCCACTGCTGCTATAATCTCTGGTGGCTTGACTGCATGACGCTGTTCGGCACGACGGCAGAAGGGCAAAACCAATTTTTACCACCTAGACAAGCTGCCAACTGAAAGTTGACTTATTAAAATAGCACGAAGTGTGTTGTTTTAGAGCGCGTCTATTTATGGAGTTTCAAAATGTCTTTGACTGTACAAGAAAAAGCCGAACTTGTGGAAAAGTTTGGCTCCCACGCAAATGATACCGGTTCACCAGAGGTGCAGATTGCGATTTTTGATAAGCGCATCAAACAATTGCAAGAGCATCTGAACCAACACAAACACGACCAAAGTTCGCGGCGCGGCCTGTTGAAATTGGTCGGTAAACGTCGAAACTATTTGCGTTATCTCAATAAAAGAGACCCCGAAAGCTATCGAAAGATCATCGCGGCATTGGGATTGCGTCGTTAAAAAGATAAAAGCGCGTGGCTAACTCATTCCACGCGCTTTTTCTATTCTAGTGCAGGCAGTAGCCTGCACATTGTGGACAATAATCCCGCACACCTTTAGGAATTGGGCATTGTCGCTTACGAACAGATTAAGCGTTAATCCTCAGTTCCTAACTCCTCAGATTGTTGTCCTCTTAAACTGCAAATAAATAGCATGGCATCTTGCGTTAAGGCAGGTCGTTTTGAGATCGGCCGAATTTGAGGATATGCCATACAAGGTTGTCGCAATTGGCAATCTAGGAGAACAAATGTCTGAGAAAATATACTCTACAGAAGTCGCGGGCAAAAAATACACCATTTCAACTGGTAAACTTGCCCAGCAAGCCGGTGGTGCCATCACCATACAGGTTGGAGAAAGCATGTTGTTGGCAACGGCAACAATGTCGAGCAAAGCGCGTGAAGGGATGGACTTTTTCCCACTCAGCGTTGATTTTGAAGAAAAGCTCTATGCCGCCGGTCGTATCCCCGGCAACTTTTTCCGTCGTGAAGGGCGTGCTTCAACCAAAGGCGTGCTGGCGGCACGTCTAACAGACCGTCCTTTGCGCCCCCTATTTCCGAAAGGAATGCGTAATGAAGTTCAAATCATCATCACATCACTCGCGTCAGATGATGTTCACTATCTCGATGTGTTGGCGGTGAATGCGTCTAGCTTCGCGCTCACGATCAGCGATGTGCCGTGGAACGGGCCGATAGCTTGTATTCGCGTCGGCTATATTGATGGTCAATTGGTTGCTGACCCTACAATTCAAGAGATGGAGAACAGCTCACTCGATCTGCGTATAGCTGGCTCGAAAGATGCCATTATCATGGTTGAAGCCGGGGGTGATGAAGTCCCAGAAGATATTATGGTGAAAGGGCTGGCGTTTGGTCACAAGGCGATGCAACCTTTGATCGAATTGCAAGAGCAGATGCGGGCTGAGATTGGCAAAGAGAAGCGCGAAGTTGAATTGAAGAACACCGACAATCCCATGATGGAGGCTGTTCAGGCACGTTTGGGCAATCGGTTATATGAGCTAGTTGTCGAAAATGAAGAGCGTCACGCGCGTGGTGAAGCGATGAAGGCGTTGTCGCAGGAGATTGAGGATAGCTTTGTTGAAGAAGATGAAGATGTAGACAAAGTTGCGATCCACAGTGCGATCAGCACGATGTACAAGGCAATTGTGCGCGACCGCATTTTGCAGGATGGGGTGCGCCCGGATGGACGGGCGTACACGGATATTCGGGACTTATCGGCCGAAGTCGGCGTTCTCCCCCGCACGCACGGCAGCGGACTCTTCCAGCGCGGCGAAACGCAAGTTCTCTCCATCGCCACGCTCGGTATGCCGCGTGAAGCAGAGCGACTAGACAATCTCTTCCCCGAAGACACGCGCCGCTACATCCATCACTACAATTTCCCACCATACAGCACGGGCGAGACATGGTTCCTGCGCGGTCCAAAACGGCGTGAAATTGGTCATGGTGCATTGGCTGAACAAGCCCTGCTGCCCATGATTCCATCCGAAGAAGAGTTCCCTTACACGATTCGCGTCGTTTCAGAAGTCCTCTCCTCCAATGGCTCAACTAGTCAAGCTAGCGTTTGTGCGTCCACCCTAGCATTGATGGACACGGGCGTGCCGATCAAAAAGCCGGTCGGCGGGATCGCTATGGGCTTGGTTTACGATGATGAGACAGGGATGTATGCAATTTTGACCGACATTCAGGGGATGGAAGATCATCTCGGTGATATGGATTTCAAGGTGGCTGGCTCACGTGAAGGCATCACAGCCATTCAGATGGACATCAAAATTTCCGGTCTGTCGATGGACCTGATGACAGAAGCATTGGCACAGGCAAAGGATGCACGTCTTCAGATTTTGGACGCAATGGACGAGGCGATTGCCGCCCCACGTACCAAACTGAACGACAACGCACCACGCATGGAGTCGGTCAAAATCGATCCAGACAAGATCGGGGCTGTCATCGGCAAGGGTGGTGCAACGGTGCGCTCAATCCAAGAGCAGTTTGGCGTTGATGTAGACATCCAAGAAGACGGAACCGTTTTGATTGCCGGCGCAGACGGGCCGAAGACAAAGCAGGCGCTCGCCTACATCGAGCAGTTGACCAAAGAGGTTGAAGAGGGTGAGATATTTACGGGCAAAGTTGTGCGAACGGTTGACTTTGGCGCGTTTGTCGAGTTGATGCCGGGGACAGAAGGTCTCGTACATATTTCGCAACTTGCCTCTAGCCGCGTGCCAAATGTTGAGTCCGTCGTCAAGCTCGGTGACGAAATTATGGTTATGGTGACCTCTGTTGACTCGATGGGCAAAGTGCGTTTGTCTCGTAAGGCTGTCCTGAACAATTGGACGCTGGCAGAAGCCAAGGATGATGACGGTGGCGGCCGACGTGGTGGTGGCGGTAGTCGCGGCGGTGGTGGCCGTGGCGGCCGTGGTGGGGATCGACGCGGCCGACGTTAAAAAGTATCTATCCTAGCGAACATTCCAATGGTTGAGGCTCAAACTGGCAACAAGAAAGCGACTATGCCGCGAAGACCCTCACCCCTAGGAAAAGACGCGCCCTCTCCCTGTGGGAGAGGGCTGGGGTGAGGGTTTTATACTTTCCTATACGACAGCCGCAAACGTACCACGGGCATCCCTGCCTGTGATGTATGTCTTCTGCTATGAAAAAGGCGTAGCTTATATCGCGTGGGGATAGCGTTAATAATTTACATTCTTTTATCTATTTTTGCGTATCCTATGCACTCAATGATAGAATCAGTCTATTATTCACACTAGAAAAGCAGGGTCTGGACATGGCGGAAAATGGAATCGTTTTAGACAATATCGACAAAGAACTTTTGAGAATTTTGCAAGGGAATGCTCGCATTTCCAACGCGGAGCTGGCACGACGAGTAGAGTTGTCACCGAGTGGGCTACAAAAACGGCTGCGGCGGCTAGAAACACATGGCTATATCGAACGATATGCAGCCATCATCAACCGTCACAAAATTGGCTACGAGATGATGGTTATCGTCCATATTTCGCTGCGGCGACATGTCGCCAGCGGGTTTGAGGCATTTCGCAAAGCGATTGTGCAGCTTCCCGAAGTATTAGAATGTTACAATCTGACGGGCGAGGATGATTATATTTTGAAGGTGATCGTAAAAGACGTGCCTCATTTAGAAAATTTCTTGTTGCGACAGTTGACGGCGATGCCGGCGGTCGATAAGGTGCGAACGGGATTGGTTTTGAACGAGATCAAAGCAACGACTGAAATTCCAGTTAAGCTCGACTTATAGATGTTTTTTGATCCAACTAAACTTACAAGAAAAGCGTGTTATAAATTTGTGATTGGCGCGATTCAACCTCGGCCGATTGCATGGGTCAGCACAATCGCCCCAGATGGCACGCTAAACGTTGCGCCCTACTCTTTTTTTACGGCCGCATCTGTCGATCCCTTTGTTTTGATGTTTTGCCCACAGGTTCCAGAGATTGGGAAACGCAAAGATACACTCAACAACATTCGTGCGTTGCCAGAGTTTGTCATCAACATCACAAACGAAGAGACAATGGCGGCAATGAGCAAATCGGCCGCTACCCTCCCCGCCGATCAATCAGAATTTGACTATGCGGGATTGACCCCTGCCCCCAGCGAGACGATCAGCGTTCCGCGTGTGGCAGAAGCCCCACTCGCGTTTGAGTGCAAATTGCGCCAAATTGTGGAAGTTGGCGTGAACCCGTTTGGCGGGGCTGTCGTGTTTGGAGACGTGACAGGCGTGTATGCGCGTGAAGGTGTTGTTGACAATGGGTATGTGATACGAGAGGCGTTGAGGCCAATCGGCCGATTGGCTGGCAATAACTATGTTCGCGTGACGGATGTCTTTGAGATGGTGCGCGGCTAAATGAAAAACGTCCTCAAGTGAGGACGTTTTTTACATTTATTATGAGTCTATGCCGGCAACATATCTGTCAGAACGCGCTCCATTGCCATTGTATGAGAGCAATAGCGACGTGTTATGAAGAAATCACAATCACACTGCCAATCACCTTGCTTAAATTCGACGTGGTGGGGATTATTTTCGCCATTGATGTTGACTGAGAAAGAGTCGAAATTAATGCGGTCTTTCTCTTCTGAATAGATTTTTGCCTTTTCGATTTTGCCAATTAAAGCATAGTCCATTTTCTATTCTCCTTAAATTACTAAACTTGTACTGCTCGTCCACTGGTAAAACAAAAACGCACGCGAAGGCGTGCGTTTTCAATAAAGAGTGTTGTGGGAATTACTTTGAAATAACAGTTTTACCATATTGTCAGTATACACATTGTCATCGTTCTGTCAAAGATCAGTTCGTTGTCATTTTGGTGACGCTCACATTAAACAGCAATCAGGTGTTCGGTAGGTCGGTATTCGGTTTCCAAGAGATTCATTGAACACCGAATACCTAAAACCGAAAATTTTTGGCCTTCTAATTAGGAACGCGGCTGCGCCACGTTGGCAATCGTCACAGTTGCTTTTGAGGTGAGCTTTGACTGATCTTTCTGCCAAGCCCACACGGTCGCTTCCACCACCGTGATCGAGCGTCCTGCTTTCAAGACCTCTGCGTGACAGGTGATTCGTTCACCGATGGCAGGGCGCAACAGATTGACTTTGAATTCGATGGTTAGCACAGCAATGTCTGATTTGGTCAACGTAGCGGCAGCACAGCCTGCGGAATGATCGGCAAGCGTCGCTTGGACTCCCGCATGGATGAACCCGTTTTGCTGATGATGTAGTTCAGGTCGGATTAGGATTTCGCTACGAACCCAGCCCACGCCAATGTCAGTGATGGTCATGCCTAGTTTTTGGACAAATGGTGCTTGCGTTGCAAGGCGACGAACATGTTGCAATATGCTTGTCTGCGTCATGGTTACTTAATTTATTGCCGATAGCTTCATATTTGCCTATTATCCATCAATAAGGTGACAAGAGCTATGAATCAGGCAAGCAATTTCGGCCGAAAATCTGGCAAACTACGCAACAGAATACGCTATCAACGACAACGTATAGGAGGCAGCGTTCGCAATTGGCGACGCAAACGCCGTTATGGCAATGTTGGCTATGTCGTTTTGCCCATTAGCGGCTCACTACCAGAGCTATCCGAGCCACCACTTGGCTTTATCGAACGACGACTGCCGCTGCCATCACCCCCGCTAAGTCTGCAAGCCGTCCGCTATATTTTTCGCAAAGTCGAAGAAGCCGACAACGCCAGCGGGATTGTCATTCTGCTCAAAGAGTTTTCGGCCGGATTTGGCACAATCCAAAGTTTGCGGCGCATCATTGAACGCTTCAAGCAAAACGAGAAGCGGGTTATTCTCTACACGCCATATCTGAGTTTGCGTGCTTACTATCTAGCAACTGCGGCCGATCTGATTGTCGTGCCACCATCGGCCGAGTTCAACGTGACCGGCTTACAGATTGATGCCGTCTATTTTAAGGACGCGCTGGCAGAGGTTGGTGTTGAAATAGACATCGTGCAAATATCGCCCTACAAAACGGCGGGGAATTCGTTCGGGGAAAGCACGATGACGGCGGCCGAACATGAACAGTATAGCTGGCTGCTTGATGATCAATATGAGATGTTCACCCGTGACATCGCGCACGATCTCAAAATGCCACAGGAGACGCTCAAGGCATTGATCGATCAGGCTCCATTTGACGTGCAAAAAGCTCAAGAAGCGGGTTTAGTCGATGCTGTTGGGTATGATGATGAGCTACATTGGGCAATTCGGGAACGCTGGTCAGAGAAAGAGGTGAACTTAGTCACATGGCGCAAAGCTCGCGCAAGGCTGACACGCAAAGTTCGACGGCGGCATCATCAGTTTATCGGGGTTGTGGGCATTGAGGGTGGCATCACGATGCGGGCAGCACCCTCGCTCAATCCGTTTGCGCGACGGTCAAACTCGGCCGATCACGCCAGCGTTTCCCATCTTCTGAGACGCGCAGAGCGAGAAGAGGAGATGGCAGCACTCGTCGTCTATGTCAACTCGCCGGGTGGTGATGCCCTTGCGTCCGATCTGATTTGGCGCGATTTGGCACGCATCGGCCGAAAAATACCTGTCCTGATTTACATGGGCAACATCGCAGCATCGGGCGGATATTATATTGCGGCAGGGGGTCAACACATCATGGCGCAGCCCGCAACGCTTACGGGGTCTATTGGCGTTATTACCGGCCGACCTAGCACGAGGGGCTTGATGAACAAACTGCACGTCAATCGCGTGTCCATAAAGCGCGGAGAAAATGTCGGTCTCTATCGTGATCTACAGCCTTTGACCGAACAAGAACGGACTCTTATTTTTGAGCGGATTGAAGATAATTATGCACAGTTTAAGCGCGTTGTCGCTAATGCACGTCCAGTGGCGTATGACGAGTTGGATGCGGTTGCTTTGGGGCGGGTTTGGACAGGTAATCAAGCGAAAGAACGGCAGTTGATCGACTCTTTTGGTGATCTGCAAGACCTGATTTTAAGAGCGCACAAGGTCGCTAACTTACCCTTAGATGACAGCATTCATGTGCCGATCCGCAATCTTTACTCATCATCCACAAGATATATTTTGCCTTCACTGGAAGAAGAGATGCCAAGCTCTGTCTGCGAGATGGTTGAGAAGTTGACAGACGTGTTTACAAAAAACATGATGCCAAAGTTCAATGGGCAGCCTTTATACATGATGCCGCTGGACTTACAGTTTCGGGATTAGCACGACAAGGGGACTTTAGAAAATGGGTGTATCGGGAATTGGCTTTCCCGATACATTTCTAGCTTGTCATTTGTCTCAATGGAGTGCGTCTAGTTGTGCCTGTGTGATGTTTGTGTAGGGATAGTAGACCCAACCACGCACACCTTCGGCCGTCATCACCGACACCCACTGCCCTTCACATTGGCAGGTAAGCGTTAGTGACTCACCACGATAAACGACATCAAGCCACGTGTGATCCCCACTAGGGCCGCTACGCACATAAAGTGCATCGACAGCCACAGCGACGCTACCACATGTTGTTGCGGTCGATTCTGTCTCTGGCAATTCACCATTGCCGCAGTAATACTCCTTAATCCAGCCAATTTTTTGCTCATCGGTGCGAATCTGCACCCAGCTGCCTGAGCGGCCGCCTGTGCGGATTACGATGTCTCCGTACTCGACCGTGCCAACGATGGCGTAGGCGAGACCCGGACCCGACCGCACATTTAGCGTATAGACGCGGCTAATTTGGCAGGAGCCGGCATTTGCCGTCAGCAGTGGGTCTGGCGTAGCGGTTGGCGGAAGTGGTGTCGCCGTGGGTGGAACAGGCGTAGCGGTTGGATTCCATGGCTTCGGTGTTGCCGTTGGATTCCATGGCTTCGGTGTTGGGGTTGCGGTTGGAGGTTGCGTTTCGCCAGACATACGTGTGCAGGAGAATGCAATTGTGGCATATTCGGCCGCCTCATAATACTCAACAATCACCTCAACCTTGCCGCCCTGATGATAATAGGTCGCCTTACCCGTTTTGGCTGCACTGTTGTACCACTGGTCGATCAGACGCTTTCCGTCCACGTATACACGCACGCCGTCGTCGGCCGTTGTCGTAAACGTATACATACCAGGTAGCAAATTGTAGGTCGTAGACCAGCGTGCTGAGAAATTATCGTTCTGCACGTTACCAGCCGGCGATCCTTTGCCCCAGTTGTAATTGATGTTCCCTTCGGTGCGCGTCACAGCCGGTGGGCCTGACAGGAATTTATTATTCCAATAGTTTGTGTAAACTGGCTGACTTGTGCAAGCGGCCAATTCGGGGCCACTGCCGGCCGGCACCTGTGTCGCAGTTGCAGTTGGGTTCCATGGTTTCGGTGTCGCTGTCGGGTTCCATGGCTTCGGTGTCGCTGTCGGATTCCATGGCTTCGGTGTTGCCGTCGGATTCCATGGTTTCGGTGTCGCCGTTGGATTCCATGGCTTCGGTGTCGCCGTTGGATTCCATGGCTTCGGTGTCGCCGTCGGATTCCATGGTTTCGGCGTTGCTGTTCCAGCGTCGATCAGTTCATATTTGAAGCTGGCAATTGCCAAATGCACGCGGTCATAATACTCGACGACGATGTAGGTATCACCGCCGGGGAGATACATATCGGCCGAAAAAGTCCGCAGCGGATGATCAGTCCACTCATTGATAATTTGGCGACCATTCACCTTCACGCGCACGCCATCATCTGTTGAGACAGTAAAGCGGTAAGTTCCAGCCGTCAGTTTAACGGTGCGCTGCCAACGCACGGAGAAGTCATCTTTGTTGACAACACCGGGGGCAGGGGATTTTTCTCCCCAGTTGAAATCAATCACATTATCGTAGCGAGTGAGAACGGGGTTTCCTTGTAGGTTACGATTGTTGTAATAGTGTGCGCGATAGCCGTTGTTATCGGCCGAATTAGCCACCAACACGCCAACACTGAGAAATAGTAATAATGCAATTGCTGCAACGAAAAAACGGGTGAGTTGCTTCGTCATATTTAAGCTCCTTCTGAATAGAAAATTGAGTTTGTTAGGCACAACCAATGCAGGACAACCAATAAGCCACACGATACTGCTGTGCGAATGGCTATAAAGTATAAGCAGAGTGTGAAAAAGTCAAGTAAATCAACGATTGGGTCTACGCTCCGATTGCTGCGGATTACCTACAATTCGCCTATGTATACATTAAACGAATCGGTGATTGAAGAGAGTTTAGGTCTGCGCCCAACCTACCTACAAGTCAATTTAAGCACACTAACTGCAAACTATCATGCTATCAAACAGGCGGTTGGAGCGCGTGCTGTGATGGTTATTTTGAAAGCAAATGCTTACGGGCATGGACTGGTGCGGGTCGCACAACATATCGCTCAGGAAGGCGTTGCGTATTTTGGTGTTGCCTATCTCGAAGAGGCGTTGTTGCTACGACAGCACGGCGTAGAGACACCAATTTTGGTATTAGGCGGTATTGTTGGCAATCAAATCCCGTTATTTATCGAACATTGCATCACTATCACCGCATCATCTGTCGAGAAATTAGAGGCGATCGAAGCCGCGGCACAAACACTCGGCATTAAGGCACGAGTGCATCTAAAAATTGACACGGGCATGGAGCGAATTGGCGTGCATTATTACAGTGCAGAGACGTTACTAGCTGCTTCGTTGCAGTGTGAATGGTGCGAGATTGAGGGGATTTATTCACACTTTGCCAATGCGGATTCGGCCGATCTCGCCCACGCCCAAGCCCAACTGTCACGTTTCCAAACCGTTCTCGACTTCTATGACAAACGCAATTTGCCGCGACCTCGCGTGCATATCGGTAATTCTGGCGCAATTCTTCAGCTTCCCGACGCGCATTTCGACATGGTGCGTGCTGGCATTCTATTTTATGGCGTGTACCCCGACCCGCAGATACGCAAAACGATTTCTGTGCGACCCGCGCTGACGTGGAAATCAAAAGTGGTCTACTTCAAAGTGGTTCAGCCAAATCATCCAGTCTCTTATGGCTCAACGTGGCAATCGGACAAAATGACACGCATCGTAACGGTTCCAGTTGGCTATGGCGATGGCTATTTTCGCAGCATGTCGGGCAAAGCGGAGGTGATTATTCGGGGGAAACGTTATCCCGTCGTCGGCCGAATTTGCATGGATCAAATGATGGTTGATATTGGCTGGGAGACGGCGTATAACAATGATGAGGTGATTTTATTGGGGAATGATGGAAATGGGATGGCGATTTCGGCCGATGAATTAGCAGAATGGGCGGGAACAATCGCCTACGAAATTTTGACGAACATAAACACCCGTGTGCCGCGTGTCTATGTCACGTCGGACTAAGACATCACCAGCCATTGACCGCCAGCACACCGACAAAGATCAGCGCAGAGGCAGCCACCAGTCCAATCGTGCCAGTACGCCACTTTTGTTCGTCCGTCGTAGCGCGTTTGACACGCCCGCCTGTCGCACCAATTGTACCAATGGCGATAACCATGATGATCGCATGGCCTAGCGCATAGCCCCAATATGACGCTGTGCCAACCAATGTGCCTTTCCAAGTGATTAGCACAAGACCGAGCAAAAATTGAATGGTGACAACCACATTGAGAATGCTTAGGGAGACGCGGCCGATGCTATCATAAGCCTGTTTCCCAAACATTCCAACTGCAAACCGCACGAGCGCAATCACACCCACCAAAACGATAATCCAGCGCACACCGCTGTGTAAATTGAACAGAAAGTTAACATCCATAATTAGCCACAAATTATGAAGGATCAAGGTTGAACCGTCTTGCCTTCAGCCTATATCCTTCACGATTCAAATTTATTTTCGTTGCAACAGCAGCTCTAGCTCTGCAATCTGCACGCGCAGACGCTCACTCTCATCCTCCAATTCGATGCGAACCTCATGCCACCAGCTTAGACCCGCTTCTTCAAGTGCCTGCGCTTTGCGCCACAGTCGCGCCGTATTTTCCTTTTTCATCGCTTGGAACTGTTCGCCTATTTTGCGCGTTCGGCGACGGATATTGTAAAGGCGTTTTTGCAGCTTGCGCTCTTTGCAATTAGCCGTTTTTTCAAACTGAATCGCCTCTGAGGGATCGAGTTCGCCCGCCAAATTTCGCAGCGCGCTGACATCGCCAGTCTGATAAGCATCGTTAACTGCCGCCATCATTGTCGTCGCATATTCGCGTGCGAGCATTCCCTCAGCGAGATCGGGATGAAAGCGTTTGGCGAGTTGACGAAAGAGGCGTTTTTCGGCCGCCCTATCTCGCGGCACATCAGTCGGCAAAATGATATGCTCAGGCGTATCGTCTGGCATCTCAAAGTCAGGGAACTCTGCCCGACGCGCCTCCCATGTTGGGTCATCCTCCTCCATCTCCGCCATCCGCAACTGTGTCAACAACGCCTGCTTCTGACTCCGCAGCGACAGTACTTCATCAACCTCCCGACCAATTTTGAGCCGTGCGTGCATCCGAAAGCGGTTGACAGCTGCTTGTTCGGCCGCCAGCCTCGCCTCTGCCTTGTTCAATTCAAATCGTGCCGCCTCGATCTCTAGTTCGAGGTCGTGCAAGCGTGCTTTTTCAACCGAAATGAGTGCAGAATTCATGGGCAAATTTTAGCCCGTTGAGAATAGAGCTACAAATGTGCGTTGGGGGGTCAAGTAATGACTGCGCTCGTAAGCGTAGACATCATCAATAAAAGCTGTTCAACATTTCTCTTTCCACCTTTTTCAGCTTTTCAAACAGCCCTCTTTGAAATGATTTGTCAGCAGTTCTGTGAATGCAAGAAGCGTGCCGCCGTTTTCGATTAGATCGATCAATCCTCGTTAGGCTGCGTTGACCAACTGCGACTTATGCATCACGTGAGGTGAATTGCGAAAAGAATGGGGAAGGGGTCAAAAATAGAGGAAAGCTGTGGGGGATTGCTCAATACGAATCTGATTTTGCCCAAGCATAATGCGTGTAAAGGGAGTATCAGTGGGGGTGAGAAGTATTTCGGCCGATAATGCCCGATTAGACACTTCAACCTGTAGTCGCCACTCCGATGTCTCAGTTTCTTCTGTCTGTGGTATGTTTGGTAATTGCAATTCAATGCTTCCCGCCTGCCCAGTTCTCAAATCAGTTGTGAGTGAGGCAAGGCGGAGTGTGAATGCTCCTACCAACGACACCATAACCTCATCATCTTCAAAGCCGTCTCCGAGATCGATCCATATCGCATTCATTATGTTTTCCTCAACTATTGTGTTCGGCGGGCGGTATCATGCGATACCGCCCCAGTGAATTATAGTTGCTGCCGCAGCAAACGAACCTCTTGTTTGATACGTTCATCTATGTGTTGCTCATCATACCGTTTCCGCAGTGTGTTCTGCATTTGGGTGAGCGTTGCACGCGCTGCCTTTTCGTCGCCACCTTGATTCTGTGTCATAGCGAGATTGCTCATCACCATGCCAAGTGTGACCGTGTCTACACCAGCACTTTCGCTATCCGACTTCTCCACAACCTTTTGCAGCAATGCAATAGCCTTAGCCGTGTTAGGATCGCGCGTCGTGACTGTATTATCGTCATTTAACGTCTTGAAACTGCGTGCTGCATTGAATCCCTGCACCATTTGTGGATAAACAGCTAACGGATGATCGTCGTGATTATCCACTACTTTATCGAACGCAGTATTGCCTTTTGCAAGCGACTCCGCATCAGAGCCGAGGAGAAAGAAAAGCATTCCCTGTTCATCACCAAGCAACAGACTACCTACCTCGCGGTCCTTCTCCGTCACTGGCATTTGAACGCGAATTGCGATCTCTTCGGAGCTGACAAGTGAGCCGTCCAGCGCCTGATAAACGGCTTGAATTTCATACATCCCCGGTTGTTCAAACAGCATACCGTGGTGACCGTAACCGATGTATGCGCTATCATGGATAGAGGGGGTGTTTTTGTCAAGCGTTACCATCGTTGGGATGATCAATTGCTCCATTGGCGGCTCATACATTTCGACATGGCCATCGGGCTGACGTACTGTGACCGTCACATACCCGTCACGCGGATGGATATGGCTGTTGACAACCTGTGGCTCATCGAGTTGATTTCTCAACTTCAGTGTGATAACCACGGGTTCACCATACATAAAGCTCTCTTTGGCGCTCAGTTCAAGCCGCAGGCCTGTCTCACCGAAGATTTGCCCCTCATGCACGGCTGCGCCATCACCAAAGTTGTGACCACCAAAAATGATGTCATTTCGGAAGGCGTGACGTAAGTGAACAAGCTCATCATTGTCGAACGCAAATGGGAACTGATTCCAGAAAGTTGCCTCGCCTGATGGATAGGCAAATGGATAGTTCATCCATGAGAGCGCAAGCGGCCGATTCGCCTTTGGCGGATTCATATACCGTTTGTGGAATGAGTGATACAGGTTGAAGCAGTGACCAAGTTCATGTGTTGCGACGAACAGTTGCATCCGCTGTTGTGCTGCCGATGAGCCACCCATACCGCCGTAGAAGGTCGCGCACCCTTGTCGCTGTTTGTCTTTTTGGTCAAACATAATGCCCAGCAAGCCAGGTCCACGGTCGTGCCTTTCGGCATGGAGTAACCAGACGCGCCACTCTGGAGAATCAACCCAATTGCTAAATTGCCGAGTCATTGCCGCGTGCAGTTCAGCGTTGCTCCATGTGCCACCGGGTGCCTTGGCGATTTCGTTGTTTCTGCGTGTGTTCAATACCTCAACACCAGCCTCTTCATACGCACCAGCAACCGTTAGAACGCGATTTGGTCCGCTAGACGGCAGCAGGGCAGTGTCGTAGCTCTCAATTGGCGTAATGCCCTTCTCGAAGTCTTGCTCCAATTGAATCTGGCGAAAGAAGCGGGACTTGTATAAGCATGTGTATGAACTACCCCGCTTGTTATTGGGCGTAGACCACTGAACGTGTGCGGGAGAAGCGGGTTGAAAAATAGTCGAACGGCGGATGTAGATGTTGATGTTGTTGAAGGTCGTGTTCCAAGTTGTTTGGGCAACGCCTTTTATAGGTTTCCTGAATGAAATGTGTAAAATGGGTGCAAAATAGAGAAAGGGAAGA
>CAYMGE010000036.1:0-55836 GCA_964389925.1 uncultured Ardenticatenaceae bacterium
GATTACCCAATTTAATTCTTAAACTGCAACAATTCCCGAAACATGTTTTCAAAAGCAAATGAAACACACCCAAATGTTTTCAAGTCATCATGAACCGTACTACAAAGTCCGCACAATATGAAAAATGTTGCCCTAGGGCAACATTTTCGTTTGCGACCAGACTTTCTAGCGTGTATCATCTCGCAATTGGAAAAAAGTAATTGCTAATTGCTACTGCATTCGTTAATCGAATGGGCTTCTCTAATTGACAGCAAGCTAGCGACTGGCCTCTCTTAATGACACGACAAATTGGTATTGCAAATCAGAAAGGCGGTGTTGGAAAAACAACCACAGCTGTAAATGTTTCGTGTGGTGCAGCGCGACTGCTTGGTGTTGGTCGCGTGCTGTTGGTGGATGTTGATCCACAAGCAAATGCAACACACGTGTTGCTGGGGGTTGAAGTAGCGGCGGGGCCAAGACAGGCCAATCGGCCGACCATGCGTGAAGTTCTAAACAGGGAAGTTTCGGCCGAGCAAGCGATCCAGCCCGTTGAACTTGGTGCGGTAAAGCTCAAGGACGGCTCACAACTCGCCCCCTCTGTATTACATGTTCTCCCCTCTCACCTAGAGCTTGCTACCCTAGAACCTATTCTCACAAGCCAGTTTCGCGGTGAGTATCAGCTTAAACGCGCCTTACAGACTATCGCTGAACAATATGATGTGATTATTGTCGATTGCCCCCCAAGTTTGGGATCATTGACGCTCAATGCGTTATTATTCTGCGAAGAGGTCATTATTCCCGTCAATCCTGGCGAATTTGCGCTAGTTGGTTTAGGATTGCTACAAAACACAATTCAACAGGCGCGTGAAGCAAATCCGCGTCTACAAATTGGCGGAGTATTACCTAACGCGATGGGACGCACACGGCTATCTAAGGAAACATTAGCAGCATTACAAGCACACTTTAATGACGTTGTTCTTCCCCCTATTCCGGAACGTGTTGCCATCGGAGAAGCCCATAGTAGTGGCGGTGACATTTTTGCCTATGCGCCAACCAGCGATGGTGCATCTGCCTACTATGATGTAATTACAACACTATTTTCAACCTGATGACAAAACGCAAGAGTCGCAAAGAGCCGATTTTAGGCAGTTTCCAATTCAATAAAATTAATCCTTATGGAGACACGGGCGAGAGTTCGGCCGAAACGTCATCGCTCCATATTGAGTCGATCTTGCCTGATCCGGATCAGCCGCGCACATTGTTATCATCAGACCTGTATGAGCAGCTATTCGCTGGTCAGCAGCGACCAGCGACCATCCTAAAAGAGTGGCTTGCCCGCGCCAAAGCAGAGGAAGCCCCACCTGCTCAACTCGCTGCGGTCGAAAAGCTAGAGCAACTGGCTGCCACTATCGAACATCGCGGCCTTATCAACCCCATCACAGTACGTCAGCCAAACACACCAGAGCAAACACTTCCAATCGGTGTCAAGTATATTATCGTCACTGGCGAGCGGCGCTGGTGGGCGCATGTTTTACTCACGCTCAAAAATCGAGCCGTTGATGGTGGTCAGCAGTATCCTGACCGCATTCGTGCAACGATTGTTTCCGACAAACACATTCGCGCCTTACAGTTGATTGAAAATGTTGCCCGCGATGATCTGTCGCTTATTGAAAAGGCTCAGGGAATTTTGGCCTTACGTGCTGAACTTTCAGAAAGTGTCGGGAAGGTGGTTAAATGGGGAGAGGTAGAAACAATTCTGGGGATGTCGCGCTCATATCGAGGACGTGTTTTGAAAGTGTTGGCTCTTTCACCAGAGGCACAAGAGATTATTGCCCAACACGATTTGGCAGAAAAAACAATTCGGCCGATTGCAGAAAAACTCACCGACAAGCCAGACTTACAATTACTTACTCTCAGACAGATCGTTGCATGGCAACAATCAGAAGAAGACAGTGCAATTAGTTATCGCCGTGTTGCCGATTTTGTAAAAGCACACTTAAGTGAGGACATGCAAGAGAAAGAGCAACTGTCGGCCGATGACCCCTCGCGCTGGGTTGTCAAATTTCAGCAGCGTGTCACAGGTGCGCTTAAGCTATTCGATGCTATCGAAGAAACAGATCTCGACGAAGTTGCCACCATCCTCAAAACAAGTAGTCATTCTCAACGCGCTCAACTCACACGTCTCCGTGACCAACTTAACAGATTACTTGCGGACAACTAAATAGCAGCCGGCCGAAGGTCATGGGCGCAGTCTTCTTTACTACGAAAGCTGAAATCCTCTGTAACCCAAATTCGGCTTTGCAATTTAGTTTATAACTTCGTCCCAATGCTGAATTTCACCTCGATCATTTTCGCACAATAGGTTAGGATCATTCTCTAAATTGGTGTGGGCAAGTAGCCCTAGTGATCTTATAATCAGGATGGTCTTCTTAGATCATTCGATCTATCTTAACATCTTTGAATTCAGTGAATTATTCTTCATGCTGACATCTGTTTGAAAGTCGTTTATTGGTAGCTTTAGCGAAACTATCGCTAACTATCTTTGTTGCGGGTGGAGCTTTCATTTCTAACACTAATTCTCAAGGCAAATTTGAATTAGCGATGTAGCACAGCAATTGGGGAGTAAATCACCTATACTTATTCACTAGAAAAAAAGAAACGTGGTCATTATGACCACGCATTCGCTAGAAATAAGTTGCTAGCACTTTTAACATGATAAAAAATAGGCTCTGCGATTCCTTTAATTGCAGAGGTAAATCACAGAGCCAGGCGATGGGTGGAATTATTAAATTCCGTTGATAGAATTATGGACGACAATGATGTATACGTCAAGTAATTGGAACGAATACCCTCCATATTCAACAGAATTATCATTCCAGCATTAACCAAATCTGATAGTCGCAAGAATTTTATTCTGGATTGCACAGCAATACTAAACTAAAAAGAGGCAATCAGAGCGTCGATAAATGAATAGCGGTCTCGGCCGAGCTTCATTTACAAAGCAAGCTGTAAAAAGCCCATCGCCTACTCTCAAAAGAGTAGTGTCGATGGGCTTTTGCGTTTTTGCTTGCCGCGACAGGGCATTGAGATGTTCTGTCATGGATAGCTCAAAAGCGAGTCCAGAAACACAAAGGTCGAGTGCTTGGCACTCGACCGGATTCAATTAAATAACTTGAAACAGTTTACATAGAACTGTAAACGTGACCCCTTATAGAAGGGGGATAAGTATCTATCCAATCACGCCATGCGTGACGGATACCAAAGGTGATGATCTAGCGCAAATGTTCGCGCTACATAGAGTTAGGTAACAATGTTCGGTCAGAAACCCATTCACGGGGCTATGAACATTTCATTTCTTACCTAATTAGAGACGTATGCACAGCATATCCCACAATGATAGCGACACGTGTGAACCTACAGCGATGGGCGAACACACGGCATCGGTGCCATCAGACGGTTCCGATGAGCTTGCTGTATCTGCACTAGAGGCAGCAAATGCAGCCCTGCTAGCATTGCGGAAACGGCTAGGGATTGTTACACGTGAAACACAGGAGGAACCAGAGACAGAAGATTCCGAGACAGAAGATGTTGCCCTAGGGCAACATTTTGAGCTGCCGCCCGATTTTGGTTGGGGAAGTGAGGCAGTCACAGAACAAATCAAGCGATGGAGAGCGCGTGTATCGGGGCAAGAGACAAGCTCGCCATTAGAAGTCGCCACACCATCAAAACCAACCGAAAAGACAGAGATTGCACCCTTAGTTAGCGAGTCCTCACCAGAGGTAGAGGAAGAAAAAACACCCAAAAATACAATTGTCGCTCATCCTGATCTCTTATTTGCGTTTTTGCGAGATGAGTTGGTGACAGTCGGCCGAGTTTGGCTACTTTGTCGTTTATTAGATGCAGCAGGCCGTGGATGGCTTGATGTTGAGGCAATACGTGAGGCACTGACGGGTAAAGAGTCACCTCTTAAAGTTTGCGGATGGCGACGGTTACGGCAGATTTTGGCAGAGGGTAAGGGGATATTTTGGGAACGAGATGATCAGGGTAGATTATGGCTGTACAGTCAGGTACGTGTTTCAACAGCGTTGGGAATTGATTATTTTCAGCATAATCCTGTCTTATTGACTGTCGAACAGTTAACGGAAAAGATCGGTCAGGTTAAAGCACATTTCTACGCTGCATTTCATAGTAGCCGTGTCCACTCTGAAAAGGCCAATCCAATTAGTCGGGAAACGCTGACTGAGTTAACGGGGCTATCTGCACGAACACAACAACGTTACGATGAACAGGTGGGAATTGGAAAACAGCAGATGGTAGGGGTAGGGTTGCCATTTTCCGATGACCGCAACCGTGAGCATCTCTGGAAAGGTAAGTCTACATTCAAATTTATCGATAAAAAAGGAAAGCTGGGGCCTGCTGGTGCGACTTATGTCGCATGGCATTTACCCAATCAATATGGTGCGATACATCAATCTGCACCGGTCAACCAACGTCGCAGACTCAATAAAAAACTAGCGGCTTACACATCTTCAGGAAATAAAATGCACGACCTTGCGATACAAAGGGCGCAGGGCAACGATGCAGATACATTATTTTTTGCAGATGGGCGAGCAGCGAGTAAAAAAATGGGGAATGGCGGCTATCTAAAAGCAAATGGACAAAAATCCATTTGGTATGCAATAGGAGGTATTTAGTATTCGTTAATATTTGATGACCAAGTAGGGTTGGAAAAAAGTGGCTGTCATTAAGAAGGGTTATTTTTCTACTTCTTTATGATGCTAAAATGAATTAAAACAGGCTTGAGATCCGGTAAGTCGGCCGATCTACTCTAGGGAAGCACGAAGAGAACGTAACTAGAGATCCCGGCTACGTTCCCAAGCAAGGATAAAACCAAGATCATTAATTGAACTATGAAATTGAACTTGCTTACAAAATAGAGCTTACCGCTGCAATTTCTGCTCGTAGACTTGTGATGGCGTTGGTATGAGTATGTGCCGCATGAACGTCGGAATGATGTTTGTGATAGGCGAGTTTGCTGCACAAATTTAGAAATTTGCGAAGTTCGAAATAGCGTGAAAATTGTCCTTGAACAAACAAATCCCAGAGGTGAGCGCGGCGTTTTTTCAGATCACTGATTAACTCGTATTGACTAAAAGTGATAATTCCTAACTGCATCTCCTCGACAAGATAGGTTTGTAGCCATGCTTTTTCCTGTCGCAATGCCCACATGATGACAATGATAGTGAGCAGTACGCCACCCCAATCGGCAAGTGGTGCGATGAGACAGAGAGCATTGTCAAAGCCGACCGAAAGATTGTGGACGAAATGAAAAAAGACGGCAAATGTCCAGCCTAGTAGGGGGAAAAGAATACGCAGGGACTCTCGTTTTGTGAGAAGTCCTGCGGCGACACCAAGACCAAAAAGCCCGCTAAAAAGAGCATGATTGAGACCAAAGATAAAGGCACGAAAAAAAACATTGATCGCCCACGCGGAAAGCCCGCCGCTATCATATTCACCGATAAAATAGAAGCTATTTTCAACCATCGCAAAACCCATTCCGACCATCGCGCCATAAATGATTCCATCGAGCAGGGTATCGATATCGTGTCTACGCCATGCAAGGATACCAGCAAGGGCAACACCTTTGGTCGTCTCCTCAATGATGGGGGCTGTAAGGATAGCAGCGGTGAAGGATTGCCAATTTCGGCCGAAAACCACCTCAAACACCCCTTCTACAAATGAACCCAGCACAATTGACAAAATAATTGCTGGCACAGCTCCCCATAAAAAGACCGCACTCAGCAGCCAAACAGGTTCTTTCTCATAGCTGTCTGCCCAATAAATGATGCCAACATAGAGCAGCGTTGGAATAACACACGCAAGTAAGGTCAAAAAAGCGATCATAGGGGCAAATTATAGCCTGAGAAGATAGATATTTCCGACGTAGTAGCGCGGGGTTATATTTTGCCAAAGCCGCCCAAGGCCGCACTACGGCCTGTGAGATAGCGAGAAGTAGCAATGAGAAAAAGAATGGCAGGCGCAATAAAGACAATGCTCAGAGCAGCGGTGATGCCATTGTCGGTCGAGGTGGCAAAGGAGAAAAGCAGCATTGGCAGGGTGATAACATTGCCACCACCAATCAGGACAGTCAAGATATATTGGCTCCATGAAATCAGAAAGGCAAAGAGGCTGGCAACCATCAGACCGGGAAATATGGTCGGCAAGGTGACGTGGCGAAATACTTGGACAGGGGATGCACCTAATGTGCGAGCCTGCTGCTCGTATTCAACGTCATAGTTGGCAAATGTGCTTGCCATGATTAGCACCATATAGGGGGTGACGGGGATGAGGTGAACGAGGATGACACCGAGTCGTGTGTCAGACAGACCATAACGGATAAAAGCGACGTGGATGCCCATGGCAACTGCTAACGTTGGCACAATCGTTGGGGCAAGAATGAGAAACTCTACAATCGTTTTGCCGCGAAATTTGTAGAGACCTAGCGCACGACCAGCAGGAATACCAATTAAGATCGAGACAAGCGTGACCGATATGCCGACAGTAAGGCTGTTGATAAAAGCAGGAATGACGTTGGAGGCGGGTGAAGCAAGATATTGCCATGCACGCAGACTAAATTGTTCGGGCAGCAAGTCAGGGAAAAACCAGCGAAAGCTAATTGACCACATTAACAGCGGTAGAAAAGGTGCGATGACAGCAAAAAGAATGAGGGTAATAGCGAGGGGTCGGAGGAAGCGTTTCATTTGCTATTTTTCTTCAATTTGCGTTCGCGGGCGCGTTCGGCCGATTCCTCCCGAACATGCTCCCCAATTACCGCAATAAACGCGCCCAATATCCCCAACCCCGACAAAATAAAAAAAATTGTAAACCACTTGGAGATAGTAGTCGTTGGCGCAAAATCACCATAGCCGACAGTCGAAAGTGTCGCAACAGCAAAATAGAAGCCATCTGTCCAATTGTCGATGCCCGGCTCAAAGCGTGAGCGATAAAACCATGCGCCTAACGTGATGTCGGAGAGAGTGAGTAGGATGAGGCCACGTAGCTCTGGATCGACCCATGCGGTGCGGAGTGCTTTTGTAAAGAGGCGGCCGATGGTCAACAACGAAACTAACAGCGGCATTTCACCCTCCCAATTCCAGCCAAATGCGCCGCGCCTCACGCGCCTGCGTAATGATCTCTCCCATCGACTGATCCTCGCCCGTATACACATCATTGACACAGACAATCCGCGCACCACCCTCATGTGCCGCGTCGATAAACTCCGTCTCAATCTGGTTAATGGCAAAGCAGGGAGCGTAGTTTGCCATCTCTGAGCGTTCAATCAGCCCCTCCAGACCCTCTGCATCTATATCATCGCGCAATTTTTGAATGATGCTTCCAGCACGCGAGGCGAGTAATGTTTGGCCGGGGGAGTGTACGGTTGGGATATAGAGATAGTCGTTTTTCTTTGCGTAACTCAGTAACGGGATGTGGAATTCAGCCAGTGAAGAGGCAAACTGCGCCCCAGCTTGCATCACGGCGTGCAGTTGTTGGACTGAATCGACCCGATCTGCCCCAACAAGCATGTTGTCACCCGCACGTCGACGAAAGGCTTGCAGAGTGTCTATTGTGCTTGTCCCATTTGGCACAATTTGCACAGCCTCAATCGGCGACGCTAGCAACGCATCTGCAATTTCAATGACGCGACTCTGTGGGAGTTCGCCAGGTATCAATACAATCAAGCCTATTTTTTGTAAGCGTTTTTCAATTTCAATGCGGGTCATATTGTTTAACGTCGAATGCCACCGCCGACGCGACGGTAGACAAAAATTAGCAGTGTGATTAAAAGCGCAATCACCATGCTCATTGCCATTGCTTCAGGGCGTTTTGTCAGATCAACGGCGACGTAGCGACGATAGGCGAGAACGGGGAGGGCCGATGGAAAACGTTGCCCCAAGATAAATGGCACATCAAACGCGCCAAACGTGAATGCAAAGACGAGAATAGAGGCAGATAACACGCCGGGCATGATGAGAGGTAGGGTGATAAAGCGCAGGCGTTGCCAACGGTTTGCGCCGAGCGTCGCCGCGACATTTTCGTAGTCCGCGCCAATAGATTGCAGCGTGGCGAGAACGATGATGCCCGTGAAGCAAGTTGTTTTCCAGACGTATTGCAGAATGATACCGATGCCATAGCGGTCGCGGACAAGGACGGGAAACGCCATTGTGTCGGTTATGAAGCCAAGCGCAACGGCGATTCGCGCAAAGAGACCGCTTTGCGAAAAGAGCAGCAAAATGCCAATTGCGCCGACAAGATGAGGGATTGGGATGTTGAGTTGAAAGAGGAATGTGACCCAGCGTTTGCCACAAAATTGGTCGCGCAGAATGAGGGCGCAAACGATGGCAAGAATGGTTGAGATGAACGTGCTGGCAAAGCCGATCCAGAGTGTGAGAAGCAGCGATCGGCCGAAAGCCGCCTCCGAAAATATCGCCCGATAGGCCTCAAACGTAAAGTCTGCCTTGCCGACAACCGGCCGAATTCCAAAACTTTGCAGCAAGCCAAGCAGCAGGCCACCACCGAATAGCAAAACGACGACCAGTAGGGCGGGCGTTAACATTAACCAAATTCGTGTTCGTTCAGACATCTGGCAGAATTGTAACACCAATCATATCGTGCCTTTGTGATGCTCATTACCGCGCTTGAAGTTGCCCGTCACCTTTGCCATGATGAGTTGTGCTTCAAAGTCGGTTGCGTTGGCGATTTGTTTTTGGAATTTTTCGGCCGATTTTCCCTTCAACGTCTTAATGTGCTTGCCGTGATAATACAGCATCACAAGCCCCGCCTTTGTCACCCGAAAATCGAACACACCCTCCGCTAAAATGCCGCGTTTGTCGATCTCTCGTTCTTCCATACAAACTAAAACTGCCAACTATCCGACAGGGGAAGTTGGCAGCTCTCTCTTCTTCCGCCCACCAATCCCCAACGCCACCCCTGTGAAAATCAGCAAAAAAAGATGCCAGTAGAGGAATGGCACGGTAGGCGTTGGGAGCCAAACATTGTAAAGTGTATACAAGAGAAAAGCGAACGGGATCGGGAGCCAAACAGCGCGTGGCCTGCGCCTACCGATAGCCCCCAATGCGAAAAAAACAACTGTCCAGATGATGCTCATCGTGATGATGAGCGTGAGTGAATAGCGTGTTCCATACCTCAATAGCACATCACGCTCTTGCAGAAGTGCGACAGTGCGCCAACCATTTATGAAACCCATCAAGAACGTTAACCAAATTGCCAAGCGTCGCATAGAAAGCATTATATCAGGTCTTGCGGAGAGTACCTTTATGATCGTTCAGCAGAAAAAAAAACCAAAGAAGAAGTCATTGTGGGGTCGGCAAAATTGGATTGTGTGGTTGGTTGCAGCGATGACAACGTTGCTGCTGATCTTTGCTGTTGGTGTGACAAGCTTAATCATCTATGCCCGTTGGAATGGAGAGCAGCAACTATATATTGCTGAGTCTATGGTTGCTATTGATACGCCACTCCCGACCCCTTATCTTACCCCTACGCCACCAGAAGCGATTGTTGTTGAGCGCAATGAGGTTGCAAAGCCAAGCGTGAAGCTCACACCATCTGCAAACGGTAGCGTCGTAGCGCAGTATGTGAATGCGCCATTTATTGTTGATGGAGACTTGGCAGGTTGGACAGATGTGCCGTCCTATCCCTCAACGTTCCCTGTTTATCAGATTGGTGACTGGGATGAGAGTGATGATTTGCAAGCCTTCTGGCGGCTTGCATGGGATGAGACAAATTTGTACCTCGCGGCTTTGGTATTGGATGATGTGCATGTCCAAATACAAACAGGCAACTTGATCTATTTGGGCGATAGTCTTGAGGTGCAACTTGATACGCAACGCCTGATTGATTTAGATGATGCACTTAGCCCTGACGATTTCCAACTCGTTTTGTCGCCCGGTGATTTTGTGACACTGCCTCCCAGCGCGATGTTGTTTCGCGGGACAGAAGAGGGCGAGCTAGACAGCGCGTTGAGCAGCGGGCTAATTGTCAGTTCAGCGCAGATAGAAGGAGGCTACGTCATGGAGGCTATTTTGCCGTGGGATGAGCTAAACGTTCGGCCGATCCCCGACCTAGAACTCGGCATCGCCCTCAATGCCAACGACAACGACACGCCCAACACTGCCCAACAAGAAGTGATGAAATCTCACGTTGCCACCCGCCTGTTTGGGGAACCAATCACATGGGGAATTTTGATTCTTACGGGAGGAAATACATCGGCCGAGTGATTTTCGATTGACGATTTTAGATTTTAGATTTACGATCTCCTCTTTACACAATCTAAAGTATTGTAGAGTGACTACTCCACAGCTTAAAATCTAAAGTTCAAATATGGAAACTTCGTCAGTTGTTAACCTACTTCTTCATGGAATTCGCCTTAAACAGATGCCACGCACGGGGTGGCTCCAGCGCGGTGTGCCTGCACCAGAAAATGTCGCCGCCCATAGCTATGGCGTTACGTTGGCATCACTTGCCCTAGCCGAACTCATCGAACAACCGCTCAAATTGGGGCAAGTGCTAGCAATGGCAACCCTGCATGATCTTGCTGAAGCGGTCGTCTCGGATATCCCCTCACCCGTTAAACTGTTTATCGAAGGGACAACAAAAGCTGCCATTGAGCGCAAGGCATTTGCAGAAATGACGGCAAACGTACCGTTCGGTGGCAACTGGCGCGAGCTGTGGGATGAGATGGAGGCCGAGGAATCGGCCGAAGCGAAACTAGTCCACGATGCCGACAAACTCGATCTCTATCTCCAAGCTCTCACCTATCAACTGCACACAGGGAACTCGCTCATGTCTACCTTTTGGAAGAGTGACCCCGTTTTTCACTTTGCTGAATCGGCCGAGATTTATCAATTCCTCAAAACGAAAGCCCAGCGTTGATCATTCGCCCAAACGTGATACAGTCGCATGACTGTCGTCTCGCTGGGTTGGCTTTGTGCCTACGTCTTGCTATGAAACGAATATATCTGTGTTTACTGCTTACTGTTTACTGCTTACTGCTTACTGCTTGCGATGTGCGTGGTGTTGCCCCTGTTCTCAAGGTTGGTCTTGTCGCCCCATTTGAGGGCGAACAACGCGGGATTGGTTACGACGTGTTGTACTCAGCACGCTTGGCAGTGCGCGAAATCAATGCCGCGGGTGGGGTCGAAGGCTATCGCCTAAATTTGGTGGCCTATGATGACAGCACCTATCCGAGTGAGGCAAATAGCGTCGCGCAAGCCTTGATCGTCGATCCTGACGTGATCGCCGTGTTAGGTCACTGGCAGCCACAGACCAACGCAGCCGCTCAACCACTGTACGCGGCGGCCGAGATGCCTCATGTGTTATTATCGGCCGATGCAACCTTTGATCCAGCTGCATTGCCGGTCGATTTTGCCCAAGATTATCAAGCCATCACCTATCAAGCCGGGCAGCCACCTAGCATCTACGCGGGTCATGCCTATGACGCGATGCAGCTAATCATTGCCGCAATCGACAGAGCCGCGGGCAACGGCAGCGTGAACCGCGAGATGGTGGCAGCAGCACTTGCAACAGTCAAAATAAATGGAATGACTGGCGCAATGACACAACCATAAGGGAACCTCATGCGATTTTTTAAGCGGATTATTGGGTTTGTTGTCACGATTGTCTCGATTGTTGGGATAGTTGTAGGGATTGCGGGCGCGATCTTTGTGCGGCAAGGCATCGCCATTGCACAGAACGAGACAGCCGTTGTTGTCAATGGAGCTGTGGAGGCGATAGATTCGGCCGAGACCACCATCGTCACCATCCGCAATACAATTGCAGAGTCCAGCGATGCACTTGTGACGGTTGAACAAAGTGCTGTCAATGTCGCGTTTACCATCACCTCTACACAGCCTGTTCTCAATCAGGTCGCCGACGTGATGGGAAATGATGTGGCGGCAACGGTTGAAACGCTGCAAACGGCCGTTCCTAGCCTCGTTGAGGTCGCCGGCGCACTTGATGACGCGCTGCGAACCTTGTCTAACTTTAGCACTGGCGGGCAGATCGACTTTCCACCCATTGCGCTACCGATTGGCCCTGCTGTCCAAATTCCGAGTGTGCAGCTACCTGAGTTTGGCTTAGGAATCGAATACAATCCTGAAACCGCGCTAGATTCGTCGCTTGTCGGCATTGAGGATGACTTAGACGGTGTGCCAGAGTCGATGCGCTTGCTTGGTACACAATTGGAAGAAACTGGTTCCAACATCGTCGTGCTTGGTAGTGATGTCACGGCAATCAGCCGCGACATCAACGCGATCAACTCGCAAGTCTCGCTTCTGCCGGGTCAGTTAGACGATTATGTAGAATCGTTAGAGCAAGTTCGCGTCAGTTTAGATGGCAGCGTGCCGCAAATTCGGCAGCAGTTGGAGTATGTTGGTTGGGGATTGACCGTTTTGCTGATTTGGTTTGCGCTGATTCAGATTGCACCGCTGTACATTGGAGCGGCTTTGTTGTTCGGCCGAAAAATCGACTAAAAATCTCACAGTTATTCAACAAGAAATCGGCGAGGGGCTGATGCAGATTGTGCATCAGCCCCTTTATAATTTCGCTCCTTGAATTGGTCTTGGGTAGTATAGATAGCGTCGTTTGCAGAACGTTTGCTATGCGCTAACGCATTGATAGACACGCAATACCTTAGAGATTTTATGACTAAACGCGCTCGAATTTCCACCCCATATCTGAGACAATAAGCGAATGACTCAAAAAGTAGCGATTATCACCGCCGCAGGTAGCGGCATGGGCGCAGCAATTGCCCGTAAACTTGCTAATGACAACTACAAAGTATCAATTCTTTCCCCTACGCCGCAAGCTAATTGCAACGCTGCTTGCCAGCAGCAAACCAACGACAGCAGCACCAAACATTAAACTGAATGGCCACGGTTGACGTATATCTGACTCGACGAGGGAGACTTCGGCCGCCTTGACGCTGCAAGTGAGCGAGACATCATCGACATGCGCGTACCAGTCATAATCACCGACATAATGGAAGCAGACGCTAACTGTCTGATTGCGATAATCTGAGAGGTCTATCGTTTCCAGCGCACCTGAGTTGGCGACTTCATGTTGCCCTGCTGGGTAGTCGTTTGTCTTTGAGAAGAGAGCTGGAGAATACGGGGCTGCACCCCCATTTGTGCTAACAACAACTTCAAATAGATCCTCATCCGTTGGCTCATAAACGCTAAAGTTGACCTTGAATGACAAGTCGTAGTTGCCGTAATCGCTCAAGTCCATAGGTGGGGTACAGAGATAGCTGTCAACGAACCCCCCATCTGCATCAGAATCAACACAAGCTGCCACACCTGTGCCGGCAAAGTTGCCCTCGCTTGCATTTCCAGAGCCACAAATACCATCATCCGTTGTTCCCCAGCCTGTTGTCCCACTGTCTGTGAGCGTAATCCAGTCGGTTGGGAGACGTTGTTCAAAGGTAACGGCGGCCCCACAGGTGAGAGAGGAGAGAATGGTAGTGAATTGTGCGCTGGCAGAGGTCGACTGACCACAGCCGTTCTCGGCCGAGACCCGCCAATAATACGTCGTATTCGTCAACAGAGCCGCACCGCTAAATGATGTCTCTGCCACCATTTCATCAATCACGATGTCATTGAATCCGCTGTCTGTTGCCACCTCAAGATGATACATTGTTGTCTCTGGCACGGCCGACCAGCTAAACGCTGGAATTGTGCCGACATCAATCGCACCGTTGCTTGGGGCAGTCAGGGCGGCTTGTGCAGGCGCATTCGCAGCAACATCGACTATCAGAGCCTGCGTTTTTGTTTGACCATCCGCTACGCCGGTTAAATCGAATTCCAAAAGGCCGGTCGTAAAATTAGTCATGGTGAGGATGGAGCTACCCGGAGGGGTGATGGGGTTGACGCTGAACAGGGCGGTCGCGCTGCTTGTATCGGCCGAGAGCGCAATCGGTGTTGTAAATCCATTAAAGGCATTTGCGCTAATGTCAAATGTTGCCGAATCGCCCACACAACTCGTTTGTATCGTTGGCTCGACAGAGAGCGAATACGTTGGTGCGAGACACTCTGGATGGGCAAAGGTTCCGATGCGCGTATCCCAAGCTGAACCGCTCGATGTCGCGTAATACTCATTTGTCAGCCAGAAAGTTGCGCCGTCAGAGGGGTCAATGCTCACAGCGGCATAATCCCCCCAGCGAGATGAGCCAGTTTGTGAGCCACCCCCATCAAAGAGGATTTGTTCATCCCGTAACGTTCCGAGCGGGTCGCTGACAAGTCGCGTTGCATAACGCACAGAGGGGTATAGATTGCTGCTAGATGCGACATAGCCGAGCGCAATGTTGCCGCACGCATCCATTGCAATGCTGGCATTGAAGCGATTGTGCCCGTCGCCAACATCGTGCGTGCCTTCTTGGTACAGTGTCCAATCGGCCGCTGTCTTTTGCAATTCAAACCAGCGAATCGCAGCTCCGTCCTGCCCTGTGCCGCCACCAACGCCGTATGTGCCGACAAGCGTTTCATGCGTGCCAAAATTGCGATAGCGGAAGCTGAACATCGGCCATTCACCAAGTGAATCGACTCGTTGTGATGTGCCTTGCTGTGAGATACAGTTGAAGTTGAAGAAACCACACGCCGTGTAGGTGAAGCTGCTCATCGGGATGGTATTAACGAGCGTGAAGCTGCTGTTCGCAGTGTCATCAAAGTCGGCCGAAAATCCAAACACCTCGACACGATCTACACCCCCACCATGATAGCTATTATCCTTAAAGGTATAAAAATAGTTAGGTGAATCCGCGGGTGGTAAATCTTCTCCATCGACATCGCTTGGCAATAAGAAGTTGCTCTCGCCTGTAAACTTAATAAAGCTGGGTGCAGGATCGCCCACTAACATCTTGGCACGATCAAATGCGTAGGCTGTATAAGCAGCACTCCCACCTTCGTTTGCGCTCATGTAATAGCCATCAGGCCACGCGCCAACTTTGAAATAGTCGGGAAAATTACCGACGTTATAAGTATAGATATGATAGCTGCCAAGCGGATCGGCTGTTTCCGAGATAGCAAAACACATGTGCGATGGTTGAGCAAATTGGGAGAGCAGCCACCGGTCAGCCATCTCATCATAGACAACAATCGGATCGCCGGCATTGCTATTACAGTTACCAGAAGGCCAAAGGTCTCCTAAGTTGAAAGGCGTGTTCAATGAATTGCCGGACTTATCAAAGATAGCGACTTTCGTCGCGTTGACCATTTGGATGTAATGGTTCAATCCAACATCTCCCACAACGTCAGGTGGGCTACAGCCACCACACCCTTCCGGATTGCCAACTCCTTCAAAAGAGAGGAGGGGAGATGGCGAATTGGCACGATTGCGCGAGTTGGCGATTAACGGGTCGGTAGGGACATCTGTGCGATCCCATGTGCCACGTCGGCCGAAATCCGGCTCGAAGATGTGAGGGTTTTCACGAGGATTGATCTCAAATTGCACGAGCGGATACTCGCGAATGTTGTCAGGAAGGTCACGAACGGCCGGACTGATGCCTGAAAATTCGGCCGAGCCAACGATCATCTCAGGCGCGTTCTTCTCATCCCCATCCGCGGCGATCACTTCGGAGGATTGGTTTGGCATCATCACTGCAACTAGACAGATTAGAGCGACGAGCCAGATGATATAACGTTTCATGTTGTCTCCTCTGTTTTATATTTTAACGCTGACCTTATTGTCAGTTTGTGCCTTAATGATAGACGAATTAGTGTCAATCGCATTGAATTGATGTTAAACGGCCGATTCACCATTTTCGCTGTTAACATGGCGTTGAAAACTTCAACCTATAATTGACATGAGTACATAGTGTAAAGTACACTGCCTAGTCTTTTACTGACGATTGAGGTGAGAGCAATAATAATTAAACCTTTTTGCAAATAGTCAAGGGTGCAGCAAGATTTTGTTGCACCCTTGCTTTGCTGTCTCACCATTCAGACACGTCGTTATTTTTTAGCTCAACACCCCTAGGAGAGCAGATGTCGTTTAAGCAAAATACGAAGAATTATGCAAAGTTGAAGAACCTTCTCGAATTGCCAAGCCTGATTGACATTCAGGTTGACTCATTTGAAACATTTGTCGAGGAAGGATTGACGGAACTGTTTGAGGAAATTTCGCCCATTGTTAGTTTCAATGGCAACCTCAAACTGTATTTCCCCAGCACACAGCCAGAGACTGAAGGGTTTGATCTCAAATTCTGGTTTGGCGAGCCAAAGTATTCGGTGGAGGAGTGCATTGACCGCGATATGAGTTATTCTGCGCCGATTAACGTGCGCGTTTTGCTATATTCGGCCGATCGTGACCAACCGATTGTCCAAGACATCTTCTTTGGTGATTTCCCCCTCATGTCGCCCGCCGGTACGTTTATCATTAACGGAACGGAGCGTGTTGTTGTCAGCCAGTTGATCCGGTCGCCCGGTGTCTACTTCGAGATCGAAGAAGAACGCGCGACAGGTCGGCCGCTCGCCATGGCAAAGCTGATTCCTGATCGCGGCGCGTGGATGGAGTTTGAGACGCGCAAAACTGACTACATCACCCTCAAATTTAACCGCAAGCGCACCGTTCCAATCACGCTTTTCCTACGGGCAATTGCCGCGATTGAAGATGGCTTGGGTAACGTGCTGCTCAAAGAGGGAACAGATGAAGAAATCATGGCCTTGTTTGAGGACATCGACACCAATGGCGATCATCTCTACATTCAGGGCAGTTTTGAACAGGAACCCGCATGGGATTCGGATAAGCCGTTAAGCGAACAAGCGATCATTGAATTTTACAAGCGGATGCGCCCCGGCGATCCACCCACGCTTGAAAACGCGACGAGCTTTCTCTATGAGCAGCTTTATGATCCGCGTCGTTATGATATGGCGCGCGTCGGCCGTTACAAGCTGAACAAACGACTCAGCCTAGAAGGGCTGGTTCCGCTCACCCATCGCACCATCACACAGTATGACATTGTGCGCCTCGTGCGGAACATGATTTTGATCAACAATCAGCAATCGGGGCCAGATGACATCGATCATCTCGGCAATCGCCGCATCAAAACGGTTGGTGAGCTACTCCAAGCGAAACTGCGTGTGGGGTTGCGCCGTATGGAGCGCGTTGTGCGCGAGCGTATGTCGATTCGTGACGCGGACAGCATTACGCCGATCTCATTGATCAACATTCGCCCAGTGGTTGCTTCGATTCGTGAATTTTTTGGTTCCTCTCAACTGAGCCAATTTATGGAGCAGGCCAACCCACTCGCCGAGTTGACACATAAGCGCACCGTTTCGGCACTCGGCCCCGGCGGCTTGCGCCGTGAGCGTGCCGGCTTTGAAGTACGCGACGTGCATCACAGCCACTATGGACGGATCTGCCCGATTGAGACCCCTGAAGGGCCGAATATCGGCTTGATCGGCCGACTTGCCTCCTACGCACGAGTCAACAAATACGGCTTTGTTGAAACACCCTACTACCGCGTCAAAAATACATTGGCTGGCGATGATGCAAAAATGATCGATCACGATCTACGCGCCAACGTCATCAACGTAGACACGGGTGAGATCATCGCCGAGACTGGCACGACGATTACCGAAGAGATTTTTGCTGAAATCAAAGCGGCTGGTGTTGAGGAGATCGCAGTTGTGCCATACATGAGTGATGAGCTTGTGTTTATGTCGGCCGATGAGGAAGACCAATACTCCATCGCACAGGGCAATGCCTTGCTGGATGAGCGCGGGCAATTTATCGAGAAGCGCGTCTCTGTGCGGCGCGATCAGCAGT
The DNA here is from genome assembly GCA_964389925.1 of uncultured Ardenticatenaceae bacterium. Classification (GTDB taxonomy): domain Bacteria; phylum Chloroflexota; class Anaerolineae; order Promineifilales; family Promineifilaceae; genus CALECP01. The sequence continues at coordinate 17,818 of CAYMGE010000036.1, forward strand.
TCCGCTTTACTTCTGTCGAGCGCATCGACTACATCGATGTAGCACCACAGCAAATTGTCGGCGTTAGCGCATCCCTCATTCCATTTTTGGAGCATGATGATGCCAGTCGTGCGCTGATGGGATCAAACATGCAGCGGCAAGCTGTTCCTCTTCTGCGCCCAGATGTGCCAATTGTCAGCACGGGAATGGAGCGACACGCAGCGCGTAACTCTGGCACGGTCGTTGTGGCAAAAGGGGATGGTGAGATATTGAGCGTAACGGGCGACACGATTACCGTGCAGGAGGCAGACGGGCCGCGAGTTTACAGATTGCGTAAATATCAACGTTCAAATCAAAGCACTTGCATTGACCAGCGGCCGATTGTCCGCAAAGGCCAAGTCATCCAAGCCGGCGATATTTTGGCGGACAGTTCATCAACTGAGCTAGGTGAGCTTGCGCTTGGTCAGGATGTGGTTGTAGCTTACCTCTCATGGGAAGGCGGCAACTATGAAGATGCCATTCTCGTCAGCGAAGAGCTTGTCCGTTGGGATAAATACACGTCGGTTCACATCGAAAAGCACGAAGTCGAAGCGCGTGACACAAAGCTCGGCCCTGAAGAGATTACCTACGACATCCCCAACGTCAGCGAGGAAGCACTCAAAGATTTGGACGAAGGCGGCATTATCCGCGTCGGCGCAGATGTCAAAGAGTTGGATATTCTCGTCGGTAAAATTACGCCAAAGGGTGAAAAAGAGCTAACCCCTGAAGAGAAATTGCTGCGAGCCATCTTTGGTGATAAGGCACGTGAGGTGAAGGACAGCAGTTTGCGGATGCCACATGGCTCACGTGGTAAGGTCGTTGACGTGCAGCAGTTTGACCGTCAGCAGGATCGTGATTTGCCAGCGGGTGTCGAAACGATGGTTCGTGTTAGTGTGGCGCAGCGTCGTCGCCTAACGCAGGGTGACAAAATGGCTGGGCGGCATGGCAACAAGGGTGTGATTTCCCAAGTTGTGCCAATTGAGGATATGCCTCATCTCGAAGACGGCCGACCAGTAGACATCATCTTGAGTCCGATTGGTGTGCCGGGACGTATGAATCTCGGTCAAATTTTGGAGACACATCTAGGCTGGGCAGCATGGCATCTGGGCTATCGTGCGGTCACGCCCGTATTTGACGGCGCAAAAGAGTATGAGATTCGCGCAGAACTGGCGCGGTCATGGCTCACCCAGCGTGGTTGGGAAGTTGTCGGCACATGGGCGTTTGAGTCACTCAAAGAGAATGATTACAACATCAAAATGCTAAATGGCATTAATGAAGCACGTCTTGTGTTCATGAATGCGTGGTTAGCTGATTCAGATGCAGATTGGGACTTGGAACGCATCACGACGGATGAGTTCTATGCCAAGCGTGCTGCGACTTTTGAATGGTTGCGGACACGTGGACATAATCCAGAAGAGATTTTCGGCCCCGAAGATTTGAACAAACTGCGAAAAGCACAGTGGCAACCGCTCAATGAGAAGGCGATTGAGGTGTGCGTGCGCGAATGGTACGATTGGATGATCGGCCGATTCAAGCATGAACTCCCAGAAGAAACCCATGTCGATGCGTTTGACACCTCGCTCGAAGAGTTGGTCGAGCTATCAAACAAGCTCACATTCCAAACGCATATTCCTTTGCCAACACTCGGCAAAGAAAAACTGATTGACGGTCAGACAGGCGAAGCCTACGCCCAGCCCGTTACGGTCGGCATCGCGCACATGCTCAAACTCGCCCATCTAGTCGAAGACAAAGCACATGCTCGTTCGACAGGGCCATACTCACTCGTGACCCAACAGCCGCTCGGTGGTAAAGCACAGTTCGGCGGACAGCGTTTTGGCGAGATGGAAGTATGGGCGTTGGAGGCTTACGGCGCGGCGCACATCTTGCAGGAAATGCTCACGATCAAGTCAGACGACACACAAGGGCGCGTCAAGGCTTACGAGTCAATTGTCAAGAGCGAGCCGATTGAAGACCCCGGTATCCCCGCATCTTTCCGCGTTTTGGTCAAAGAATTGCAATCTCTTGGCTTGGCGGTCGAGGCTGTGACGGACAACGGTGACTTGATCCGTTTCGGGAAAGAAGATGATCGCCGCAACAAGCCACATGTTGGAACGGGCTTGATGGATTTGGCGCGTAATCGTCGCTCAGGCTAACGGCTTTTAGTCAAAAACTGAATATAAACCAAAACGGCAGAGCAGTTGCTCTGCCGTTTTTTCTCTACTGCAAAGCGCAAGATTACATCCGGAATGTACCGAATCTATCGGCCGGAAACGGCGCATTCAACGTCGTCGCAAAAGCAAGTGCAAGAGCTGCACGAGTCTGTTTCGGATCGAGAATCCCATCATCCCACAGACGTGCAGTGGCGAAATAGGGGTTCGATTCGTGGGCGTATTGTTTTAGAATGGGTGCTTTGAAGTTTGCTTCTGCTTCTGTGATTTGTTCGGCCGATGGACTATCCATCCCGCGCAGCACTCTTTTTTGCCCAACCGTCCAAAGTGTACCTGCTGCTGCATCGCCCGACATGACGCTGATTTTGCTGTTTGGCCATGAGAATAGAAAGCGCGGGTCATAGGCACGACCACTCATACCATAGTTGCCCGCCCCATGACTCACCCCATGCAGGAGCGTGATGCGCGGCACATTGACGTTGCTGACCGCCTGCACCATTTTTGCCCCATCTTTAGCGATCCCGCCATTCTCATACTGTTTGCCGACCATAAAGCCCGCGATGTTCTGCATGAAGAGCAGCGGCGTTCCGCGCTGACCGCAGAGCTGGATGAAGTGCGAGGCTTTTTCGGCCGATTCGCTAAACAGCAGCCCATTATTTGCCACGATCCCAACGGGAATCCCCATGATGTGCGCGAACCCACACACAATCGTTGTGCCATAGCGCGATTTGAACTCGCTGAGGCGTGAGCCATCAACCAAACGCGCAATTGCTTCATAGGCATTGAGCGGATGACGTGGGTCGCTGGGAATGACACCGTAAAGCTCATCAGGATCGTAAGCGGGGTCTTCTGGTTGCTGCATGACGAGCGGATTCGTCTTGGCACGATTGAGGTGACTGACAATATCGCGGACACGCTCAAGTGCCTCCTGTTCATCATCTGCAAAGTGATCCGCCACACCGGAGAGGCGCGTGTGAACATCTGCACCCCCTAAATCTTCCGCACTGACCTCTTCGCCCGTTGCTGCCTTAACGAGCGGAGGGCCGGCCAGAAAAATGGTGCCGTTGTCACGCACGATAACCGTCTCATCTGCCATTGCGGGAATATAAGCCCCACCAGCCGTGCAGGAGCCAAGCACAGCAGCGATCTGAGGGATTTGTTTGCCGCTCATGCGTGCCATGTTGTAGAAAATTCGGCCGAAATGCTCCCGATCTGGAAAGACATCCGCCTGCAAGTGCAAAAATGCCCCGCCTGAATCGACTAAATAGATACACGGCAGATGATTTTCTTCAGCAACTGTTTGGGCGCGAAGATGTTTTTTGACCGTTTCAGGGAAATAGGTTCCCCCTTTGACGGTTGGATCGTTAGCGATAATCATGCACTCTAGGTTGGAAATGCGGCCGATGCCCGTCACAATCCCCGCACTTGGCGCATCCCCATCGTACATGCCCCACGCCGCGAGCGGAGAAAGCTCTAAAAATGGCGAATCGTCATCCAAAATCACCTCGACCCGCTCGCGCACGAGCAGCTTATTGCGTTTACGATGACGATCTAGCGTCCGCTGTGATCGCTCGGTTGTCGCTTGCCGCTGACGCGCTTGCAGTTGCTCGGCAAGCTGTTTATTGTGTGCGTAGTTTGTCTTGTACTCGGATGTATTTGTGTTGAGAGTGCTGATGATTTGTGCCATGCACCCATTTTACGCGCTATGATGAGATGGTTACAAGCACATTGATTATAATCAGGTAAAAGCGTGTAGCAATCTGCGCGGATCGCACATCAAGCACGCAAAATAGCCTCAGTAAAATAGGAACTGAATTTGCCAAAGGAGCTAGCATGAGTTTTATTACGAAAATTTTCGCGTCAATGATGTTTGAACGCCCTGCACGTAAGCATAACTACCAAGAGTTCGCGCGCCTGTTAGATGAGAAAGGAAAAGTCATCGAATCGCGCATAGAAAAAGGGGATGGCAGCGGCAAGCAGCACAGCACGTTAACGCACGTTATTGGTATTGAAAAATGGGCGCAAAGCCGTATACGAGTTGCGCTGGGTGACGCTTACAAACAGGAGGAGTACATGGTCTATCGCCCCGCCAAAGAAACTGCATGGGCTGATTTATTGCCGATATTCCGCGAAACACGCGCTGAATCTGTCGCTCTCGCAAAACAGCTTGCCGCTAAAAATGTACCAATAGATACTAAAGTACAACACAATCAATTTGACGACTTTAGCACACGCGCATGGCTGCAATACATTATGGGTCACGCCGATTTCGAGAGTAAGCGCATCGCGCGATAGTGACAGAAAATCGAAAAACGAATAAAAAAAGCCATCCAATTTGGATGGCTTTTTTGTGTACGCCCTGAGGGACTCGAACCCCCGACCTTCCGGTTCGTAGCCGGACGCTCTAATCCACTGAGCTAAGGGCGCGTAGGTCGGTATGAAATAAAAATTGAAAAGAACGGGGAGGATGGGATTCGAACCCATGAATGACTTTAACGGCCATTAACCGATTAGCAGTCGGCCCCAATCGTCCACTCTGGCACCTCCCCTAACGAAATTTGTTAAAACGGACGCTCATCCGCTTGTGCGGAGGAAGAGGGATTCGAACCCCCGGTGACTTGCGCCACAATTGTTTTCAAGACAATCGCCATCGTCCACTCGGCCATTCCTCCAAAAGTTGAACGGCTGAGGATTATAGCAACGTGTAGGTGGGATGTCAAAGGAAATTCGAGAATTAATGTAACGAACTCGTGAAAGTGTCACTGAAATGCCTGAATTCCCGTCTGCGCTCGGCCGAGAATCAGCGCGTGAATGTCGTGTGTGCCTTCGTAAGTGTTGACTGCTTCGAGGTTCATCATGTGGCGAATGACGTGAAACTCGTCAGAGATGCCATTGCCGCCGTGCATGTCGCGGGCGGTACGGGCGATGTCGAGGGCTTTGCCGCACGAGTTGCGCTTGACGAGTGAGATCATTTCAGGGCGTGCTTTGCCTGCGTCGAGCAATCGGCCGACCCGCAGCACGCTCTGCAACCCAATCGTGATCTCCGTTTGCATGTTGGCGAGCTTGAGCTGGATGAGCTGGTTGGCGGCGAGCGGTCGGCCGAACTGGATGCGGTCGAGCGTGTATTGACGGGCGGCGTGCCAGCAGAATTCGGCCGAACCCAATGCCCCCCAAGAAATTCCAAATCGCGCCTTGTTCAAGCAGCCAAAAGGCCCTTTGAGACCCTTCACATTAGGCAGCAAATTTGCGTCTGGCACAAACACCTCGTCCATCACAATCTCGCCCGTGATGCTAGCACGTAGACTAAACTTCCCTTCCGTCTTCGGCGCAGAGAGGCCTTTCATGCCCTTCTCAAGCACAAAGCCGCGAATGTCACCATCCTTTGCCCCGATGCCACCGTCGTCACCGCCATACGCCTTTGCCCAAACGACAAAGAGATCGGCAATTGGCGAATTGGTGATCCACATTTTTGCACCGTGTAGAATCCAGCCGCCATCGACTTTTTTTGCGCGTGTTTCCATGCTGCCCGGATCGCTGCCGTGATTAGGCTCGGTCAACCCAAAGCAACCCACATAGTCACCGGTTGCCAGTTTTGGCAGGTACTTCTGCCGTTGCTCGTCTGTGCCATAGGTGAAAATGGGATACATAACGAGCGAGCTTTGCACGCTCATGGTGCTGCGATAGCCACTATCGACGCGCTCGACTTCCCGCGCGATCAGCCCATAGCAAACATGATTGAGACCGGCCGCGCCATACGCTTCGGGAATCGTCGAGCCGAGCAGCCCCATCTCGCCCATCTCGTAGAAAATATCGCGGTCAAATGTTTCGTGACGATTGGCCTCAAGCACACGCGGCATGAGTTTATTTTGACAGTAATCGTGCGCCGCATCGCGCACCATGCGTTCCTCTTCGGTTAACTGCTCATTGAGCAGAAAAGGATCATTCCATTGAAATGTGGACTTTGCCATGTAATTTCTCCATAACGACAACGGGTTTCCGCTGTTTATAAAACAAGTGAGATAGCGTGCTGCCTTTGCCTTTCAGCTTAGATTTGCCCCCGCTCTTCCAACAGATTGGTTAACTGGGCGAGGCTAATGCCGTGCCGAGCCGCTAGTTCACGCGCATAGCTGTGACCGAGCGGGGCAGTTGGGATGACGCGAAATGTGCGCTCAAGCGGATTGTCGCTGATCGGGCTGGCAACCATGCTGACAACATCACTTCGGCCGTCTTCAGCATTAAGCCTATCAATTTGGGCAGCCAGTTCATGCAAATGTGTGGCGAAAATGACGCGCACACCTAGCTTGCGAAAGAGCTGCACGATGTCTTTGGCGAGATAGTAGCTTTCTCCTGCGCTGGTGCTGGCGAGTGACTCGTTGAGCAGAATTAGAGATTCGGCCGAGACAGCCCCAAAAATCGCCTGTAATCGTTCCGCCTCTTCGCCAAACCGCCCCGTGCCGCGTTCAAAATTTTCGGCCGATTGAAAGTGAGTCACGATCACGTCGGCTGGCGCGATGTGCGCTTCTCGCGCTGGCACGAATAGCCCTACCTGAGCCAGCAAATGCGTGATGCCGACCGCTTGCAGATAGGTTGTCTTGCCGCCACCGTTGGGGCCGGTGAGAATGAAGATTCGGCCGAATTCATTCATGCTGACCGCATTCATCACCACGTTTGCTCGCTCCTGCGTTGTCAACTGGTCGAGTGCGAGCAGGACGTTGTAGCTGTCTCGCAACAACGTCTCGCGGGTTTGTGCGGGCAAGATGGTCGGGCGCGTCATTGGCAGCCCGGTCGCCTGTAGCTCACGGATAAAGCGCACGCTATCGGTGAAAAATTGCAACTCCTCGCGCAAATTGACCAATTCTGTGCCATAGCCGTATTGTTGTAATGTTTTGGCAATCGGCCGAGCGACCTTATCCAACACTTGTGCTAAATCCGCAAACAGCGGAATCATCAATGGTGAGCCTTCCCGTTTGCCCGTCAATTTCGCTAGCGCGTCCAACTCATCTTGGGCAACCGTGTGTAGACGCTTTTTCCCCAGCAGCTTGTCTAGCAGTTTTCCACCTTTGAATGTCTCACCATTGACGGAGATGAGGGTTGCCGCGATAGGGTAGAGATTGTGGTCGAGATTGACCCCGATTGTCACGCTAGCTGCTCGGCGTACCTGATCGCGCAACTTGGGTAACTCTCGCGCTAATTGCTGAAAGGTTGACTCTTGTGCTGTCGCATGAACAAGTTCGCGCAACTGCACCAACCCTGCTGCCCAGACCTGTGTCTCATCTGCCAACGCGACCGTAAATCCTTGCACGCACTCGATATATAACTCCAGCTGACCAAGACGTTCAATCACGTCGAACAGCACGCTACGCTTGCGATCTGGTGGCAGCCGCACGTTGCCCTGCGCCGCCAGTTGTTCTAATTTTGGCAAAACGGCCGCGAACTGCTCTATGAGGTGTGGCTGTTCCAAGAGATTATCAACTGTTGCGAGCCGATAGTCGATGATGGCAGGGTCGTTGACAGGTTGACGTAGCACCGACTCGGCAAAGCGGCGTGCGCGAGGCGTTCGGCCGATAGCATTCACCAACACATCCACACGCAGATCAACAAACGCCGCATCGCTCAATGGCTCACTCGCAACCATTTTCTTGGGCGACAATAAACTTAAACTCATCTGCAAATCGTAGCAAGAATGGCTGAAAATGCCTATTTGGATTGTAATAGCTCTTGGCGAATTTTGTGGATTGTCTCGACCGAAATCCCCGCTTTCTCGTGCAAATATCGCTCAACCGACCCAAAATTTGCCTCAATAAAGGCAAACACCTGCATTAGTGTCTCACCTTCAACCCATAGCAACGGCCGAATATGCGTTTCGTTAACACGGAAATGGCGCAGCTTTTCCAGATCAGCGCGTAGCCCTTTCAGATAGCTTTCGTAATAGACGTTGCTCAGTTCGTAGTCGGCAATGATCGTTTGGCATGGCACGCCCAGTATGTTGAGCAGCAGTGCGACGAAAATGCCTGTGCGATCTTTGCCAGCCGTGCAGTGGATGAGCATCGGCCGACCTTCCGCCACTGTCTCAAAAAACGCCTTAATGATGTGGGCATTCTGCAACAAAATCAGTTGCGTGTATCCCTCAAGCATCATCTTTTGCAGCCGCTCTGGCCGGCGTAGGATAATCGTAGCGAGGGCGCGAAAGCGAAAGCGGCGCGTCGGGTTCAACATCGGCCGATGCTGATAGAGAACACCAACGGGCAAACGGTCGGGGTGTTTTGCGACCTCTTCGGCCGATCTCAAATCCCACACCTCATGCACGCCTAAGCTCGCCAACTGTGACACATCTTGCAACTGTGCTAGCGATCCTGACCGATAAAGCTTCCCCATTCTGACCCTGAGACCATCTTTGGTCTCATACCCGCCGACATCGCGCAAGTTGATCGCACCATCAAAGCGTAAAAATCTTTCGTGCAAGGATGTTCTTTGACGAGATCGTTTGGCTGTTGACATCGCCAGAGTTTACAAGAAAACACGAGAGGTCTCAACGCGCTCAAACAACTCTGTGCCATCGAAATGTAAAAATTTTTTGGGTAGCACCACAGAAATGAAGCGGATGCGTTACAATCATCCCTGTAGAGGCAAATTTTAATCAACTCGGCTTGATGACACATCAGCCTGTGTCATCCGATTTACAAGGAAGAAAAAATGGCTGTCACCCCAGCAGACAAACCATGGGTCAACGCTTACGACCCACAGGTTGCCAAAGAAATTGACTTTCCCACCCATCCGCTTTATCAATTCTTGACTGACTCGGCCGAAAAACATCCCAACCATACTGCCATCATCATGAAGGGTTACAAAATCAGCTACAAAGAGCTTGATGAGATGACCGATGCGATTGCCGCCGCGCTCTATGCGACGGGGTTTCAACAGGGAGATCGAGCCGCTGTCTACATGCCCAACACGCCGCAATTTGTCATTAGCTACTATGGCATTCTCAAAGCAGGTGGTATTGTCATTAGTACAAATCCGCTCTACACAGAGCGCGAACTGACGCATCAGCTACAAGATTGTGGGGCAGAGACGGTGTTTGTGATGAGCCTATTTTATGAGATGCTCAAAAATGTCCAGCACAAAACGAGCGTCAAGCGCATCATTGTCACCAACATCAAGGAATATTTTCCGCTTCATCTCAAGCTGCTTTTTACGCTGGCAAAAGAAAAAAAAGATGGGCATCGGGTCACGATACAGGACGGAGATATTGATTTTCAAGATTTTCTAAAGCTGGGCAAAAAGGCTCCTCAGCCGAATGTGCGGGTTTCGGCCGATGACATTGCCCTGCTACAATACACAGGTGGCACAACGGGATTGTCCAAAGGAGCCATTGCCCTACATCGCAACATGACAGCGAACGTCTACATGATGCGAGCATGGCTGCACGATTGGCGGGAAGGCGAGGAGGTAATCCTGACAGCTATTCCGCTTTTCCACAGCTATGGCATGGTGATGGCGATGCACTTTGGCATTTCGACGAGCGGGACACTGATACTGATTCCTAACCCGCGTGATATTGACGACGTTCTCGGCAGCATCGAAAAATACAAAACGACTATCTTTCCCGGTGTACCAGCGATGTACGATGCCATCAATAACAATGCAGATGTAAAAGCTGGCAAATATGATCTCAGCTCTATTCGTGCCTGCGTCTCAGGCTCTGCACCATTGCTCATTGACACCAAAGATCAGTTCGAGAAGCTGACAAATGGCAAACTGGTCGAAGGATATGGGATGACCGAAACACACGTGGCAACCCATTGCAATCCTATCTATGGACGCAATATCGTCAGCTCAATCGGGTTGCCACTGCCCGGCGTGCAGTGCAAAATTGTCGATGTGAACGATCCAACAAAAGAACTGAGTGCAGGTCAGGTTGGTGAACTGATGATCAAAACGCCAACGTTGATGAAAGGGTATTGGAACCTTGATGAGCAAACTCATGTGTCATTCAGTGACGGCTGGTATCTGACCGGCGACATCGTAGAGATGGATCAAAGTGGCTATTTCTACATTCGTGATCGCAAAAAAGATATGATTTTGGCAGGTGGGTATAACATTTATCCACGCGAGTTAGAAGAGGTGTTTGCAGCCCATCCCGATGTCGTTGAAGTCGCGGTCATCGGCGTGACTCATCCGCGACGTGGGGAAGAACCCGTCGCATACATCGTCAAAAAATCAGACTCAACGCTAACAGAGCAGGATTTCATCGCCTATGGGAAGGATCATCTTGCAGCGTATAAATATCCGCGTCGCGTCGAATTTTTGGATGAGTTGCCAAAGTCAGGTGTGGGCAAAGTTCTGAAGCGTGAGTTACGGGAGATGAGTCATTGATTTGTTGGAGCGTTCGCTTTCCACGCAAGCATAAATTCTGCTTTCGATCCTGAAATTAGATGTCGGCCGGAAAAGAGGGACGGCTTTTTTGTTGGGAATCGGCCGAATTCAGCTACTAACGTCGCTGCCCCATATCCCGATCAAGCCGCACCAAATCGACCAACTCAACCCGATTTTGCCTTGCGTAATCCTGCGCTGCATCGGTAAACCCACCGCGCCCAAAGCAAGCGTGCTGTACCTGCCATTGGTCGGCCTTGTCGATGGATTGCAACAGCTTGGGCGTTTTGCGTTCGACTAAATCCTGTACAACTTTGCGACTGACCGCGCTTGGCTGCCATTTTGATTCACCCAACAACAGCCGCTTTTCTGTCCAGTTGATCGCCACTACATCGACCTGCACCATGCGATCCCAATGGGAGCCAATCGTTTCGGGGAACCAGTCGAACGTTTGCAAATCGGCCGCCACATCGACCCACTGCCGCGACAGTTCCTCCCATGCCGAGACACCAATAAAGGCGCGTAACTGCTGGCGAATGGTTGGCAACACGCGCTCTGGCTTGTAGGCAATATCGGCGACACGCGGTGCGATAAAGCGAAAGTAGAAGCGAAAATACGCATCGGAAAGGTGATAGCGTCCTCGTCGTGATTGGTGGCGGTGTTGTGGTCGCACTGTGGCGGGAACGCGCCGCTCTACCATATAAAGCTCCTGTAGACGCGCAAGATAGGTGGTCAGATGGGATTTTGCGAGAAGCGTATCGCGTTGAATGTCTGCCAACGTGTGCGCCCCGCTGCCAATCGCCTTCAAAATTGCCAAATAGTTGCGCGGCTCACGCACTTCATCGTAAAGCAAAAATTCTGGTTCGGCGATAAAGAGGCTGCCCGAATCGAGCAGCACATCGCGCAAATTATCGCTAAAGGAAAGCTGCGGATCGAGCCATTCGAGATAGGCGGGGATGCCGCCCACAGTTGCGTAGATGGCGACGCGCTCATCGGCCGACCACCCCGCCCCAAACTCCCCCAACGCACAGAACGGCAGCGGTTGCAAATGCCACTGCCGCCGAAAGCGACCGTAAAGCGGACTTTGCCGATTCATCAGCCGTTCCATCACGTTGACGTGTGAGCCACACAAAACGAGAATCAACGGCAACGGTTTGAAAAGATGATCCCATGCGTGTTGGAGTGCAGACAGAAAGCCGCTGTCAGAATCGGCCGCATACGGCAACTCGTCAATAATAACAATCGTTCGCTCTTGCCCCAATGTCTGCGCGACCGCTGTAAAGCAGTCCGCCCACGTCTCAAAGTTGGCGCGTGGTGCATGATCGCCAAAACAACTGGCGAAGAATTTGCGTCGTTGGAGCGCAGGTGGCTCTTTTTCGGCCGCCCAATAAACGTGCCGCAAGCGACTCCGTTCCGCCCAATGACGCAATAACACCGTCTTCCCGACACGGCGACGACCGTAGAGCAGCACCATCTGCCCGTCGGGATAGTTTTCGAGTTGTTCCAGAAATGCCAGCTCTCGCTTCCGATCAATAAAACGCATCGCACGCTCCGTTAGGGTACACGATAATTATACTATTTTGTTCGTACCTTAGCTATTGAGGGGGAGGGCGGAGATATTCCAAATCATTCAAATGCAAAGGTCGCTTGTTTTGGCTGGGGCGCAATTTGCCATTGGGACAAAATTTGAGCATCAACGGGCAGTTGCGCTAACTCTTTTGGCTCTAGCTTGAACAAGCCGCCGCCGTAGGATCGGCCGATTTGCTTTAGTGTCGTCCCCTGAACCTGCGTCAACCACTGCCAAATACGTTGCAATAGTCGGTCATCTTTGGCTAAATGACGTTGCAATAAAGGCGTTGGGTAGAGCATCAAATAGACATTGGGGGCGGTCGCTTGTGAATGATTGCGGATAAAGCGAAATGGTTGAGCGTTGCGTCCCATGTAGGTGCAGAGAATCGGCGCAGGGGGTCGTTGTTCCTGCCCATACCAGCGTTGACGATGGCGACACAGATACCCCTGATCGATTTCTTGTTCACGGCCAAGCTGTAGATATTGCCACAGATTAGGATAGTCAGCGCGGATTTTTGTTTCGGGCAAGGCACAGTCTAGCAAGAAAAGGGGTTTACTGATCTGGGGATTGCCATTGCTTTCGGCCGAAATTTCATCCGTCTTCAAATAGCGCGGACTAGGCAAAATGGGCTTCAAAAATTGTGCTGGGAGTTTATGTAGGGCGATATGCTCTGGATTCAGCACGAAAAATTTGTTTGCGCCCGTCGCAATACCGCGCTTGATTTTGAATAGGTCTGACAGACAAATCGTTGCAGTTTTCTGTTTAACTGAAGGTGTCACCTGAAAGTAACGCGACCATTTTACAGTGCAGTCAAGTTCGTTGTGCGCTATCTCCCTTGTCCATGTCGGTTGCGTTAGAGACGTTCCCGAACTCAGGCAAACAGTTGTCTCTGTTGTCGGCAGTGTCTTTTGAAACCAGAGAACGGTCGATGAAACAAGCGCATCATCAAATTGAGAATATTCTGTCGCAAAGCGGTGGATGCGAAGGAGCTTCACATCGTTGGCTAGATACATCTTGATTTGCCGACCATAGTTAACATCCATCCATTCGTTGGGAATTAGCCACACCGCGATGCCATTTTCCGCCAGCCAATCATGAGCGAGTAAAAGAAAGTAGGCGTAAAGCCCCGCCAAGCCACTCAAACGTCGGTTAGTTTTTTGGCGAAGATGTTGTTTTTGTTCGGCCGATAAATGATGATGACGTACATAAGGAGGATTGCAAATCAGCAAGTTCGCCTTTTTTGCTGGCGACTGGGCGCGTGTAAAGTCCTTGAGATGCAAGTCAAGTGGATATGACCGCCACAACTCTTGAGCAGCAATCCCGTAATGTGGGTCGATCTCATAAGCTATGGATTGTTCGATTTGGCTCTGCTTGAATGTTTTCAGTAACGCCGAATAAAATGCACCTGTACCAAATGCAGGGTCTAGGAGGCGAACAGGGATTGATGGATCGAAATAACGTTTGGTTTCCGTCAAAATGGCGTGGGCAAGTGATGTAGGCGTGGCAAACTGACCCAAACGGTTGCGCTCTGCTTGCGTCTTTGCACTGTCTAACTGCGCTTGTCGCTCTAGTCGCCGTGTTTCTAACTCGTTCATAAGCCAAACTCAGCTAAGTCATCAATGCGATGTTCCCAAACCCAATCGATCCCCTCAGCCGCTTCGTAGCCAAGATAACCCGTATCAAAATACCCACACAAGAACAAGATAAAGCGAATGTCCTCTCCATAAGTGGCGCGTAGCTGTGCCATCTTCGTCGCTTCTTCCTTACGGCGTTTGTTTGTGTTGGTGAAGTCGCCCGCTGATTTTGCCTCAATTAGCAGTGGTAATGTCGCCTCATGCGCGTTTTGCGATTTAATGACGACATCGACGGGGATGTTTATCGGCCGAATACGCCCCATTTGTTCGACTGGCACATTGAGCCGAAAAGAAAAACTCCCTACTTGCATTTCACGAAAATCGGCACGCTTGCCAGCCTCAACCTCTCGATAGCCACGCTCGACGAGCCAGGTGCGAATGGTCGCTAACTGCCGCTGCTCTTGTGCGTTGCGGATGATTGGGTCTGCTACTGCGCCGCACAGTCTATCTGCCACGACGGTCGCGGCACGCAAAACATCTGTCGCATTTGGCTGTGAATCACCCGTCATTAGCCAGGGGAATAGTTTGCGGTCAAGCAGTTGGTCAATCACATGGCTGACCCGCTCAAGCTGTTTCTCTACCTCTGCGGCAGCCATACGCGGCGGCAATCGTTGCTTCTGCTCCATATTGCTGACAAGTGATGGCGAGACCCCTGCCAATCCAATCAATCGGTCTCGCGCCAGCGGTGGTGCGGTCGCCATTCGTAGAATCGCCAAAATTTGTGGGTGCGTTTTTAGCGCGGCGGTTGCAATACGTGTCAAATTTTGCGTGTCTGCAAACGCTTGCGTGACATCCACTGTCGTCGTTGCCCGTGTCTGACGATAAGCCATAGGTGCAAACCGCATAAACCAATCATTGTAGAAGTCGACTGATCGGGCAGCATCTTGTTTCCAACGTTCAGGCTTATTCGCATTGACTCGCATCGTTACATTGTACCGTACCCTATTTAACATTCTCGTCCAATCTTGAACCTCTAATTTCATCGGTAGAGTGGAAGGAAATTCAGTCAGAAACCCCTCACAAATCCAGCGCAATCCGCAACGCTCGATCAATCTTTTGTATCGTACCTGCTGAAAGTGTGCCGCGTTGACGCAAGAGGCGTGACTTTGAGATAGCGCGAATTTGCCCACCGAGCAGGACAGATTCAAAGGTCAAGCCGCCTTCCCCATTGGCAATCGTGACATTGTTCGGATGGCTCATTGCTTCAATCCTCGCTTACAGGTAGCGGATTTACTCTATCCATGTACCTCTTGTTGAATTAGCAATCGCCAATTCAACAGACGCTTTCAAGTAAACATTCAGCCTCCATAGACGGCCTGTACCAAAAATGGTACAATTGTGATATTGAACTATGAACGAAAAGCATATTGGAAGTGATTTTGACGATTTTCTGGCAGAGGAAGGATTGCTGGTTGAGGCTGAGGCAGTTGCAATGAAAAGAGTTATCGCTTTTCAAATTGCGAAGTTAATGGCAGAACAAGAAGTTACAAAATCAGAAATGGCAATCCGTATGAAAACGAGCCGTACCTCTGTAGACCGCTTACTTGATCCCGCCAATAATTCTGCAACTTTACATACGCTGGAACGTGCTGCATTCGCCTTGGGGCGAAGGTTACATGTGGCATTGGTATAGCGAGCTAACAGAGTTTCTGTGCGCCGTGAAGCGGCGTTGTGAATCGGAAACGAATCTCAAATACCTTGCCCCCTACATTTTTCGTGTTGCCCTCTCCAATCGTCGCATCATCCCACCCACTGGAAAGCATGTTTCGAGATTCGCCAATCCCGAAACATGCTGACCCAAAAAGACATCCACCCTCAGAAACGGGATTTCCCACCAAAAACCCCGTTTCCATCAACCCTCAATTCCCACGCCACCCCTTGATCCCCATTCGCGCATCCTTTATACTATTCAACATCAAGTTTCGAGCGTGATTCGCAACCAACTTCAATGCAGTCAATCAGGAATTTGTTCCAAAATCAGCGGTTATCCTGCGTTTGTGCGCGATAAACTCATGATTTTTGTCTTATACTGCGTTCTGTGCAGTTTTTTGCCCTAATGTGGCGGTTTATGCCGCAAACCACGCAGTCTAACAAGAAATTTTCGGGATTATACTGCGCGGAGCGCAGTATAATCTTAATGTAACGGCGGACATAATTTGGAGGAAACATGAAAAAGAGTGTTACATTGTTAATTGTTTTAGTCGTGGCATGTATTGCTTTGGTATCAATGGACGCGAATAAGTCTATCGCACTGGCGCAAACCAATAAAAGTGTAGTTTCACTGAGATTGCTGGACTCCTCTCAAGCTATAAGCTTTGTTGATTTTTCAATCTCAGTAGATGGGCGAGCTAACATTTTTGGTGCAGGTAAAAGTACCCCACCAGCACCAGGAGGTGGAGGTGGGGGATTGCTTCCACCATCTGTAAGTTTCCTGGCAAATGCTTTTGATGAGCTTACTCTAACTGCGGTGACAGGCACTGTCAGTGGCTGGGCGCAGACTTGTGAATTCCGCGATGCTGATGGAAGTTCTGGATGTGGTGGTGCTACCAACGTAGCGTCATGGGGTGGAGTTTCCGGTATTGAGCATGACAACAAGACAATGTTTCTGGTAGGTGTGTTTTTAGATGATCGACCACCTTCAGTACCTGCACCACCAAGGTTGAATGCCACGAATGGAAACTCGACTTTGTTAATAAGTCCTGTTCTTGGACAAACATTCTTTATTGGAGATGGAGTGACTGACAGTGGAACAAAACAGGTGGTTGAAATTCCAGAAAATGCAACTCGCCTGTTTTTTGGTTTTGCAGAGACTTTCAGATTTGATTCAACTACTCCTGGTGAACCGGGATGGTACGATGATAATGGCGGGTCACTTCAGGCATTCTATCTTAGTGAATCCATCTACATTCCAGTTGTAATTCGATAGCAGATTTTAGAACAGTTACTATGCCGCCGAACAGTGCTTCGTGCGACCTGAAAAGTCGCTAGTACAGCACGGCGTAAGTATCTGACCTATTCTCTAATAGCGTGCCACTCTGGATAATGACGAGGACAATGTGTCAATTATCTAAGCCGCAGTGTACTAGTTTAGCTGTTAAGACACCGCGAAAGTGGTGGACTTAACCTGATATTCTGCTATCAGTACCCCACCGACACATGTGTTGTGAGTAATTGCTAATGCAGAAAGTTTTTTCGTAGCATCGAGCAACGTCGTGAAATCTTCCTTCTCTGGGCTTTTGCCGACGGGGATGAGGAAGCAGACAATACAAAATCCCCTCACACACCCACAAGCGGCTGAATTTGCGTCAGTTCGTGCTGATATTGTCTTCGCAACTCCCACAAATCTCTTGCTTGTTGGGCGTTGAGCCAGAATTCGGCCGAATTTCCCACAATCTAACCATGCAATCACGCTCCCTGCGGAGTTGTACAATTCGTAGTTTGAGAATCCTGAGTTGGATTTGGTGGAGGAGAATGTGGGGTTGGTTTCGGCCGATTGACATACAGCATGACTTCATTAAACTGTTGGCGATGAAGTTATGTGCATGGCGGGATGATGTAGACATTGACGACTCGCTCCGCCTGTTACGTCGGGCGGCTGCATTGCCCTCTCTGGCTCGTCCTGGCTTGCCGCCCGCATGGACATCGGTGAGCGGCCTCTTGTTGGTTTTTTGCTAAAAATCCCACATATTTTCAGCGGAGTCAGAGATGGAATTTCTCGTTTCGCTCTCACAACGCAGGTATATGGTAAAGATATTGGCTTTTGTAGCTCAAGAAGGTTCGAAACATTTTTAGCAATTGATTGACAGGTTGTTTCCCGCAGGATACACTTTCGTTATGAAATACGAAATCACCAGCACATCTTTCTTTGACAAATGGCTAAAAGGATTGAAAGATCGAACGACAAGAAACAAGGTTCTTGCCCGTATTGACCGTATTCAAAACGGTAACTTTGGTGATTTCAAGTTGTTGGGTAACAATCTGTTTGAGTTGCGCTTTTTCTTTGGTGGCGGTTTGCGTATCTACTACACTATCCGCAATTATCAAGTGGTTTTACTGTTGCATGGTGGTAGCAAATCTAGCCAACGCAGAGACATTGAAAAAGCCAGGCAAATGATTCAAGAACTGGAGTGAATTATGGGTATCAAAACCAAACCTTTTGATGTTGCGGAACATTTGGAAACAGACAATGACATATGGGAGTTTCTTGCAGAGGTGCTTGCTACCGGCTCTACTTCTGATTTTATTCATGCACTAAATACTGCTGCTAGAGCCAAAGGCATGACCGAAGTCGCTAAACAAGCAGGCGTGACCCGTGCAAGTCTATATAAATCGTTGTCAGTCGATGGAAATCCTCGGTTTGAAACAATCAGCAAAATTGTTGAAGCATTAGGGGGACATTTGTCCGTTGTTGGTCAATAAATTCGTGTCGAGAAAAAAGCCACCGTAATTGGGCAAACATGTCTCGCAAGTAAATAATTTGGGTCATGCCAACTCAGCCTTGTTCTTCTGGATTTTGCGTTGTGGCAAAGGCATCGGTTGTTGTTATTCAAACTGGTAGAGTAAGGTTCTGGTCAAATGCCAGCCAACATCGCTTTCATGCGGACTGGCGAAATCGGTCTTTCTTGAAACTATTTGGTGAGTGGCCGAGTTGTTGGTTCACCCTCGCCAGCCGGTGAAGCAGGCGTAAATGTTTGCGAGGGAAAACTGCCCTAAAAGGATATGCTGATCGTCGTGGCTGGTCTGTCGCTAATCGATGTTACCGCCCGCCATCTCCCCCGCCGACGTGTCTGTGGATAACTGGCGTGTTTCTTGACAGGGAGAAAGGAAGCGTTAGTACAAAATTCCCTTTCCTACACACCCACAAGCGGCCGAATTTGCGTCAGTTCGTGCTGATATTGTCTTCGCAACTCCCATAAATCTCTTGCTTGTTGGGCGTTGAGCCAAAATTCGGCCGAATTCCCCACAATCTAACCGTGCAATCACGCACCCTGCGGAGTTGTACAATTCGTAGTTTGAGAATCCTGAGTTGGATTTGGTGGAGGAGAAATAGATGTTTCGGGATTTGTTGAACTTTAACGAATTAAACGGGCAATCCGCGTCCTGTGGTTCAAACCACAGGCTGATACACAAAACACGCTGTCGCTATGCGACCGTGCCGTTAAAGCGCGTTCTCTGCCAGTGCGTTTGATCCGAAGGGTCGGGAACCGACAACGCACTTCGCGTATCAGACGGCGGTTTTAACCGTCGGATTTCGATACCCCGTTTATTTTTTGAATGTTCAACAAATCCCGAAACACGTCGTTAAACACAAACTGTGGTGGCAAAATGTGCTATCATAAAGTGCGTGAATAACAAACAGCGCAAAACGCTAAAAGCGATCTTTTCAGACCCTATCAACGGCAACATCGAATGGCGACGCATTGAGTCACTGCTCCTCGCACTAGATGCTGAACTGATTGAGGGCAGTGGTTCGCGTGTCACATTTCTTTTGAATGGGCAACGAATTGATCTGCATAGACCGCATCCGCGTAAAGAGGCATTGCGCTACCGTGTGCGTGATGTGCGTCTATTTTTACAACGGGCAGGTATAACCGAATGAATGCGATGAACTACAAGAATTACGCCGCACGAATTGAATATGATGCTGTTGATAAGATTTTTGTCGGGCATATCGTCGGGATTCGTGACATCGTTGGGTTTCATGGAAGCAGTGTCGATGAGTTGGAAACAGCGTTTCATGAAGCCGTCGATCACTATTTGGATGTATGCGAGAAGATTGGACAAAAACCCCAAAAGGCATACTCTGGTAAGTTGACGTTGCGGATGTCGCCAGAAGTCCATTCGGCAGTGGCAATGGCGGCCGAGATCAAGCAGCAAAGCATCAATCAATGGGCAACGACTGCACTCAATCAGGCCGCAATGTCACAGGGAATTGCAGGTTAGCGTTTTTATATGAAAGCGGAATATGATTTTTCAGATAGTGACCTCAATTTTTAGTTCTAGAAAATAAAAAACCATAAAATGTGAGTGCAGAACGGCCTAGAATTGTTATGATTCTAGGCTGAGTTGACCGTTGGAAATTCACTTGTCGTCTAATGAATCAAAAATCTTGGAACATCATTTTTTTTGCTGTTGCTGCCTATCTCATCTTAGCGATGTTGCTTCTGATTGGCTGGCAGCGCAACAAACAGCAGCTAGCCGCCGAGACGGTTGATTCACGTCTGCACTATCTGTTAGACCAAGCCGCGGTCAGACCAATCGACCTCAATCTGCCAACCAATCCTGAAAAAATTGAGCTGGGTCGCATGTTGTTTTTTGATAAGGAGTTGAGCGGCAACCGTGATATTTCATGTGCGACGTGTCACCATCCAAGATTGGCATCGGCCGATGCCCGCTCACTCTCCGTCGGCACGGGTGGTAATGGTCTCGGCAAGCGTCGCGCTTTGGGCGAAAATCGGGAGGATATTCCGCGTAACGCGCCTGAAATTTTCAATCGCGGGTCGGCCGCATGGCGCACAATGTTTTGGGACGGACGAGTGGCGGCCGAGACGTATGTGATCGACACACCGGCCGATGAGTTACTTCCAGCCGGCCTCGATAGTGCGCTCGCTGCCCAAGCGATGTTTCCGCCAACCTCGCGTGATGAGATGCGCGGCAGCACGGGCGACGTGGACATTCATGGCAGCCTCAACAATGTTGCACTAGGAGGCGACACCGATCCAACAAAGGTATGGGATGCGCTCATCAACCGCCTGATGGGCATCGAGGGGTATCAGATGCTCTTCCGCGCCGCCTATCCCGGTGAAACAACATTTGGCTTTGAACATGCCGCCAACGCAATCGCAGCGTTTGAAATCGCGGCATTTTCGTTTGACGATAGCCCTTATGATCGTTATGTTGCGGGCGATGTAGACGCGCTCGATGATAAAGAGAAAGCGGGTGCGACGCTCTTTTTTGGCAAGGCTGGCTGTGCTAGCTGTCACAATGGTGAGCTATTGACCGATCAGAATTTCTACAACATCGGCATTCCGCAGTTGGGACCGGGAAAGGTGAATGAAGATGGGTATGATTTCGGCCGAATGCTAGAAACAGGCCGTCAATCTGATCGCTTTGCCTTTCGCACACCGCCGCTACGCAACATTGCCCTCACCGCCCCCTACATGCACAACGGCGCATACGTCACGTTGCATGGAGCCGTTCTACATCACCTAGATGTCAACGCCGCGCTTGCCAATTATGATTTATTGCAGCTAGAGGAATCGTTGCAACATTCGCCCAAAATGGACAAACGCACGATGCGTATGTTGACAAAAAATCTCGCCGATGAGGTTGCAACGCCGCGACAGCTAACCGATGAGGAAATCGATCAACTAATCATCTTTCTCCATGCGTTAACGTCGCCCTCTGCCACAAATCTCGCCCATCTCGTTCCCAACCATGTACCGAGTGGCTTGCCAGTCAAAGATTAGCCAACATTCATCAACCACTGTCGGTGTGCCAGCAAGCGTGTCCGCCAGCGCATGATAGGCTGGTTTTGCCTCGAAATTGCCATCAAAGATGTGCGCTCGGCCGAGTGCCATCCCCCAACCAAAAATGCTGACATCAAAAGAAATCGCCAAAAAATTCGCATAGTCAACTTCACTGCTTCTCAAAAGGTGAGATATAGACGGGCAGCGCATCTGGTTCCATCGCCTGAATCTGCTTCAACTGCCTGATGAGCGTGTCAATATCTTCTTCGGTGTTATAAAAGCCCACTGCAATTCGCAGCGCGTGTGGCAATCCCAAATAGCGCAACACAACCCCCTCTTGGTTTAGTTTGACCATCACACGCGGCGGCTCGTACCCATCTAAATCAAACGTAATTAGCCCCGATCCCGCATTCTTCTGTGTATAAAATGTCACGTTTTCGAGCGTTGACAACTGCTGATAGGCATAGGCAGTGAGCTTTTCAATGCGCTCATAGATGTACTCCCAGCCGACCGTGTTTGTCAGCCAGTCAAGATTTGCCACCATCGCTTGAAACATAATTTTGTTGACCGTGCCAATCTCGTAGCGTCGCGCATCGGGGGCGGGCAGATAGTGACCGGTCAAGTCATAGGCCATCGGATTTTCGAGTGAGAGAAAGCCAGCAAATGTCATTTCGAGGTGAGTCAAGCGGTCGGGGCGCACATACAACGCGCCGATTCCTTCGGGACCGCACAGCCACTTTTGGGCTGGCATCGCGTAGAAATCGACCCCGCTTGCAGGCAAGTCGAGCGGAATCATGCCGACCGATTGTGCCGCATCGGCCACAACCAGCACGCCGTGTTTGTGCGCCATCTCGCAAATTGCTTTGAGGTCGAGCCGTAAGCCGGTATTCCAGGTCACATGTGAAATGACGAGCAGGCGCGTGCGTGGGGTGATCGCTGCCTCAAATTTGGCAATGATTGTGTCCATCTCGTCCCAATAGTCGAAATCGACGACGCGAATGCCGACTTGGTGACGTCGGCCGATGACATAAGCGGGTATATACCCCCCTTGATGCTCCCAATTTGTCGTCACTAGCTCATCACCCGCTTGCCAGTTGAGGCCATGAATGACGATATTCATGCCGTCTGTCGTGTGGTGAGTGAGTCCGATAGTAGAGACGGGGCTGTTTGTAAGATTCGCATAGTGATTGCGAATGGCATCGGCCGATGCCAGCCACGGCTCGTAAATTTTGGAATTGCCGCGGCCGATTGTCGCCGCGACAGCAGTTGCATTTGCAATTGCATCGGTGGTGACTTTGGCTAACGGGCCTGCTGTCCCCGTGTTTAGATACACTTGGTTGTGCGTCGCTGGCATTGCGTCGCGGACCATGTCGATTTTGTTGATTACTTCGTTCATTTTGTTGGTTCTGGTAGGAAGCGCAGCGCGGGAATGCAGGCAAACCCGATCAGTGCGCTGACGAGAAAGGCGGTTGTTAACCCAAAGCTGTCTGCCATCACGCCGACAATATAGATTGCAAAGGCGCGGCTGATAAAGTTGCTGGCGAGAAAAACGCCGTTACCCAGTGCGCGATTATCTGGCATGAAGTCTTGGACAAAGGCTAGAAAGACGGGCGTGTGTGGTATAGACGTGAAGCCAAGCAGAAGCAGCAATGGAACGGCAAGCGCAGACGGCGAGTAGAGAAAAAGGATGGCGGTGATGGGGGCGGAGATAAAGAGAAAGAGGAGGATTCGTTTTCGGCCGAGCCAGTCGCTCAATGTCCCCGACAGCAACGCCCCAATGACACTCGCCCCTTCCAACAGCGTCAAAGACAGTGCTGCCAGCCGAAAACTCGCGCCTAGCTCATTCTCCATGTAAAGGGGCAGATAGGTGGTCGCGGCCGCTGTTAGAAAGACGCGCCCAAACATCATAAAGATGAGCGCGGGGAAAATGCGTTTGATGATCGGCATCGCCTCTTTTAAGCCGCTCGTCGCTGCCGGCTGTGCGGGAACGTCATGCAAACGCCAAAAGAGAATGACAGACACAGCCCAGCCGATAAACGCCATGCGCCACAGCCCGTCTAATCCATATTGTGCAACTCCCCACGCGACCAAAACGGGGCCGATGGTGCGCCCTAGCTCGCCGGCTGCCATGAAGATGCTCATGCCGCGACCGACGCGATTGCCCGCGACGTTGGCGATTAGGGCGGGGGCAGGCGCATGAAATGCCGCTACGCTAAAGCCGGCCGCCGTCAACAGCAATGCTGTCTGCACATAACTCGATGTAAGCCCAAGCAAGCTCATCAACGTCGCCGTAATCGCCGGGGCGAAAATGATGAAGTAGCGCAAGCTGATCTTGTCGGCGATATAGCCAATCAGCGGGTTGAGCAGGTTTGGCAGCTGCGTATAGATGGCGAGACTGCCTGTTTGTGCGTAATTTGTGCCGAGCCGTTCTTGCAAGAGGGGGAGCAGCGGTGCGACAAATGCGCTAAACGTATCGTGCAGCGCATGACCAAACGAAACGACCGCAACGCGCTCCGTCTGAAATTGTTCATCCTCTTTTATCTTTTTGACAGAATCCATTGTGGGATTATCGGCAGAGCGAGCAGATGTGCAAGTAAGTTATCAATTGCCCTATCAATAGCGTAGGCATCCTGCCTGCAAGCTCACAGGCAAGACGACTATGCTACATCAATAGTGCCAACGAAGTAGATTACATAACGCCAAACACTTTTTGTGATCGACTTACTTCACACGTCGCAGCCAAGTCCAGAGTGTCAACGATGACAATATCGCAAGCACAAGCCAAAGGGAGTAGAGGCTGTATGCTTTTGAGTGTGTCAGGTGAACGCTGGTTGGCACGGTGACGTTGTTGACGCTTGCCCAAGCATCGGCCGCCCTCTCACCTTCCAGCGAACTCAACGTGATGCGCTCATAATGCGAAGCAAGCCATGCTTGCAGGTCAGGCGAGGCTTGATCATATAGGCGAGTATAGAGGGCTTTCGTCGTTGCGATGTAATCGGCCGAAACCACATCGTTATCCGCCAGCAGATCGACCGTCTGCTCACCGAGCGCGAGTAGTTCCTCACGCAATGGCTGATCCGCCATCAGGACGACAAACAGATCATCGTAGAGGGTTGATGGGAACGACTGCGCGACGGCCGACTGAATCAACAGTGGGGCTTGCGTGCTGAGTATTTCGCTATTTGGCTTCGCCCGTGTGCCGACAGTCTCGTAAGCGCATAGATCGGCCTGTGGAATAAGTTCACGTGAGCCGCTCGGCGTATCCCATGCAACGGCGAAATAGGTATCACCCCAACTGCCATAGTGCAGCCCTTCGATGTAGTAATACTCACCGGCGACTAGGTTGATCTCGGCCGATTGCTGCCCGCTCGTAAAGTCCCATCCCTGCTCTGGCGACCATGACGTTTGAGCGATCTGCGAGCTGTTGCCTGCGTTCTGGTCGGTGCTTAACCACAACTGCCCCTCATTGCTGCTTGCCACCCAAAAGGTATATGCGCCCGTTTCTGGTGCAACGAGATATGCTCGCATCCGTGCGCCATATCCAATACCCGGATTTGTCGGCGCGACGAAATCAGCTAAGAACGCATGGCTCGACGGATTGGCTGGATAGCGTGGGTCACTTGTCAATGCTGCGACACTGCCATTCCAAATGTTATCCCACACTTCGCGCAAGACACCAGTTGTGTTGCAGCTTGGATTACCGCCGGATTGTGTCACAGAAATGGTGGTTGTGACAAAGCCGGTTTTGCCCTCATCATCAGTGACAATCAACCTAGCTGTGTAGACACCGGCGTTGGCGTAAGTGTGTGACGTTGTGACACCGTTTGCATTGTTGCCGTCCCCAAATTCCCATGCGTAGTCAACAATAGAGCCATCGTCGGTTGAGCCTGAACCATCGAAAGTAACAGTGAGTGGGGCATCACCAGATGTCGGATTTGCGCTAAAGCTGGCGATAGGGCTAGCGTTATTGTCAACGATTGGCTGACAAAGCACAACGGATGGAATGACCTGCCGCTGTCCGTTGGGGGGGTGCCACGCGACAGCCAAATTGTCGCCGCCACCATACTCTTTCATCAATGCTTCGATGTAATAGCGTTGTCCGGCGATGAGGTTGATGGCGGCCGATTGCTGCTCAGGATACCAATCCCACTGTCGGGGCGGTGCCCAAGCGGGAACACTCGCAATGAGACTTGCAGTGGCAGGATTCTCGTTGTTGCTCAACCACAACTCACCTTGATCGTCGCTGGCGATCCAAAATGTGTATGCGCCTGTCACGGGTGGCACAACATAACCGCTGACACGCACGCCATAGTTGTCGATGATGTTGGTCGGCCCTTCAAAGTCGCCCAAGAGTTGTGTAACGGTTGGGTTATCGGGATAGTCGGGATCAGATGTCAGGTCGGCAACGGTCGTGCCGGGGATGCCTTCCCAGCGTTCGTAGCGCACGCCTGACTCCTCACAATTTGTGGATGACTGTGTGACGACGATCTGTGCAGTTGTGTTGTCTGTTTGCCCATCATTGTCGGTGACCGTTAGGGTAACATCGAAAATGCCCGAACTGACATAGGTGTTATTGACCGTGCTGCCACTGGCGATATTGCCGTCTCCAAATGCCCAGTCATAGCTGACGATTGTGCCATCATCAGTTGAGGTCGTTGCATCAAACGTAACGGCGAGGGGGCGTTCGCCGCTTGTGGGATTTGCGCTGAAATCGGCCGTCGGCAACGCACTCGGCACGCCATACGCACAAAGATAGTCGTTTCCAATGACATCCCGCGCCGCACTCGGTGTTTGCCACGCCACGCCCAGATTGTCACCACCGCTCCATTCTTTCATTAGTGCTTCGACGTAATATGGCTGCCCTGCCACGAGGTTGATTGGGTTTGACTGCTGCATCGGCGATTTGTCCCATTCACGTGGCCACGTCCAGCCGTTGTTGTAGGCAATTCGGCCGATGTTGACCGGATTCTCGTCGCTGCTCAACCACAGTTCGCTATTGTCATCGCTGGCAATCCAGAACGTATAGCTGCCTGTCTCCGGTGGCACGATATAGCCGCGCACGCGCAAACCGTAGCTGTCACCGATGTAGCTCTGTGACTCAAATGTCGCAATGATTTCGCTGCTCGTCGGATTGTTAGGATAGGTTGGGTGGCTGGTCAAATCAGCGACCTGCACACCGTCGATGCCTGTCCATGTCTCCATGAGCAGACCGGGCAGGCAAGAGAATGGTGAGTCGCTGACATTGATGGTGACGGAATGCGTGCTGGTGTCGCCGTCGTCATCGGTGAGGGTTAGTTCGGCCGAAAATACCCCCACCATCGTATACTCATGGCTGATCGTGCTGCCGTTGCCCGTCGCGCCATCACCAAAATCCCAAGCATAACTGGTAATCGTGCCGTCATTGTCAAATGAGGCGGTTGCATCGAAGTTGACGGTGAGGGGCGTAGAGCCGCTGGTTGGGGTGGCGGTGAAATCGGCCGCTGGCGGCTGATTATTTGTCTCCTGAATGTTGACCATTTCGGCAACCGACGGCACGCCCGCACTATCGATCAAAAACAGCATGTAGTAGCCGGGTGGCGCGATGTTGGCGTTGGCGGGCGCATCAATTTGCAGTGCGCCATTTTGAACCGTGAAGCTCAACGGCATATAGCGTTGCTCCATATTCTGTGAGTGCGTCACAGACCCATTGCGAACAAAAGCGACCTTTTGAATGTCATTTGCCTGTGGGGACTGCACCGTAAAGGGATTGTCGTAATTGATGGCGTTGGGGGCTGCCGTAATGCTGGGTCGGTCTGCCAACTGACCTGAGCCATCGCTCTTGAACAAATAAGGTGGCGAGAAGAATTGGGCATTTTTCTGGATGTAGCCATTGGCTTGACACGCGCCACAAATCCCGCCGCCGGCCGACATGACGCGACCATCTGGCAGCAAAAGTGCCGTCGAGTGATATTGCCGCGCTCGCGCCTCGCTTGCCAACGTCGTCCATTGACCTGTTGCGGGGTCCCATAGCTCGGCCGCAAAAACAGAATTGTTCAAATCAACCAGCCCCGCATTTGAGGCAAATCCACCCGTTGCCAAGACAGTTCCATCGGCTAACACTGTTAAGTCATGTTGCCGCCGCCGATTTGCCATGTCGCCCGTGTTAGCGACGGTGTCGGTGTCGAGGTCGATGATGACGGCCGAACGCTGATTGGTGCTGCCACTGCCCCCACCCGCAACCAACACTTTCCCAACGTCATACATCACGTAGCTGCCGTAGCCACGATAAAAACTATCGCGCTGTGTTGTGCTTTGCCACGCGCCTGTCCCGCTGGTCGTGACATAGCCAAGCTGGTTGTTGGGGCCGATGAACGCCACGCGACCGTCAGGAGCCGTTTGCAGCCATGGATAGTCGCGGTTGTTCCAATAGTTTTGCGAGCCGCTCGTCAATTGACGAATCTGCCCATCTGTTTCACGCACCTCAGAGGTCGCAAATCCACCACCCGTGATGAGCATCTCCCCATTGGGTAGCGGCGTGACGGCCGGATACCATCGTGCATAATTCATGGGCGGCCCGATCGTCCAACTCTCATCAAACGGGTTAAACGTATGCGTCTGCACAATGCCGTTGAGGAACTGATCCGCGTTGCCGCCCGCAATAAAGACATCACCATCTGGCAAGCTGGCGAAACCGCTGCAAAAAATGTTGTAACCCGTGTCAAGCTGCACGTCGGTGTGCGAATTGTTTATGGGGTCATAGACTGTCGCACGAGTGTAAGTGTGGTTGAGATAGTCTTCGGTCGGCTCATCTCCAATCGAGTCATAAGCCAAAACGCGCCCATCGTACATGAGCGAGACAAACACACCGATCACAGGCCAGTTCTCCACGTTGCCCCATTCCCCCACGAGATGTTCATTTCCCGCAGGCTCACGTGAAGCGGAAAAGTCGGGATTTTGCCCAATGCCTTCTCGTTCAGCACGTTCTATTAGTTCGGCTTCTTCTTCGAGTGTTGGTGCTTCATCGGTGTTGCGGTGAGTGTCGTCGGGTTGCTCCTGCTCTCCATCACCTTGCAACGGTAAGTGTGGTTCGCCGTCGTGTGCGGATACGACGTTAAATGATCCAAAGGTTACTACTGCTACCAATACAAAAAGTAACGGCCAAGTTGCCCTTGTCATAGTTTTTCCCAATCCTTTATGATGTTTTTCTACGCATTCGGTACTGTCTGAGAGATGCAGAAAAATATCCGCTAATCTACAGTTTTAGATTAACGGTTTATTATTACGATCTAGGTTGCGAAAAAGGGATTGGGCGGTGTGGTCTCGAATGTTTGTCAAACGGGCGTGAGCTTTTTGCGATCAGCCGCAACAATCAAATCCTGCGCGATAATCGATGATGACAACACGCCCGGCAGCCCTGCGCCCGGATGTGTCCCCGCCCCGACAATATACAAATTCTCAAACTGTGAGCTGCGATTGTGCGGCCGAAACCAAGCCGACTGCGTCAAAATTGGCTCAACTGAGAACGCCGCGCCTTTATAACTGTTGAGCGTGTTATGAAAATGCAGTGGATCAATGTAATGTTCCGCCACGATGCTCGACTGCAAATCGGGCAGATAGTTATCCTCTAAAAATTGCATAATGGCATCTCGATACGGCTTTGCCATACGTGTCCAATCGACACCAGCATCTAAGTGTGGGACGGGCGACAACACGTAAAATGCTTCATGCCCGCTGGGGGCCATGCTCGGATCAGTCAGCGTTGGCATGTGCAGATAGAGCGAGAAGTCATCAGCGAGCTGCTTTTTAGTGAAGATATCGCGCAACAGTTCTCGATAGCGATCCCCCAAGATAATGTCGTGATGTGCCAGCCGACCGTCGTGCCGATAGAGCTTTTTTGTGCCAAAGTAGATCACAAACAGCGACATGCTGTAGCGCATCGTTTTCATGCGTTGGCGCGTCAGCCCACGCACGTGATTTGGGCTAATCAGCTTCAAATAGGTCGTCGCCACATCCGCATTAGAAATGATGTGATCCGCATAATGCACAGAGCCGTCTTCCAACTCAACGCCCGTGACGCGATTGCCACTCACCACGATCTCCTTTACGCCTGTGTCAAGGTGGATTTTACCACCTAGCTCTCCTAGCAACTTTACGAGTGCGTCGATGATTGCGCCCGTGCCGCCTATCGCATAATGGATGCCCCATTCTCGTTCGAGATAATGGATCATGGCGTAGATAGAAGTTGTATCGAACGGGTTGCCGCCGACGAGCAGCGGATGAAACGAGAAACAGCGACGCAAAAAGTCATCCTGAATAAACTGCTTCATGTAGTTGTAGACGGTTTTATAGCTTTGCAGCTTGATAAGGTCGGGCGTGACTTTCAGCATATCACTGAAGTTGAGAAACGGTTTGTCGGCAAGTTCGATGAAACCTTTCTCGAAAATCGCCTTTGTTGTCTTCATGAAACGCTGATAGCCTTCTACATCGGCCGGATTGCGCCGCCGAATTTGTTCAAGGATAAAGGATTCATCGCCGTTGTAGTCGAAAGGTCGGCCGTCTGCGTCAAAGATGCGGTAGAACGGATCAACTGGCACAAAGTTGACATAATCTTCGCGCTTGCGCCCCGCTAGCTCGAAAATGTCGTCAAACATAAATGGCGCGGTGATGACCGTCGGCCCACCGTCAAACTTAAAACCGTCGATCTCATAGGTATAGGCTCGACCACCCGGCTTGTCTCGCTGCTCAAACACCACGACATCATAGCCAATTGCTGCCAACCGCACGGCCGCGCCCAATCCACCAAATCCGCTGCCAATCACAATCACTTTTTTCGCCATAACTCATTCCTCATCTAAGTTAAATCCTGTTGGATTCTAGCGACCTAACGAGCGTTTGGGTATTAGTTGTGGGTAGGATGATGAAGTGGGAGGTGATAAGCGACTTTACTGCTTACCACTTGCCACTTACACAAATGCAAGCAAAAATGTCAGCGTAACGACGCTAGCAATCGTTGAGAAGAGAACCGTTTTTGTGACAAAATCGGGGACGAGATCGTATTCGAGGGCAATGATGGAGCAGAGAACGGCGGCTGGCATTCCGGCCTGCAAGATGCCCGCCCCGCGCTCGATGCCGGTCAATGCGAAGGGGGTGGCGAGCAGAATGGCAATGAGCGGCGCACCGAGTAAGCGAACTGCACTGGCGATGGCGATGTCGCGGTCGAGGCGAATGCGCTCAGTATTTGCCAACTGTACGCCGAGCGAAAGCAGCATAATTGGAACCATCGCGCTGCCCAGCAGGTCTGTGATGCGCGTCAGAAAGAGTGGGATGGGTAAGGCGAGTGCGTTGACGAGAATGGCTGGGGGGACAGCGAGCAAAGCGGGCGTTTTTAGCACAGCAACAATCGCTTGGACACTGCCGCCTGTAACCCAGTTAGCGGCCGCAACGCTGATAATAAAACTGATAACCACAATGCCAAGAAAGTAGATCGTGGCAGCAAAGATGGCTGTCTCGCCCAAATGAAAGGTGATGAGTGGCAGACCAAAGTTGCCAACGTTGGCGAAGACGGCGATCACCATAAATGCGCCGACCATTTTGCCGCTGTGCCCGAGCAGTTTGGCGACGACGTAGCCCAGTAGCGTGACTGCGAGTTGAACGACGAGGATGAAGAGCAGCATTCTGGTGACGAGAATGGGGTTTATTTCGGCCGATCCCAACACCGAAAAAATAAAGCACGGAATCAGAACATAGTACGCCGTCCGTGACAGCGTGCGTGCCTCTAGCTGTAAGGGCTTCGCCGCGACCAATCCCGTCAACACGGTCGCAAAAACGGGTGTAATGACATTGAAAAAGATACTGACTAATTCGGCTATCATGCAGGGATTGTCCACGCGACAGACAATTTTTCAAGACCGCGAAAGAGAACGCCTTGACGAAATTTCGGCGTGGCGACGATTCGCAGGTTGGGCAGCCGCTCAAACAGCGTCCAAAGCGCAACTTTTCCTTCCAGTCGTGCCAACGGCGCACCGAGACAGTAATGGATGCCGTGACCAAATTGTAACTGCTTGTTGGGTGTGCGCGTGATGTCGAGCTGGTCGGGATTGTCAAAGACGGCGGGATCGCGGTTGGCTGACGTGATGACGACGCGCACCGTGTCGCCACGTTGCATCGCATGACCTTTGTAAACCAAATCTTCGCCTACCCAGCGCGTTGTGGATGTTTCAACCGGGCCGTCAAAGCGTAGTAGCTCTTCAACGGCCGAGTCGCGCAAGCTGGAGTCTTCACGCAGCAAGGCTAGCTGATCGGGATGTTGCAACAGCGTGAGAACGCCATTGCCAATCAGGTTGACCGTCGTTTCATGCCCTGTCACGAGCAGTAGAGCCACCATGCTTGATAGCTCTGTCTCGCTGAGACGCTCCCCATCCGCTTCGGCCTGCACAAGCGCGGTGATTAGATCATCTTGTGGCGTTTGACGACGCTCGACAAAGAGCGTTTGCAGATAGGCGACAAAGTCACGCATCATGCGGCGGCGGACTTTCGCTTTGAGTCGTCGGCCGCCCGGCGAAATAATCGTCTGTGACCATGCTGCGACTTTCTCTTGATCGGCCGATGGAATGCCCAACAAATCACTAATCACGACCACCGGGAACGGCAGCGCAAACTCGGCAATCAACTCCATCTCACCCTTTGTATAAACCGCATCGATTAGCTCGTCAGCAACCGTTTGCAGAGTTGGAGCCATTTGCACGATACGACGTGGCGTGAATGCCTGATTGACCAACATGCGAAGGCGCGTATGGTCGGGCGGATCGGCAAAGAGCATATTTTGGTTGATCGCGTCAGTCGGGGGGCGATCAGGCTGCTGTTTGACAAAACGGGGGTCGCGCATGATGGCAACGACATCGGCATAGCGCGTGAAGTACCAGATTGTGTGACCACTGCGATCATGGTGTGCGTAGATCGGGTCATTTTCGCGCATCTGGGCAAACGTAGGATGCGGATTGGCTTTGAACGTGGGACTGAAGAGATCGTACACTATGCGCCTACAAAATCGGATGAGGATACGCTTCTGATCGGTTCTGAAAGCTGAAAATCGCTGGATTTTGAATCACGCCATTTTTAATCTCAACGGCTCGCCTGAGCGTTTCATCTTTGTCGAACTCACCGCGCATGACAGGTTCGATAAACGGCAACAACGCTTGGCTAATCTCATAGGTTGCAGAGCGCCATAGATAGGAAGGTGAATGGTCAACTGCATAATACATGACGCGGTCTCCCACCGTAAAGGCTGGCTCCTCAAACGATGTCGGCCGCGCAAAATCAAACGCCATCCCCTCATCACAACTGACATCGATAATCAGCGTGTCGGGCTTGAAAAGGTCAATTTCATCCCCCGTCACATAAAGCATCGGACGTGCTGTGTCTTGGAAGATACAGTTCACAATGATGTCAAACTCGGCGAGGGCTTGTGCCATTGGGATATTGGAATCGGCCGATTTCACCACCGTCTTCATCGACTCCGCGCTCAGAAAATCGAATTCACGATAGTCGATTCCCGCAATTTTATCGCGCACTTCCGCGACAGGGCGCGGCACAAAAACCGTCAAATCCTCAAATCCCTGCCCCTGTAATCCGTAAATCGCACCGTGCGCCGTCGCACCGAAGTTGATGACGGCGGCACGCTTGGCAGAGCCATACGCACCGGTTATGCCTTTGAGTTGCAGTGCATGAAGCACACTTGCATAGCCCGCAATTTCGTTGTTTTTCTGAAAAATATGCGACTGCCATGCGTCCCCATCCCAAACGTTCATCGCCTCCCACGCGATCATGGTCATCTTTTTGTCGATACCAAGCTGCGTAATCGCCTCTCCCTGCACGCAATGTGGCCAGCCCCATAGCGTTTGTCCCTTGCGGAATGAGTCGAAGTCGGCCGAGACAGGCTTCGCAAGTAACATGATGTCACAGCGGGCGAATAGCTCCTCACGACTCAGCACGCCAGCCGCCTGTTCGGCTAACTCAGCATCATCTACGCCAAAGCGTTCACCATATCCTTTTTCTATGTAAATATGCTGGCGCAACGTTTCGTCGATTTGAGACAGGTGTGCGGGATCGAGTGGGGCGCGTTTTTCATCTTTTTTCAACGTTTTGCCAATAACGCCCATCGTCAATAGCTTGTCACTCATCTGTATTCCTCATTCATGGGGATTAAATTTTGCCTAATTATGGGGGAACAGCTGCGTTTCGCAAAATACAACATTTGCGAGCTCGCGCTGCCTATTCATGTCTAGCTTTGCGACCGTCTATATGGTCAAATAAGCACATGACAACATTCAACATATCCGACATACGCACACAATTCCCCGCGCTTGAGCGCACCGTCAACGGACAACCTGCCCTCTACTTCGATGGCCCCGGCGGCACGCAGGTTCCCACAGCCGTTATCGACGCGATGAGTGATTTTATGCGGCGTGGGGGCGCAAACCTCGCGCCGTTTTTTGCGGCCGGAGCTGAAACAATTGCCACAGTACAAGCGGCGCGTGAGGCGATGCGCGACCTACTCAATGCGCGTCGTGCTGAAGAGATAGTGTTTGGGCAAAACATGACGAGCCTGACATTTCATCTCAGTCGCGCCCTTTCCAAAACATGGGAGGCTGGCGATGAGATCATTTTGACGCGCATCGATCATGATGCAAACGTGTCGCCTTGGTTGTTGGCGGCCGAAGAACGCGGCGTGACTGTGCGCTGGCTTGATTTCCAACCACACGACTGCACGCTCAAAATAGAGACGCTCCCCGACTTGCTCAACGAGCGCACCCGCCTCATCGCTATTGCCTATGCCTCCAACGCTGTTGGCAGCATCAGCGATATAAACAAAGTGGTCGAAATCGCGCACACGGCCGGGGTCAAAGTCTTCGTCGATGCGGTTCACTACGCGCCACATGACATCATTGACGTACAGGCAACAGATTGCGATTTCCTCGCCTGCTCGGTATATAAATTTTTCGGCCCACATACGGGCGTGCTATATGGAAAATATGCGCTGCTCGATCAACTCGACACATTCAAGGTGCGTCCAGCCCCAGCCGTGCCACCGGGAAAATGGGAAACTGGCACACAGAGCTTTGAAAGTTTGGCAGGCGTGGCAGCGGCCGTTAACTACTTAGCATCATTAGGAGAAGGGGCAATGCGCCGCGAACAGCTTGTCAGCGCATTTACCAACATCAAGCAGCATGAAATGGCATTGAGCGAACAGTTCCTGCGCGAGTCAACGACAGTTGAGGGGTTGAGAGTCTACGGCATCACAGATATTGAGCGTCTGGACGAGCGCACGCCGACATTCGCGGTCAGTCTTGAAGGCATCACGCCGTCAGATTTGGCAGCCCGCTTGGGTGAGCAAGGCATTTTTGTCTATGCAGGACATTATTATGCAGTCGAGGTAATGCGACGACTCGATTTGCTGGAAAGTGGCGGATTGGTGCGAATTGGATTTGTGCATTATAACGATTCGGCCGAAATTTCTCGCCTCATCAGAACACTGAAAAACATAAGATGAGCATTAAATCACTTGTTGGCAATGGGGGCATTACCCCATATTTTGTGCATTTACCCCTTAGTTTTGCTAAGATAATTCTATTGAGAGATGATAGACTTTGTTTTTTTTCAAAAACTTGTCACATGTCTTGAGGGGATGAATGGGAATGGCGACCGACTAGGTCGTCATTTTTCTTTTGTACAGGCAGAAACCACCACGCTAAATTTAATTGAAGAATCGTAGAGTTCATCATGGACTCTTTGTTGCGCTCGGTCGTGCGTTACAATTTTAGATATGAATCGATGGGCAAGAAGATTAATTTATCTCATCATTACGCTCGTGTGGTTGAGCGTTATGTTGTTTCCTGTTTTTGCCGTGCGTTTGGCGACAAGCGGGCAAATGCAAGTTGGCAATACGACGATTTTTATGGTTCAAGAACGGCGTGAGGCTGGCGTAGGGTTTCAGACAACACGCGAAGTCAAGCGCGAAGCAGTCTGTACGCTCACAACGGTGCGCTATGTGATGTGGGAGGGGGACGGTGAAAATAGCAGCAGTTGTACATGTGGTGATGGTGTTGAGCGCGTCGCACAACGCGGCCGCTGTGTTACGCCCTAAATATGCTAAAATGAGAGATGATGACACAACAGCAATCTGTAACAACGATCAAACAAGGGATTGACTCAGTGCCGACTGCTACGCTCATGTTGCAAGAACAAGAGGCACGCAGCAAGGAGCTACAGAGATTCAACTGGCTCGTGCTGTATGTACCGCTGGTTTTAGGGACGTTGTTGGCAGTTGGACTGCTGGGGGCGTTGGGATGGTTTGCGCTGACAGGCGAAGCCGCCTCGGCCGAGCGCGCTCAGGCCTCTGGCATCGCTGATCTCTTTGTGACGATGATATGTCTCGCGCCAATGGCCTTGATGGGTGCAGGCTTTGCAGGAGGCGGGATATTTCTGCTGTACTGGCGACGACAAAAAGGCTCTCTGCTACGGGAACGGTTGCAGAACACACTGCGTCATGTCGATGAGCGGTTGAACTCGGCCGATGCTCGCGCCCATGTCGAACAAACTCGTGTCGTCAGCAACACCAGAAAGTACCGTAGCCAGTTTGAGGCACTTCTCAACAAACTTTACTATCAGGCAGCGCAAATCGCTAAATGGATCAATGAAAAACTCGCACGCAATCGAGATTAAACTTAAACCAATAATATCAATTGAGGATACAGCTATGAACAAAGGAAAACTTTACACAACCGGTATGCTTGTCGGAGCCGTCGTTGGTTTAGCAACTGCGATGCTACTACAACGCAATGCAGATCAAAATGATGGACAACTACACATTAGTTCATCTGACTTATTGCAAACATCATTGGGAGTCATTTCTGCAATGCGTGGTGTCGCTGCGCTCGGTGCAAAAACAACTTAAATTCACCTTCATGCACGGACGAGGTTCCTCCATGAACCTCGTTCGTCAACATACGCCAGCTGATGAGACGCAGCGTATGATGAAATTGATGGATCAATTGCGGCAAACATGGGGTGTTGTGTGCGTGGGGGAGAGCTGAATTCGGCCGAATTGCTAGAAATTTAGCCAAATTACAGCCGCTAGGCCAATTCAGACAAATAGAAATTTTTAGGATTTCAAGATTTATTTGAGTTGGCTCTAAGCAATTATTTGGGAGCTTGTGGAATTGAGGAGCGCAGCGTGCCGCGCCCTATCTGTGCCGCTTCGAGCGATTACTAACTGTCCGAGATGATTTACCCTGATCAACCTCATCAAAATTTGGCACAGCCTCATCAGACAGGTTGCGGTATCCTTCACCATCAATTGTTGAGTAGTGAACAAAGATGTCTGCGCTACCATCTTCGGGTTCGACAAATCCAAACCCCTTGAGACGATTAAACCATTTAACAATTCCTCGTTTCTTGCTCATTAATTTTCCTGTTTTTGTTAAGGGACGAGACAAACCGACCCAATAACCTAAAAATGCCAGCAACAATACAACTCTGCTTGATGCTACTTAGCAGGATAAATGGTTTCGATATCCGTATAACAATACTTAT
Source organism: uncultured Ardenticatenaceae bacterium (assembly GCA_964389925.1). Taxonomy (GTDB): domain Bacteria; phylum Chloroflexota; class Anaerolineae; order Promineifilales; family Promineifilaceae; genus CALECP01. Next base: position 54,620 of record CAYMGE010000036.1, read on the forward strand.
TGAGTTGGTTCCATCACAAAATAGGGATTACACAGCAGCTACCAATCAAAAATTTCAAACGATAGACATTATTTTCTGAAATGTTTTCTTGATCTACTTCTACGCAATACGACCGAACATACCTTCTTGCAAAAATTTATTCTACATCTTATTATTTCGACTGTCGAGCTTATTGTCTACAACTTACCGCAATTTATGATAGAAGTGGTCAGATTTTTCGATGCTCAAACGGAAGTTTTGTAACTATACGCCTTTCTCGACCGTGAAGTTTTGTTCAGGTGGTCTCTTTTGCCCAACCTCGTTTTATAGCGAGGGCTGCTTTCAAAGGTGAGAACAGTTATGTCTCACTCAAATTAGAGAGGGACAGTTCGCTGAGAAAAAAACGCTGAAGGAAGAGAAAGAGGAAGAGAACAGGGAGCGTCATCAACGTGGCGGCCGCCATGAGCAAAGGCCAGTTTGTGCTGTCGAGGGCTTGGACGAGCTGCATTCCGATAGAGAGCGTGTAAAGCTGTGGACGGCGTAGATAAAGGATAGGGCCGACGAAATCGCTCCAGTAAAAGACGGCCGCTAGCACGGTAACGGCGACGGTTGTGGGTGTGACGAGGGGTAGACCAATTGACCACCACTGTCTTAAGAGGGGTGCGCCTTCTACTTCGGCCGAATCCCACAACTGTTCTGGAACTTGCCGGAAACTCCAGTAGTAAAGCAGCACAAACAGGGGGCTGCCGGCTGCAAATGCCGGCACGATGATCGCCCAACGTGTATCGACCAACTGTAGCCAGCGGAAAATCTGAAAGCGAAACAGCCAAATTGCCGCGCCCGGAATCATCAACAGGACAATGCTCGAAATAAACAGCTTGTGTCGCCATGGATCATACGACCGTGCCATTCCAAACCCAGCCCATGATGCCATCAGCAGCGTGATAGGGGTTGCCAAAGTGACGATAAAAACAGAGTTGAAAATATAATCTCGAAAAGGCAATAAGAGAAAAAGGGTTCGGAAATTATCCCACTGTGGGTTTTCAGGCCACCAGACGACGGAACGCGGCGGCGCAGTTCCTGACACACCAAAAGAGCCAAGCACCATCCAAACAAGCGGCAACAAGAAAATGATGCCCACAAAGATCGTCATCAATGTGCGAAGAAGTTCGACCCAATCGAGTTTGTAACTATACAGGTGTGAAATCAGGCTCAATAGGTGAGTCAGAGAAGAGAGA
>CAYMGE010000037.1:0-55740 GCA_964389925.1 uncultured Ardenticatenaceae bacterium
TGAGGGTCTTCGGGGGCTGGGGGGTGAGGGTCTTCGGGGGCTGGGGGGTGAGGGTCTTCGGGGGCTGGGGGGTGAGGGTTTTTCTTGGGAGCTGACGGGTGAGGGTCTTTCTGGTTCCTCTCCCTCTGGGAGAGGCGGAGGTGAGGGTTCTTCTAGCGGAGGTGAGGGTTCTTCTGGCATCAACTCCCTCTTCACCCTAATCAGCGGCCTCTTCAACCCAACCCGCCTCATCGACGTGATTCGTAATTTCATCTACCTGCCCGACAAGAGCCATGAGGAGACAAAAATCCTCTGCCGCTATCCGCAGTATTACGCGGCGACCCAACTGTATCAAAACATCCTAGCCCACCAACGCCCCGACGGAGACGGCAAGGGCGGCACCTACTTTGGCGCGACGGGCAGCGGCAAGAGCTACACGATGCTCTTTTTGGCGCGATTGCTGATGAAAAGCGTTGCGCTCGCCAGCCCGACCATCATCTTGATCACCGACCGCACCGATCTTGACGACCAGCTTTCGCGCACCTTTACAAACGCCAAACAGTTTATCGGCGATGAGGGGGTCGATAGCGTCACCAGCCGCAGCGACCTGCGCGACAAATTGAGCGGCCTAAACAGCGGCGGCGTATTCCTGACAACGATCCACAAGTTCACCGAAGAGACCGACCTGCTGACCGACCGCACCAACGTCATTTGCATCTCAGACGAGGCGCACCGCAGCCAGATCAATCTCGACCAAAAGATCAAGCGCACAAAAGAGGGGGTCAAGCGAACGTATGGCTTTGCTAAATATCTGCACGACTCGCTGCCCAACGCCACCTATGTTGGTTTTACTGGCACGCCAATTGACGCGACGCTCGACGTGTTTGGCGCAGTGGTCGCCGCATACACGATGACGGAGTCGGTGGCGGATAAAATCACGGTTCCGATTGTCTATGAAGGGCGGGCGGCAAAAGTGCTGCTCGACAACAGCAAACTGCAACAGATCGAGGATTACTACGCCGAAGCTGAGGCCGAGGGCGCAAGCGACTATGCGGTTGAGGCGAGCAAACGCGCCAACCTCAACATGGCGACGATTTTGGGCGATCCCAATCGGCTCCGCGCACTGGCAGAAGATTTTGTCGCCCACTATGAAACCCGCGTCAACGAAGGGGCGACCGTAGCGGGGAAGGCAATGTTTGTCAGCAGCAGTCGCCACATTGCCTACGCTTTCTATCAAGAAGTGATTCGGTTAAGGCCAGAGTGGGGAACCCTCACCCCAGCCCTCTCCCAGCGGGAGAGGGAGCAAGAAGCGTCTTCTCCCCCTCTAGCCTTTGGGAGAGGGGGTCGGGGGGTGAGGGCTTCTTCTGAGGATGAAGATTTAATGCCGATGGCAAAAATCAACTTGGTGATGACGCGCAACAAGGATGACGCGACCGCCCTGTATGACCTGATCGGCACAAAAGAGTATCGCGCCAAGCTGGACAAGCAGTTCAAAAACCCCAAATCAAATTTCAAAATCGCCATCGTTGTTGATATGTGGCTGACGGGGTTTGACGTGCCGATGCTCGACACGATGTATATAGATAAGCCCGTCCAACGTCACAACCTGATCCAAACGATTTCGCGCGTCAATCGCACCTATCAGCAAAAGGATAAGGGGCTGGTGGTCGATTATATCGGCATCAAGCGACAGATGAATTTGGCATTGGCGCACTATTCCAAGTCGGATCAGGCGAAAATTGAGGAGATTCAGCAGTCGGTCACCGTCGTCAAAGATCATCTCGATCTGCTGCGTGCCATCTTTCATCACTTTGACACGCGCCCCTACTTTAGCGGTCAACCGCTGGCACAACTGCACTGCCTCAACAACGGCGCGGAATTTATCCAACTGACGCACGACCTCGAAAAACGCTTTATGTTTCTGACCAAGCGCATGAAGGCGGCGTATGATTTGTGCGTCGGCAGCGCGGAACTGTCGCAAAACGAACGCGACCACGTCCATTTCTACATGGCGATTCGTTCCATCATCTACAAGTTGACTAAAGGGGACGCGCCCGACTTGGTGCAGATGAACGCACGGGTACAGGCGATGATCGCGGAGGCGTTACGCAGCGATGGGGTCGAAGAGATTTTCAAGATGGGGCAGGGGGATACGGCCGAGATCGACATTTTCGACCCCGAATATCTGGCAAAAATCGAAAAAATCAAGCTGCCCAATACAAAGATCAAGCTGCTGCAATCGCTCTTGGGCAAGGCAATCGAAAATTTCAAGCAGGTCAATCGGCTCAAGGGGGTTGATTTCTCAAAACAGTTTGCGGCACTGGTGGAGCGGTACAATGATCGGGAATCGGGTGATAAGGTGCGCGACGATGCGGCCGATGAGATGGCAAACGAAATCATCAAGCTCTATCACGCCATCAAGGCCGAGCGCGACTCGTTTAGCGAGTTGGGGATCGACTTTGAAGAAAAAGCGTTTTTCGACATCCTCGAAGCGTTAACCGTCAAATACGATTTTGAATATCCCAAAGCAAAGCTGATCGCGTTGGCGAAACAGGTTAAGCGTATCGTCGATGACAAAGCGAAGTACACCGACTGGAGCAAGCGCGGCGATATCAAGGCTGAACTCAAGGTCGATTTGATCATTCTGCTCGCCGAAAACGATTATCCGCCCGTTCCGCAGGAAGAGGTCTACGAGAAAGTATTTGAACAGGCCGAAAATTTCAAAAAATACCAGCGAGCCTAAAAGCACCTCTTACCCCCTCTCCCTCTGGGAGAGGGCTGGGGTGAGGGTTCTTTGTTTTGTCGCATATCGCCCCATTTCAATTACAATACCCAGATGGAAACGGAAAAATTGTCATTTGAACAAGTGTGTGCTGAATACGAGTTTGCGGCGTGGGAGCTTACCGAGTTAGTCGAGCGTGGGGAGATTGCGGCTACATTGGATGGGGAAGGGGGGATGTACTTTGAACTTGATGAAATTCTCCGCTTTTACCGTGCCACCCCAACACATTTTTTTTCGTTTAGAGTTGCCCAACGAATTTATGGCAAAACGGCTAAAAACTTTAAGCAGCAAGCAAGTAAAGGCGTTTTACGAGCAAAAAAGATCAGTGATAGATGGGCTGTCAATGCTCAACAAATGGATGATTACATGGAAAATCATGCTCACAGTTGACAAAGATTAGCTTGTAAGCCTATAATTCCCACTAACTGAATAACCTATAAACGCGCAACGGCGACCAAGTGCTATCAACACCTGACCGCCGTTTAACCGAAAGCCTGCACGAACAGGACAGACGGCTGCGAGAATTATAGCAGCGATCCCGCTTTCCTTGCACCCTTGCAACCCTGCAACCCCAGCGGTCAACCTGCTATCACGCTGCAACCACAACCCTCTGTCTCCACAGGCAGGGGGTTTTTTCGTTTGGCGTGTAGGTGGTTCAGGCAACCGTGTCGGCCGTGAGCAATGGGTTGCGGCCGACACGGTAAGAGGACAGGCACAAGGCCAGTCCCTGCGGAGAAACAATGTTTTGGAATAGGAGAAAATAATCATGACACCAAGCGAATGGTTTGGAAACGGGTTAGGGACAGTTATTTCATGGGGATTGGTCATCTCGGTTTTGGCTGCGATTGGGTCAATCATCTTCTTCATTTTTCGCTACTTTGTGGTGCTTTCCAAGCGAAATCTGAACTGGTTCGGACTTCTGAATGCGGTCTTGATATTCGCCCTGTTTGCGCTCACGTTGCAATATGGCCCACCGACATTTATGCGAAGCGCACAGCGCGGGATTCGCAACTCACTGCCCTACGCCTCCGCGATTTTGGGCGATGTCAACGCTTATGCCGCATCAGGTGGGAGCTATGCCAATGTGCTGGTGGATGAAGGGTTTGATGTGGAGAGCGGCGCAATCGCGCTGGACTTTCCTGATGAGGTTGAAACAAAAGACCTTGCGACATCAGAACAAACGGCCGTGACACGGTTTGATCCCAATCGACGGATCATCTACGTGCTTGCACCTACAAGCGCGGTCACCAACCCGCAGCTCATGCAGAAGATTATGCAGTCGTCTGTCAACGGCATGGCACTCCCGTCAGGATTCAGCGGAGGAAACCACACGATTTCATTCACGGTGGAAGATGCGTTCGAGAATGTGCTGAGAAGCCCCAACCCAGATAGCCGACTAATCATTGTGAATGGGTATGCAATCGGAACGGGTCTCACAGAATCATGGGTCGATCAGAACTATCCTGAAATGGCGAGTCGTATGACGTTTATTTATTTCAAAGAGTAAAAAGATGAATGAGCCACCACAAGTAGAAAAAGTGCCGAATACCCTGTTTGGTATTTGGCTGGCAACATGGCTGTCGGCGACGGTGTTCACCGATAACTGGATTTTCGGGTTTATCGCTGCCTGTCTGTTCACGTTGCTTGTTTTGGCGTTCTGGCAGGGCTGGATACAAGCTGTCTTGCAATGGGCATGGCCAACGATACGCCGAACGTTCTTTGCCATGCTGCCGAGCAAGCTGCGGGAATCGGCCGAGAAAGCACCTCGCTATACGGTCAATCTAGGCATTGAGCCTGAGACGGGTAAAACGATTCGGGTCAACCTTTTGAAGACAGGTCACATCCTATTCGCAGGTACAACAGGCTTTGGCAAGACCGTGTTTAGTCAAAGTATCATTCATCAACTGATTGGCACACATACCGAACATGACCTCAAGTTGGTGATTCTGGACGGTAAAGGGGTCTCGTTTTTGGTGTGGAACAATATCCCGCACATGCTCTATCCCGTCGCTAGTACACAGGCAACGATCACCGATGCGTTGCGTGCCGTCTCCGATGAGATGGCGCGGCGCAATGAGCTGATTAAACAACAAGGGCAGCTCGGTCGGCTCTGTCAAAACATTGCGGAGTATGCAGAGATCACAGGGGAACGGCTGCCGCTCCTGCTCGTCTACATCGACGAGAAAGCAGCGGCGATAGCACCCAAGAGTGAAGCGGATGATATTCTCGTGACGCTAGGCGCGTTGGGACGTTCCGCAGGGATCGTGCTGATGGTGGGCAATCAGACGCTTTACGTTAAAAACATTCGTGGCGACCTCTCGGCGAACTTTGCAACCAAAATTGCGTTTTACATGCCTGATGCGCGTGCGAAAGGGGTTGTCTCTCAAATTCCAGCCGAGTTTCACGCGCAGATGCGCCCACTTCCTGGCCTAGCTTATGTCTATTCACCAGAGATTCAGCATAGGATGTTTCGCTCTGAAAAGGTGGCGAACAAGGTGTTGGAAGAACGCGCGCGTGACCTAACCAGTCCGCGAGCCAACCGCTGGCAAACAGTGGATGAGACATCGGTCGAAACGCAAGAAACCGTGCTAAAAGCGGCAAAGGAATGGTCAGCCTATGATAAGGCAACCAAGCTATTGCGTTTACAAGCCTATGTCAGCCGATTGGGCCGCAAGCCCAAAACGAGTGAACTGATAGCACAATTTGGGATGTCAAAGCCAACGGCTATCGCTTGGCGACGCAGAATTCCCGCCGAATGGCTCAAGGGAGGGTAAAGGTAAAGGTGAAACGTGTATTTACTTTACCTTTTGTGGCGAAATCGGCCTGAAAATTGCCTTTACCCCCTTTACCTTCCCAGAGAAACACCTGATGGCAATTGTCATTGACCTCGTAAGTGCATGGACACCTTTTAGTCTCTTGGTTTTGTCACCTCTCTTTTTTTGGCTCGTTTCCATTCGCTGCCGTCCACTCCGTCGTTATCGGCCGATTGCCATTTTCGCATTTGTCTGCCTTTCAATCCCCTCAACAGCAGTCGTTCTCCTCACCCTGTTTCACGTCGCCTCTACGATAGAGGCGATCACCACAGAACTGGCAACCGAAAACAACTTGGAGACGTCCACTGTATTGAACAGCAACGCGATTCCCAGCGTGGCACACCCTTTTATCCCAACCATTCAATCCTATGCAGCGCGATATGCCGTTGAACTACCCCTTGTACTGGCGGTCATCGAGCAGGAGAGTTTGTTTGACCCAAGTGCGGTTAGCCATGCAGGAGCAGGGGGGTTGATGCAGCTCATGCCAGCGACGGCGACTGCATTGGGGGTGACAGATCGATATGACATCGACCAAAATCTCGAAGCTGGCACACGTCATCTCTCTGACCTGATCGCACGCTACAAAGTTCAGAACAGATACACAGCGATACCCATGGCTCTCGCTGCCTACAATGCAGGCGAGCCATCTGTTGCGCGTTGTCGTTGCTGGAATCCTTATGCTGAAACGGCCGCTTACGTCCCCGCTGTTCTGAGCCGCTACGCACGCATGACGCTGGTTTCACCTTATGCTGGTGAGTACACCGTCGTCAATGGTCATCTACATGGCGGTGACCCATGGTTGCGCGATTCAAAAAAGTGGCCGGGTGTGGATATTGCTGGGGAATGTGGTGAGGCTATTCACGCACCTATATCTGGCACAGTCACAGCAAATGGTTACGATGGCTATACAGGCCCCTATGGCTACAACAACTCATTCATGATGATTGAAAACGGGCGTATGTCTGTCATGCTCATGCACGGTGATTACAGTGCTGAGTTAGATCAAGTTGTTGAGGCTGGCGAGGTGGTTGGGGTCGAGGACACAAAAGGCAATAGCACAGGCTGCCACACGCATCTGGCTGTGCGCGTGTATGATGTGCCTGTCAATCCATTGATTCAACCGGGTCAGCCGATGCAGTAGGGACAGGCAAAAACGAGACGACTCTCAAACAATCGCCACAATGACCGCTATGTAACAACCCATCAGGGTCGTAGAATGGTTAGAAGACGCTGTTAGCCATCACAGCATCAACAAAAGGGAGCCGAAACCCTCTCGACATCACTTACGATATTTTGTTTCTTAACCGTATAAGTGATGCAAGGGTTGTCATCCAAAATTTTGTAGGCGTTGATGCGTTTACCCGCCTCGCGGATTTGGACACGCTTGAGCGTAAACAGATCACGCAAGAGGCGCGTACAACGGGTTTTGGTCAGTCGCGCTTCATCTTTGACCAACCAATTGAGAACGCCATGCTGGGAAAACGTGTCTGACATGTAGACGTGAATCTCATCGGCCGTCAACACATCCCCAATCGACAGCCCAGAATAGAGTGCCGTTGTAATTTCCTCACCCGCTTCTCGTGCTTGTTGGATGTGGATGCGCTTCACTTCACGCTTTAAGGCGCGATTGGTGGATTTCTGTTCAACGATGTCAATTGCTTGGGGGATGTCATGATGAATTTCGGCCGAAATCCCCACCACCTGCTTTGCCGTCTCTACCATCGGCTTGTCGTATGTGTCACTGCCTTGTTTAGCAATGAGTTCAACTTCTAGCGTAGGCAACTGGCGCAGCGTGTCACAACGGGCAATATGTTCAGCTTGGCGTTGTGCTTTTAACGCGGCGCGATTTTCAGCTTCGAGAGGGGTTTCACTGGTTTTCGTCAGTTCGATTTTGTCGCCAAACACCCAACCAAACGGACATAACATCGTTTGGAAAATGGCTGGATTGTCGTAGGTATAGTGCATGACGCTGGTAAAGGTGGCGTTGTCAATGCCACTGTAGCTGAGATCGTAGGATTTGGCGGCGAAAAAACGGCCCACGTCACTATCATTGCGTGTGCGGATTAGGTTAGCATAACGACCCAGAAATATGCTGATCGACCGACGAGAGATAGCGGCTTCCTCGCTGTCATCATTGGGATCAGGGGCGTTGTGGATGGTTTTCTCCAACAGTGATTGTGCATCAGCAAGCGTCCTATCAAGCCATTTCTGTTCATTGACTGTCTCATTTTTACCAACGCCGTTGCAGTAAATGTAGGCATGGGCGGCGTTGTTTCGCAGACGGCTGACCAACTGTTGAGCGAGCAACGGATGCAAGCGGCTGTAGACGTGGATGCAGTCAAAATCAGAATAGAGACTAATCCCTTCAATGGCGACAGAGGTGACCAATAAGACGCGAATGGTATCTGGCACGATTCCTGTGGCGATCAGGTTGGCTTGCTCTGGCAGCCGTTTATTGTCCGCGTTCAACGTCATGATTTGGTCAGATGTGAACCCATTCGCACACAGTAACGTCATCACGCTATCAAGTTCAGTGCGTTTATCATTCAAAAAGATCAGGTGGCGTTGGTCTGGATCGCACTGTGAGCGCAAGGCATCGCGTTTTTTCGTTTTCGTATCCCAAGAAATAAGCTGGGCAGATTGCGTTCTGAGCGTCGATTCGACGTTGACAGATGAGAACGAGATGAGTGTTGGATTGGACAGTGGAAATGGTGTGCCAGTCAAAACGACGATTTTTTGCCAGTTGGCAGTCAGCGTATCAAGCAGATTATCAAGCGCGATATGGCGATAATCGCCACTGGCGGCACTGTTGTGAATCTCATCAATGACCAAATTCCAGTCCGAAAAATCGGCGCAAAATTGCATGACGGCAGGGACGCTATCGTATGTGCAGATGATAAGTTGACTGTCTACATGGGCGGTTTTGGCGTGTTCGTAGTAGAGATCGGCATGGGGGTAATCGGCCGCCAACTGCTGCACCAACGTCTGAGTGGGGCAAGCAAAGATGGTGCGACCCTCTAATCCCAGTGCGTAAGTTGTCTTGCCAATGCCCGTTGCCGCCGTCAGAATCGCCCGCGCTGGCAGGTCAAATGGCACATCCGACAAGTATGCACCCTCTGGAACAACAACCGTTTGAGCACTTTGTTCAATCGGACACGCTTGTAAATCTGCAAACGTCGCACCTGAATCAAAATAATCTGAGAGGTCGGCCCCGATTTGGGTGACAGGCAAATGCACAATCTGGCAGTCAATCCCTTCATTCGCCAATTGCTTAAATTTCTTAATGACGCCATTGCGTCCAGCCTCATCGTTGTCGCCGATTAGATAGACTGTTTTGCCTCGTAGCTGCTCAAGTTGATGTGGCTTTAGAGCAGAGTTTGCACCTGCGTGTGTTGTGGTGAATGCGATATTTTTCAACGAGCCTGCTTCCCGTTTGCCACGTTCCGCATCTTTTTCCCCTTCAACGAGGTAGACAATATCGGCCGCTGCCACATCTGCCCGATTAAACAAATAGGGTGTATTGCCGCCTATCCTGTTGTACCAAAGGCCATGTTTCATAAAACGCCACGACCATTTGGGGTAGGTATCTGAGGTTGGAAACTTGACATGTTGGACACGCACGCCCTCAACCGTCTCAAATTCAAAAATGGCAATGATGTATCTATCACGCCGATGATTCCAGAGAGAGGGGGGATCGGTCGCTTTTTTGGGGGGTAAGGGGGTGAAATGGGGCGTGTTGGCTTGGGAATCGGCCGAAAAATCACGTTCAGGGCGGCCGAGAGCGACAAGAATCTGCTTCGTTGTGGCTTGGCAACGATGACAATAACAACCGCGATCGTCAAAGATAACTAAGGACGGATTTGTTTTGCCAAGATGGTCGGCACAAAGCGGACAGGTGGCGCGGTTACCACGCCGATTTTCTAATTGGTCTAATTCATGAGGGTTGAGATATCGTGCTTGCATGATGCTGTTTACTCCGTTTTTAATGTGGGGTTAATAATTGGGCGGTGGATCGAAGCAGATTCGCTGCCTCGTTGTGCATGTTCGTGCATTGCGAGAATGGCGATTGCATAAGTGTCACGCAGTTTTTGCAACTGTTTGCATGTCGAGTCACCCTGTCAAAAGCCTCGTTATGGGACGCACACCCTTGCAGATAGCGTCTGTCGGGAATGACAAATCCCAACACATCCGTTTCTCGATACAGCCCTCGACGAAGGCTCGTCTGCTGTGGGAAACAAAAAAGGCGAGCGCAAACAACCCAAGTAGGGGCGTTTACACTCGCCAGAACTAGCAGATATATGACCGTCGCAACCAACAACCCAGCCGAAAATGGGCTGCTAAACGACTTATAGAAGGGTCTGTCAATGCTCGTTAAGCATATCTCAAAGCAACGCCTATAGATTGCACTAAAAGCGGCGGTTGCCACATTGACAGAGGGACGTTTGCGTGCTATTTTTCTCATTGTTGATAGGCCTTCCTTTTGGAAGTGGTAGGTACAAACTACCCCTCCTCACTAAAGAGGCTCTTTTTTCCCAGATGGAGACATCAGTTTTTGATTGCTTAATGTCTCCAAATAGATGAAATTATTTCACTGGCATAAAGCCAGTTTTTTGTTTCTAGGGCAACATGCTGGTCATATTGCCATGCTCAGTCGCCCTGTTGGAATGCGTTTGGATGGTATGAAACGCAAACGCAGCCCAACGGGGCGGCTGAAAAAAAGCTAGAAATATCTGGAATAAGGGTCTTTGCCACAACATATCAATATCCTCTCAAAATGGGGGGTGTTGTAGCAGTTGTTGTGTTGCAATGAATCTGGTGTATAATTCAAAGCATTGAGGCTACAACAAGCCCCCGCAAATGGAAAAAAGCTCTGTGTATCTTGCCAAAGATTTTTAGCACAGGGCTTTTTGCGTTCTAGGGAACATCTCCAAAGAAACAGTCCCCACAAAAATTTCAACTTGTTAAGCGTCAGAACGAATCGACGATGCTTGACATTGTAACCGATTTTCAACAAAACAACGAATAACAGATCGCTTTTAGAGCAACATGCAAGTGCGTAAATGAATGCCTACAAACGGGCAATCATAATGAAAAGGTGTTGAGCTAGATCGTTATGTACTTCGTGTAGTAAACATATAAATCACTTGACTGCAGCTAAAGCCAACCACCCGTGATGTTGGAGAGGGGTTCAATCAGCCAAGGCAGGGCGATGACAAAAATGTGTTGAAAGATGAAGCCAGCAAAGGTACGGGCTTGCTCGCGGCGGAATAGGACAAACACCAACAGGATCAGGGCGGTTACAAGACTGGCCGCGGCAAACCAGCCGTAGATAGCCGCCCATTCGTTAAATTCAGTCGTTGTGTTGAGATAGTATGACTCGTAAAAAGATTGCACGCCGAGCAGAAAGGTTATCATGATGGGGGTCTCCAAAAGAGGCTGTCGTTTCGGTGAACGGTCAGCGATACAAACGAGGTGTGCAGTGTTTGGGTGGTTAGGTTGTGGTCTGGATAGGGGGGTCAGTTAACCAAAAGAGGCTGTCGGCGGGCGAAATGGTGAGCCGTTCATGGATTTCGACCAGAGAGGATGAGTTACTTTCCCTAAAGGCACGTTGCACCATCTGTTGACGTTTATTTGCGTTTGAAATTCGGCCGATTCCCACCAATCCGCCATCCAAGCGCACCCCATTCACCATGACGACACGATGTGGGAAACGCTCGGTTAGAATGGCTTGTAACACTGTCGTTGGCACGCCTGTCAAGACCAGCGTGACAGCAGGCATCGTTAACGCCACATCGAGAAGCGCGGCCGTCATCGTGTGACGCACCGTATCTGTTCCAAGCGCACAGGCAAAGACCAACCCCCGTGGTCGTTCAAAGAGGGATGTCGGCCGACGCAGCCATGACGCATACGAGTGACTTTGCTCTACTTGACGCAAGGCGCGTTGAATATGAACGGAAGCCGTTTGTGGCAGGTTGGGAGCGTGCTGGAGCCAGCGGATCAGTGAAGACAGTGTGTCTATATTGTTGTGTACCGCTTGTAAACAGAGCGTTTGGGTATCTAGCAAGACACCTGATGGCCAGATACCCAATGCCGCCAGCCAGCGTTGCCAGCGGTCGGCGGTTTGTGCGGCCGTCTCCCATGCAAGCGGTTGCAGCGGATTAAATCCCTGTCGGCGTAAGTCATCTTCAAAATGAACATAATGCAATTGTTCCCCTTTGAGCGCGGCGACAAATGGCTTGTACAAAGGCAGTTGTGCCGCCATGTCGCCGCGCCCGTCAATGACGACCAGCGGGGAGGTGAGGTTTGTCAACTGATGCAGAATAAGCTGGATTGTCCACTGATGCAGGGCATGGCTATCCCCCCACACTTGCACACGCTCAGGGGCATAAACTGGCTGGTTGTGATGATAACCGACATAAATGCCTGCATTGTCGGCCGAAAGGGGCACAGGCAACGGCTGAACGGCAACGGGGGGAAGCTGTGCCGCCATTCCCAGTACAGCTGTCGGTAACTGCCATGTCGCAGGATGTTGCCCATTGGATGCAGGCCAGGCAACAGCCTCGCTGGATACATCTTCGTCGTCATCTGCTTCTACATAAAGCTGCCCAGAGGCCAACAGACCCGTCCACGTCGGTGCGGACGGCCAGTGTGCGATTGGCTGCCAGCGAGTGACCGCTGTTGAAATAAATGCAAGCACAGTTTCATTCGGCTCACTAGTCGCAGCGTGTAACCACACACCATATGGTTGCAACGCCTCCATGCACCATGTCTGCCCCATTGGCAGCCCCAGCCACAACATCGGCAGGGGATCCGCTTGCACCGCGAGGGCGATGAGCTTGTTGGGGAGATGGGCGGCAATTGCGTGCAACCCACGTGTCGCTTGGGCGGAGTCGCCATAGCGTACGCGCCACCAAGTCAGTGTGGGCAGAAGCGTTGTCCACGCACTACGCTTGCGTCGTTTTAAGAGTCGCTTGAACATCCGTCACCCTTCCAAAAAGGCGGCAAACGCACCTTCTTCCGGTGGATTGTCTGTTGCCTCAACGGGCGCCACAGCAACGGCATTCCGTTGCTCATCACTGACGGACACTGCCTCCAAAATCGGCATGTCGCCTGCCGCCAGCTTGTCGTCCAATGCGGCAATCCGCTGCCTTAGAAGTGCGGCTGTCCAATCGCGCTGCGCCAACTGCTCGGCAAGTGTGTCGAGTTGCTTCTCTTCAAATGTACGCCTCAACTTGTTTTCTGACTGTTTTGACATCGTTGTTAACTCCCCAGCAGTGCGCTCGCTTCACGCGGTCGCAACTGCATATAGAGCATCTCGGCTCTATTTTGGTAGATCAGCACACCCATTCCCTTGGCATTGGCATCGGTACGACTGCCCATCTCGTCGAGAAAATCGACATGCGTGGGCAGGAAGGCACCCGGATATTGCAACGCCAGCCGCTCGGCCGCGCTACGCTTTAAGCCAAAAGACAGTACCCATTGGGTGTTGTTGATGATATAAACGCCAGAGGCGACATCCAGCCCGGCATTCATGCTCTGTCCGCCAGCCCCTTCAACGCCTAAATACGTCTCTAAATCTTGGTCTGCTAGCACCACCGCTGTCCCATAAGAGCGCACCGTTTTAAGCATCTCGGCCAGTGCTTGCATCAGCATTGGCTCACGGCTCATGTAGTAGACCTCGTCGATAAACAGCACTCGTTTCTTAAACCCCTCACTGCGAATGCGGCGGATGAGATTGGAAACGGTTAGATAGTAGAAGAGACCGCGCAATCCCTGTGGCACACCGCTGAAATCGAACAGGTTCATCCGTGCTTGCAATCTCAGGTCAATGTTGGTGGGTGCGTTGAATGTCGTGGCAAAATCACTCTGCACAAAGAGGGCTTGTAATTCGGCCGACATCTGACGCATTGCCGCTTTCAGGAGTGGGTCTTCAACCGTCTCACTCTCTGCCTTTAACACCTGACAGTAATAATCCAATGTCGGTGTCACCGCTGGACTTTTCAGTAGTTCCTCAGCTGTAAAGACACTGTAGATTGCCTGTAGCCCGATGCGAATCGCAGCACGTTCAAAGTTGTCAAAGGTACGTTTCAACAGCAGGCGAAAGACGGTTGTGACATGGTCGTACTGAGCAGAGGGTTCGTCAAAGAACATTTCCAACGGGTTGTACTGCACCTGTCCATAGGCGATGCGATGATACGCTGCCATCTCGTCCCCTAGCTCAAGCAGTCGTTTAGAGTGTCCCTGCGGCTCCATTAAAATAACCTGCACCGCCTGTTCTGCGAGTCGCGCCGCAAATGCTTGCAATGCAACCGTCTTGCCCGTCCCTGTGCGTCCCAACAGCAGCCCATGAAACGCATCATTGCCGTGCCAAGGCAAATACACAATGTGAGGCGCAACGCTGTCAATGCTGACACCCAAATAGAATCCTTCCGTCGCCTGTTCGCGGCCGATGCCCCAAATGGCAGCACACAACGCGACCCCTGCACTCATCACGTTGAAATGACCCTTGGGTGTGAGCGGAGGCTTCTTGAGCGGTGTAAAAAACGCCGTTGCCAGTGCCTGATACCCTGCCAACCTGTCTACGCCCATCGACTGGCTCAATGCGGCGGCGAGGGCTGCTACCCGTTCCTCTAGCTGGTCGTGCTGACGTGCCAACACCAGCCAAAGCAGCCGCACATGATGTACGCGCTGGTCGCGCTGACGTAGGGCAAATTCGACATCTGCTTCGGCCTGTGCCGCCATGCGTTCAGGTTGTTCGCTGTTTTGTGACAGAGAGCCCCATTGGGCAGATGCTTCCTCTAGCTTGGTGGGTGAGACGGTGCGAATATCAATCGCCAGCACCAGCGGCCCCTCGCTGTCGGCAATGGTGTCTATCAGGGGGCTTTGGATTGTCCAACTGCCTTTCAGATAGCTAGATTGCAGCACGCTATACAAAGGGCGACTGTGATCTAACTTATTCTCCCCGATGGTGGGCTGCATCCAGGTGCGTTGTTCGGTGTAGGTTCCCGTTGGGAGCAGTGGAATATGTGTCACCGACTGCGCCTCGATGCGCCATTGTCCCAGTTGACCCACAGTTGTCTTGCCGTCGAAGTCAATCAGGTAGTGTCGCGCTCGTTGCAGTCCTGTGCGGCCGACCTGCTCGATAAGATCGGCTTCTTCCAGCAAGCCGCGTCGTTCCCACGGATGAGAACGGTCGGTTGCCAACCGCCGTCGTTTGCGGATCAGGGTCTCAAAGGAAAGCGGGGCAACGACCGTAATAAGGCGGCAATCTCCCAACGTGCCAGCAAAGAGCGAAATGAGCCGTTGGACGATGCGCGTTTGGTCGCCTGCACCGACGCGGAATAGGTCTGGTAGTGTAAGTTCGAAGACATTCATAGGGATGAGGGATGAAGGATGAATAAGAAAGCAGCTATGCTACCCTTTTTATCCTTCGTTCTTTTACGCTTCCTGTGCGCTAGGTTCAAGCTATTGCATTTTGTTTTCATGGGCGAATCTTTCCCATTCTGCGGCTAGGTCTACGCGCTGTGGCTTGCCAAAGAGGGCGCGGAGGCGTACCAGCAACGGTAGCAACAGACGTGAGAGCTGTAATGCACCTGCCCGATCACTGCCCAGCCAGATACCTAGCCCGCAACCAATCACCGCCCACCAGTTGGAGACTGGGAAGAAACGCAGCATGATATTACATAACGCCCCGACTGCAATCCCCATCAATAGCTGGCGCAATGTCAGCGACAAACGACCGCGCCCCATTATCTTGGCATGATTTAGCCGCACAAACTCTGTTTTGAAATGTTCAATGTACATGGGAAGAGAAGGATGAGGGATGAAGGATGAAGGATGAAATAAGAGATAGTTCTCTTCATCCTTCATCCTTCATATTTCATCCTTTCTTATTAGGTGATGGTGCAGAGTGCGACAATGTCGGGCATCGTGCTGCCACCTGCGGTTAGGAAGGTGCTGGCGATGCTGGGGGCTTGAACAAGTAGGATAACGCCACCAATAATAATGGCGACCGTTCCGCCAATTGCGACATTTGTCTTAAGCCATTTCTGACCCAGCAGTGAACCCCCAACCATGACGACGGAGATTAGAACAAGAACAGCACCCGCGAGACGAATGGTGTAAATCCCACGATTGAGACTTTCACACACCACAGCGGGTGGTGCGGCATCGACTGCACAAGCGGTTAAGACAAACATGAGTAGAAACAGCGGCAGGAACCGCGTCCAACGAGTGGTACGCAGTTGTGTGATCGTAGATTGAATACAAGTGTACACAGTGTGTATGTTCATGAGAAAAGGCTCCGTTATTGACAGCACCCAAGTGGGGGGTGACTGTTGTAGATTGTGTTGTTTACGATGAACTAAATTGAGACTTGTGTTAGGGGGAGGAAAGCACCTCCCATTGCATCTGACCGACTTGCACGATGATGGGGGTATCGGGTTGGATGGCTGTGAGTGAAATCGTTTGTGAGACGGTTTCACCTGCGTCGATAGGGAAAGGCAACGCCCGTCCGCTGACTGTCGTAAGCGGTTGCCCGTCTGAATGGGTCAAGCTGAGGTCTTCGGCCGAAAACCACACTCGCCCATTCTCAGGCGCATTGACGTGGCGCAGTTGGAGTGTTGTCGTTGTATCAGGCTGCCACCAGGCTTGTATTAGGCTTGTCACTAACTGTTCACGCAGGATTGGCAACGTAGGCAGTTGTATCGAGACAAGCTCGCCATTGGGCAACAAGCGCATTTCGACGAGCGCACGTTGTCCTTGTGCGCTGGCAGGGAGCAGAAATTCACGTGTCCAAGACCCACCCAGCAGCGGGATTGTGCCAGTTTGCTGACCATCGGCCGATGTGACATTGACCAACAGCTGCTGTCCAGACAACAGCTCTCCTTCAACTGTGCCTTGCAGTTTGAGCGCAATCTGTCCATCCGCTTGTTCGTTGACCTGTAGACCGTCATAGACAGTGACCATCAGGTTTTCCAATGGTTGCAAGGTTCCCAAGGCAGCGGCTGACCCTATCTGCTGCTCATGACTGACATCGTAAACCGCAAACGCGACATCCACGCTTTCATCACTGCTGGCTGGCAGGGCAAAAAGAGCCAGCCCTATCTCATCTTGTTTGAGGATGTCGGTTGTTTGGTAGCTGCGCCGCGTCGTGACTTCGCGAATCAGAAAGGGGATTTCTACGCCTGTATTGGTAAACAATCTGATACGGTCGCCAGCCGTTAGGCGACGGATCATGTCACGCGGAATGCCAATGCCGTAATTGAGGCGTGTATTGGCAAGCCAAACGGCAACGGGGGAGTCTGAGAGCATGACGGCTTCCTGATAACGCAGTGCGCCGACATCGGTTAGACCCGCGGGGGAAATGGGCAGTGCCGTCACGCGCTCATCGCTATAGACAATTTCAAGCAGGGAGGGGGATCCCAGCGTCAGCCGTTCGCCGTTGCCGTCGATAGCGGCGAGTGCGTCTTGGGAAACAGGGGGCAACGGTTCGAATGTGGGGGTTGGGTCGGTCGATACGGTTTCTATCCCAACCACCGTCGCAATTGCACCTTCCCCATTGGCGATTGCCAACCGTGCCGCTTGTGCGCTCGGCCGACTGCGCCACATAAACCAACCAATGTACACAATGAGCAAAACGAGACCCGCAATCGCTAGCCGTTGCGTGCGGCGGGAGAGTTCAGGCGACGCATCATCGGAACCGCCTACCCCATTGCGGCGTGCAATGGCAGCCGTTATCTCTTCGTTCAGTGCTTGAATGTAGGCGATGCTGCCATCTGGCTGAATATAGGCATTGTGATCTATCACCTGTCTCAGCAGGTTGGCAAGCACGTCGCGCTTGGCGGGAGCCGTTATCGCGTCGGCATCCGCAAACGCTTGCGCGAGGCCGTCCTCAAAAGCGTGGATATAATCGACTGGGATTTGGCTGGTGTCAACGCTCGTTGCCATATTACTCATCCTCCGTGTGGGTAATTTTTTGGACAGGGATAAAGACAGGGATTTCGACGGCCTGTAGCCCAATTTGAAATGTGTTGCTGCTCGTTGCACCCTGTCGAAGGGTCTCCGACCAGCCTGACACAAACGGGACGACCAATCGCTGTGCTTCGGGTGGCACCGTTAGATGCACGTCGCCCTGCGAACTTGTGAATGCCTGTTGTATGGGTTGCCCATTGCCGTTGACGACGACAACGGAGACATTGGGAACCCCTTCGTTGGGTGATGGTTTGCGGTCGTTGTTTGCGTCATAGTAGATGTGCAGTGAGACGACTGTTCGCTCGACCGAATGGGGCGTATTCACAATCCCCAACGAACGGATAGGTAGAAAGGCGCGTGAATCGGGTGTCGCGCTTGGGGTCAAGCTGCGGGTTGTCGTGAGCGTGGGGGGTGGCAGTTGGAGCCTGTCGATCCGCGTCGCTGTCAACGTCGCGTGTCCCATTGGTTGTGTGGGACTGACAACGATGGGACGGGGTGTATTCTGCGCTGGGGATGTGGTGGGCGTAATGGAACGGGGTGTATTCGCAACGGGGATAGTTGTGGGTGTGGTTGGCGCGGACGCTTCGCAACGTAGCGTGTAGCTGCCATAGGTGTTGCCACGTGCGCGGACACCGATGATGACGGTCTGCTCGCGCGGCGCGACCCACGCGATGCGGCTATCTATACGACCGATTTCCCTGTCATCACTGTAGTACAACACCTCGCCCTGCCAATTTTGGATGAATAATTCTGTATCTACCGCTGTCGTTTCTGTCTCGCAGGTATAGCGTGTTTCCAATTTGACCAATAGCGTAAAGTAATCTGCGGGATCGTTTGCACCGACCTGATACTGCCCGACCTGACCTGGTGTCAATGGCTGTGCTGCGTTGGGCGTGTCGTTCGGTTCGGCCGAATCTCTCGCCACACGCGGCGTTGCCGTTGGGGCAGGTGTCCAAGTGGGAATCGGCGTAACGGTTGTTGTGGGTGTCCATGTTGGGACGGGCGTGCTTGTTGGGACAGATGTGTTTGTTGGAATGGGTGTATTTGTCGGTTGTCGCGTTGCCGTTGGGGGTATCGTGGGTGTCTGTGTCGGCGAGGGCGTTATGGTGGGCGACGGCGTGACCGTGGGTGAGGGGGTCAGCGTCGCAGTCGGGGTTTGGGTTGGCGTTGCCGTTGGGATATGTGTTGCTGTCTCTGTCGGGGTTTGGGTTGGGGTCTCTGTCGGGGTCGCTGTGAAGTCGATGACAACAGGGGTTGCTTCCTGAGCCAAGGTATAAGGTGTGACTGTTAGCGTCACGAAAAGCAAAAAGAACAGGAGCAAGCACCCGATGTGTCTGCGAAGGATGGACATACTGTTACCTTTCATTGTCTTTGTATACTATTCAGTAGCCTAAAGAGATTCTCTGTGGCGCGATGATTCGCTACCGTCTTCCGCTCTTTCAGGCGCGGCAAAACGACGACGTAAGCGCGTTGTGGCGGGGAGTTGTTGCAGTGTGGTGAGGAGAGCGGTACGCGCTTTCTCAGTTTGGAGATGTGGTAGCTTTGTCTTTTGCAAGCGGTCGTGAGCAGCGGGCAGGTTGTCACGCGCCATGTCATGGACGACCTGCTGCACGGTTGTCGCTTCTAAGCCACTCTCTGCGAGCTGGGTTGCTGCCATACGCACGGCGGCGGTCTGTTGGGCAAAATCTGTGACCTGTAGCCGCTCGGTTAACGTCTCTGAACTGGCATTGGACTGCCATGCGTTTTGCGTGATGGCGGTGGCGAGTTCTTGACGTGAGAGAACGACTTCAGGGTGCAGCGTCGCGGCGGCGAGCTGTTGCAGTTCGACCTGTCTGAGTGGGGTGCCGTTGAGGCCATGCTCAATATCGCGCAGGCCATCGGGTGATGCGAAACGATCTACCACAGCCGCAGGGGACAGCCCCTCTTTCCGTTTGTAGCGTGTGGCGACATCGCCAATGCGTTGGATAGCCGCTTGAACAGGCTGGTTGCTCCCCACACGCTGTGTCATCTTTTGGATGTTCTGCCCCTCTTCTGCACTTGTCAGACGCGAGATGGTTGCTTGCGCCATCTGCTGGACAGCGGGTGCGGCTTGAGAATTCAGGCCACTGACCGCCTGTGCCAAGATAGTTGCACGCTCATGGGTGTCACCTATTTGGGTCGTCCCTTGTCGGATTGGCGACAGCGTCTCTCCTCTCGCAGCCTGATACCCATGCAGGTCACCGCGCGCAAAGCGTAAGTCTGGCGTGATGTGGGTCTGGGTCGGTAAGGCATCCAGCGTCCCAACCAGTTGGGAAACTGTGTTTGCGTCATTGCCTTCTGCAACGAGCGCGGCTTGTGTTGTCGCTGCACCATACTGTTCGACATCTGCTTGAACGGCCAATACCTCCCGTTGTGAGAGGCCGAGCGCATCGGCCGACTGATTGAGCGTATTTAGTTGTGTGGTGACTGTTGTTGGCAATGCGTCACGACTTCCCAACCAGGCTGCCGTTGCGCTGCTATCGTATCCTGCCGCACGCGCCTCCAGTGCCGCACGGGTGAGGTGTTGACGATCCACCGTTTCTGTGGGTTGAACAATCGCTTGTGCAAGCGTGGCTTGTTCGGCCGAATTGAGCGGTGTATCGTTTGTCCATGCCGCCCCGCGCTGTAAATCGCGCAAGATAGCGACGGAACCAGCCCTCTGTTGTTGTCGCTGGGACAGCCAATTTGTCAGTCGCTGGGTTGTTTGCTGCATGACAGGCTGACCGTATTTGTCAGTCAGTGCTGCCATTTGCCGCGCCGCCTTTGTTCCCGCTGTGGCGGCGATGTGTGCGTGTGCCTGCGTGCGAACGGCTGGGTCTGCGTTGCCCAACATGGCAATGGCTTGTGGGACGCTGCGGGGGGGGATTGTTTCAGTCGTTGGTTGAGAAGTGGATACGGATGGAGCCACCGTTTGTCTGGGCTGATTTTCGGCCGAATGGGAGAGAGACCGTTCGGCTATCACTGGTGGCTCACTCACGTGTGGCGCATCTTCAACTTGTTCCTCTGCTGGGTCTAGCCAGCCAAGTGGGTCTCTGACCTCGCTATCTGCCGCTTCGCCGTCTGGCATAAATGGATTGCGCTGTGGCTCTGAGGGTGTACTGTTTTGGCTCCCAGCAGGTCGTTGTTCACGCACCGTCTGAGAAGGGACACTCGTTTCTGTTGTGTCGGTTGTCGGCTCTAGCACGCTGCGAACAGCCGCTATATCTATTTGTGGAATAGGATTGGGTGTGGATGATCCTACAGAATCTACCGCTGGTGGTGTGACACGCTGTTGGCTCCCGTCAGCAGAGGACACGGTTTCAGCAGCATCTCGACGGGTTGGGTCTGGAGGAACAGGCGGTGACAGTGGACTTCTCGTACCATCATGTTCGTTCTCTGGCAAAGGTGCCGCTGTTGCATTAGCTATTCCTTGTAAAGTGACAAAATCTTCTGTTGTTGGGGCAGGTTGTTGTGTGGTACTTGCCCCTTGCTGTGTGGGAGGGTGTCCACTTCCATGATTTGTCGCGCCATTTGTTGCAAATCTACCCTCCGGGTCAGTTGTACTTACACGTCTCCCGCCACCCTTTGCCCCAAGCTGCTGATAGGCTTCCTGTAACCCATGCGACATCCCAATGCTCAACCAGGGGTTGCTTTTGTCAGCACTTTGCATCTGCCCCACACGCAGATAGTCAAAGCCATCGGCGGCTGCATTGCCATTGCCCCGCACGCGGCGTGTCAGCGTTCGTACTTCGTGTGCGCCTTCAATGAATTGACCGATGCGCTCATTGCGGCCTGCCACATACCCAGCGGCTGCCTGTAGCTGTTGACCGCGCTGGATGGCCTGTTGTCGCCGCACAGGGGAGGCTATGCGATTAGCTTGAGCGGCACGGTAACGACCTGCTGTGTATAAGCTACCCGCTGCCCCCACCTGTGCCGTTGTCTTCAACGTATCATCGGCGCGATTGGCCGCCCCTATCACCGCCCCCGCTGCCAAGCTTGCACCACCCAGCGCGATACCCGTCAACGTCTTGACCCCTGCGCCACCCGTCACGCTGGATCCATCCAAGAGCGAGAAACCACGCATGATGAGCAACCCGGCACTGATGACGCGCCAGTAGAGGAGAATGGCAGCCATGATGGCGGCGAAGAAAAAGAACATCACCCCATAACTGCCTGCCGTGATCATGAGCCAGATAGCAAAACCAGCCACGATCATACTCCAGAGTGTTTCTAGCAGCAGGTTGAGAAATTGGCGCAGGTATTGTGTCAAAAGCGATTGCGTGAAGACGAAATAACTCAAGGCAAATGCCAGCGGCAAGCCTAAGTAGAGAATGACCGCAGCCGCTTGTAACATCAGGTACAATATCTGTTCAGCGATGACTGCGCCGCTACTGATAAGGCCAAAGAAAAGCCGCAGATTGCCATCAGCTGCCAGCCGCAACGCTTCTTCACGCTCAGATTCGCTGGCGAGATCAAAGGTCGCCGGCTCCCCATTCGAGAACCACGTTGCTTCAAAATCTGGCGGCAACGTGGTCTCATCGAGAACCGCCACGTTGTCTACTTGAATGTAGTACGCGGTCAGATCAAAGGCATCCACGACCCCTGCAAATGGGTCAACTGCCAGCACGTCGGGAATGTTGCTGGGCAGGGGCTCATCGGGCGTGCCACCTGTGCCGGTGTCAAAAGCGGTCGCGGCTGTGTCGAGGCTCTCCCCTGCACGAATGCTCATGACCATGTTGCGAATGTCCTCGAGGGCGTTTATTGCCAGCTCGGGTGTGCCTAGAAACAAGATGCTCAGGACAGCCATCAGGATTAGCCGCTCTGGATTTATCCACTGTGGGACTGTTTTCAAAACGCGACTGCCCACTAGCTGGAGACCCAAG
This sequence comes from uncultured Ardenticatenaceae bacterium, assembly GCA_964389925.1. Lineage (GTDB taxonomy): Bacteria > Chloroflexota > Anaerolineae > Promineifilales > Promineifilaceae > CALECP01. The sequence continues at coordinate 22,428 of CAYMGE010000037.1, forward strand.
ACCGCAATGGCAAGCAACAGCAGCGCGGCCGCAATGGGTGCGATGCCGTTAATCATGAAGGTCAGCAGTTGGAGCGCATTGTCTACCAACCATTGCCGCAGCCCATTGATGAGCAATGCGCCCGACAAAATCATGCGCTCTATTTGCCACAACAGCTTTGCCAAGCTCCAGTAAAGGGTATACAGCAATTTGTCGGCGGCACGGTCAACAAACCCTTGCAACAGATAGGCGGCATTGGAGACACCGATTAGGTGAAACAGTTTCATTGTGTTTTCCTCGCCGTCAGCCACCAGATAGCGACCGTCCCCATGGTCAAGGTGAGAACAAAGAGCAGTAGCCGATTGTGAGTCGTTGTGTCGGCCGATTGCGCGGACACCGTTGTGGAAGGTGATACAGGCGGATGTGCGGTCGCTTGTGGCGTTTCGGCCGCAAGGGATGATGCCTCTGTCGCGCTGTCACCCTCAGAAAAATGTGCTGCCAAATCGGCTTGTGTCGGCCGAATCGGCTGTGGTCTCGCTGCGTTAGGTGTATTATCAAAGTAGACCGCGCCCTCGTCGATGACAAACCCATACGCCAACGGTTCATCCCCGACCGTGATCGCCAACCAACGTCCCCCAATTTCGACAGCTGCGGCGGCCGAGAGCGGGTCTAATTGTGTCCCCATTGGCTCTATCTGATACAAGCCGCGTGTTAACTGCACCGTGCAGCGTCCATTTACATCTGGCTGACACGTTTGCAGTGGGTTCCCTTCATCGTCACGAATTTGAATCGGTCGCGCAAAAGCACGCCCATTGAGGTCGCGTACTTGCAGTGTTACCGCAACCAGCGGCTGCATCTGCACAAGCGTTAACGTTGGCGCAATCAAAATAAGTGCAAGAGGCACGTCACGAAGGGAAGTCGGCAAACGGTTCAACATAATTCGCCCACAGTAGCTTAAAAGCAGTCTGCATAAAATCATTTGCATCGCTTCCTCCCATTTTATGGGGGTGGCCCCGCACCAGCCCAAATTGCGGGGTCAATGAACTGTCCATTGACCTTGACCTGCCAATGTAAATGTGAGCCAGTGCTACAGCCTGTACTGCCCATCCCTGCAATGGGTTGCCCTGCTGTGACAGGGGCATCATTGCCAACGGCAAATGAGTTGAGATGGGCAAAGTAGTGCAGCATCCCTGCGCCAGAAATCTTGATGTAATTGCCAAAGCCCGTGTGTGGATAGTCGCTGCCCGCAAAGTCGGAACAATCTGACCCCCACACATCGGCTCCTGCAAACGTGACATGGCCTGTGATAGGCGCGACAATAGGGTTGTCGGTGCTGTTGGCGATGTCACTGCCTGGATGGAACCACGGTTTTTCATCGGGACAGCCCCAGCCTGTGCCATCGACCCCTGTAAAAAATGTTTGGCACGCAAAGCCGCGTGTCTGGCTGCCGTTGGTCGGCCAACGACCGATGGTCGCTGCGGGCAATGTCGGCCATGGTGTGCCAGCCCCAACGGTGGCGACGGGTTGTTGGTTGCCGTTGTAGGCAGCGACATCATCTAGGTAAACGGAGGTCGGTGGCGGGGGATGGTCTGCTTCAACAAACGGGGCTTCGGGATTCAGCTCTGGCACAAACCAGATCGGTAAGCCATAAGCGATCTGACGCGACCAATCTGTGATAAGGCCGAGTTCCAGCATGTCGCCGATGGGTGTCTCGAATGCAAGTGTGACGGTGCGTTCGCTATGGATTGGGAGGGGGGTGGCCTCTGTCTCTTCTGGTAGCGGCCACGCACGCGCAAGCAGGGGGTCGTTAACAACACGCCATTCGCCTTGAATCTGGCTGCCATCGGCCGCTGCGATGCGACGGATGAAGAACACGTCGGTGAGCGGCATGATAACGGGGCGGCTGTCCGTTTGGTTGCGAATGGTCAGGGTGACGTAGTGCCATGTGTAGGGGGTCTCTGCCAGTGGGTGATCTTGTCGCTCGTAGTTTACCATCCGTACAACGGGGGCATAGCCGTCGCCGATATAGACATCACTGTGCATGAAAAAGCGGCCGATGTGATAGATGGGCGTTTCGGTTGGGACAGGCGTGGTCAGCGCGTAAATCGGTAATGAGGGTGTTGTTGTCCACGCTGGCACGGGGGTTGTCGTGATGTTGTTGTAAACGACAACGGGGGTTGTCGTGATCCACCACGGCGTTGCGGTAGGCTGCCATGTCGGGGTTGCGGTAGCTGACCAATGCGGGGGTGTCAGGGTAGCTGTCGTCAGAATGGTGGGCAGTTGGGACGTTTCAACAATCGTATACGGTGTGGGCGTGGCGGGGATAACGGGCGTACTCATGCCTAGATAGCGTGTCTGTGTTGGCACAGGACTACCTGTTGCCGCTGTCCAATAGGCAACCCCAGCGAGTGTTTCCGTGTCTGCGACGACACCGATAAGGGCTGTTCCCGTGCAGGCCAGTAGCAAACAAAAGAGGGCTGAGAAAAGTAGCAAGGGAGGGGTTGACTTAGCACGCATACGACCGCCGTGGTTGATACACCCAAACCAATCTACCCGCGTTGTAGTGGGTGGGGTGCAGCTGAATGCGAACGGCGTTCACGCCAAGTTGCCGCCCTTCTATATAGAAAGTGTTGCGCTGTCGCCATTGCTGTTGTAGCCATGCGATGCCGCTGAGGATGTGGCAAGTGCGCCTATCTGGATAGAGCGCGATGGCGGCGCAGATCGTGTCGTCGGTGGGTTTCCGCTTACAGACAACGTAATGCCAGCGGATAGCCATGGGCATGGGACGTGCGTCGAGTCGATACAACCTCGTTGTCATGGGGTTGGCTCCGTATGAGCGATGGCTGGAAGATAGAGTTGATGACGGACGGCAAGTTGCTGTGTGTCCCAACTGTGTTTGAGCGGTTGCTGCTGGCTGTCGCTGGTCAGGTCGATGGTACTGACGAGGTGAGTGGGGACATCGGCCGAAACGCGCCAGCGAAATGACAGCACATTCATTGACGCATCTGCATCGCCATAACGAATGGGGAGAAGGCGCAACACGCTTGGATTCGGTGGATAGCCGCGCACATTGCCCGTCACACTGTGGGCATAACTCATCCCGCGCTCACCTGCGCTATCTTGTAGCCCGATACTGTAACCTGCATCAATCAGACGGCTTGGGTGTGAGATGTTGTCGTAAATATAGAAGGCGGTCTCTATTTCTGGCGGTGTTTCATCGTCTGACCACAAGGGGATGGCGAGTGCAAAGCGGGTCGTTGTGTCTGGATTAGTTGCTAAGGGCGCGTTGTGCCACTGGATATACAAGGTGTCACGGCCGTCGAGCCAATCTGCGATGACCGCTGCGTGCCAGCGGCCGACTTGCGTTGTCTGTGTGGGTGAGGCTGTATAGCTGAGATCATAGTCGGCATGGAGCGGCGCAAGCGTCAATGGATAATCTGACGAAGGCAAAATCTCGATTGCTTCATTCATCCTTCCTGCGACCATCGGTCGCCCTTCATCCTTCATCCTTACAACTCCGTCGGCATGAAGTGTGAGCGACCGCCATGCGCTGCCGTAGAGTAGAATGCTTTGCCCTTGTCGGCCGATATTGAGCGTCACGCTTGCATCATCACACACAACGGTCGTGACCGCATTTTCATCTGTGTCGGCAAATTGATCGCATAGATTGACAACCCCAAACGTGGCAAGGTCTACATAGGGAATCTCAGTCGTTGTCGGCTCAAGGACATAATCTCGATTCCCACCTGCCAGCTCACCTGTCCATGTCCATTGACGTTGGGAGGGGTTCCAAACAACGTCAGAAGGCGGATGCCAGTCTGCTGGGGTTGCTGGCTCTAAGCCAATGGGAAGCTGTTGGGTGAGCGTGATTTGACGAGCGTGTGCTTCGTCGTTGTGGAGGGTGATTTGTTGTGTCACGTCCGAATGGGGGGCGGCAAATGACGGCAGATGTTGTGTCAAGGCGGGCAAACGCGGGTCTGGTTGATGACGGTTGCCACCTGTGTCGCTGATGACGAGGGGTGATAGATTGTGTGTGGCGGCCGAAATGCGTGCTAATTCAACTGGCCCCTCTGCACGGGCAAATGTCGTAGCAATGCCTATGCAGAGGAGCGCAAGCGAGATGAATACAACTGTGGCTCCCAGCAACAGTCCATTCGTGCGTGTTCCCATCAGGTGTGTGTCGTGTGATGTTGGCATAATAGGTTTGCCGCAGATTTGCGCGAAAAATAATCTGCGTAATCTGCGACTTGCTTTGTTTCCTCTCTATTCGATCTGGATCCATGTTCCCAACACATCAAATCGTTCATGGTCTGTCTGTATCATTTGCCAAACAGCGAGGGCGTGGGTGTTGTCGAAGGGATCGCGAGCGGTGAGGAGTTGGGAAACGGGGCGTAAGAGGGTGCGAGGAAGTAGCGGGCTACCTGGCGGGTCAACGCAAATGGTGAGGGTCAGGTTGCAGTGGCTGGTGTGGATTCGGCCGAATCTACGGTCGCCGTCTTTGGCTGGATTACCATGTCCGTAGATATATAGAAGAGACACCCCTTGCCCTTGTGGGAGAATGTACGGGTGAATGCCATTTTCCAGTGCGCCTGTTGCCCCTTGTGCGGGCGATTGGTTGCTCATGACAATGTGTGGGTCAGTCCACGTATTGCCATTGTTGGTTGAAATGACGGCATAGCCTGTGTATGGCTGACGGGGTGGTGCATTGTTGGCGTTCTCTTCCCAAAAGGGTTCCCATTGCGTGGGCAGTTGGCTCTCTGGGTCTGAGGACATCGGCGTGAACAGGTCTTCAAAACTGGCGTTGCCGAGTGTCCCGTTAGTGATGCGGATGTCATCAAAGTACGCTGTGCTACGAGCGCGAGCCGCATCTGGGCGCGATCTTAGAAAGAGCGTCATCTGGCTATTTGTAGCAGGCATCTGCACGGAAATTTCTGCCCAGTCTGTTGTCGGGCTGTGACTGCTTGACCAAACAACGGTCGCTGCATCTGGATTGCGCCCTGCACTGGGGTCTAACCCTATCTGCATTCGCATATTCGCAGGGTTAACTTGGCTGTTGTAATCTGTACTTGACCACGCTTTTGCCCATGCTTGTACTTGGACAACATCTCCAACCGTTGTGGGGAACGTCTGCATGATCCCCGCCTCATGTGCGTATTCGGTTGTTTCCCAACCGACCGCGTTGAGACCTTCATGCAGGTACTCGTCGTTGGCAATGCCGTTGGGTGCATACGGATTGACGGGGAAATATCTCGGTTGCCGAAGTTCTAGGAAAGGTGCTGGTGGTGTAAGTGGCTTCGTCACCCATGTGTTGATGACCATTATCTCGCCTGAATCGCTGCGGATGGCATCTAGTTGAACAGAGCCGCTGAATTGCTCCGTCAATGGAATTGTCCAACTGCCAATCTGTTGCCATTGCGGAAAGGCCGATCTGGGCTTGTCTAATCTGTAAACGATCGTCGTATTGTCATTGGCCTGTACACTGGCGAAAACCGCACTGTCTACAGAGATCGTCTCAAGATTATCTGGGACTGCAACGAGCGTTAGCATCTGCCCTTCCCAAAAGCCTAGTGGGGGCGGTCCCGCCACCCCTTCCCAATTGCCGTTGCCAGTGTCTCGTTCATGCTGAAAACGGCCGAAGCTATCTGTATAAATGATATGCGCCCAGCCACCATCGTCTACAAAAATGTGTGGCTCTGCGCCTCCCCCTATTTCATTTGGCGTATCTATCACGGTGTCCCCATCGTCGGCCGCTGCATAATAGATGCTGCCATGCTTCTCCCATGCGATGTGTAAGCGGTTGACATTGCCATAGGCAAGTGCAATTTGCTCTCCTGTTACAAACCGTGTTGGTTTAAGCGAGCTGCCACCGTGTGCGGTCGCGTACCAAAGTTCATCCGCCTGCGCCCAACCAACGGCGAGACTATCGTCGCCAACTGCGACTGTTTGCACAGATTGGTCTGTCACCGCGTGGTCTAGGTTGAGTATCTCCCCCGCCCTTGCAACGATGGGCGTACCGTCTGGTGTGGCAGGGGCTATTTCTGTTGGAGCGCATGACGCAGATGCCACCCCGTTGTACAAACTCGCAATGATGTCACGGTCTGGGTCTTGGTTCGCAAGTGGGGTCGCGTACACGCCTATGCCTGCCAGTTGCGGCGCACACAGCGTGGTCGTTGTTGGGGCACCACAGCTGATTAGGAGATAGGCGATGAAGGGAAGAACTTTGAGGGGGTTGAACACAATGACGCTCCTTGCGTTTGCACGGCTCCGCCCTTTCGACATCGAGCGATGTGTCCAGAGAATGGAATTAGATGCCGTTGGAGGAAGGTCAGGGGATTAGCTGCGGGGAACAAAACCCCCATCCGAATGACACCGTTGACGTTTCCGCGAGGTGAGGAAGCGCATTCTTCACCTCGTGGTGTTATTTGGGTGTGTTCCGTGCGTTCGTTATCTGGAATAAATTGTAGAAAGAGGGGGAAAGATGAACCTGATTGATTTGTCACGTGAGCGACAAGACATTTGTCACGCTGCTGCCTAGTAGTTGCTGAGAGTTCCGTATCGACGGGCGCGGAGATAGCCCCACTGAAAGACGCTAAATCCGAGTAGAAAGAGGGTAAGCGATTTGATGAGGAGGCCGATGAAGTTGGAGGAGGTTACATCACCGACAATGATGGACTGTCGTAGAAGATCGATGCCCCATGTCATAGGAAAGGTGTATTTGAGGAGAGGATAAATGAGGTCAAGCGAGTTGATCGGCACAAGTGCGCCTGTAAAAAAGAGCGACAAATTGGCAACAAGGGAGGCGACTTGTCCAACCGATTTATAGACAAGCGCAAGCCCAGCAAAAAGAAATCCAGCCCCCCACGCACCAATGGTCGTCAATAACAAAATTGGAATGGAGGAAATTGTTGGGAAAAGCGGCAAACGTAAGGCGAGTGCGATGAGTGTCCCGATGACGATGGTTTCGAGTAGTTGAAAGAGCGTGACGGCCGCGATGCGTTGACAAAGGGAGGTGAAAAAGTTCGTGGAGGTGAGAAGGAAGTGTTCGAGGGTTCCCTGTTGTGCTTCCTGCTGCACCATGAACGGCAATGCCCCCATCGAGCGACCACAGATATTCCAAATCAGAACGCCGATGAGAGAGGCCGTTTGCTGTTGGGCACTGTAGGCAACCCCCTGCTGTGTGGCGACCGCTTGAAAGGTCAACGAGAGAACGATAAAGACAAGCGAATTGGCGATAAGTTGACCGATAAAGCTGACGCGATAGGTGCGCCAGAGGGCTTGTTGTCGATAGAGTTCACCGCGAAAGGTCGTTAAGAAAAGCATGGTGGGTTAGTAGTGGGCGAGTGAGCCATCTTGTTGTGCGCGTTGTAGACCATAGCGAAAGAGAAAAATTCCGACAAGAAGATAGAAAAGGGTATTGAGCGTCATGCTCCAAAATGTGGCTGTTTGCAAGAGTTGGGGCAGATTGATAGATGTGAAGGCGACTTGGCGTAGCAGATCAATGCCCGCAGAAAGCGGGAGGAGACGGCTAATTTTGAACAAGGCTGGCAAATCGTCAAATGAGGTCAGAATGCCCGTTAGAAAGAACAGGGTGAAGGTGATGGCATTGATCAGAAAATGGATATTTTTGTAGATCAGATGCAGACCGACAAACCCAAGCCCAAGCCCTGCCATCCCCAATAAGGTCATAAGATACGGAATCATGGCAAGTGGTCGCACGGGTAAGCTGAGTTTGAGCAGTGGCAAGATGATGAACAACATCAAGATAGCACGCAGCGAATAATAGAGGATGAGGATGCAGATACGGACAGATAACAGTTGTAATAAGGAATGACCGCTAATTGTAAGTTGCTCAAGAACGCCCCACTTGGCATCTTCAGCAACGGCGTTCACCAGGTCTTCCAAGAAGCCTGTGCTGATACGCCAAATAAGATAGCCAAGTAGAAATGTTTGTTGCGCGCGTTCAGAAAAGTTGCCAGCAGCGACAAGATTTGACAAGCCTGTGACGAGGAAAAAGACGAGTGTGAAAAGCACCAGTCGCGCAATCTCGTTGATGGGATAGGCACGGACGAGTCGCCACTGTCGCTGTAATTCAGCTTGAAAAAGGTTGCGCCATTGACTCACCTTGGCTGCTCCTCAGTCGTCAATGTGACAAACATCTCTTCAAGCGTGAGTTGTCGGCGTTGAAGAGTGTCAACTGTCTCGCCCAATTGATCTAGCATGATGTAGAGTTGCAAAATGTCTGTTTGGGTTGGGTCTGACCATGACAGGGTTGTTTGTGGGTCGTTGTCGATCAGGATGGTAGGGAAGGTTTGGTGAATATTTTCGGCCGATTTCTCCCCAATTTCCCCAATCAGCTTGATAGCAACCACATCGCTCTGATCGTAATTGTGTAACAGTGCTTGCGTTTGCCCATAGGCCACTTGCTTGCCGCGGTTGATAATGAAAATGTGCGACGCTAATCGCTCGGCGAGCGGCATGGTGTGTGTTGTCAGCAAAATTGTCTTGCCTTGAACAGCTAGCTCACCGATGCGTTGTTCTAGTAAGCGTGCTGCGCTGACATCAAGGCCAAGCGTTGGCTCGTCGAGGATCAGCACATCGGGGTCGTGTAGCATGGCAATGGCGATTGCTAATTTCTGCTGCATCCCGCGACTAAAGTGACGGACTTCTTTTTCGGCCGAGTCTGTCAGAGCAAAGAAGTCCAGCAGATAATTGGCGCGTTCTCGCAAATGTTTTTTTGAAAGACCACGTAAGCTCCCGAAGTAGATCAAGTTGTCCCAAGCTGTTAGTCGCCAATACGAATTGCGTGCGCCTTCAAGAACCGCACCAATTTTTTTAACCCCATACTGGATGCCCCGTCTGTGACACATATTGTGTCCGCAAACGTCAATTTCACCATCGGTTGGTTTGATTAAACCAAGAATCATTTTGATGGTGGTCGTTTTTCCCGCCCCATTAGGACCCAGCAAAGCCAGCACGTCCCCTTTCCCAACCGAGAAAGAGACATCTTGCACAACAAGTTGCTGGCTGTTTGGAAACTGTTTCGACAGATTGCTGACTTTAATCATAAGGCAATGTCATAAGGAATTGAGAGCGTCACAATCACCCCACCCTGCTCATTTTGTTTGATGACGAGGGTTGCGCCAACGCCCGAAGCCCAACGGTGCATGTTGATAAGTCCAAACTGTTTGGATTGACGCGCTAACTTACTGAGAGAATGTTGGATCAACTTTTGTTGGCTTGTACTATCATCTGAGACGCGCATACAAATCTGTTCATTTGCAGCGGTTAATGACACGATGATTTTACTTGGCGCAGCATGTTTAATCGCGTTATTCAATGACTCGATCAAAATATAATAGTATGCGGTGGTCACATCCAGCGTGACATCATCAAAGAAAAATTCATCAGTGACAAAGCGTAGCGTAATGGACATCCCCGTGCGTTCTCGAATTTTTCGTACCGCTTGTCGCGATACAACGGCTAATCCTTCTTTCAAGACAGGCGGGTGTAACGTTGAACAAATTTGCCGTAGGTCTTTAGAGACTGTTTCCAAATTGCGCAATGCACGTGCAGTAAGAGAGTGATGATCTGACGAGCGTATCGCGTTTCTCAAGAGGGTCGTGGTAATAAGAATCGTTTGTAATGGGTCATCGTGAATTTCAGAGGCGATGCGAACCCGTTCTTGTTCACGTGTCTGTAAATCAACAATGGCACGTTGATTGGATGTCTCGAACAGTTCGATGGCAGGGTTCCCAAAGGCAAGTACTCGCGCTAATTCTTCTAAGTAGGTCATTTGATTGTGCGTTAAATGACCTGTTCGCGGCTCTGAAAAAGCTAAAAAACCGATCTGAGTATCGGCTAGACGCACCGGTAAGAGAACAAATGCCCACTGGAAGTTTTGGAAAAGTGGGTGATTGTCTGAACAATAGATTGGGTCGTCAAACACCTCAAACTGAGCAATGATCTGCTCTGGTCGTGAGGAGATGACCGATCCAAATGTACCGTTGTGAGTCTGTAAATATAATGCAAAATCAGGTAGTTGGAGCTGCTCGGCTGTATTGCGAATGATTGTTTGCAACGTTTGACGTTCGGGATGTTGGATCAACTCAGTTGAGACTTGTGCAAGCGTTTTCGCATTGAGCCCGTCATTCCCGTAGAAAATAAACTGGACTAAATTTTCGATGGGGCTTTTTGAGGTGATCGCAAGAAAAAGCGCAGGCATAAGTGAAAGTGCTTGCTGATCAGATGTGAGCGTGATGCCACGCACACGCAAGAATTCCGTGAGTGCCGCGTAGAGCAAAAACAGGGTCAGGAAGGTGAGGGTAAAGGTGATGAAGCGGCCGATGTATTGATCCAGTGAAAGATACCCTTGTCGATAGATGATAAAGAAGTAGCCTAACGGCACAAAAAGCGTCAATGCAAAGCCAATGACGCTTGGAAGTAAAACGAACCCGAAAAATTGTTGTGGAATGAGGATGAAAAGTATTAGCGGCAGCAGTCCGATAGTGACACAAAACGCCAAGATAATAGCTTGCTGCTTGCGATAGGGAGAGGATTGTGTGCGGATGCGGGCAAAAATGGCAAGTAGACCCAGTAGAAGACCGAGCGTGAATAACCGATACCCAAAGCGTGTCAGACTAACGCCTAGCCAATCCTGTAAGCTGCGCTTATATGGGAAAAGAAAAAGCACTTCGTACAATGCTGCGATGGCAAGTGTGATGCTGACAAGGAACCAACCTTGAATACACCGCAAGAGCGACTTTGGGAATGGTGTGGAACGTGGCAGCAAGCCAATCAGGAAAAAACTCAACCCCGCAAAGTGAACACCCAGATGTCCCATGATCCAGAGGTAGGGAACGCCAGCAATTGAACCAAAAATACCAGCAATGATAGCCGCGTTGAAGGCAAAAAGTACGCCCAAGCGGAGGGCATTCGGGTCATGTTGTTTGCTGTAGAGCGCGAGTAATGCGCCAACTAGCCAACCAATCAATGCGATAATCGTCACAACAGGGGTGAGAATTGGTTTTGTGTCTGCAATTGAAATGGTGACTTCATCAATGGCATTCCCGCGCTGAATGGTCAAGTTGTAGGTGGGTTTGATCGGTGGTAAGAATATCGGCTGCGTGCGTCGTAGCTCTCGTCCGTCAATGGCAATGATCACATCATCTGGTTGCAATAACTCAGCAACGGGATGATTTTTCTGAACAGTCGCAACACGCAACGCGGTATCTGGCAACCAAATCGTTTCAAAGCCTCGATTGTTTGGGAATGCTTGCCAAAAGTAGAGTTGACAAGACAAAATGAAGGCCAGCGTGCCGAGTAAGATAGGTAGTCGGCCGTGTCGCAGGAGCAAATCAAGAGAAGACATAAGCTTTCAGGAGGTCTGTTTTTTCGGCTGGAAAGATAGAAAGTGCGTCAAGAGCTTGTTGTCGATAAATCCGCGCCATTTGCTGACACCATTGAATGCCCTCTGTTCTTGCAACAAGTTGTAAGATGGCTTGGGAGTCCCACAGCGCAATTGCCTCCTCAGTTGCATTTGTTTGCGACAGTGCATAAATGACAGGCAGCGTATATGAACCGCGTGCCAAGTCGGATGACTCGCTGTCATTGAAATCTGTACAATCATCTTGAAGTTGCTTCATGATCCCAACGGCTAACCCAAAGTTAGAGCAAGCAGCCAGAACGGTTTCATCCACTGTCACAAGTCGCGCCCCAGCCCAACAGATAGCTGCAAAAAGATTAGCTGACTTCAAAATAATGGTCTCAAAGTAAGACGCGATGGATAGTTCAACTAATCGTGGTGAGGGCTGATACTGCCCAACAGCAGCGAGCGCGAGTGTGCGACCAAAAGCATCATAGAGACTTTGATGACATTTGGCATCCGCATCGAGAAAAGAAAGCGCGTACTGAGCAGCCCCTAACCCATAGATAGCAGCAGATAGCCTTTGTGCAGGGGTCTGTTTTTCCCATGACTGTGTGATGTCGCCATCTTGGAGATCATCTAGCAAACGTGCTGCAAACAGATTGAGCCACCAAAAGGCACTTAAAGGCAATGCCTGTTCGACTGTGCCGCCTGCCAGTTGGCAAGTCAAGACAGGTAGTATCTCCGAACAAACGACCTTAGGGAATATCACTTGCTGTGTCCAATCGCGTTGCAGAATCTTATGCGAAATTGTCGAGAGGGCTATTGGCTCTAAAACAGTCGTTTGTAGAAAGTCGTGGGTTTGTTTTAGAAGGTGGCTGGCTTGTACATCAGCCGATATTCGTTGTGCCACGGTCGATGATGTCACTCCCAAATTAACCCAACATCGCCACTTTCTGGATTGTCATCAGAGAAATAAACCAGCTCTGTTGCCATCAGTGTCGCCGACGCTGGAATAAGGATGTCAGATTGTGGTGCGTTAAGAACGAGCTTTGTCAATTCTGTACAACGTTGAACAAGTGTGGCGAGGTGTGTTTTGGATAGGTCTAGTTTTGTCATGTTGCGTTCCTCAAAAATTCTTTGATTCATTTTGCTAGAAAACATGATAATATGCCAGACAAAAAACGAGACATTTGTCACGCTTATTATGAGGAATTGATAAAATCAGTCTCAAAAGGGACAAGACCATAGCGAATACAGGCCAAAACCGCTCCACCTCGATTGGTTGTTCCAAGTGCTTTATTGATATTAGTGAGATGATTTCGCAGTGTCACATCTTTGATATGAAGCCCTGCTGCAATGACCTGATCCGTTTCATTCATGTGATGGGCGACATATGAAATGACTTCCCGCTGTCGTTTTGTCAAATTGGGAAGTCTGATCTGACCCGTTTGTTTAGCAATGATGAGGTCTTGAATTTGTTCAGACAAAATAATACGACCACTATGTGCTATCCGCACAACGTTGGCAAGGTCTGTCGTCTCAAAATCCGACTTAACCACATACCCCCGAATGCCACGATCAAATGCACTGTCAATGATTTCGTTATCCAAAAAGGCTGAAATTAAGACGATGGAAACAGCAGGATGGTCTCGATTGATTTGACGGATCGCTGAAAGTGCTTTGAAGGAGCCAACTTTTGTCTTACCATCAAAGAATTGGGGCATACTGATGTCCAATAGCAACACATCTGGTTGGTGTATTTCGATAAGTGGCAGTACATCACTTCCTGCCCGCCCTTCCCCAACAACGCATATATCAGGTTGCTTTAAGAGACTTTTGACCCCTTCACGGGTGATTAAATGGTCGTCTACTGTAATGACGCGAATTGGTTGTTTCACGGATAACTCCCATGTGAAACCTCCAAATTTCACGTTATTGCGACAACCCTCATGCTCCCCAACGTATTTCTAATAATTTGAACAGATAGTTTAATAAACTTTCATTAGAGAAAAATGAGGTTAGGAAATTTATCAGACTATTTGGCTCTTTGAGGAATGCTGTTGGAAATTTTGAGGATTTTGCGATTTATCGTGGTATTTTGCGAATGAAATGGGCGAGCTGTCAGGTAAGCTGCAATTTAGCAGACCCTTTTGGTCGAGTTGGCTCGATCTTAGCGTAAGCTGGAGCATAAATATGGCGTATACTCTAGATGAGCGTTCATCTTTTCCAACCGCTAATGAGTCTTAGAGCCTGTTTGGATATTCAGGCTCTTAGCGTTTGCTATCCTGACAAATAGCGACAATCTCAATTATTATCTAAGAATGACAAAAACTGAGTGTCATCACGATGCGCTTGAAGCGGGGAATGTGCAAAGCCGCCGCGCTTCCACAGCTTGTGGTAACACTTTTTGCAATACATATCGCCAGGATTGTTCTTGTATTTCCAGCGTGGTCGCTTGTTGCATTCGACGCATTTGCGTTGTTTTTTTGCCATTGTTTTGCCCTCAATCTCAAAGATGCCCTATCATAACAGAAACGACTTGTCTGTTTATGTTAGACATAACGACATCGTGGAGGTGCAGTATGCTTATGGTTGACTTGTTAAGTACACAGTCACTCGTTGTCGCCTGAGTGGTTTCGGTCTAGGGAATCTATCTAGGTGACAGCCTGTGCAAAAGTGTCGGTTGCCCATTGATTAATACTCTTCCCGCTAACTTCAGCCGCCGTCGCAATCGCAGCGTGAATACTTGGTGGTATTCGCAACATAACGTTACCAGAGTAAGGTTTCTGTGGGGAGCGATTTAGCTTTTCACACGTTTCGAGATAGTCATCAACCGCTCCCTGAAACGCCTCACGTAATTCTGCTACCGACTCGCCGTGAAAGCCAACAACATCTTGAATGCCAGCAACATGACCGATGAAACAGCCATCATTATTGCTGTACTCGATTCGTGCAGCATAGCCTTTATATCTCATTGTATTCATGAATTAACTCCTGCTTGCTCTAAAAATCGTCGCGCATCACTTACTTGATAAGGTTTGGCTTCTTTTTGAGGATGCGGGCGATGAAACGTTGCAATGACATCATTTAGTTCAAAACGAACACGTGAGCCTCGTCCTTCAATCACCCTTGCCCCTAGCGCGATAAAAAGGGCTTCGATCCTTTGCCAATCCAATGACTTGGGAACGGGGCGACTGAAAATTTTCGTGAGCGTTTTTTGATGTCGTTTATTCACTAGCTGATATGATAGCGAAATATGCTATCATAAACAAGATTCAATCCAAAGTTGAAATAATGCCAATGGGAGATTGAGCGAGGGTTTGAACAAGCTGGTCAATGTCGGGAGGGTGAGGAATGTCGCGCCGCGACCGCTTCATGTACCAATAAACGAAAAAGGTTATCCAACTCCCATAAGGCACGCTTGGTGCGGTTCTTGCGAGCGTGAGCAATGAGCTTGGCGACGATGATAGAGTGAGAAGTGGTTTTGAGGGCGAGGGAAAGAATGATGCGTTGGATGTCGCGCCATTAGAATTGCGAGTGCTCCTCATCGTTGAAATGGGGTTGGTTGTACAAAACCGCAATTTCTTCACTGTTGAGAACGTAGAGGCGGCGGGACGGCTTTGAGGTGTTGGTTGTAGACATAGAGAAACATTTGTTTGTTTCAGCACAAAGGTGATATAAATAGCACCAACAACTATATCATCCAAAGAGAGAAACAACTGCGAAATATAGAGTTGTCTATCACCAGCTATTATGACCCGAAAAGTGATTGGCTATGTGCGCGTTAGCACCGACCGACAGGACTTGGACAAGCAGCGTCATTTGCTGCATGAATACGCCAACAAAGAGCGCATTTTCATTGATGAGTTTATCGAGGTGGAGGAATCTTCTCGCAAGAGTGCGACTGACCGTCGGATTGATGAACTGTTTGAAAAGCTCTCAGCAGGCGATTTATTGTTGGTAGCTGAACTGAGCCGTTTGGGGCGCGAGATGTTACAGGTACTCAATCTCATCAACGACCTAACCCAACGCGGCATCGAGATTGCCTTTGTACGTCAGCCTGAACTCTCCACCACTGGCGCACATGGCAAGTTGCTGCTGGCAATTTACAGTTATTTTGCCGAAACGGAACGTACTTTCATCTCGGTGCGCGTCAAGCAGGGATTAGCTGCCGCCAGAGCCAAAGGGGTTAAGTTGGGACGACCTAAAGGCAGCCGCAACAGTGAGCGTGTCCTCGACCCCAAGCGCGACCAAATTTTGCACTACCTTCAACTTGGCGTAAATCTCACCAGCATTCGCAAGCTCATCAACCCTGACCTCTCCAAGCCGATCTCCTACAACTCCTACAAGTATTTCGTCCAGCACGACGATGAACTCAACGCCGCTTGGCAAGCGCAGCGTGGATAGTCCATGACTGAACGAGGATGACACCGTCTGCATGACAACTTTAGCTGAGTTTAGTTCAATCTTGGATTGAACCTTTTCGAGGTCATGTGCAAAAACCCCCTGATTCAAAAAGCCACCTTCTGTAGCAATCTTGAAAAATGACACATTGTTGCCAAAATGGAAACGGTAGAAACGGGCGTTAGAGCCATTGAGGAGCCGCAAACGAACCCAGCCTTGGGGAACTAAATGGTATGCATCTACGGTTCCGTTGACGACGAGTGTATCTTCACGAAGGCCGCTCTTAATTTCATCCTCAGTCACCGCATAGTGGTTCATCTTCCCATCTGTAAATGAACGATCTTGCACAACCAAAGGAATATCATTGACACCATATTCTTTTGGCAAGTCAAGCGCCTGAGAGTTTTCATCCTCGATCAGGTACATTCCTGCAAGCCCTGCATGAACATGGTGGGCTGATGTTCCCATCAGATGGGGATGATACCAACTTGTTCCGGCCTCTTGCCTAACCGGAATCGTGATTTTCCAGCTCTCTCCCGGCTCGATGCGTGATTGTGGCCCGCCATCAATGTCACCATTCACGTGTAAACCATGTCCATGCACAGTGGTCGGTTCGCCAATATTGTTTGTAAAGGTAATGGTCGTATCTAAGCCGTCATAAAGGCGGATTGTTGGGCCGAGATAACCGCCATTAAAGCCTTTCGTCTCACTTTTCACACCCGCATAAAATTCATGCGATCCATTCTGCAAAACAAGCTCCATTTCTGGTGTGGCTCGGCTATCTAGCAACTCAGGAATTTGTAGCGGATTCTGGCCAGGCTGTGGCGTATTTTGCGTTCCACCATTCGCTCCACACGCTGCCAAAAACAATCCCATAGTTGATGCGCCGCTCAACCATAAAAATTGACGCCGACTGACAACTTCGATATTTAGGTCTTGTGGGTGTTGTTTATTTTGCTGATTTCCCATATTTCCCATATTTTCTTGCGGATTAACAGTTAGCGTTTAAATGACTAGATCCAATCTATCATGGTCATTGTACAGGGCAAATCTAAAGAAATTGTGAAGAGTTGTACGCAAGAATCTAAAGAAAGTTGACAGTCTAAATACCACAGGTGGCAATTGTGCAAGGCGTTGATTTTGCAGCCAGCCGAATAAGCCTATTCTGACCAACAACTACGACAATCGACTCATCCAAAACGTTTTATCAACTGTTACTTGACAGATTGATAAACGGCTGTAAAATCTGGATATATGAACGATCATGCAGGTGTTGTGATATGAGTGCAAGCGATTCGATGATTTCATTAAGCGAAGAGACGGCCGCAGAACTGGCTGAATTGTTCCGTGCGTTGGGTGACACAAGCCGCATTCAGATTATTGCGGCACTCAGCGAAGGGGAGCAAAATGTTGGCGTGCTGGCTGAACGGGCTGGCATCAGCGAATCGGCTACGTCCCATCACATGCGTCATCTGCGCCAGATGCGGCTTGTGCGCGCCCGCAAAGCAGGGCGGCACGTTTTCTACTCTCTCGACGATAATCACGTCACTGAACTATTCCGCTGTGGGTTAGATCACGTCCAACATGGTTAAGCGGCATCTCTTCCTCCTCGCCTTGTTCAACCTGCTGATTTGCGGCGGTATTGTCGCGCATCATGTGGGGGATGCGCTTTGTCAGGTGGAAAGTGTGGGGTGTGTTTCGGCCGAAACCACTGAGCAAACTCTCCATAACGGCTTCACTCTGCCGACTGTCCCCACAACCACATTCGCCGTTACTATTATTTTTGCCGCACTCCTGCCGTATCTCAACACAGCGGTATACGTGCGACCCCCTCGCTTGCGCCCCCCTCTCGCGGCATAGTCAATCCCATTTTCCGACCCCGCAATCGACAATTGAAGACCAATAATCAGCACGCACTGTTTTGTGACGCGCTGTTATGACTATGAAAGAGCAAACCATTCAACTCGACATTCTACTGGTCGCACCAGATTTGCCGCACGAACGCGACCACTGTTTAGACCAACTCACGACGATGCTGCAACACCATCGCGGCGTGCAGCGCGTGCATATCACCGACGATGCAGAGCCACAGCTTTGCATCCACTACGATCCCAATCTCCTCACGCTCAACTCAGCTGAACGGATGGCACGCGAGACGGGGAGCGCGTTTACCGAGCGGTATCGGCATGAGCAGATCAATTTTGTGGGGCTGGATTCGGCCGATTCCACCACCATCATTTCCCAGCAACTCGAACAACAAACAGGCGTTCTGCACGCCAACCTCAACTATGCCTCTGGACAGCTTGCCATCGCCTATGACAGCCAACAGACTGATCGGGCGGCGATAGAGCAGACGTTGAAGAAGTTCGGGGCGCGGTTTTCGGCCGAAAAACAGCCCAAAGCTCACGACGACCACGATGGCCATGACCACGGCGACAGCGACGATCACGCAGGCCACGCACACGGCGCAGTCCCTAGCTTCCTCCCTCACTGGATGCAGGAACGCTGGACGCTGATCCTCGTCGGCTTGGCGGGTCTATTTTTGCTCATCGGCTTTCTAGGCGAACGCTTTTTCGGCTTCTCACCGACCGTCGCAACCATCTTCTATCTCCTAGCCTATGCCGCTGGCGGCTACGACGTGGCAACCCACGCCATCCCCGCATTGCTCAAAGGCAAGTTTGACACCGACGTGCTGATGCTGGCCGCCGCGCTTGGAGCCGCCCTACTGGGTGAGTTTGGGGAAGGGGCATTTTTGCTGTTCCTCTTTGCACTCGGTCACGCGGGAGAACAGCACGCACTCGACCGCGCCCGCAACGCTGTCAACGCATTGGGCGAGCTAATGCCCAGCGCGGCACAGCGCAAAACGGCGAGCGGTGTGGAAGAGGTTCCCGTCGAACAGTTGCAAGTCGATGATGTCGTCATCGTGCGTCCCGGCGACCGCGTCCCGGTTGATGGGGAGGTTGAACAGGGGCGCAGCACCATCGACCAAAGCCCCATCACGGGCGAAAGCGTTCCCGTTTCCAAAAGCAGGGGTGACGAGGTGTTCGCGGGGACGATCAATCAAGATCAGGCGTTGGACGTGCGCGTGACGCGACTGGCAAAAGACAACACGCTCGCCCGCGTCATGCAGCTCGTTTCAGAGGCACAAGGACAGCAAAGCCCGACTCAGCAATTCACCCAACGCTTCACCAGCCGCTTTGTCCCCGCCGTTCTCATCATCACGCTATTGGTCATCGTCCTGCCGCCGCTGTTTGGCTTGATGGAACTGCGCGACAGCTTCTATCGCGCTATGCTGCTGCTCGTCGCCGCATCGCCGTGTGCGCTGGCGATTGGCACACCCGCCTCCGTCCTATCGGGCATTGCGCGTGCGGCACGCAACGGTGTGTTGATCAAAGGGGGCGTGCATCTCGAAAATTTGGGTCGCTCCCAAGTGATGGCGTTTGACAAAACAGGAACGCTGACCTCTGGCGACTTTGGCGTGACCGACGTGGTGACGTTTAACGGCGCGGATGAGCGTGACCTATTACGCATCGTCGGTTCCGTTGAGCAGCAGTCGAGTCATCCACTGGCGGAGGCGGTCGTCGAGCATGTGCGCGAGGCGGGAATTGGGATGGAGAGTGCCGCCTCGCTCACCAACATCGCGGGACGCGGTATCGAGAGTGCGCTCGATGGCAAAACGGTGCAGATCGGCAACTGGAAGCTGTTCGCAGAAAATCCCAACCATCCACACGATGCAGATGTGCGCGAGACGATTGAACGGCTCGAAAACGCGGGACGCACGACGATGGCGGTTAGCTACGACGGTCAATTTATCGGCGTACTCGGTCTTGCCGACACGCCGCGCCCACAGGCAAAGGCGACGCTGGCACGTCTGCGCGAGCTAGGCGTGCAGCAT
Source organism: uncultured Ardenticatenaceae bacterium (assembly GCA_964389925.1). GTDB lineage: Bacteria > Chloroflexota > Anaerolineae > Promineifilales > Promineifilaceae > CALECP01. The sequence goes on from CAYMGE010000037.1 coordinate 42,071, forward strand.
CTCGTCATGCTGACGGGTGACAACGACGACGTGGCGCAGCAGGTCGGCAAAGAGCTAGGGCTGACCGACATTCGCGCCGAGCTATTGCCAGAGCAGAAGCTGGAGGCGATCCGCGAACTGGAAGCGCAGTACGGCGAAATTGCGATGACGGGCGACGGGGTCAACGATGCACCCGCATTGACGACGGCGACGGTCGGGATTGCGATGGGTGGCGCGGGAACGGCGGTGGCGTTGGAAACGGCCGATGTCGCGCTGATGGCGGATGATTTGAGCAAGCTGCCGTTTGCCGTCGGTCTCAGCCGCGCCAGTCGCCGCAATATCCAGCAGAATCTCGCCATCTCGCTCGGCGTAATCGCACTGTTGATCGTTACGTCGGTGATCGGCGTAATCGAATTGAGCGGGGCGGTTATTTTGCATGAAGGCAGTACGCTGCTGGTCGTGTTCAATGCGCTGCGGTTGTTGGGGTATCGTTTGCGTGATTAAGTGGTGGTACTGGCTGATTGTGGGGATGGCGTTTTTACGTGTTGTGCCGCTTCATGCTCACGCGCAGTTGATTTCGGCCGAACCCGCTATCGGCAGCACGCTCGACTTTTACCCGACAGAGTTAAAGCTAACGTTCGATCAGCCCATCGATCCGCTCAGCAATGTGCGACTTTTGGCTGATAATTTCAAAACAATCGACCTGTCACAGCAACAAGCGGCGAATGTGTTGATCGCACAGTTGCCACCGTTGCAGCAAGGGGTTTACACCGTTCAATTTGATGTTATTTCGGCCGATGGCGACATCGTGCGCGGCAGCTACGAATTTGCCGTCGTCGTGCCAGTGGAGTTTGAGATGCTAACCTCACCTTGGCTACTAGCCACCTATTTTCTCTTGTTTTTGTTCGTAATTGTTGGCTGGCGCGTCTATCGCGTTTGGCAACTTTCTGGGGTCAATGCGTTGACGCGGTATCGCACAGAGGGCGTACATGGTTTTGCCTCAACGATATTTCGCCTTGTCTTTGTGGCAACAACCATCGTCTTGCTCATCAACGCACTTTTCCCATCCGCAAGACCTTATCTGGTTCCGATCACATGGTTGGAAACGGCATGGTTGCCAATCGTTGGATGGGCGTTGCTTCTGAGCGCGTTTGTGGTGATCGTGTTTGCCCAAGTGCAGATGGGGACGGCGTGGCGTATCGGGATTGATGTTGAGCAAAAAAGCAAACTGGTCACGCATGGGATATTCCGCTATTCGCGCAATCCAATTTTCTTGGGCATTCGACTGTGCTTTTTCGGGCTATTTCTCATCCTGCCCAACGCCTTCACGCTGTTGCTGTGGGTGTTGGAGGACGTGATGATTCAAGTGCAAGTGCTGTTGGAAGAAGCGTATTTAGCGGAAACATTTGGCGCATCGTATGTAGATTACATGGGGCGTGTGCGCCGTTGGATATAAATATGGATGAAATAGAATTTGGAAGGCGTTATTATGACCAGTTCTCTAAAGTTTATGATTTTGTCTCACCTGATTTCTACTATCGTCGGGCGCGGCAATATGCAATTGGGCAGTTGAGATTGGAGCCACTTCAATCGGTATTAAACGTTCCCTGCGGCACAGGTCAGAACTTGCGTTACTTGCAACGTTATCTGGCTAATTCGGGCAGGATTGTTGGGATCGATCTGTCCGCTGGGATGCTTGAGAAAGCGCGGGTCAAAATTGGCAAACATGGTTGGGAAAACATTGAGCTACATCAAGCAGATGTGCGCCGCCTGAATCCCGCATGGTTGTCTGAACATGTTGGCGATGGGCAACCCGTCATGCTCGATGCAGTTTTGTGCGATCTCGGTTTATCTGGGTTTCCAGCGTGGCGCGAAGTCATCGACCAACTATTGATGATGTTGAAGCCGGGCGGACGGTTTGTGATTATGGATTGGTATTTGGAAGAATTGACGCTGCGCGGCCGCTTTATCAAGTGGATTGGAAAAGGAGAGGTAGATCGGCCGATTTACCAATACCTCGCCAACCGTGTCGATAACTTTCACGTCAATCGGTCGTTTAATCGTGGTGGTGTATTTGTCGCAGCGGGTAATTATCGGCCGAAAACCACATGAAAATTAACATAGCCTATTCCCGCGTTGTGCTAGGATTTCTGCTCGCGCTGTTGCTCGTCCAAACGGTGTCAACGGTTCACGCGCATGGCGGTGGATTGCCACAGATAACCAACGTACCGCTCGGTGAGTACGCCATCTCCGTTTGGACAAATCCAGACCCGTTACAGACGGGTGAAATACACGTCACGGTTGCACTTGCCCAAGATCGGGCGGCAGCACTCAATCGAGATATTCAGTTGGTCATCACTCCGCTTGGCAATGGTCAGCGAATTGAAACTGACGTGACGCATGAGAAATCAGCAAACAAGTTTATGTATGAAGCGGATTTCGATATTCGCCGAGCAGGTGATTATCAATTCACGGTGACGGTCAATGAGATAGGGCAGTCTGTTTCGTTTGAAGCAGAAATTCTGCCGCAAGCGAACGCTAACGGACGATTGAAATGGGTCATCATTGCTGGAGCCACTGTTCTGGTGGGAATCGGCCTGCGCTGGCTCATTCGGAGAAAAGATGCAAAAAACACTATTTGAAATCAAACAGATGGATTGTGCGGCCGAAGAGCAGTTGGTGCGAATGCAGTTAGAGCCGCTGAGTGAGATTGAGCAGTTGCAGTTCGATCTCAACCAGCGGCAGTTGACCGTTTACCACGAAGGGGGCGGGGAACAGATTCAGGCTGGGATCGAAAGGCTGAATTTGGGAATGCGGCTGATTTCGGCCGAAACCGTCACCACCTCCCCCCTCGCGGATGAAGCCCAGCAACGCAAGTTATTGTGGATCGTCCTGATAATCAACTTTAGCTTTTTTGTCGCTGAAATGACCTATGGCTTTCTGTCCAACTCGATGGGTCTCGTCGCTGACAGCCTCGACATGCTGGCGGACGCAGTCGTTTACGGGTTGAGCCTGTTCGCCGTTGGTGGCACGGCTCTGCGTAAAAAGACGATTGCCAAATGGAGTGGTTACATGCAGCTTGGACTGGCATTGCTTGGCTTGAGCGAGGTAGTGCGCCGCTTTGTCATGGGCGAAGCCCTTCCTGATTTTCGGACGATGATTGTCGTCTCGCTACTAGCATTGGTGGGCAACGTCGTTTGTTTGGTGCTGCTGCAACGCTCAAGCAACAACGAGGCACACATGCAGGCGAGCAAAATTTTCACCAGCAACGATGTCGTCATCAACGGCGGTGTCATCGTAGCTGGCATTCTGGTTTATCTGCTCAACTCGCGTCTCCCCGATCTGCTAATCGGCACAATTGTCTTTGTGATCGTGCTGCGTGGGGCGTTGCGAATTTTGCAACTGGCGAAATAAAATGAAACAGAAACTACTTTTGATGATAGCAGCGGTTGTGCTGTTTGTTGGCGGTATTGCATTGGGATTCGGATTGCGCGGGGATGATGTGCCAGCGGAGGCTTCGGCCGATGTCGGCTTTGCCCGCGACATGAGCGAACACCATCTGCAAGCGGTCGAGATGGCAACATTGCTCTACGATCGCACCACAAACGAGGAACTGCGCTTTTTAGCCTATGACATTTTGACAACCCAGCAGGGACAGGTCGGCACGATGTCGGGCTGGCTGGATTTATGGGAATATAGCAAGAACAGCAGCACACCACGCATGGCGTGGATGGGAATGCCGATGGAGGGGCGAATGCCGGGCATGGCGACCCGTGAACAGATTGCACAGTTGGAAGAATTGGAGGGGGAGGCGGCCGATGTGCTGTTCATGCAGTTGATGATCCCTCATCACGAAAGCGGTGTGCGGATGGCGCAGGCAGCGATGCTGAATGCTGAACAGCCTGCCGTGCGAACGCTCGCCTTCAGAATGGCGGAAGCACAGGATAGCGAAATTGAGTACATGCAATCTTGGCTGCGTGAGAATGGTTATGAAACAGTAGGGGAAGATGGATGATCGACACCAGAATCGTGACGCATACCAATCTGACATGCCCTAAATGCAGCTTTGTTGAAAAACGGGACATCCCGCTCGATGCCTGACTGGTCTTCCATACGTGCGCTAGGTGTAGCGCACTGCTGAGACCGCTGGCGGGAGATTGTTGCGTTTTCTGTTCGTATGGGGATGATCACTGTGTTGGCGTGCAACAGGCCAATTTAGCCAACGAGGAAAAAGCGAATGAATCTAAATGCAAGCGATGTTAAGACCTTTGTGCCAGCGAAAAAGTTTGAGGAGTCATTGGCGTTCTATCAGGCGATGGGCTGGCAAGCCAACTTTGTGTCAGAGAACGGCGATCTTGCCGAATTAGAGTTGGGAGACAGCCGATTCTATCTGCAAAATTACTACAACAAAGATTGGGCGAACAACTTCATGCTGCACATCACGGTTGAAGATGCTCAAGCATGGCGCGACCATGCTGCGAGCGTGATTGAAGCAGGCAATTGGAAGTACGCACGGTTACGCGGCCCCAAAGAGCAGGATTACGGCGCGTTGGTGACGTGGGTGTGGGATCCGTCGGGGGTGTTGCTTCATTTTGCCCAATTCCACGATGATAGTTCATCCTCATAACCAAAGTTAGGCCATTTGGCGGATGTGCAAGCTGATGCGAGTTGCTATACTTCATTCATACCCCCCCCATAGGGGTAGGGAAAATGAAATAATGGACACAAAAACGGAAAAAACACTCAAACGACGAATTGCCAGCGCAGCGGGACACCTCAAGGGAATCGAGCGTATGGTGGACGAAGATGCGTATTGCATCGACATCATCCAACAGGTGCAGGCGGTACAGGCGGCGTTGAACAAGATCAACACGATCCTGCTCGACAACCACCTCAAAACGTGCGTCACCGAAGCGATCCAAGGGGATGATCCCCAGCAGCGTGAGCAGATGTTGGGCGAGCTATCGGCCGTTTTTACCGCCAAAAGTAAATTGTAGTGGTTAGTCGTTAGCGGCTAGTGGCTAGTAGGAGAAATCATGAACAGTAAAACAATCACCGTCCCCGCAATCAGTTGTGGACACTGCACCAACACCATCGAAATGGAAGTCAGCGAATTAGCTGGCGTGAAAAACGTTAGCGCAGCACAAGACACAAAACAGGTCGTCATCAACTGGGAATCCCCAGCGACGTGGGACGAAATTAATGCAACGCTGCATGAAATCGGGTTCCCTCCACAACAGTTAATCCAATTATGAAATAGGAAGGATGAAGGATGAAACAACCAATTTCATCCTTCATCCTTCATCCCTCATCCTTTATGAAAACCCTAACCCTCCCCATCACAGGCATGACGTGCGCCAACTGCGTGCACTCGGTTGAGCGTAACGCGAAGAAAGTTGCAGGCGTACAGGATGCGACGGTCAACTTTGCGACGGAGCAAGCGACCGTTACCTTTGATCCCAAAGTAGCGAAACCAGAGGCGGTCATCGAGCGCATTGAAAAGGCGGGTTACGGCGTGCCAGTGGCGACGCTTGAACTGCCGATTACGGGCATGACGTGTACCAACTGCTCCAACACGGTGCAGCGGCGACTCGGTAAGCTGGACGGCGTGCTGGAGGCGAGCGCGAACTTTGCCAATGAAAAGGCGGTCATCAAATATGTGCCGGGCGCGGTCAGTCGCGGCGAGATGATCGCAGCAGTTGAGAAGGCAGGGTATGGGGTTGTGGAGATGGAGGAAGGGGAGACCCTCGAAGATGCTGAAGCCAACGCCCGCGAAGCTGAGGTCAAACATCAAGAACGTCGTCTCTTAATCGGCGCACTGTTCACGATTCCGCTTTTCCTGTTTAGCATGAGCCGCGACTTTGGCCTGACAGGAATGTGGTCACATGGCCTGTGGGTCAACTATCTGTTTTTGGCTTTGGCGACCCCCGTGCAGTTTTACGTCGGCTGGGATTACTACGTCGGCGCGTGGAAGTCGCTCAAGAACGGCAGCGCGAATATGGACGTGCTGGTGGCGATGGGGTCAACGGTGGCGTATGCGTACAGCGTGGCGGTGCTGATCGCCAAGACGATTGGCACATTCGACCCCACATTTGACGGCAACGTAATCGGCGACCACGTCTACTTTGAAACGTCCGCGATGATTATCACCTTGATCGTGCTGGGCAAACTGCTCGAAGCACGTGCCAAGGGGCGCACCAGTGAGGCGATCAAAAAGCTGATGGGTCTACGGGCGAAAACGGCGCGGGTTGTGCGCGATGGCGTGGAGCAGGATATTCCAATTGACCGCGTGATTCGCGGTGACATCGTGCTTGTGCGACCCGGTGAAAAAGTGCCAGTTGATGGCGTTGTTGTTGACGGGCGTTCAACGATTGACGAGAGCATGTTGACGGGGGAGAGTTTGCCCGTCGATAAGGAAAAAGGGGACAAGGTAATTGGCGCGACGCTCAATAAGCAGGGGTTGCTGCGCTTTGAAGCGACGGCCGTCGGCCGAGAAACCGCCCTCGCGCAAATCATCAAGCTGGTCGAGGAAGCACAGGGGAGCAAGGCTCCCATTCAGAAAATTGTAGACCGCGTGTCGGCATACTTTGTGCCAGCCGTGATCGTGCTTGCGTTTGTGACGTTTGGCGTGTGGCTGTTGGTGGGAGCGGGATTTGTCCCTGCGCTGATCCGACTGGTTGCCGTGCTGGTGATTGCGTGTCCGTGTGCGATGGGGTTGGCGACGCCGACTTCGATTATGGTCGGTGTAGGCAAGGGAGCCGAGAACGGCATCCTGTTCAAAAATAGTAGCGCACTCGAACAGGCGCAAAAGCTGACGGCGATTGTGCTGGACAAGACAGGGACGCTGACAAAAGGTGAGCTGGCGTTGACGGACGTGGTGGCGAGCGAGAGCGCGACGTTTAGTGAACAAGATTTGTTGCGAATGGCGGCATCGGCCGAAAAAGGCTCCGAACACCCCATCGGTGAAGCGATCATCGACGCAGCCATCGCGCAAAATCTGCCCGTCGTGACTCCCGCTGATTTCCAAAGTATCACGGGTCACGGAATTGCCGCGACAATTGACGGACACAAAGTATTGCTGGGCAACATGCGCCTGATGCAGAAAGAGAATGTCCATCTCAACGGGCTAGAGCCAAAGGTCGCCGCCTTACAAAATGAGGCAAAGACGGCGATGTGGCTGGCGGTTGATGGACAGGCACAGGCAGCGGTGGCGGTGGCGGACACCGTCAAGGAAAGCTCGCGTGAGGCGGTTGAGCAGATGCGTGATGCAGGGCTGACGGTTGTGATGATGACGGGTGACAATCAGGCGACGGCCGAGGCGATTGCCGAACACGTCGGGATCGACCGCGTTTTTGCGGAGGTGTTGCCCGGTGAGAAGGCGGCCTATGTCAAGCAGTTGCAGGACGAGGGGTACGTCGTGGCGATGGTCGGCGACGGCATCAACGACGCGCCCGCGCTAGCACAGGCAAATGTCGGGATGGCGATTGGAACGGGGACGGATGTGGCGATGGAATCGGCCGATATTACCCTGATGCGCGGCGATCTCCTGTCCGTTCCACAAGCCCTGCGCCTCTCTAAAGCGACAATGCTGAACATCCGCCAGAATTTGGGCTGGGCGTTTGGCTACAACGTCGCGCTCATTCCCGTCGCTGCGGGTGTGCTTGCGCCCTTCGCCTTTGTGCCAGACATGTTGCGCCAACTCAACCCGATTTTGGCAGCGGGTGCAATGGCATTTTCGAGCATCAGCGTTGTAACAAATGCGTTACGACTTCGCAGTTTTCGTCTGACCGAATAATTTCCTCGACCCTGACTTAAAACTTAGATAGACCGTGTATCGGGAATTACAATCTCGATACATGTGTCCCCTACAAACAATGCAAACACCGTCCCACTTCATCATGACGGCCGCTTTACGCAACCCATTGCGCCGTCAAACCATCCCGATCAGCACATGGGGATTGCTCATTGGCTCCGTGCTGCCCGACGTGCCGTTCACGCTGCTGACGATCATCTACGAGATTTACTATCGCGTCACAGGCATCAGCGTTCCCGCGCCGTCGATCATGGAGTATCTGCACTTTGAGCTTTTCTTCAGCGACCCAATTTGGATTGTGGGACATAACTTCTTTCACTCGCTGGTGGTGAACGGCGTGCTGCTGGCTGCTGGCTATTGGCTGTATCGTAAACGGGGTAGCACCTTTCTGTTTTGGCTGGCGGCCATGATGATTCTACACACCGTCATCGACATCTTTACCCACAGTTCAGATGGGCCGCTCTTTCTCTTTCCGCTCAACTGGACGTATCGCTTTGCCAGCCCGATCAGCTATTGGGAAACGGTAAACGGGGCGGTCTACTTCGCCATTTTTGAATACGCGCTTGACGCGCTGTTATTGGGATTTATCGGCCGAAAATATCTCCAACAACGCAAGGAGAAAACGAATGCAACATAATCACACGGACAAACACGAACCAGAAAAAGAGCAGCTTTATAAAGAGGATGCAGGTCTTAAACCGATGGAAAAGCACGCCAGTATGGATCACAGCCAGCACGATATGAGTGGCATGGATCACGGCAAGATGGATCATAGTCAGCATGATATGGGTGACATGGCTGATGGCGAGATGGATCACAGCGGTCATGGGGCAGACCACACGGGACATGAAAACATGTTCCGCCAACGCTTTTGGGTGTCGCTTGTCCTCTCGATCCCCGTCCTGATTTTTAGCCCAACGATTCAAGTATGGCTTGGCTACTCTATTAGTTTCCCGCTCAGTCAGTGGATAACACCGATCTTTGGGGTCATTATCTTTGTCTACGGCGGTCTGCCATTTTTGCAGATGGCGCAGCACGAATTTAAGCAGCGCGAACCGGGCATGATGGCGTTGATTTCGCTGGCGATTACGGTGGCGTTTGTCTACAGCGTCTTTACGCTGTTTGTCGATTTGGGCGGTGAGAGCTTTTGGTGGGAGTTAGTGACGCTGATCGACGTGATGCTGCTGGGGCATTGGATCGAGATGCGGAGCGTGCGACAGGCGAGCGGATCACTCGATGAGTTGGCAAAGCTGATGCCCGATCAGGCGGAACGCATCACCGATAGCGGTACGGAGACGGTCGCCGTGAGTAAATTGAACGAAGGGGATGTGTTATTGGTGCGACCGGGCGCGAGTGTGCCAGCGGACGGTGAAATCGTTGAAGGCAGTTCGCGGCTGGACGAGAGCATGATTACAGGGGAGTCGAAGCCAGTCAAAAAAGGCGACGGCGACAAGGTGATCGCGGGAACGGTCAACGGGGACGGCTCGTTGCGCGTGCGCGTGACGGCGACGGGAGAGGCGACGGCGTTGAGCGGGATCATGCGCTTGGTCAACGAGGCGCAGAGCAGCAAGAGCAATACGCAACTTTTGGCAGATCGGGCGGCAAAGTGGCTATTTTACGTCGCGCTTGGCGCGGCGGCGTTGACGGCGATTGCGTGGGTGATTGCAATTGGATTTGATGTGGAAGTCATTCGGCGCGTGGTCACGGTGTTAGTGATCGCCTGTCCGCACGCGCTGGGGCTGGCGGTTCCGCTCGTCGTGGCGATTTCAACATCGAAAGCGGCGAACAACGGCATCTTGGTGCGTGACCGCCGTGCATTGGAGGAGGCACGCAACCTGAACGCGGTCATTTTTGACAAAACGGGAACGCTGACGAAAGGGGAGCAGGGCGTTGTCCGCATGACGGCGGTGGACGGCGTGAATGAGGCTGACGCACTGGCGTTGGCGGCGGCGATTGAGGGAGACAGCGAACACATGGTGGCGCGGGCGATTCGTGATTCCGCGCAGGAGCGTGAGCTGTCTATTCCGAAAGTGAGCGGTTTTGAGGCGATCAAGGGGCGTGGCGTACAGGCGCAGTATGAGGGTGAGACGGTCTATGTCGGGGGGCCGCGTCTGCTGGAAAAGCTCGATTTGCGACTGCCCGACGCGCTGCAACAGTTTACGGAGCGTGCGGGGCGTGAGGGGCATTCGGTTGTTTACTTGGTGCGTGGTGGGGAGGCTGTGGCGGGATTTGAATCGGCCGATGTCATCCGCCCCGAAAGCATCGAGGCGGTCAAAGACCTGCACGCCATGAACATTGAGGTCGCCATGCTGACGGGCGACAGTCAGGCGGTCGCTGACTCGGTCGCCAAAGAACTCGGTATCGACACCGTGTTCGCCCAAGTACTGCCCGAAGACAAGGATAAGAAGGTTCAAGAGCTACAGTCACAAAACAAAAAAGTGGCGATGGTGGGCGATGGCGTGAACGATGCGCCCGCGCTGACCCGTGCCGATGTCGGGATTGCGATTGGCAGCGGCACCGATGTCGCCGTCGAGAGCGCGGGGATCATCCTTGTGCAGAGCAACCCGCTCGACGTGGTCAAGGCGATCCGACTGAGCAAGGTCAACCACCGCAAGATGATTCAGAACATTTGGTGGGCGGCGGGGTACAACATCGTCGCCATTCCGCTGGCGGCGGGGGTGCTGGCTCCCGTCGGGTTTGTGATGCCCGTGGCGATTGGTGCGCTGGTGATGTCGCTCAGTACGGTGATTGTGGCGATTAACGCCAATTTGTTGCGGAGGGTGGATTTAACACAGGCGTAGCAACAACTGCACGTCTAAAGAGTTGTCAAAACGTAAAACGTAATGCGTAAAACGTGACCAGAGATCGTTACGCATTACGTTTTATCCTGATTCCACAAAACCCTAAAGAACTGGAATGATGTTATGACAATCGTGAAAGCTATTTTGACAACAGTGGGAATTGTGTGGTTCGGCCGAAAACAAACCCACTTTTCCGAACGCCTCTACCTCTCCATCGTCCTGTTGGTCATTGCCTTGATCTATGTCGCCTTCGGCCTCCACGATGGCGACCCCAAACATCTGCGTGAGGAGCTAATCGGATTGGCGATCTATGGGTCACTGGCGACGGTTGGGTATCGTCGCTCTATCTGGTGGCTCGTCGTCGGCATTGGCGGTCATGCGCTCTGGGATTGGGCGCATAAGCCCGATTTGCTGGAAGGTTATACCCCAAGTTGGTATCGAGAGTACTGCATTTTGGTTGATTTGATGCTGGCGGGGTATGTGGCAATTGAACAACCAAATTAATAAGAAATACTTGATAGAAAAGCGACGACTTCTCTATCATAATTGGAAACAAAAATGATTATCAAAGAGAAACTAATCGCGCCATTGAACGTGCAAATCAAGAGTGAATTTTCAGCACACGCCCAATATATAGCGATTGGCGTGTACTTGGGTGTGTTTCGGGATACGCCCCAGATCCTGCCACTCAATTAGAACGTGCGAGCGGAGTCATGCTATTTTAGGCAATGGTTCTCTCAGATTTCGAGTTCGGATATAGTAATCGAGGCTAGAAGATGAACCATACCCCAAATGGTTTGCTGAAATTTTTCTGGCCGACACTCCATCAGCCAATAATCGAGTAATACGGTTACGGTCTTTGTCATAGATACTGTTCTGGAGCGTACCAACTGGCTTCCCAAGCCGAACACCAAGCTGTTTGCGAACAGCCAATGCTTCCTTAGTGCGCTTACTAATCATCATACGTTCCATCTCAGCAAACAATGACAACAAGGTCAGCATCGCCAATGATTGCATGTCATCCTGTTCTTTGTTAAAGGTCAGGTTCTGCTTAATGACGAACACACGAACATCGCGTTCAATTAACCCATCAATGATGTCGATGACCTCGCCAGTGCTGCGGCCGAGACGACTCAATTCGGTAACAATGAGTGTGTCACCTTCCTCCAACTGCCCAAGCAGTTCTTCAATTCGGCGAGCGCGGCGGCTTTTGCGAGATGAAATTGAAATGGAAATGTAGTTGTCGATAGATAGATTCTGGCGTTGAGCATACTCCCACACCTCAACTTTTTGCGCATTGAGGTCTTGAGAATCGGTCGATGTCCGCAAATAGGCCAAAACCCGGCTCATGATATTTCCTGTCCTAACTTAACCAAAATATCCCCGTAATATCCCGCATTATGCCCGATGTTGGTTGTAATTTACCATTGGCATTGCGCCCCAATTTAACGGTCGTTATCTTCGTGCAAAAACAACCCCAAATGGCATCAATTGACCGAACCGCATACCCACATTTTCGTGATGGAATGACCCAAGCAGAAATTGCAGATTGGTTTACGCCTTCAGAAAATGAAATCGAATTTGCTCGTGAAACAGCTCGCTATCCACGACAACAAGCCAACGTCCTCATCATGCTCAAAAGCGTTCAGCATTTGGGGTATTTTAGCCCAACTGCTGACATACCGATTGCCGTCCAAAAATTTGTCTGCGAATGCTTGCAGGCATCAGTAGATGTGCTTCCTATTATAGAGACGGAACGTTCTCGGTACCGCTATCGTGCTGCAATTCGAGCGTATTTGCATATTCGGCCTTACTCTGGGAATGGCGAGGCAATTGTAGATGAAGCGGTCGGAGTAGCGGTTGAAATAATGAGCGACCCCGCCGACCTGATCAATGTGGCACTAGAGCAACTGCACAATCAAGGTGTTGAATTGCCAGGCTTTTCCCTCATTGAACGACGGGTTGCCACGCTGCGGTCACAAGCGCACCAGAAAATGTACGAGCGGATTCTCACCCAGCTATCGGTAGACCAGCAGGCTGCGCTCGACAAACTATTGACTGTTCCAGAGAAGAAACGGCTCTCCAGCTTCACCCGCTTGAAGGAAACGCCAGGTAATGTAACACTCAAAAATCTACGCCTCTGGGAAAAACGATTAGTCTGGCTCAAGTCGCTGCTAGATGCTGCCCCATTCCTGACAACTATCGCAAACACAAAGCGCAAGCAATTCACCGCACAGGCTCATGCACTGGAGTTGAGTGATCTACGCGACATTCACAATAAAGGGCGACGATACACGCTGCTGCTATGTTTGTTACACGATGCCAAAGTCACGACGTTTGACCAAGTCGCCACGATGTTCCTGCATCAGATGCGGCGCATCCATCACAATGCTCGAAACCGCCTACAAAAGTTGCGGGAGGAATACGAAGCGATCGTTGAGATGATCGTTGAAGCGCTTGGCGAAATCGCTCATTCAACAGTCGAACTAGAAGATGATGCCCTCTTGGGGCGGAGCGTGCGGAAAACGCTTGATGGCAAAGGTGGCGCTGAACAAATGGCAAAACATGTCAATATGTTATCTGCCTACCACAACAACAACTATCTACCGTTGATTTGGGAATGCTATCGGTCTCATCGTGCGTTGCTTTTCAGGCTTGCAGAACATTTGACGATCCAGACGGCAACACAGGATGCAACGGTGACAGCGGCACTGACTTTCTTGCTGCCCTATAAAGAGGCTCGGCGTAAATATTTACCAGCCGACCTTGAGCTATCCTTTGCAAGCCAGCGGTGGCAACAGCTTGTCAAAGCAAAATATCGACGACAGACAGTGTTTCGACGCAAACAGCTTGAGGTCTGTATCTTCAACTATGTCGCACTCGGGTTGAGCCGTGGCGATCTTTATATTGAAGGGTCGGAGGCGTATGCCGATTACCGCAACCAGCTTTTGCCTTGGAAGGAATGCGAGCCTCTGGTTGATGACTATTGTGAAGCACTCGACCTGCCCAACACCGCTGTGGGATTGGGGTCAGCGTATTTTTTTCAGGAAATGGGCGTTTTGCAAACCTAAAAGAGT
>CAYMGE010000038.1:0-54646 GCA_964389925.1 uncultured Ardenticatenaceae bacterium
ACAATCGTCGGGTTGAGCGACATGCGGAACCCCGTCATCGGGACGAGGCTCATCGTCTCTGCGCCACCTGCGATGATCGCGTCTGCGCCATTGGCGATGATGCGCTCGGCCGATTGTGCAATCGTCTGCAACCCACTGCTGCAAAAACGGTTGACTGTCATACCGGGAACGGTGTCGGGCAGGCCAGCGAGGAGGGCGATGGATCGGCCGAAGTTCAACCCCTGCGACCCCTCTGGCATCGCGCATCCAACCACCACATCATCAATCACCGCAGGGTCAGCCCCTGAATCTTCCATCAACTGCTTGACGACCGCCGCCATCATGTCATCTGAACGATAGTTGCGCGTCACACCTTTTTTCGATTTTCCAATAGCGGTACGTTTTGCCGCCACAATAACTGCTTCTCTACTCATTTTTCTTTGTCCTCTGTCTCTGTAACTGTTCGACGAATTGGGTCGGGGTATAAACCTGTACTGAACTCTTTGCAAATCCAGTTTTGTCGCGTGTAACAATTCCATCCAGTCTAAAATGACTTGCAGTTACAATCTGCAGGTCATCTTCAAAATCAATGCCGTTCAGTTCAAATGCGTCTGTGATGCGTTGAACATCTACGGCTAATATATCGACTGTGCGAATGCAAAGCCCAACTGCACGTCGCGCCGCCTTTTTACTCATTTCATCTTCGATGATATAGGCTATGTCGGTCACAGAAGATGCGATCATACACGCTCGAAACTCGCTACGCCGATTCGCTCGCCAGATGGAAAGAGCATCCTTAATACCACCTATCTCTTTTAAGCAAAAAGTCTAGCAACACATTTGAGTCAAGCAAAACACGCATTACTTTAATTTCTCCAACCGCCTCTTTGTTTTGAGAGCTTCAATCTCTGCATCTGTGATGTCGCTCCCGCTTTCTGGCAACTCAGCCCAAATAGCGGCTAACAAATCTTCTGGATCGGCCGATTTCCAATCTTCCTCATCCTCAACAGCCGCTTCAGACTGAATGCTCTCACGCAATTCTCGAAGCAAACGCATACGATCACGTCGCGGCCATTGTCGAACTTGACTGACAATTGCTGAAATAGCACGGGGTTCTAGGGAAATTGTGGCTACGGTAGACATTTTTTATTCCTAATTAACGATAGTTTATCTCTAGGCACAATATACCATATCTAGCTGAGAGATTTGCCACTCCAACTGTCATGCCGCGCAAAATCAACCATACATTGCCCAGAGACGATCTGTAATCATCTGTCGGCGTTCCTCTCGCGCAACTTTCTGCGCCTCAAATACCGATGCCGCTGGCACAGCGGGACGCAACGCCTCGATTGTCTCTGGCGTATATAGACCCGAACTCACTCTTGAACGCCCACCCATCTCTACACGCGATAACAGCCGCACCTCATTTAAGAGGGGTAAATGTGGATGGTTGATTTGGTTAATTTTACGAAGCATGTCTTACCTTTCGTGGTGCGTGGTGCGTATTTGGTCACGCACTACGCACCACGCATCACGTCTAATTCCGCAACGGCTTACCCGTCTGCAACATGTGCATGATCCGCTCTTGCGTCTGCTTGTTTCCACAGAGTGACAAGAAACCTTCACGCTCTAAGTCCAAGATGTACCACGGGTCAACCCACTGTCCCGCGCTCAAGTTGCCGCCACACATCGCCCACGCCAATTTCTGTCCAACCACGCCGTCATATTCACTCGCATAGTTGCCCCATTGGAAGCTCTTCAACCCCATCATCAGCGTGTAGTAGAATTCGCGGCCGACGGCGTAGACTTGCTTGACCTCTGGTGCAGTTGCGCCCGATTGAACGAGCGATAGCGCGAGGGCTTTGGCACGTCCCAAGCGTTGATCGGTGTTGAAGTTGATGATGTCATCATCGCGCAGATAGCCCATTGAGCGGTTTTCCCACGCGCTTGTGCCGACTTTTGCCGTCGCAACCTGCGTGAATGCTTCCTGCAAAACGGGTAGCAGATCGGAGTTTGGCGTTTCCGCGACGGGGTTGATTTTGCGTTCAAGCAGCTCTTTCAAGCCGCCACCAGCAGGAATCAAGCCCACGCCGACCTCAACCAAGCCCATGTAGGTTTCGTGATCTGCGACCGCCGCCCAGCCGTGCATGGCAAGCTCAACGCCGCCGCCGAGAACGCGCTGATGTGGCGCGGTGACAACGGGCTTCGGCGCGTGCTTCATTCGCATGACCGTCTGTTGCAGTTCAAGAATTTTCTGGTCGATTGCGTCCCACATGCCCTGTGCGGCTGCAATACCAACCGCCGCGATGTTCGCGCCGACGCAGAAATCTTTGCCGTCGTTACCAACCACGAGCGCGTTAAAGTCGGTATCCAGTTTGTCGATACCCATGTTGATCATCGCCACCATGTCGTCGTCAATCGCGTTCATCTTGCTGGTGAACTCGACAACCGCCACGCCATCGCCCATGTCGCGCAAGCGTGCGCTGGGATTCTGCTCAAGGATGTCCGTTTTTTGCAGATGAATAACGTTTTTCTCGCTGGGGAGCAACTTATAGTCGCCTGTGCTGAAATCGTAGTAGCTGCCGTTGGCGTAGAAGCTCTCATGCCCTTTGTCGAGCATATCTTGCACCCAGTCGGCAATCTCAAAGCCAGTCGCTTCCATCTTTGCTGCCGTCTCGCGCACACCCAGCATGTCCCAAAGCTCAAACGGCCCCGCTTCATGGGCAAACCCCCAGCGGTTTGCGTCATCAACATCTTTCAAACTGTGGGCGATTTCTGGCGCGACAATCGCGGCGTAGGCGAGGTTGAAGTAGGTCGTGTTGCGGACAAATTCGGCCGCCCGATCATCCTCACCCAACAAAGCCGTCATCCGTGCGCCCAAATCATCAATTTTGCGAACCTTGCCGACCGACTCAAAGCGTGGCTTGCCACCATCGACATATTCCATCGTCTCAGGATCAAGCGTCATGAAAACACGTTTGCCGTTGACGCGCTCTTGCTTGTAGTACCCCTGTCGCGTTTTGTTGCCGAGCCACTTGCGCTCCATCATCGCATCGACCAGCGCAACCGCCTTTTCGTTTTTCAGCACTTCACGATATTTGTCGTGCGGGATGGCGGGGTAGAGGTTGTTGTTGACGTGGTACATCACGTCGAGGCCGACGAGATCGGTGAGGCGGAAGGTGGCGGTTTTCGGCCGACCAATCAGCGGCCCCGTAATCGCATCCACTTCCGCAATCGAATATCCATTTTCCAGCGCATAATTCGCCGCATAAGACCCCGTGATCGAAATGAAGCGATTGGCGATAAAGTTGGGTGTATCTTTGCAGACGACAACGCCTTTGCCGAGCGTATTCGAGCCAAAATCAACCATGAAATCAAGCACGTCTTTGCGCGTCCATTCGGTTGGGATGATTTCAAGCAGCTTCAAATAGCGAGGTGGATTGAAGAAGTGGGTTCCCAAAAAGCGACCCTTGAAGTCGTCGCTGCAATCTTCCACAATCTGCGTAATTGGAATGCCTGATGTATTGGAAGTCACAATCGCAGTTGGTTTAGCGACTTCTTCGAGACGCGCCATGAGCTGCTTTTTCGGCTCCAACTGCTCAATGATGACCTCAACGATCCAGTCGCAGTCGGCGAGTTTGTCGAAGTCGTCCTGCGTGTTGCCTGTGGTGACGAGGTTTGTGCGGTCGGCTCGGCCGAAACTAGCTGGTCGACTCTTCGTCAACCGCTTGTACAGTCCGTCCACCAACTTATTACGCTCTGCACGACTGTCACCCGCGCCCGGCGTAGGAATATCCAACAGCACCACCTGAATGCCGACGTTCGCCAAATGCGCCGCGATCCCGCCGCCCATCGTGCCAGCACCGATGATGCCTACTTTTTCAATCCGAAATGTCATTTAGTACTCCTCTCGAAAACCCCGCGCTCAAGCACGGGGCTAGGTTGTGAAGCAAGCTTAAGCCTGCTGTTGTTTTTTTGCTGCGCGTAATGCTTGTTTTTGTTTGTAGTGCGCTTTCGATGCAATATATATCGTCTTATCGACTTGGCAAAAGATTTTGCTGCCATCTTCATTTGTCAAGACAGTGCTTTTTACAATTTCTGTTTCGTCGTTTTCCGCGACCTGTCGTTTGATTTCGTCTATCTCCGTTTGGGTGTAGGCAAATTCGGCGTAGAGCGTTTCCCTTGCGGGGGCTTTGAAGCGGATTTCGGCCGATTTGTCCCAAACAACATACTCACTATCCAAAATGTTGATCAACTGCACCATCGGGATTGGGTCAACGGAAGCAAATAGGCTACCCCCGAAAATCGACCCCACGTAATTCATGTTTCTGTAGTTGAGCGGCAACTTGATTTTCACGCACATCAGGTCATCAGACACAAAAACGACTCGCGCAGAACTACGCCTGTACATCGGCGCGACGTTAAAGCCAAACTTGAACAGCTTGGCTTTACTGACGAATCGCGTTCCGAATTTGCCGATTGTCTGATACAGAGACATGCTTTGTCTATGCCAATTCGCGCCGTGAATAGCCGAGCAGAACACGGGCAACGATCAGCTGATTGATCTGCTTTGTCCCCTCGTAGATGTCATTGATCTTCGCATCGCGCATCCACTTTTCAGCCAGCGTTGTGCGCGTGTAGCCGATTGGCCCCAGCAGTTCAACCGCCTTCTGCGTGATCCATGTCACCGCTTCACCCGCCCGATATTTGCACATGCTCGCTTCCATGCGGTTGCTTTCGCCATGCACCATCATCGACGTGGCCTTGAGCGTCAGCAGCCATGCCGCCTTGAAGCGTGACTCCATCTCGACTAGATCAGCCTCAACCGCTGTCCACTCGTGACGTGGCTTCGTGTAATCGACCTCAACACCGACCTTTTTCATCTCCTCTTGTGCAAACTCAAGCGCGGCGCGTGCGATACCGATTGCGCTGGCGGCGACCATCGGCCGACTCGCATCAAACGTCTTCATCGCGCCTTTGAACCCTTTTGTCCCGCTCTTTTTCGAGCGCACTTCGGGGCTGCCCAAAATGTTGTCATACGGAATACGCGCATCTTGAAAGACAATAGCAACCGTGTCGCTGGCGCGGATGCCGAGCTTTTCTTCCTGCTTCGGAATGCTCACGCCCGGCGTGCCAGCCTCAACGATGAATGACTTAATGCCAGCGCGTCCCGCCGCAGGATCAACCGTCGCCCACACAACGACAAATCCATCGCTTTCTTCCAGTGCCAACATGCCGTTGGTGATAAAAATTTTCTCGCCGTTCAGCACCCATTCGTTCGTTTCGGTGTCGAGAACGGCGGTTGTCCGCATGGATGAGTTGTCAGACCCCGCCATCGGCTCCGTGATCGCCATCGCGCCCCATTTTGGTTCGCCGTCGAGCCACTTGCTGAAAATGCGCTTTTTCTGCTCTGGTGTGCCGACCGCTTCAACGGCCGAACCGCCCAACGCAGGACTCGGCAAGCTGAGATACTGCCCTGCATCCCCCCAGCTCATCTCCTCGATCATCATGACGAGACCGAGCATCGACCAATCTGTTTTCTTCTTTGGCTTGCTGCCGTTGGTGCGGCCATTTGCATGTCCATTACTGCCATTTTTTCCATTCTTGAAAAAACGCGCTTTATACATCTCTTTGACAAACGGCCACGTCATTTCGACAAACGCCGTCGGCCGAGCGTGTTCATTCTCATCAAGGTGACGCGAATAAGGCCGCATCGCCTGTTCAGCAACCATCTTATTGAGTTGCTTCTGGTTTTCGATATGTTGGGGAATTGTAAAATCGATCATTTTTGAAGGATGAAGGATGAAGGATGAAGGATGAAACCTTTTTACTTCACTCGCTTCTTTTCTTTGACTCTCTTGACTATGGTGACTAAGATGGCGATTAGCTGATTTGCCTCATCCATCAAATTAATCATTTTCCT
Organism: uncultured Ardenticatenaceae bacterium; assembly: GCA_964389925.1. GTDB lineage: Bacteria > Chloroflexota > Anaerolineae > Promineifilales > Promineifilaceae > CALECP01. Next base: position 5,903 of record CAYMGE010000038.1, read on the forward strand.
CTCGCTGAATATGTCGGCCTCTACCAGAAGTTCCATCCTCTTCTAATTCTTGAAGCGCGACCTCCAACTTGCTAATCACTTCTGCATTGGAACGAGCGCGGATAGATTCACGATAGTGTGCGCCAACGGAGGTCGCAGAACGAAGCAACTGTTTGCCAATAACCTGCGCCTGAACACTGTCTGGCAAATGCCCATAAACAGTAATCACCCGCAACGCAAACCGCTTCGTCCGCTTTTTCAGGTCATTTCGAGGCGCATTCTTTTCATCCTTCATCCTTCCGCCTTCATCCTTTAGATCATCGTCATGCCATCAAAAGAGGCAAAGGCGCGAGCGTTGCGGAGCCAGAGTTCGACGGGGTATTCGCGGATGTAGCCATAGCCGCCGAGTGTTTGTACGGCGCGGTCGGCGACTTCGACAACGATGCGGTCAACAAAATGTTTCATCACGGTCACGTCGCGGGTCACGTCTTCGCCCTTGTCGAGCTTCCAAGCCGCTTCCCAGACCATCATGCGGGCTGAATCGACATCAGAGGCCATATCTGCCAACATGAAGGCGATGCTCTGGTTTTGGGCGATGGGTTTGCCAAATTGGACGCGCTGTTTGGCGTAATCGACGGCATATTCCAGCCCTGCATTGGCGACACCAACGGCGGCCGCGCCGAGCGCGATGCGACTGTGATTGAGAATTTTGGTGAAGTCGATGCCAGCATCACCGCCGAGCTTAGAATCGGCCGAAACCCTTACCCCATCCAACGCAATCGAATAGGTGTCCAACGCCTGCAGCCCCATCAACATGTCCCGCTCACCGATGCTGATCTTGTCTGCTGGCACAAAAAATGCTTGCGTTGCACCGTCTTCGCTAGCATAAACGAGAATCATCTCCGCATCGGCCGCGCCGACAACAAAAATCTTCTTGCCGCTGAGAACGTACTCGTCCCCGTCACGGGTTGCGGTTGTGTCGAGTTTGCGCGGGTTGAATTGGTAAACTGGCTCTGTCAATGCGGCTGCCAGCTTTGGCGCACGCTCATCGGCAAAAAGTGGTAGATATTCCTCTTTCTGATCCTCTGTGCCAAACAGCATGACGGGGATCGCCACTTGATTAGGTGACATAATTTTGAACGTCGTCGCCAAATCGCCATACGCGAACGCTTCCGTGGCGACTGCCCCTGTCACAACAGAATGCTCGCCAAATCCGCCGTAATCTTCAGGAATCGCGGTCGGCAAAACGCCGATTTCCCAGCCAGCCTGCACCAAATCGGCTGGCAACTCTCCGCTCTCTTCTGCATCACGAAATTGCTTGCGAACTTTATCGGCCGAAAATCGCCCAATCGCATCGACAAGCATCTCTTGTTCTTCGTCTAATCTAAAATCTAACATTCTGAACTCCAAGAAAAAAGAAGAAAGAAAAAGAGAAAGAGGCTCAAGTTCTTTCTCTTTCTCAGCCTTCTTTCTTGATAGCGTCCGCTATCCGCGCAACGCGCACATTTTCTTTCACATCATGCACGCGCACGATGTTCGCACCGCTGGCGATGCCTAGCGCGGTCGTTGCCAACGTGCCTTCAACGCGGTCAGGTGCAGGCAAACCACCCAATATCTGACCGATAAATCCCTTGCGCGAGGTTCCCAATAAAACGGGGAAGCCCAGCGCGACAATTTCATCTAAGCGACGCAACAGTTCGAGATTTTGCGCCTGTGTTTTTCCAAAGCCGATACCGGGATCGAGGATAATGTCGTTTGGGGAAACGCCAGCCTGTAGTGCGATCTCGACGCTTTCGAGCAGTTCCGTTTTTACTTCTCCCACCACGTCGTCGTAATGCCAGTAGCCATAGTAGCCGCCCGCACCGTCGTCTTTATTTTGGCGTTGGCGGTTGCGCCCGTTGTGCATGAGGACGACGGGGCAATTGGCATCGGCCGCGACAGTTGCTATCTCTGGCTCCTGCTTAAACCCCCAAATGTCATTAACCCAATCGGCTCCCGCTGCCAACGCTTGCCGCGCCGTTTCTGCCCGATAGGTGTCCACCGAAATCGTCACGTCGGGCAACGCTGCACGCACTGCCTTGATCACTGGAATGACGCGCTCACGCTCCATCTCGCCTGTCACAGGTTCTCCGTTTGGTCTCGTACTTTCCCCGCCGATGTCCAAAATATCCGCACCCTCTTCCACAAACCGTATTGCCTGTTCAACCGTCGCCGCGATACCATCCTGAAACAAACCGTCCCCCGAAAACGAATCAGGCGTGACGTTGAGAATCCCCATCACATAGGTTTTATCCATCCAAGATATTCCATTTTTTTGGAAAAATGGAATATCTGAACGGACGACACCATTCGTATCGACAGCCTCAGCCATGCTAGACATTGTTTTATTGAAACCAGAATGCACAACATCAGGCGCAATCTCAGCCAATGGAATGAGAACAAACGCCCGCTCGTGAAGATGAGGATGTGGAATCGACACGCTATCTTCATCCAAAATCAGATCGTCGTACAGTAAAATGTCGATGTCGATTAGACGCGGCCCCCAACGATACGTCGGTGTGCGGCCTAAGTCAGATTCGATTGTTTTTACAGTTTGGAGAAGCTCAGTTGGAGAGAGTGTGGTGTGCAGTTCAACGCATAGGTTGAAAAAGTCGGGTTGTTCGGTCTCACCCCAAGCGGCTGTTTGGTAGACACTCGACACACGCACAAGCTCGCCCACCTGCGCGATACGACGCAGTGCGGCATGAAGATTTGCGAGACGGCTGCCGATGTTGGAGCCTAGACCAAGAAAAGTAGTTGAAGTCACTTGTGCGCTCAATTTTTGGTTGTCAATTTATGTGCATTTTATAACGCAGTGCGTTAAAAGAAATATAGCATAGGAAAATATGCACGTCAACAAATTCTATCAATTGATTAGTAAGTTTGGGGAAGTGGCAAGTTGCAAGTTGCAAGTGGCAAGTTGCTTGCTGTTTGTTGCTTGCTGTTTTTTGCTTGCGGATGTGAGGGCGCAAGCGGCGATAACGTATCGTGTGGAAATTGGGGATACGTGGCAGGCGTTGGCATTGCGGCATGATGTGTCAGATGAGATACTGCACAACCTCAACCCCTCCCTCAACCCACAACGCCAACCGATCATCGGCACCACACTCTCTCTGCCTGACACACCGGCGCGAACAGGTCGCTTGACGCGCTTGGAAACAACGCCGACACTGCACTATCTCGCGCACAACGCGCCGTATCAGCCACTTACGCCGATTCCGACAGCACCGATTTTGTTGCCATCGGCCGAGCCAATCCAAGAACTGCCCAACAACACCCAAACCATCCAACTTTCCCATACACCCGTGATTCCCGGCCAAGCATTCGCCTTCCGCGCTCTGCTCAAGCAGACTGCGCCACTCACTGCCACACTTGAAACGACCACCATTGAGCCATTGCCATTTGATACCTTCAACCATGGAACGTTTGCCGTTGGGCTACGCGGCGTTGGCGCGTTTTACCCGACAGGCACACAGGAGCTTTCTTTTTATAACGCTGACGGTACACGTTGGTCGCAGCCACTTTTGTTTGCAGGGGGGAGCTGGGAATTTCAGGAGATCACGTTTACGGGTGCTGCGGCCGAGATCGACAACCAAGCAATTGCTGATGAACGGGCGCGTCTCTTCAAAATTTGGATGCAAGCTCTTGACCGTCCACTTTATCATGCTGAATTCCAAACACCCATTGTTGATATTGTGCGGTTCACCAGTGGCTATGGAACGCGCCGCAGCTATGATGGCGGCGCGACGTATCGCACGTATCATGAGGGAGTCGATTTTGCAGCGTATGAGGGAACAGACGTGATGGCGACGGCCGATGGGATCGTCGTCATTGCAGAACCGCTGTATGTGCGCGGCGGTAGTGTCATCATCAATCACGGTCTTGGCATTTATAGTGGCTACTATCATCTCTCAGAGATTGAGGTCAGCGTTGGCGATATTGTCACACGCGGTCAGCGTATCGGCGGTGTTGGAACGACGGGTCTTTCGACAGGCAATCATCTACACTGGGATTTTCTCGTCACAGAGACATGGGTGGGGGCAGACAAGTGGGTTGAGCGAGGGATGGGATGTTGGATTTTGGAGGGGTTGGGTGAGCCGTGTAGCTGAATGCGGCGACTCTTCTTAAGGGAGTGTTTTACGTCGCGTAGGTATTCTGCAAGCTCACAGGCAAGATGCCTGTGCTACATCAAGATGGAGCGATCAGCAGTCGCTGACCTTCTGGAACGATAATGGTTGTTTCAGTGCCGTCAACCGTAAAGCGTTGCAATGAGTTGAGCTGATAGACACCAATGACGATGGTGAAGTCGTCGGGTAGATCAATGCGCGGCAACTGATGGAGTTGTAGAAGATGGTCATTAGGATGCAACGTCTCGGCCGCTCCGTCAAACCCATCAAACTGCGTTAATGGCTCCACATTTTCAAACAAATGTACAAATATCCGCAGATCATCGGGCAAGGTTCGCAAAATCGTCCAATGGGTGATGAGCGTTATTGGCTGATCGGCCGATGTTCGCACAGCCTTAACCCCTTCCAGACGTATTGCAGCGCCAAATGTGGCTGCGATTGGCGCAAAATCGTCTGTGATGAAGCCATCCAGTCTGTAAGTTGTAAAGTCGAGGCTGCGCTCTTCTTCTTGAAGAGAGAGATAGGGTGTGAGAATGGGATTGATTTCGGCCGAATTTCGCACATAAAAATCAGCACCCTCACCCTCTGGTAATACCATCGCCCTTCCAGCCTGCACCCAGCGTGTTTGTGCATCATATCCTAACTCACGCCGAATCGAATCAGCATCAATCGGCTCAAAATAATCTTCCGAAATCACACCGATGCGATCACTCGTCTTGATCTCGTCCGCAATTGCCGCAAATGTCGTTTGATATTTCTGCGTCTGTACCTCGTCCGCATTTGCCCACACGTTAAAACCATTAAATGCCGTACTCGCCACCAGTGCGAGAATGCCAAATAAGCCAAAAATCTGATCAACCCAGATAATCGCACTGCGACTGGTCAATGCGCGAATTGTCCGATCATAGCCGATGCCGAGCAGAAGAAACGTCGGCGGCAATGCGCCAATCATGCGAATGCTGCTCGGCGCATCTGGTGTCAACATGCTGGGCAAAACCCCCACAGCAAACCATGTTAATAGTAGTAAGCCACGCATAGTTCGCCGCCAGAGCATCACACCAATACCAACGAGAAAGAGTAAAAAATTGACTGGATCAAATAGTGGTACAGTCGGCACATTGTACGTCCAGCGCGGATCACCGTTGCGGAAAAAGTAAGTCAGCGTTTGCCATGATTGGTCAAAGAGCGGTTGCCAATTACCGTCGCGTAATGCTGAAATGCTGCCGCTTAACTGCCCGCCTCGCTCAAGCAGTTCGGGGTTCAGCGCGAGATAGATGTAAAGCGGTGCAGAAATAAGGATTGCCGCGAGACCAACCAGCATGGCACGTTTTCGCACTCTTGTGGAGATGATTAGCACAATGATCGGCCATCCTAACATCACAGCGGCTGGTGTGTAAGTGTAGCAGGCGAGGGCGAGGAAGAGACCTGCGAGAATCGGCCGACGTTGCCAAAAAAGCGCAGTACAGCAAAGCAGTAAAGCTTCGAGTTGGGCGCGGATGCCAATTCGACTAAAGATCACGCCCCACCAACTCACCGCAACAGCTAATCCTGCCCATGTCGCTACCTGTTCATCAAACCAACGCTGCGCCAACGCAATCACTAATGCAACCGTCACCACGCCGATCAATACGCTTGGCAGTCGGATCGCCAGTGCGTTATCTCCTAACAGCCTCTGGAAAATCGCGCCGATGTAGTGGAAAAGCGGCTCATGCCCAAACCCTTCACGGAAAAAGAGTGCGTGCTGCCCGTTGAGAATGTTCTCCGCAATATCGGCGTTTAACACTTCGTCCTGTGCCAATCCCGGCGGAATGTCGAACAATCGCCAGACACGCATGAACGTTGCCAGCAAAAGGACAGCCATGTGTTGTAGCATAGATTCCTGCCTACGCAGGAGAGGTAGATAACGGTTACTCGATGACATAGACCCAAATCGATCCGACTCGCGCATCGGGTTCTCGCGCACGGAAAAAGGCAAAGCGGTCGTGTGTCCATTCCTGCCCAACGACACCGATCAAGCTCTGCACGCTGATCGCATATACGCCACGCTCTGGATCGGCGATGTCAAATGGGGGAACTGTCCAGAGGTCGAGGTGGCGCGGGTTGCCGGGCAGGGGGTCGTAGGGGAGGTAGAGGGTGGGATCGGCCGAGCCAAAATAGCTCAATTTCACTTTCTCAATCTCGTTTTCATCCATCCAGTTACGCAATCGCATCAAATCTTGCCCCCAGTCAATGTTGCTATCATGCAGCACTTGCCACCCATTTTCCTGCCCCACAGTCCAATTGAAGTAGCCAACGTAATGGGGGGAAACGCGCACTGCCGTTATCATTGCCGCGCTGATTGCTAAAAGCACAACAAATCCGCGTCGCGTCGTCATTCCCTCATGCCGAAAGCGACGTGGTGTAATCCCGCCAATTAAAAGGTAGAGCAGCGGCAAAATTGGCAATAGATGACGATAGCCGATGTTTAGCCCGCTTTGGGTGGTTGTGCCAAAGTAGAAAATCGTGGGAATCAATAAATAGAATGCCCGACCGCGTGTTGTTCGTTTTGCGAGCAAGGTTAAGATGGCAATGATGAACAGCATCAACGTCACAAGGGGGGTCTTGACGAGAAAAGCGATGGGGAAATAAAGCGGCACACCTGTGTTGTAGAATGCGCCGAGTAAGTAGGTCGGCCGACCGTCCCCTGTCGCCATCATAATACGCTCAATTCCCGCCCAAAATGTCGGCATTGGTGCGCTATATTGATTGAGCCACGCAAACCGCTCATCCAAAAACCAAAAGTTCCCCCACTCAAATCCAAAAATAGCCCACACAACACCAATCGAAAGCAACCCGGCCGCTACAAATGCTCCCAGCCGCTGCCCTGCTGTGCGCCATGACCAGTTTGGAAAAATTGGTAATAGTGCAACAACGGCGAAGATGGGGACAAAGCCGAGCATCGAGAGCTTGCTGCTAAAGGCAATACCCATGCAAAGGCCTGCTAGAAAGATAGATTTCTGCCTTCGCCGGAATGATGGAGTTGAAAATGTGGGTTCTTCGACAGTAAACAGTCTCCACAAGCCAAAGGCCATGACCGTTAGTCCAAAGGTTCCGCCCAAGTCGGTTGTGCTGTAACGACCATGTGCGATGATGTTTGGATCGAATAAGAGGAGGGCGGCCGACACAAAGCCTGCTTTCTCGTGCCAGAGTTGCGCCCCGAATCGTTGTACCAGCGCAGCCAATAAAATTGTGAGCAGAATGATCGGAAGACGCGCCATAAAAACCATCGTTGGCACACGGGGCGTGTTGATTTCCCAAAAAAGACGAGTGGCAAAATCATACCAGTAGGTTTGTGGTGGCTCGCGCTGCCAGCTTGGGTCATCAAGCGGGAGATCAATTCCGTTGAGTGCAAGCAATGGCAAAGCCGACCATCCATTTATCAGCGGAGGGTGTTCGAGGCTGAGGCGCGGGTCGCCCGTTCGCACAAATGCAAGACCACGCGCAATGTGATTTTGCTCATCCATTGTGGGGGAATCCTGCACCGCGCTGTTGAGTGCTAGCCAGAAAAAAAGCCAAACGGCCGGGAGAATAAACCATTTCATAGAGATGCGATTATAGATCATCGCTCATATCGGCAAATGGGTGAAAAAGAAGAAAGAGAAAGAAAAAGAACGGCTTCTACCTCTTTCTCTTTTTCTTCCTTCTTTTTTGTTTCACCTTGTTTCCCACATGAGCGTAGATCATAGTGAACGAGCGATCTGTTTCAAAGCGTTCCAATTACTTACACGACAGCTTACATCTTCGTCGCCAGAGCGTCGCCTTTGTGCAGATCAGCACGACATTTCACGCAGTTTATACCACGCGATGAATTACTGCACTGTATGATGTAAGGTATAAAACCCGATGGATAGCAGTGCGGCATCTTACAACAAAAAAGCAATGTCAATTTGTGCGGTTCAGTCGGGGGATAGTACCGGATAAGTTTGAGTCTGTAGCGGTGCAGGGATTTGAATAGATGTGAAGTGTGCATCTTGTACCGACGAGGTTGTAAATGGCAGCAATTCACTCATCAATACTTGGCAGCGACACTGATCTGTTAGCTGTTGAAGAACTCATCATTCAGTTAGGTGACGCTTCCCCATACACACATAAACTAAATCAACTGATTGTGACAATCGGCCGAGAAAACAGCAACGATATCACGCTCAAACAGGTTGGCATTTCGCGCCACCATGCGCGGATGGAGTGGCGCAATGGTGTTTGGTACGTCACTGATCTCGCCGCAACCAATGGCACTTGGCTAGACGAAAATAAATTAGAACCACATCGTCCTTATTCATGGTCATTTGGGGCAGCTCTGAAAGTTGGAAATTACAACTTAGAGCTACGCCAACAGGAACCTGAAATTCCTGATATGACCGAATTTCTACTGCCCGACGATGCTGGAGACGAGATTCAAGCACTGCGTTCACTTTATAACAGCACACCAGATTTACCAAAAACACGCGACCCGTTTACATTTGGCATTTGGCCAACAAAGGCAACGCACAATGGCAAAGTTTTTGTCGCTATTCAAAATGAAGGGAACGCGGCCTGTCGCTATCAGATAACGGCAAATGGGGAGCAAAGCGTCGGATTTACCCAAGAACAGTGGTCAATCGAGGTGCCTGCGGGAACTGAAAAACGGTTTGCATTTTTGGTTCATGCCAAGCGTCGGCCGCTGTTTGGCAAAAAGCAAACACACCCCTTCCAAGTTCATATTGTTTCTGAAAACAAAGAGAATGAAACAGCTGTCGGATCGGTTTCTGTCGATGCTCGCATTTCAACTGGAATGCTGGCTCTGTGTTTTCTGTTTTTGATTTTGACGATCATAGGATTTATCGTCACATTTGGATTTTAACTATCGAGGTAGCAGCTATGGATTTTGCAATGCCAATGAATACCCATGAAAATGGTCATCACGTCGGAACGTTGGCGGAAACACACACAGATGTTTTAACCGTTATCGGCAAAGATGATACGCCGCGTGATTTCCCATTAGACACAGACACCCTCTCAATCGGCCGTGCCTATGATAATGACATCGTGCTGAATGACTATGCCATTTCGCGCTTTCATTTGCGGATGGATCGCACAAAAGAGGGATGGGAAATAACGGACACGAACAGCACAAATGGTGCGCTGATTGGCGGCAAGCGATTACTGCCGAATCAACCGATGCGCTGGGACATGATCGACCCAATGTTAGCGGGGCCATTTGAACTACGCTGGCGACGTTTCGACCATGATGCTCTCCGCAATGCGACAATTGTCATGAACGTGCCGACCAGAGAAGTATTGCAAGAACAGCGAGAAGTCTCAACCAGCAATGAGTATGTCGAGTTGGGCGCACAAATCGACAAAGATGATCTACGGCCAGGCGAGACAGCAATTGTTGAGCTAACGCTGCTTAGTCTGGGTGTATCGGCCGACGACTTTGTGTTAGAGGTGGAAGGAGTACCATCAGAATGGGTGCGTCTAGCCGAACCATTTGTGCAACTACAACCCACAGAGATTCAGAAAAGTCACTTCACGATCACGATCCCACACACAGGTATGGCGGTGCGCGGCGAATATGCGGTGCGCGTTCATCTGCGCTCAACCAACACGATGCGTGCAGCGGCGATGGATGAGATAAACTTCAAGATTAAGGAAGAGCATAACGTTGAAATGAGCGTCAGACAAATGGCACATAAGTCGGGTGTCTTGTGTGATGTTCTGTTAAAAAATGAGGGTAATTCGGCCGATTTCTACACGCTTTCTGTCAACAGCTACAGCGACCAACTGCATTTTAATGCGCGTCAATGGAAACTGGCACTAACCCCACACACGGGCGATCAAGTACGGATTTTGATGACACCTGTCAAACGCAAATGGTTTGGGGAGGTGGATAAAATTCCATTTATGCTCAATGTCTCATCAGAGAGTGGTCTGCAACGCAATCATGATGGGTATGTCGAGATTCGGCCGATGTTTGACATCCGCACGCTCATCATCGCCTTTTTGGTTATCGCAGGCATCGCAGGGTTGGTGTGGCTCGTTCTTTTCCTAGTAATGGGCTAAGTACATTGCCTAGGCCAAACCCTTTTTGCTCCCTCTCCGTTATGATTGAGGTGGCATAATGGATGTCGCTAGCAAACTATCACAACCGTTAATCAATGTACAGTGTATGGATGAACTAATTCTAACACGCCGTGACACAGCTCCTGAATTTTTGTCGCTTGACAAGACCCGCTTGGTCATTGGGCGTGATGAAGAAAACGACATCTCCCTCGAAGGGCAAGCTATCTCACGCGAACACGCGCGTCTCGATAAGCGCGAGGATAAATGGTTCGTCACAGATTTGGGCAGCACAAATGGAAGCTATCTGGGTGGGATAAGATTGGAGTCAAATACGGAACGAGAGTGGGAATCAGGCCATCCATTACAAATTGGTGCGTTCACGCTCCAGTGGCAATCACAGCAAGACGTGAAAGGCGCACAGACGCTTGTACTAATGCCCGATCAAATTGAGCCTCTCAACAAACTTCTGCAACCCAAAGCAGATGAAACGCTCAATATCGTGCTTGACAGCTATTCCCTAACGCTCGCTCCCGGCACATCGGGAACGTTGCAAATCGGGATATTGAGCAGTAATCAGCAGACAAAGCAGCTTGCCGTTGAAGTTGATGGTGTGCCAGAGTCGTGGGTCGAAATCTCACAGGCAATGGTCACATTACTGCCCAAAAAACATCAATCGATTCAAGTCAAATTTAATTTGCCGTCTGGTGGGTCTTTGCACGCCGCCAAACGCCGTTTCACAATCTCGCTTCACAACACGCAGGAAATGCAGTACAGCAATAGCGTCTCTGGTACACTAAATATCATGGCGCAACGCGAATTTGACGTGGAGCTTGTGCCAAGTAAGTTGGTTAATAGCGGTACGGCCGAATTAGTTATCACAAATCAGGGGAATGTCTCAACCGAATATCGAATCAAGCGCGAACCAATCGGGCGTGCCATTAAAGTAACAGGTGATGTTTGGGATGCCGCGTTGATGCCTAACGCAAATATCAACTTATGGTATGGGGTATCGGCCGAGAAACATCCCCTCATCGGCTCACCTTCCACCCACACCTACAAACTGACCGTGACCGACACCGAAAACACAACAAAATCGGTGACAGGTGACCTCATCATCAATCCACGTGTACCATCGTGGGCGGTTGGGCTGTTCGTCGTTCTGCTAACAATGTTGTTCGTGACAGCCTTGTTGCGTTTTCTTTGAGAACTTAGCGCTTTCTCTCTTGCTTGACGATTTCCGGCAGAATTGCCTGTACTGCTTGCCCGCGATGCGACATTTGATTCTTGAGACTTTTGTCGATCTGTGCAAACGTCAACCCTTCCTCTAGCAGATAGAAGATCGGATCATAGCCAAATCCACCATCACCCGTGATCGCTTGTGCAATCTGACCCTCACAAACACCAGCCTTCACACTCAACACGTCACCTGTACCATCCGCCAGCACCATCACACAACGAAACCGTGCGGACCGCTCTTTACCTTGTAATCCAGTAAGCTTGCCCAATACAAGCTCCATCCGCTCCGTCTGTGTCAAATTCGCCCCGCCATAACGCGCCGTATAAACGCCAGGGTCGCCATTAAGTGCATCGATCTCCAAACCAGAGTCATCCGCCAATGTCAGCAGACCCGTCGCGTTTGCATATTGAGTCGCCTTAAGACGTGCATTCTCCTCGAACGTCGTGCCTGTTTCTTCGACATCAAACGCGACCCCTGCCTCATCGAGACCGATCACGTCGATGCCAGCTTCTGAGAGCAGCGCGTTTAGCTCTTTGATTTTGCCCTTGTTGTGTGTGGCGATCAGTAATTTCATTGTTGGTCTACCCATGCTATAGCTCGTCAGATAAATAATTGGGGTTTGGTTTTCGCCTCAATCTGCACGCGAATTGTCTCTACCTCTTGTGAAGCGTCAACACGCATACCAAACTGTGCGGAAAAACGACCCCAAATCTTTTTCTTAATGTCTATAGTTAGGGTGGTGCTTGACTTCGATGGTGCATTGGCAATAGATCACAATATGGTCCCATCTGGAATCATGGCTCCCTTTGGAATGACGATAATGCCACCACTTGATGTCCAATTTTCATTTTGCTCATCAGGACGGTCAGGAATGTAGCGGATGACGACATTTTTACCGATTCGCACATCCTTGTCGATAATCGCATAGTTGATCATCGATCCCATCCCGATCCCAATGTTAGGGCGGTTTAGGCGAGCGTTTTCATCCTTTTGTTCGGCCGTTTCATACAAATCAGACCCCATCATATACACATGGTTGAGTGTTGCCTCTTTGCCAATAATGCTGCGTAAGCCGATGACGGAATCGCGCACCGTAGCATGATAGAGGCGGCAGCCGTCGCCGAGCAGAACGTTGTGCAGACTGCTATTATGCACGGTAGTACCCGGCAAAAAGCGAGGGCGTGTGTAAATCGGCCGATTTGCATCGTAAAAATTGAAGTTTGGCTTCTCTTTCGTTAGTTCAATGTTGATGTCAAAGAAGCTCTTGATCGTCCCGATATCTGCCCAAAAGCCGTTGTACTCATAGCCCATCACGCGATGAGACTCCATGGCACTCGGAATGATCTCTTTTCCAAAATCATCCCCCTCTGCGTTCAACAGCTCGAATAAGGTCTCTGTCCGAAAGACATAGATTCCCATTGAAGCCATATATGGTTTTTGGGGATTATCTCCGCTCACCAAGCCATCCAGCACAACAGGGTCTTTTGGCTTCTCATGAAATTCCACAATTTGATGGCTTTGGTCTAACTTTAGAATACCGAACCCGGTTGCCTCCTCGCGCGAGACGGGCTGAACGGCAATCGTGACATCAGCCCCACTATTTTTGTGAAATTCGCAGAACTTGCGGTAGTCCATGCGGTACAGATGGTCGCCAGAGAGGATCAGCGTGTATTCCGCTTTGGCCTCCTTGATCTCGATCATTTGCTTACGCACCGCATCGGCCGTTCCTTGATACCAATTTTCGCTATCGGGCGTTTGCTCTGCGGCCAAAATCTGCACCCACCCCTTTGCAAACATATCACGCCCATAGGTGCGATAAATATGGCGGTGCAGTGAGGCTGAGTTAAATTGGGTCAGAATGGCAATTTTGTCGATACCCGCGTGAAAACAGTTGCTCATTGGAATATCGATCAGCCGATACTTCGCTGCCAGTGGCACAGCGGGCTTTGAGCGTTCATACGTGAGTGGAAAAAGACGTGTTCCGCGTCCACCACCTAAAATGAGACCTAGTACATTTGACATATCCATTTGAAAATTCTCCTTATCGTGGGTAATTTTCGGCCGATTATAACACTATCCTCCCCCAAACTAGCTGCATTAACACAATGAAAACAAATCTTGTGAAGTGAGCGAATGATGGGAGATCGCGTTAATTTACATTTTGTGGCACTGGTTGCCATCCGTTGACAAGTTACAATTGCCACATGAGTCGAGTAATCAACACGAACAGCCCCAACAAAGCACGCAACAAAAACCGCCGCCTTATCGCTGAATTACTGCGCCGCATGAGTGGTAAATCAACCATTGACGCAGAGGCAATGGACATGGCGGCAACGATTGTGTTGGCCTTAATAGAGATCAATGATGGATTGGTTGAGACAATGATGGTATGGGAGAAGCGAGGCTACTGGATGAAGGCGGAAAAGTTTCACCAGCAATGGTCATGGACAAAAGAGGCGGCCGCCAACTTAGACGATGTCATTCGTTATGAAGCATGGGACTTGCTGCCCGACCTCCTGCTCGACTTGTTTCCTCATTTTGCCGATATACAGGTTGCCAAGTACACTCGCAAAGAGGAGGCTTGGCACGGTAAGCACGACACGTTATTAGAAATGGAGCCTCTACCGTTGCCTTATTAGCTTGAGTCATGCAGTATCCGAGAAGTTATCTGCTCCTGATTGCCATTTTTGCGTGTGGTTTGTTGGGAGGCTGCAATCTGCCGATACAACCGATTGAGCCTAGTCAGGAAGTGCAGGTCGCAGCCATCGCCGCGAATGTCGCACCAATAGCGACTATCTTGCCAACAGCGATGGCTCCAACAATAAGCGTTTCGACTACAGTTGTTATCGCTCCAGCCAATCCAACACCGACTCCCATCCCCCAAACGCCAACGCCCACTACCTCTCCATCACCAACACCAATCCCCTGCACGACATCTGGCAGAACAATCGCCGCCACGTATGCCAGCAGGGTTGAAGGCCCTACCCGCAGCTATCGCATCTACCTCCCCCCTTGCTACGAGGCTAGTACAGACAGCTACCCTACCATTTACATGCTGCATGGCAATCTTTATGGGGAAGAGGAGTGGGATAATATCGGCATTGACGATGAGGCCGACGTATTGACTTTCGCAAAGGAGATTTCGCCCGTGATTATCGTCATGCCGGAAGGACGTTCTGTCAGCAATACGACGAGTGGCGGCGATTTTTCGTATGAGGCGATCTTGGTCGATGAATTAATCCCACATGTTGATGCGGTTTATCGGACAAATAGATTGCGAGCGATTGGTGGCCTGTCTCGCGGTGGGTATTGGGCGGCCGAAGTTGCCTTTCGTCATCCAGACCTGTTTATAAGTGTGGGACTTCATGCACCAGTCTTTTTAGATACGGGAGATGATCGTGAGATTAATCCACTTTGGACGGTGGAATCGGCCGACATCACAGCCCTCTGCATCGCCATCGACTTTGGCTCGGCCGATGTCTACATCTATACGGCACAACCTGTCCGCAATGCGTTGCTCGGCCGCAATATCCCACATCACTGGACAATCTATCCTGACGGTCGTCATGCCTATCCCTATTGGACAACCCACCGCGCTGACTATCTCCGTTGGTACATGGCACAATTTGATAAAGGCTCTTGTTGACGGCAATTTTGTGGCTCAGAGTCGCAATTCCTGCTTGGCTCTAATGAAGTGCTTACGTTATAATCGCTTGCCAATTTACGAATCAACAAAGTAAAACAAAAGGAGAACACCGATGTATGTTCATAATGTTCGCAGATGGTCGGGAGCAGCAATTTTGTTTATGGTGTCTGCCGCGCTGTTATTCTCAGTGCGCGTCATGCTGGCTTCGGCCGAAACAGCCAACACAGGCGAAATCACGGGAACTGTCCTCATGGCTGATGGCAGCCCACCCGATTTTTTCCACGTTTATGCGTTTGAGGATTTTGGGCCACCGCCGAGATCGGCCGATGCGCGTCAAGCGATCACAAACACAAGTACTTATAGCATCCCTGATCTCGCGCCCGGTGTCTACATTGTCGAGGTCTACGCAGAGCATCAGGGACAAACATTCTACCAATACTACGATGGTGTACAAACGATTGAAGAGGCAACCCCCGTCTTTGTGGCAGAAAATGCCACCATCAGTGACATCGACTTTGTGCTGGGTGCGAACTACGGCACGATTTCCGGCAGCATCACCGATGACGCGGGCGCACCTCTCGCTGGCATTGCGATTAATGCAAATTCGATGGATTACCTCCATTATGGTTACATAGAGACTGACGACAATGGGCAATATACGTTGTCCGTCCCAGCCAGCGATTACATCGTTCAGTTTAATGATTACAACAACAATTACAGCAGCGAATACTACGATAATGCACAGGATGAATGGACGGCTACACCTGTCACTGTTCTGGCAGGAGCAACCACCAGCGGCATCGATGCGGTCTTGTCACAGACGGGCGGCATCTCTGGGACAGTTACGCTGGATGGGCAACCGCCTGAAGCGTTTCAGGTATACGCTTACCCGCAAAACGATGGTGGCCCGCCGCCGCGTTCGGCCGAAAATCGCGTCCCCTCAAATCCAGATGGCAGCTATGATATCTCAGGCTTTCAACCCGGCCTCTATTACGTCGTTGCAGAGATTTACCTAGATAACAGCATCCTCACCACTTATTATGATGGAGCGAAGAATGAATCAGACGCGACATTGGTTGAGGTCGTGAATGGCGCGACGACCCCCAATATCAACTTCGCTATTGAGTCCCCCGCATCCGGCATAATCAGCGGCATGGTGACAGATGAAGCGGGCAACCCGCTTGCGGATATAGCCGTTTGGGCGAGAACGTCTGACTACAGCTACTTTGCCGAAGCGATTACAGATGCCAATGGGGCGTATGCACTGACCCTGACTGTCGATGAATACATCATCGAGTTCTACCCCTACATTGACGGTTACATCGGGGAGTATTACGATGACACATACGATTGGTCGTTGGCAACCCCTGTACTTGTCCAAGAGAATGCGACCGTTTCAGACATCAACGCAGCACTGGGTAGCGCAGGACAAATCGCTGGCTCTGTGATGATGTTTGACGGCAACCCACCCGAATACTTCTGGGTCTCTGCCTATTTGACGACAGATGAGGCGATTTCGCGCACGGTTGACTTTACATCGGCCGAAATTCGCAGCACCGATGTGACATCTTATGTGATCGATGGACTTGCACCCGGCAACTACATCGTCGAAGTGGGTGCTGACTATCAGGGCAATGTCTTCTACCAATACTACGACAACGTGACCAATTCTGAGGATGCCCTCCCCGTTCCTGTCATCAGTGGCGAAACGACAAACGGCATCGATTTTGTGGTTGGCGCAGGATTGACGATGGTGAGCGGTCAGGTGACCGACAACAACGGCAATCCACTTCCCAACGTCGATGTTTCACTTTGGTCAGTTGATTACACTAATTATGGCTGGGCAACGACAGATATAGACGGAAACTATACTGCATTGGTGACAGAAGACAGCTACTATGTCTACTTCCATGACAACAACGGAGCCTACGTCGGCGAATTCTACGATGATGCACAATCGGAAGCAGATGCAACACTGGTTGTCGTTGGTGAGACAGACATTCTCGGCGTTGACGCACAGCTTGGCATCGGCGCATCGTTAGCTGGTACAGCGATCATGAGCGACGGGAACGCGCCAGAGTGGTTTGAGGTTTATCTGACCCCCGTCTACGATGATGTGCGTGGCACACCGCAAGAACCGTCTGTCTTCCGCGTTGAGGCGACGGCCGACCCCTATCTGCTGACGGGGATTGAGCCGGGCAACTATTGGGTTGAAGCGTATGCCCATTATGCCGGCAATGAGTACCATCAGTACTACAATGGTGTATATGAGTTAGAGGAGGCAGAGGTTGTTACGATTGCGGCCGAAGAACAAGTGACCGGGATCGACTTTGTGTTTGGCGCAAATCTGGGGCTGCTCAGTGGGCTTGTGACTGATCAAGACGGCAACCCACTCGAAGGGGTCGAGGTTATCGCATCGGCCGACACCTACTGGAACTATTTCCACGCTTACACCGACGCAAATGGCGAATACGAACTCGCACTGCCACCCAATCTCTACTTCATTCAGTTCAACGACTACACCGGTTTGCATCAGTCAGAATGGTTCGACGATGCAGTTCAACAGTCGGATGCGCTCCTGATTCCAATTGAGCCAGATGCGCCATTTGTCGCCGATGCGTCACTCGATGCGATGGGCAGCATTGCAGGGACGGTCACAATGGCAGACGGTGGTGCGCCAGATTGGTTCTACGTGAATGCACTGCCCAGCAGCGACTACACGCCACCTCGCGTACCGAGCCAAGTCGATGGGACACGCAGCCTCTCTGAGACAACCTACTTGATCGGTGGGTTGGCTCCCGATACCTACATCGTTGAGGTCTTCGCAGAGTATCAGGGTTTTTACTACCATGCTTACTACGAAGCTACCAATGATCCGGTCGATGCAATGCCGATTCCCGTCGATGTTGGGACACCTGTGACGGGCATTGACTTCGTTCTCGGCGGTCAGATCAGCTTTATCACAGGGCGTGTTACTGATCAGAACGACAATCCGTTGGGCGGGATCGAGGTAGCGGTCGAATCGGCCGATGACGGCTGGATCAGTAACTGGACACAAACCGATGCCGATGGCAACTACCAAGTCGCAGTTGAGGCTGGCAACTACTACATCAGCTTCCACGACTACGCCAACCTCCTCTATGCCTCTGAATACTACAATGATGCTGCAACGCAAGCGACGGCCGATCTCATCACGACAACCGCAGGTTCGACAACGACAAACATCGATGCCGCATTGGGTGAGCTTGGCCGCATCAGCGGTGTCATCTCGATGCCAGATGGCTCAACGCCAGAGTGGTATAACGTCTATGTCACCCCCGCTTTCAACGACCCCGCAGGCGAACCGGCCTTTAGCTCAACAAACAGCCGTGCCGAAGGGTATGAAGTGACTGGATTGTCAACAGCCGACTACATTGTTGGCATTGAAGCGTATCACGCTGGGCAACATTACTACCAATACTATGAAGGGGCGTTTTTCTTTGACGATGCCACCCCCGTTTCTGTCGTAGAGGGCAGTACGACCTCTGGGATCGACATCACCGTTGGCGGCAACATGGCATCCATCAGCGGACAAGTTACTGATACGGCAGGCAATCCGCTCGAACACATGTCGGTTGAAGTAACTTCCGACAACTCTGGCTACACCGTTTATGCAACCACCTCAATCACAGGGGGATACGAGTTGCAAGTTCCACCCGGCGCGTATGTCGTTTACTTTTATGATGGGAATGGATTGTATTCGGCCGAATACTACGACAACGCCCCCTCAAGGGAGAGCGCACAACTGGTCAACGTCACGGCTAACAATGGGGCAAGCGACATCGACGCAATTTTGCAACAGGCCGGCAGCATTCGCGGCCTCGTCACGATGGTTAACGGCAATGTGCCAGAGTATTTCAACATTGCGGTCTATGCCAATCCTAACCAATCACCCATCGCATGGGGAGAGCCGATATTTGACGATACAACGGGCAACATGACCAACGCCTATGAGATTACAGGGTTGCTGCCCGGCACCTACTATCTCCAAGCGTATATTTGGCACAATGGAGCCAGCTACTATCGTTGGTATGAGGCAGCCGTTAGTTTCATCGATGCAACCCCTGTCATCGTGCAGGCTGGCAATGCACAAGACAATGTCAACTTCATCATCGGCCTTGCTGACGGCATCGTGTCCGGTTATGTAACCGATGAAAGCGGACAACCATTGTCCGACATCCAAGTTGAGGCGTTCCACGTCGAATTATATCCTGATGGCAGCGTCGAAATGTGGCTAGATGGGCAGTTCGCATTGACAGACGAAAATGGTTACTATGAGATGTTGGGGTTAGCGGCCGATCGCTACTACATCCATTTCTACGACTACAATGGCGTTTACGTCAACGAGTATTACGATGATGCGTATGAGGTGACAAGTGCTAGGTTCGTCACATTTACCAACGGAGTCGCTGAAAATATCAACGCCGCCTTGAGTACCGGGGGTGGTATTTCAGGGACAGTGACACTGGGATCGGCCGAACTACCCGGCGCACAAGTCTGGGTCGATGTCTATCGCTACAACACCATCTTCAACTATTGGGAGTGGCTCCGCTGGGGCGAAACCAACCCAGACGGCAGCTACCTGATCAACGGCCTCGCGCCTGGCAACTACCGTCTCTATTTTTACGATCACGATTGGGCCTATCGTGCCGCCTACTATCCAAATGCTGAATTCCTCGAAGACAGTTCCGATGTGACGGTTGTTGGCAACGATGTGACCGCCAATATCGATGTCAACCTCGCGGATCCTGTGCCGCCAGCGGCCGATGTCGGCGGTGGCGGTGCTGTCACTATCGACCCATGGACGGGCGAAGTGGTTATTATGATCGACCCTGCGAATCTTGACGAAGATATTGTCGTGACGCTCCCAGTCACTTGCGCGGATGGGTCAGACCCCACAAACGTCGAGTTGCTTGTTGGCAGTACGGTTTATTCGATGACGTTATTTGATGGCGTTTATCAAGTGACGATTCCCGCAGTTGACTTCGATACTGCCTTTATCAGTGCAAGTATCTCTGTCAACTTCGATTGCAACGGAGAACCGCAAGACGATCCATTAGGCACGATCACGCTCTACGATCCTAGCGGCGTTGTCACCGATGCTAGCACAGGCGAGATCATTGAGGGCGCGACCGTGACGCTGTTCCAAGTGCCGGGTTGGTTACCGGACACAGCCAATGAGACGCGCAACTGTCGCACCATCAACACGCGCGGCGGCAATGATTGGTCAACCGTTCCCGACGTGACGCAAGATTTGGGTGTTGCTATCAATGATGAAAACGGGATGCGAAATGGTCAACCGTTGATCAGCCCATTTGTCAACCCGCAGACGACTGGCATAGATGGCCGATATGGCTGGGATGTCGCTGAGGGATGCTGGTATGTCGTGGTTGAAGCGGATGGCTATGAAACGCGAGTTAGCCCTGTTGTTGGCGTGCCGCCGGCCGTTACCGACCTCGACCTGACTGTGACGCGCTTTATCCCAACCCAAATCGCGTTGACCGCCACCGACACGGCGACCCCAACCAGCAATTTAGCGATTGTCCTGCTGATAGTTATGACAATCGGCATCAGCCTCACTTTCTTGCGACGGCGTTCGTCGTAACCAAGCGAACAAAAACAGAGGTTCATCACGAACCTCTGTTTTTGTTCTGGTATCTATGACAAAAATCTTTCGCTCATCATAAGATTCTGGTAAAATCGAATGTGATCGTTCCTCTCCCATCAGGAGTATTTCATCAGCTATAGTGAAAACAGACATTTAAAGATGAATAAACTGTTCCGCAGAGAAGTTTCATTCGTTCACGAACATGGGCAGACCTAATACCAGTTTAGCAAATAATAAGTCAGCGTCGGGAAATAAGTCGGCCGAGCCGCGCACAAAAGTGCGCGAACGTGTGCAACGGCAAGACAAAGAAAAAGAAGCCCCTGCGAGTAAAGCGGAGCAGTCCGTTAATCCACTGCAACGCAAACCTAACTTACCACGTCCCTCACTTCCCGTTGCCGATCATACAACGCTGCGCCCTGCGTCCGTTTTGCCTCACCCCACCATCACCATCCAGCCAAAAATGGAGGTGAATGAGCCAGACGATCAGTTTGAAGTTGAAGCGGATCGTGTGGCTGACCAAGTAATGCGGATGCCGAGCGGTGATCTATCTGGCTGGGGTCGCAGTGCGCCGACCGCACCAGTGTTGCAATTAACACCATTGGTTATGCGCTCAGAGGAGGCGGTTGCGCCAGCAGTCACACCAACAATCGAGCGCAACATTCAGGCGTTAGACGGCGGGGGCAAACCGCTCGACGACGACTCACGCGATTTCTTCGAACAGCGCATGGGCGCAGATTTCAGCGACGTTCGCATCCATACCGACAGCAACGCCGTCCAAACGAGCCGCGACATCAACGCCCGCGCCTTCACCGTCGGCAACAATATCGCCTTCAACAGTGGCGAGTTCAATCCGACGACGGCCGCTGGCAAACATCTCCTCGCCCATGAATTGACCCATACAATTCAGCAAGGAGCCGCGCATGTTCAACGCATGGCAGAGCCAGTAGATGAAATAGCAACCCAAATCGATCCTGTTGAAGCAGAGGCAATGGGGCAAGAAGCACTCAATACACTTGGGTACGACAACCTAATTAATTTGGCTTATCAGCATGGGTTGATTCAAAATGATGATAACCAACGAATCCAAGCCAAACATATAACGATTGCACGAAATACAGCAGGCATATTAGGAGGGTATGCAACGGCTGCGGGTGGTGCAGCTCTAGCTGATGGGCCTGTTCCAATAGGTGATTTGATAGGACTTGGCATTTTGGCAGTTGGCCTTATTCATGTAGGAGTGGTTTGGATGTCGAGTCATGGAAATCAGGCTGATAGTGGGATCATGGATGAAGTTCACGATTTAATCCAGCGTGGCAACGCACCCGATGTGTGTGAGGCGTTGAGAATCTTGATGGAAGCAGCAAAGCAAGCACGTGACAAGGCACGGATTCGTCGAATTAAGAAGACTCAAAAGGCAAAAGGGTGTCGTCACAGTCGTCATTCTTGATACAATGCAAACGAGGACATAATAATCATGTTACAAACAGTCACAGCCGCTACCAATGGGTATCATGCACAGATAGAAGCGATGACACGCTTGTCAGAGCAGAAAATCATCGATGTTGTGCCGTTGCTGTTGCCCTTTTTGACATCACCTGATGCTGTTGTGCGTTACACGACCGTTGAGAGTTTAGGAGAACTCGCAGATGCTTCAATTGGAATCTATTTATTGCCTTTACTCAATGATGAAGAAGATATTGTACGGGCTGTGACTATCGAGGTAGTAGGACAGTTGCACTATAAGCCAGCTCTGAAGACGCTAATAGGTATGGTGACAAGCGAAGATGAACCATTAGTTCTGGCTTCTGTTGCTGAGGTGTTAGGAGATTTAGGCGATCAGTCAGGCATTAAACCATTACAAACATTGTTAGCACATGAGGACGAGGCGGTACGAGCATATGCGGCTAATTCGCTCGGTTTATTAGGCCAAACAGAGCTAATCGCATTCTTGAAGGAAGCCGCTCATCAGGAAGCTCAACCACGTGTTAAGGCAGAGCTATGGGGGGCTGCTTATCGTTTAGGGGCAACTGATTGTTTAGCAGGAATTTTGGATTTGTTGGAATCGGCCGATGAACCCCTCGCCACCCCAATTCTCAACATGTTCCAAGATATGGCAGAACGCCAGCACCCTCCAACTTGGCAACAAGATGCGCCACATATACGAACGTCTCTCCAAAAAATTGCTCGCAAACTACCCATCGTAAAACACCATGCACAACAACTCATTGATCAGATGAAAGCCGCTCTATGAACCGATTATAATCCTATTTGTTCTGTGAGAAAGAATCAACATTCTCAGGAATCGCCCCCGATTTTTTCTGATTTTTGTCTTGTTACTCCACGCTGCCTAATGATGTCAACTTGACGTTGGAGGCAAGGTGCGTCTTGATACAGGCATTACAGCAGCTCGTTATACGGTGGTAAATTTGACGGAAGAGGCTCCTGAGTTAGTTTCTGACTTGCTGACATATATCTCTGAAAATGTCCAAGCGTTCTTTGGAGATAATGAGACAGGTGTTCAGCAATTGATAGTGCCTGCTGGAGGATAAAATGAAGTTACGTTACATGATTTTGTGGCTATTACTGATTTTAGTGGGAGCTATTTGCGGAATGATTGTATTCAGCTCACTGCTCTTATCGGGCTACTTTGAGGAAGATCTCGGTCCGACAACCGTTGGTATCCTACGTGCTAATTCGCCATTACAAACCCCTATAAGCCAGCAACCTGCCTGTGCAGTGCAGCTAACTTGGGGTGGGCGTAATGGTTTGATCAGCGACCGTCTCTATTCGCACACTACCACTACCCACTATAGTTCTGATGCAACGATTGAAATCGACCAAAAACGCTACGTCATTGTCGGTCGAGGCGGTCGAGCAGGGGAAAAAATTGCAGGAGATACATGGAATTGGCGTTGGACGTTGTCAGACGAGGGGTACCAAGTCCCTGTGACACCACCAGAAACGCTTTATGGCTGGGACGATTCACTTGACCGTTTGCTTAAAAGCATTGAGGCAGGCAATGTCGATGATGCGGTAAACCTCTCTGTTAGAGAACGTTACATCCCGTGTGGGGAAAGAATCGGCATTGTGGGTGAGATTGTAGGGGATGAGTTTCATGTTTCGTCACGTTAATTCTGGCTGAGCCAAAATAAAGCTATGTTACGCTACGCAATTTTATTGAGTTTGTTTATGTTGATAGGATGTTCGAGGGGGGACGATACACCAATAACTGTAGGTATCCTACGTGCTAATTCGCCATTACAAACCCCTATAAGCCAGCAACCCGCCTGTGCCGTTCATCTACATTGGTACGGTCGCTATCGACCGAGTGGCAATGATGGTTTTTCTCGTTATACGCCGACGCACTATGCGGCCGATGCAACCATCGAAATCGACGGCAAACGCTACACCATTGCTGGCATAGGTGGACAAGCAGGGGAAAAGGTTGCTGGAGAGCAATGGAATTGGCAATGGAAGTTGACAGATGATGATGTACAAACACCCGTTACCCCGCCTGAAGCTCTCTATGGCTGGCAAACGCCGCTCGACAACCTTCTGAGCGCGATTAGCGAGCAGACAGTCAGCAATACCGACACCCTTTCCATTCTCGAATACTACATTCCATGTGGTGAAAGGGTCGGCATCATTGGCGAGATTGTAGGGGATGAGTTTCGTGTTACGCCGCGTTGAGTGGTATAACATTGTGGCGATATTTGATTAGGAGACGAGATGAGCGAGCAAGGACGCACCAATCAAAATAGTCAGTCAGTAAAAGCAGGACGGCGGGGCAATAAATCGGCCGACTCCCCCATAAAAGCGAGCAATCGTGTTCAAGACAAAGAGATGCTCGTGAGCAGAACCGAGCAAGCTGTCAGTCCGTTGCAACGCAAATCTGAGTTACCACGCCCAGCTCTCCCTGTTATCGATCACACGACATTGCGGCCGACAAATGTATTATCCCATTCAAGCACCACAATTCAGCCGAAAATGACGGTCAATGCGCCGGACGATCAATTTGAAGTTGAAGCAGATCGCGTGGCTGACCAAGTGATGCGGCTGCCCAACGGCAATCTCTCGGGTTGGGGTCGAGCTGCACCAACTGCGCCAGCGTTGCAGTTGAAATATGAGGTGATGCGCTCGGCCGAAACTGCTCTACCCCCCGTCACCGACATCGC
This sequence comes from uncultured Ardenticatenaceae bacterium, assembly GCA_964389925.1. Taxonomy (GTDB): domain Bacteria; phylum Chloroflexota; class Anaerolineae; order Promineifilales; family Promineifilaceae; genus CALECP01. The sequence goes on from CAYMGE010000038.1 coordinate 30,834, forward strand.
CTCCGATAGGGGCAAATACAATCCTACAGCTGCCGCTGGCAAACATCTTCTCGCGCATGAGTTGACGCATACGATTCAGCAGACAGCGCAACGAACAGCGTTACAGCGACGGGAAGATGAGCCACAGACAGCGGCCGAACGTGCTGCCGCGATTCAAGACGCATTTGGCTTTTGGGGACGCGATGTCTCGGCCGCCCTGCGCCAAATTTCAGGGCAGAGCAACGCAATGTTGCGTGCAATTCGCAGCGAGTACATGACATTGACGGGCAACAAGCTGGAAGCCGATTTCCAAAGCTATGGTAGCCGTGAACAGTTCCAGCAAGCTCTTTCCTATCTATATGGTGTGTTGACCGTCGAAGATCGCTTGCAACTACACAGCGGGATGGTTTCTGAGAATGAGGAAGCGATGCTCGACGTGTTGCGGACAGCTTCGCGTGCGGAGTTAGATGTTGCTGCGAGTTCATCGTCTGTTATGTCATTTTTGGAGGGTGCGCTTAATGACGACCAATACTACGAAGCTCGCAAGCTGCTCACACCTGACCGCATGTATGAAATCGTGGTTGAGCGGATTCAGAAGGCGGATGGCTGGTTTAATGATGATGAATCGGCCGTCTACAACACCATTCTCGACCTGACCCCCGCTGACCGTCAACGATTATGGCAAGAGCAGCAATCGCTTCTCAGTTCCTTCCTCAACCGTTCTGAACTTGAATCGGTGCGAATTTTGTGTCTCGGCTCCGAAGCGGCCGCGCTGGAAGAGCGCATGGAGCTGGCGACTGATGGATTAGGAACAGATAATGAGGCGGTCGCATTGGTGGCTGGGAAAGCGCAGTCAGCAGGACAAGAGGCTGCCGCGCTACAACAGCAATTACAACAAATAAATCAACAGATCGATGCCGCATTCCAACAGGGGACAGTTCCACAAGGGCTGATCGATCAACAAAGAGAGATTCGGACGCGACTAAATGAGTTGGGCGCGGTTGAGACGCTGTTATCGGCCGAATACGACGAAGACGGCGAGTTAGCCGAAGATTCCTTCTTGGGCATGATGCACGGAGACATCAGTGAAGGGGAATTCCAAGCGTATGCTGAACAGATGGGCGTGGACACGTTTGATCTGGCAAAGCAGCAGATTTTAGACGCAATTGGTTTTTGGAGTCATGATGAGGCGGCCGTTTATGCAGCAATTGACCGCTTGCCACTAGAGGCAGATGAACGGGCGCGTCTATTGAGTGACCCAGAGGTAGCGGAAGCCCTTGCGAAGATGTCGGGGGATGAACTGGCGATTGTGGATGATTATGAATCGGCCGACTCCTACGCCATCGCCATTCGCAAACTCGAACAAGCCGTCTCAGGCTTTACCGATGATGAAGCTGCCTTCTTCAAAGCCGTTGCCGAAATGAGCGAAGCTGACCGCCAACGGTTGCTCGGTGACAATGCGACGTTAGCACAGTTGACCGCTTCTCTCACAACGGCCGAGCGCGAAATTGTCACCCAAACACTGCAAACAGGCCAGTTGCCCACAGAGGCTGTGCTAGATCAATCATTAGGTGGCAGCTTCTTGGGCATCGACTACGATGGAACGAATGAAGATACACTCAAGCTCGCATTGGAGTCGATGACTGATAGCGAACGCTTCACTTATCGACTGGGCTACTATCTACATCGGCAAGGCCAAACGACAGACCTCTCAGAAGAGCAAAGCGCAGCCCTAGAAAAGTTCCGCACACTGTATGATCGTTTTGTCGGCGATTTAGGTGAAGATGCGCTACAGACGACGCTCGACCAACTGCTCGGCACACCGACGTTGCAAGAGTTGTCGAGCGAGGGCGGGATGGAGATGTCGGCCGACATCATGAACTATCGCGTCGAAGATAAAATGGCAATCCGCAATGCATACGTCGCCCAGAATCCAGATGTTGCAGGTCTGATGGACGCGATTTTTGATGAAGGTGGAGCGCTCGATCAAGCGGGGGTTCAGTTCCAAAACGCTTTCTTGCAAGCGATGCAAGACAACACGCTGACCGAGGCTGAGTTTGCTGTGCTTGCTGCGCTGGATAGCAACTTTGCCAGTAAGTATCAGGCGCATGTCGGCCGAATCGACCAAATTACAAATATCGCTTCAACCGTCGCGGCGATTGCGGCGGGCATCGCCGTCGTCGTCCTCAGCGGTGGCTCTGGCACACCTGCGGTCATCGCTTATCTCTCAAGCACATTGGGGGTTTCGGCTGGCACAGCGACGGCGTTAACGGCTGGTTTGGCGGGGGCAACGGCGAAAGTCGTGACGGCCGAGGCGATTGGCGACGATCACTACGACGCAATGGGAGCAGAAGGTGGACAAGATGCACTCGTTGGTTTTATCGAAGGTGCAATGGCTGTTGTCGGTGAAGTTCTCGCCGCACGATTTAGCGCATACATTGGCCTGCGCGGAGCTGCCTTCACGGGCGAACTCTCCGCCAGTACATTGCGTGCCGCTAACGCCGCCACCTCACAAGCTGGGAAGAGCTTTGTCGAAGGTGGCTTGCGCGGCACAATTGACGGCCTGCTCTCTGGCATGGTTGGCGAAGTGACCATGACCGCACTCGACGAGAACACGTGGCGACAATCGATTTGGGATATTCTCGGTGATTTCGGAATGGCAATAATTCGCGGGGGTGGGATTGGTGCGGTGACGGGAGGTGTTTTGGGTGGTTCGTTAGAAGCACTTGTGTCAGTTATGGGTGTTAACAGGGCGCAAAGATTACTTGTCCAATTGGAAGATACAGGTATCTCATCTGCGACACTAGATTCATTAGATGTGAGAACTGTCCAAGCCTTAGCACGGGCAGATGAAGCCATCGCCAATGGAAATCTCGATGAGGCAACGAACATATTCCAATCTTTGCGAGATCAGCTTCCGGCAGGAAGTGTGGATGATCTACACAAGAGATTATACGAATTCCACACCAATACACCTTTCCCAATAACCTCAGCAGCACAAAACCCAGCGGATTGGTCGCGTCTTAACGCACAATTTGGGACTGACATCGTAGCGCAATTGCCAGATGATGTTCTTAGCAAGTTGGATCAAGTAGATGATAATTTGCTGACGCTAACCACACCCTTAATCCAACAAGACCCACAACGTTTTGCACAGCTTGTGCAGACTTATGGCGATGATTGCCTAGCCCAACTGGAAACAGCTCCTTTCCGAAGTTTAGATGAGTTAGAAAAGACGTTACAAAGAGCGCAAAAGCGCATTGACTCACCAATAACAGGCTTATATCAAGACATAGACGTAAATCAACCCCCTCTAGGATGGCAGTTTACAACGAGCCAATCTCCTCAACGAGATGGGAAGATTATTTTGGAAACGACTGTAACAGACCCACAAGGAAATACAGGGTACTTTGAACGTGCGTTTAATCCGAGAACGGGGCAATTTGAATTGAGTGTAGCATTTCTGGAAGATGTCCAACCTTGGGTTAGCAGCGGTGGAGTTGATATGGTGCCAAACCGTGGAATTCCAACGACCACTTATGTAACTTTGTATCAAGCCAAAGTTTTAGGCGTTGATTTTGGAAAATTAAACACAGTAAAAATGAGTACAATTCAAAATATTGAAACCATTGCCCATTTAGATTGGCTTCAAAGACAACATCCCTCAAAATCAATTGATGAACTGATTGTTCATACCCATTCTGTACAGTATGGTGAAACAGCCATTGTTCAATCTGGGCATAAAGTTTTAGGAGCCGAGGTAAAGGATGGATATGATGAAAAATTCAGCCATTTGCTAGATTACTATGTTAATAATGCATCCGATAGAACCGCTCGGAGAGCGCAATATGAAGCAATCCTACAAAAATACGGGTTACAGTGGAATTCTGAAGTTTTCATGGATTTTAATATCTACGTTCATGTAGCTCCCTACAATTGACTATGAGTTTGAAAAAAATCAAAATCCTACTTGATAAAGCACCTGTGATAGAAGCAACACATGCAGAGAGCAAGCGCGTGCCTCCTCGCATTGCCTATCAAATTGATTTTCTTGCAGAGGGTATCCATCGTCACACAAGGTTGCCGACTACTGTTGTTCCCGATGTCGATGTCGCAGGTATTTGGGCGCACGCCGAACCGTCTTGTTTGCTCGTGACAACGCATTCCTTTTCATGGCTAATGCACGAGCTAAGTGCTTTTACCTCAACTGAACAACGCGCAATGATAAAACGCACTTTTGTCTTGCGGAGTCATCGCACGGATAGGGGTGCGTTGGCTGCAAATGGGTTTGCTGGCTGGATAGACTCCATGGACTACACCCTCTGGTTAGCGGCTATGAAAAAAGGCGATAGGGCAAGAGTCTGTTCGGTACATGGTCGTCACCATCTAGCCGCCCATATAGATGCGACAGTGACGATGAAACGTGGAGAGTATGGTGCTCTGTCAAGCACTAAATACTCAGATATTTCAGACTTTTTGGGGTTGTATTTGGCAGCTTACGTCAAGCATTATCTGCAACAGAAGCCCAAGGTGACGAGGGCGGGGTCGGCATTGCTGATGCGGCGCGGGGATTTAGCTTCGGCCGAAGTACAGAGCTTGGAGAAGCCTAACATGACCAAAGCTGAAAAGGCTGCATTGGCACAGGCGCGTGCTGCCCAAGCAGAACGCAAGGCTTTACCCGACTCCGAGCGTGTCCCTATTACCAATCCTGACAAATATGGGTTCCCAATCGGCATTGACGATCAAGGGAATTTGTTTCCAACAGCCTCAAAATCCCAGTTGCTCTTAGAGGATGGCGTTGAAGACACAAGTTCGTTAGAGAGTAAGTAAGCGATTGGAAAAGCACAATACACATTGGTTTTCGCGCATCGAAGATTTTGAGCTGGGCAATGTTCGTTGTCCACGCTGCCAGCAACCTTCGAGTAGCCACTTTGGGTAGACGCAACCAAGCTCAATTTGCGGTTAGTGCATTGAGTTCCCGCCAGCGATTGAGGAAGAAAAAAGCACAAATCGTGAGCGAATGAGTTATTTTGCCAGCAAGGATCAGATCGTGGACTTGCGACAGGGGAACCTCAAGCATCGCAATGTCTTCTGCTCCGTCGAATTCAGGTGGCTGAACATAAACGGCATTGCGGCCGAGATAGGTATGACAACGATTGGTGAGAAAGGCGGGGTTGGGTTCAACGGTGCCTAGATGAATGAGCTCATCGGCCGCAAACCCCGTTTCCTCCAGCATCTCGCGTCGCGCTGCTTCAATTGGCGCATTCTCGTGTGGGTCTACCATGCCGCCCGGAACTTCCAAGCAAATTGTGCCAGTCCCATGACGGAACTGTTGAATGAAGATGACGTTGCCTTCGGCCGTCACAGGAATAATGTTGATCCAGTCGGGCGCGTCCAGCACAAAAAAATTGTGTTCATTTTTTGTGCGTGGTGAGATACGTGTCACTTGAGAGAGCGTGAAAATGCGGAAGTCGCCAATCGGCCGACTGCTCGTTTGTTGCCATGCTTTTATCATGCTTGGATTATCTCATGAAAGCTGGAGGCGATACAGATAGCAACTATATAAGTGTGAAAAATACACTATATCCTCATTTTCGACAAAACGTCTTGATAGGGTGATTTATGGTCGATACTTCGGCACAAATGGATTATCAGTTATCCAATAACGCCACTCAATTGACTATGGTAAAATGACGACCCTAAATTATCTTACTATAGGAACGACTATGTTAAAACTGCCGACAATCCCTCAAACAAAAATATACACCATTCTACGCGGCGATCACCGCAATGCGTTCAGCATACTTGGCCCACACCAAATTGGCGACCACATCGTTGTGCGCGTTTTTGAGCCGATGGCGCAGGCAATTGTGGTGCATGGACTGGCGAGTGGATTAGAGAAATCGCTTACACAGATCGACGAATTGGGGTTTTTTGAAGGGGAGGTTGAGCAGGCGGATTTGCCCTATGAACTTGAAATTACCTATGATACTGGCACAACAATTCGACGACGTGATGTGTATGCGTTTCCTAGCACATTGGATGATATGCAGCGTTATCTGCTCGCTGAGGGAACAGATATACAAGCGTACGAGAAGCTGGGCGCACATCTTATGGAGGTCGATGGGGTACAGGGAACGCGCTTTGTTGTGTGGGCTCCAAATGCAAAGCGGGTTAGCGTCGTTGGAGATTTCAACAACTGGGACGGCCGACGTTATCCGATGCGCTTTCATCCGGGTGCCGGGTTGTGGGAAATTTTCATTCCCAATTTGGCAGAAGGTGAAATTTACAAATATGAGGTAAAAACAGCGTTTGGCGAAATTGTAAACAAGACGGATCCACTGGGTTTTTATGCGGAAGTTCGGCCGAACAACGCCTCTATCGTCTGGGACATCGACAAATATCAGTGGCAAGATGATGAGTGGCTGGCCAAGCGTGCCGAGCGCAACAGTTTTTCCGCGCCCATGAGTATCTATGAGTGTCATTTAGGTTCTTGGCAACGCAACGCGGACAATAACTGGCTTTCTTATGCAGAGTTGGGGGATCGCCTGATTCCTTACCTGCGCGATATGGGGTATACGCACGTTGAGCTTTTGCCGGTTGCCGAACATCCCTTTGATGGATCGTGGGGGTATCAGGTGGTTGGCTACTTTGCGCCAACGAGTCGATTTGGCACGCCTGATGATTTTCAAGCGTTTGTGGATCGCTGTCATCAAGCTGGCATTGGTGTTATTTTAGATTGGGTTCCAGCCCATTTTCCAAAAGATGCTCACGCACTCGGCCGATTTGATGGCACAGCCCTCTATGAGCACGCAGACCCACGACAGGGTGAACATCCCGATTGGGGAACCTACGTCTTTAACTTTGACCGCAACGAGGTGCGCCAATTTTTGATCAGCAACGCGCTCTTCTGGGTTGAAAAATATCATATTGATGGATTGCGCGTCGATGCGGTTGCCTCGATGCTCTATCTTGATTTTTCGCGCAGCGAGGGGCAGTGGATTCCCAACGTTTATGGCGGCCGAGAGAATCTCGGCGCGGTGCATTTTTTGCGCGAGTTCAACACAAAACTGCACGCGAAATATCCGGGTGTCGTGACCATTGCGGAGGAATCAACCGATTGGGTTGGGGTAACGGCAAGCCCAGAGGAAGATGGGCTAGGCTTTGACATCAAGTGGAATATGGGCTGGATGCACGACACGCTGCAATACATGTCCACAGCCCCCATCTACCGCATGTATCATCATGGGACGCTCACGTTTTCACTGCTATATGCTTTCAGTGAACGCTTCATGCTGCCGTTTTCACATGATGAGGTCGTACATCTCAAAAAGAGCATGATCGATAAGATGCCCGGCGATTCATGGCAAAAATTTGCCAATCTGCGCGTGTTGTATGGCTACATGTTTTCCCATCCGGGCAAAAAGCTGATGTTTATGGGGGCAGAGTTCGCGCAAGGACGAGAGTGGACGGAGAATTACAGCCTCGATTGGCATCTGCTCTATGCTGACTCACCACATCTCGAAATACAAAATTGGGTGCGCGACTTAAACCACTTCTATCGTGACAATCCCCCACTGTACGAAAATGACGAATCATGGGACGGTTTTGAGTGGCTTGAGGTACATGACAGCGCACACAGCGTTTTGGCATACTTAAGACGTAGCAACGCTGGCGAAATAGTAGTCGTTGTCTGCAACTTCACGCCTGTTGTGCGTCAGGGCTATCGGCTAGCTGTTCCTGTCGAAGGTGTCTACACGGAAGTTCTCAATAGCGATTATCCTAAATATGGGGGGAGTGGTGTCTCAAATGATTTTCGCATGTCGTCGGAGGAAGGGTTGTGGCGCGGACAGCAACAATCGATTCAGTTGACATTACCACCATTGGCAACGATATTTTTGAAAGTTGAAGTAGAAGAAGAGGCAGACGTAGGCAAAGCGACAAGTAATTTATATCCGTTATTGTTCAAGCCTGCTCTAAAAGATTATATCTGGGGTGGTCGCAATTTGGAGACGGTCTTCGGCCGAAAGCTCCCCCCTGACACAAACATCGCTGAGAGCTGGGAGATTGCCGCCCATCCTGATGGTGAGTCGGTCGTCACAAACGGCGAACACGCTGGTCTGACACTGGCGGAACTACACAAGAAGCTCGGCCTTGAGTTAATCGGAACACGTAGCAATTGGGCGCAAGAGCGGGATAAGTTCCCACTCTTAATTAAACTACTCGATGCAAACCGCGAGCTGTCTGTGCAGGTTCATCCCCGCGATGAATACGCGCTTGAGCATGAAGGCAACGAGCTTGGCAAAACAGAAATGTGGGTTATTCTGGACGCGCAGCCAGATGCAGCCGTTATTTTTGGCATAAAGAACGGCACAACGCCAGAGGCATTTCAACAGGCGATTGATGATGGCAACTTAGAGAAACATCTCCACTATGTTCCTGTCAAGGCGGGAGATTTTATCGATGTTCCGGCAGGAACGTTGCACGCCATTTTGGGCGGTATCCTTATCGCAGAAATCCAGCAAAATTCAAACACGACCTATCGTGTGTATGATTGGAACCGTGTTGGCAAGGATGGACAACCGCGACCGCTACACATTGAAAAGGCAATGGACGTGATCAACTTTGAACAGATTGAGCCAGCAGCAGGACAACAGGTCGTCCTGTCGATGGATGATGCTGTTTCGCGCGCTAGGCTGGTCGAGAATAACTACTTTACCGTTGAACGGTTAACATTTGCGGCGGGTGGCACATTTGCGGGGAGTTGTGACGGCAGCACGTTTGAAATTTGGGGAATCATCGATGGAGAGGCGACTTTAACAGGTGGCAATATAACAGTTGACTTGTCCCGCATCCAATTTACACTATTGCCAGCGCAAATGGGCGCATTTGAGATTTCGGCCGAACAACCCGCCGTCATGCTCAGAGTTTATGTCGAAGCGCAGTAAAAGTAGCAGCTAAACGCATTAACAAACTAAATAGGTGTCAAAATGAAATCGACCCACTCAACGTTCTTTCTAGCTGTTTTGATGTTTCTTATGCTAACTGGCGTGGCTGCAATGCCCACGACGTTGGCGGCCGATGACGGCTGTGTGATTCCAGAAAGTGGCCCATGGCCACCCTGTGCGACCGGTGGCAATGGCGATACTTCCAACGACGGGTGTATGATTCCGGAAAGTGGTCCATGGCCGCCCTGTGCGACCGGTGGCGATGTCGTTGCGCCATCAGCGGGTAACGTGAACAGTACGTCTGTCACGACTTGGGTGATTCATCAAGGGCGTGGAGCTAAACAAACGCCAATAGTTGTACAAGGATTACAAGCTAGCAGCCAAATTACCCGCGTTGAGGTTGAGATTGACTTCACCTATTCGGCCGCTGCCTGTTCAGCTTCTCCCCAAGCTGTCGAGAAAGATGTGCTGGGCTATGCACTTGTCAGCCCCAGCGGAACGCAAATTGATCTATTCGCGGTCGGCGACTTGACAGGAATGCAAAATGGTGCGAGAGCCAAGATGCGCTTTGCAGACAATGGCAATCAACTAAACCACATTGCGTCAGGTCGCTATCAACCGGCCGATTCTCTCGCCCAATTCGCCGGCGAAAATCCGCTGGGAGAGTGGCAAGTCGTCATGACAAAACAGAGTTTCAAGTACGCTGTCTGTCAACACAGTGCCACCTTGCACATCACGACAACAGATCAACTGACGGCGGCAAACCAATAATGCGTTGAAAGCGGTCAGCTAGTCAGCCATATGGCTGACTAGCTGACCGCTAACACAACCTACTGATCCCAAGTTGCATCCCCAAAAAAGTCGCCGTGATCTTTGGCAACAAATGCCTCAACTTGAGCGCGGATGTCCCCTAGCCGGAAGATGGGGCCATGTCCCGGATAACACATTGTCTCGTCTGGCCAGTCGAGAACAATCGTGCGTAATGTGTCGAGCGTTTGCTTGAATCCTTCTTTCGTCCATGTTTTTCCCGGTCCCCCTTCAAAAATCGTGTCGCCAACGATGATGCGATTGTCACCGGCAAGACGAAAACAAATCTGGTTGCTGATGTGACCGGGGGCGTATTCGATGTTGAGCGTGTGGTCACCTAGCATAACGGTATCGCCGTGTTCCAACGATTGATCAAAATCGACCGCTTCACCATTGTCAATGTCGCCCGTATGACCAATGACGGGGACGTTGAGCCGTTGACGCATCTCGTCGAGAGCCATCACATGGTCGATATGCGTATGGGTGAGAGCAATTGCAATCGGTGTGCTATCACCTAGCATTGTGGACAGTTTGTCTGGGTCTGCGCCGGGATCAAAGAGAATGCTTTGGTTTGTCGCGGGATCGATCAGAGCATACGTATTCATGCCCCACGGGCCGACTTGTGTTGTGCGGAGTTCGAGTTGTTGTATCATAGTAAAAATGATTTTACCTGAGTAAGGCGTTCCAGTTTTCAAAATGTTGGAATCTCGGCCGAAAATCTATCTGGCACTAATGCCATTAGGTTACGATCTGAGGATGGATAAATTTCAAGAGATCGCACGAGGGGCTTCGGCCGAAGTCGCCCCTCGCACCAACCACGCCAATCAGACAGGCAAGCTGCCTGCGGCCGACATCACCACCCTAGCTAAAAGTGGCTACACATCGCTTGCCGTGCCAAAAGAGTACGGCGGCTATGGCGCATCGCTGGCTGACTGTCTCGCCGCACAAATTGAGTTGGCGCAGGCAAACCCATCAACGGCACTGGTGGCTGGGATGACCATGCAGGTTTTGGGCAATCAGCGTGAGACGCATAGCTGGATAGAGGGTAAATACGCGCAGATTTGCCATGAGGTTGTTCACAATAAGGGTCTTATCAACTCGGTTGCCACCGAACCCGCGCTCGGTAGCCCATCGCGCGGTCAGTTTTATAAGACAACGGCTGTTGAGACGGCCGATGGCTACCGTATCAACGGACACAAAACATGGGCGACAGGTGGTGAACATTTAACGCACCTGTTGGTGAAGTTGAGCATCGAAAAAGAGACCGCCACATTGCTTGTGCCACAGACGACGCAGGGGATTCGTTGGGAGTATACGTGGCGCGACGTACTGGCGTTTCAGGCGAGCGATAGCCACGATGTCTACTTTGAGGATTGTTTCGTTTCGGCCGATGCGCTGCTCGAACGTGCGACAAAACCACCACCCAATGTTTGGTTTCCAATGGTCATGACGAGTATCTATCTCGGTGCAGCAGTTGGGGCGCGAAATGTTGTGGTTCGATATGCGCTGGAGCGTGTGCCGACGGCGTTGGGTCGGCCGATTGCTACCTTGCCAAAAATACAGCGTCAAATCGGCGAGATTGACGTGCAGCTACAGGCGGCGCGGGCATTGCTGTTTGAAGTGGCTGGCAGTTGGCGTGGGGATGAGACGGTCGCACGACGCAAAGCATTTTTAGCACGTGTGGCTGCGGCGAAGGTGATGGCGACGAACACGGCGCGGCAAGTGACCGATAAGGCGTTACAGGTGGCTGGTGGAATTAGCTTGACGGCTGCGTTGCCACTTGAGCGTTATTTCCGCGATGTACGCGCTGGGTCGATGCAGCCCCCGTCAGGAGATACAGCCTTAGAGTTGATCGGCCGCGCCGCCCTCGCTCTCTAGCATTGCGTTACATACCATGCACGAGGAAGGGTAGTTCTTCTGGCTCAATATAGATTCCTTCCTCCACGTCCTCTTCTTCGCTGAGATGTTTCTCTATCGTTTGAACAAGCTGGCGGAGACTGACCGGCTTGCTGACATAATCATTTGCACCCGCCGCGATGCAACGCTCGCGGTCACCGGGCATGGCCAGCGCGGTCAGGGCAATGATCGGGATGGCCTGCACAGCCGCATTGGCACGAATATGTTGGATTGCTTCTAGCCCATTCATTTCAGGCATTTGAATATCCATGAGAATGATGTCCGGTTGATAGTCACTGGTCATTTTGACCGCCTCTAGGCCATTGCGTGCGACGAGAACTTCAAACCCTTTGATATTCAGATAGTCGAGCAAGGTGAGAACATTGGCCTCGCGGTCTTCGGCGAGCAGAATCTTTGCGCCACGTGCCTCAGAGGGAACGGCTTGGTCGGCGAAGCTATTGAAATAGGTATCGGCCGAGTCCCCCCGCTGCGGCTCGCGCCACGGCAGCGAAATCGTGAAACGACTGCCTTTACCTTCTGTGCTGTCAACTTCAACCACCCCTTCGTGCATTTCAACCAGTCGGCTGACCAACGTTAGCCCCAAGCCCGTTCCACCATATTGTCGTGAAAGACTGCCATCGACCTGCATAAACGGCTCAAAAAGCTGACGAATTGCACTTTCGGGAATGCCAATTCCCGTGTCATAGACGACAAACTCAACCGTGCGTTCTTGCGGAATCCCATTGACTTCTAAGCCAATTTCACCACCAACATGTGTAAATTTGACAGCGTTATTGAGCAGGTTGACCAGAATCTGCTTGAGTCGTCGCTCATCAGCCATAATTTTGGACACCTGCGGATCGATGGCGATGTTGACGTGAATTTCTTTGTCGATGGCAATCGGCCGAATCATGCGAATACTAGACTCTGCTACTTGCTTAACCAGTGTCGGTGAAATCTCTAATGGCGACCGACCCGCCGCGATTTTTGAGAGGTCGAGTATATCGTCGATGATCGAAAGCAAATGCTGACCGCTTTCACGAATATGTTGTAGAGCCTTTTGTTGACGCTGATTTAAGTTGCCATAGACAGGCACGAGTAATGCCTCAGACATGCCTAAAACGGCGTTGAGCGGTGTTCGTAGCTCATGACTCATCGTCGCTAAGAACTGATCTTTATAACGTGACGCATAAATTAACTCGTTATTGACTTTCTGCAAGTTCTCCTGCGCCCGCTTGCGATCCTTGACCTCTTCTGCAAGTGCTTTATTTTGGGCAGCAATGCGTGAATCGCGCACGCGCAATGTCGCGCTCATCTCATTATAGGACGCGACTAACATCCCAATTTCATCGTCGCCACACATGGGAATAGGCTCGTTAAAGTTGCCTTGTGCCATGCGTACAGCACCCGCTTGCAGCGCACTAAGCCGCTCAAAGACTTGGCTATAAAATAGCCGTGAGATACTCAGTTGTGTAATGACACCGATTAGAATTGCCCCAACTGCGACACCCACCGTTCCATATTTCTGGAAAAATGTCGCTTCCTGTTGTGAAACCTCCGTGACGACAATCCAATCTGTATTAGGGATGGCCTTGACCTGACCAAGCACGGCCTCTCCCATAAAATTTGTATAATGATGCTGCTTTTCGTGCGTTTTATTTAGAAAGTCTGACCAGTCTTCTACAATAGGTTGGGATGGATCGACCATTGTATCGGGATGGACAATGATGTTGCCTTTTTGATTGACGATGTAGGCAATGCCCGTTTCTCCAAAGCGGATGTCCGTTAAGACGACCCACAGCTCACTTAGTGCAACTCGTGCAACAATTGCGCCATCATCTTTGGTTGGATGGGCAATGGTGAAAAAAGGCAGATTTTCGTCAGATGTGTCAACTGAAAAAGTCGTTGTTTTGCCATCTTGAACGGCTGCTGACCAGTTTGTGCGGCGCAGTCGAAACGCATTGGTTAGTTGGGCATCTTGCTGAAAAGCGGCCGAGACAATCTTCCCTCTGCTATCCAGTCGCACAACCTCCAACAAATTGCGGTCATTCTCCAACCACTCTCCTAATAGTTCTGGATGCTCTTCGGCTACGTGCGAAATACTGATCGTCCCCATCACGTTTAGAGAGCTAACCATTTGATGGTTAAATGTTTCAATCGCAACCGTCGCTGAACGAATGGCATCTGACTGACGACTTTGCCAAACGGTGCGCTCGATTTGTCGTAACAGCCCAAACACAGAGATAGTCAATAAGATAATCAAGGCAGCAGTTGCCATCAGAAGCACGACCATCAGTCGCTTGCGAAGGCTTGCATGAGGTTGTTTTATACTGTCAATTTGAGATGACATAGCGCTCAAGACACATCGCGCAATCGCCAGTATAGGTGAGCGTTGCGAATTATCCTCAAGAATGGACGAGTTGATTTGCCAAAAGAAGCGTGATGACCGACAAATTCAACCAATGATGATATTATCGTAGCAACAGAGGCTTACAGCGTGTCTAACGTGCCAGTATTTGCCGCACGACAACGAATTTTCGCGGCTTGGAAAATTATGGGGTAGACTGTAGGCGTATGATGATTTGGTTCGCTTTATCATTTGCAGTGAGAAACCGTTCAACTATAGAAACGGCAAGGTCAAGAGGAAAATTTCAATGAATCAAGAACAAAAAAGATTTGGTTTGCGGGATGAAGATGAATTGACAGCAGTGATCGTTGTTTTGCTGATTGTTGCCCTGTTCTTTTGGTTTTTTATGCGTGGTTGCCAGACAGATTTGCAGGTAGCCGCTGAAGAGGGACGCGTGATGGTTGTTGACGCAGCGTTGCTGGACTCCATTACCCCGCCACCAAACGTCACGGTTGTCTCGGCCGCCGTTGCGACAAACGAAGAACTAGAATTGACTCCAATCTCCGCCGCTAATTTGCCAGCGGGGATGATTGATGAAGATGCGCGGCAGGCACAGATTGAGGCAGAAATGGCTGCGCCGTTTGTTGCTGCAACGGTCACTGCACCAACGATTGATTTTACTGAAAACCGCACATTTGAGTTTGGCGGTGCATTAATCGAGGGAACGGGCGAACCAAACACCGATGTTGCAATCATTGTTGATGGCGAAATGCTCGGCCGAGCTAGCGTTGACGCAACAGGCAGATGGGCTTTCTCCATTCCACGCAGTTCGCTTGAATTTGGCACACATGATGTTGTCGCGCAGTCAGGCAGTTTAGTCTCCAGTCCATCCACGTTTACGCTCAATGCCCCCCAAATCCCCCGCTTTGCACAGGATTACAATTCGGCTATTTTGCCCGGAACCTATCGCGTGCGCGGAACGGCCGATGCAAATTGGCAGGTCGGCTTACGCACAGTGGGGAACGAAGTACAACTTGTTAATACTGACGTGAACGGGAATTGGGAAGTGATGCTCGATCTCAACCAGCTCGGACTCTATGAACTACAGGCGATGGCAATTAATGCTGATGGCACGCCCAACCTGAATTTGGCAACGGAACGGCTACAGCTAAACGTTGTTGAGACACTGCCCGCGGTTGTTCCCGCACCAGAAGGCAGCGAGGCCCCAGCGATTTCGGCCGAGACAGATAATGACGGGGTAGGTGCAGGAGAGGCAGAACCTGCCATTGAGAATGGGGCAGAAACTGAAGAAGGTAGTGAGGCAGCGGTGATTTCGGCCGAGACAGATAATGACGCTATTGGCGCGGGAGAGGCCGAACCTGCTGCCGACGATGGTTCCGAGGCCAATGTAACAGAAGCAGATTCAGGCAACATGGAAAGTGATGGCACAACCGATGAAGGTGCTGCGACGACAGACGATGCTACGGAAGCCGACGTCGTGACAGAAACAGATTCAAGCAATGCTGATAGTGATGGCACAGAGGCCGGAGTGGCTGTTGAAGGTGCGGCCGATGGCACAGACGCAGGCACAACAGACGGTGCTGTAGATGATGGGACAACAGGAACGGGTTCTGACAACACTGACGGTGTAGAAGATAGCGGTTCTGTTGATGGCACAGACGTAGGCACAACAGACGGTGCTGTAGATGATGGGACAACAGGAACGGGTTCTGACAACACTGACGGTGTAGAAGATAGCGGTTCTGTTGATGGCACAGACGTAGGCACAACGGATGGTGCTGTAGATGATGGGACAACAGGAACGGATTCTGACAGTTCTGCCATTGATGGCACAGATGGTAGCGCTGTTGATGGCACAGACTCAGGTGAAGCCGATACGCTAAATGACGGCACTCAATCAATGATGCTAGAGCAGTTAGAGGCAGATGGGCGTTTTACGATGCTGCTTGCGGCAATTGAGATAGCGGGCTTAACGGTCTCGCTCGATCAGCAGGACTCTCCCGTTACGCTATTTGCGCCGACAGATGAAGCGTTGTCTAGCTTGCCTGCTGGCACAGTCGAAGGTCTGCTGAGAAACCCAGACGCATTACAGGCTGTGTTGGTTGAGCATATGGTGTCGGGCGCAGTGTCTGCGGCCGATCTCGTCAACTTCATGGCGGCCGAGCCTCCTGCACTGACAAACTTAGCAGGTAACAATCTGCCCTTGTCATTAGAGGAAAACTTTGTCAAAATAGCAGATAGTAATGTGACAGAAACCGACATCTTGGTGTCTAATGGTTACATTCACGCGATAGATAGGATTATTCTACCGCCACTGGATGGACAGGCACCAATAATTGATGTAAGAGGTGTTCCAATCTTTAGAGGTTCTGTTTTAACTGTTATCGGGACGGCCGAACCAAACACCGTTCTAACGCTGATGGTTAATAATCAAGCTCATGGAACAACAGTTGTCAATCCCGATGGGACATGGTTAGTTACCAATAACATCACAACTGGCGAGTACAAGATTGTGGCATACATGTTTGGGGAAGATGGTGTTTTACGAGGCATCTCAGCCCCCGTCATGCTAACAGTCGAATAGCTTAACTTCGCTTAATTGGATTGGTTGTCTCCTTGTTTGGTCAGAGAGGTCTTGTTGTCACAGCGACAAGACCTCTTTTCTTTGTGAGAAGTAGACTGGATTGCTCTATTTTTCATTTTCCCCGCACTAAAAAGTGCTATCCTCAAATGATATATCTGTGTGATACAGTAGGAGAAACAAACTGTGCAAAATCAACATCATTCGTCAAACTTAAATGTCCCAAACGCGCTTACATTTGTGCGTCTGCTTTGTGCGCTTGCGCTGCCATTTTTGTGGCGTAGCGGTATTTGGGGATTGTTACTGGTTGGTGGAGTTGTCTTCACGATTGGCTCAATCACCGATTATGCAGATGGAAAATATGCCCGCCGCTACAACGTCATCACAAATCTAGGCAAGGTCTTTGACCCTATCGCCGACAAACTCCTGACGCTCGGTGCTTTTTTTGTCTTAGCGACACTTGAGGTTATGCCGCTGTGGGTGATATTGCTAATTGCCATCCGAGAGATCGGTGTTACTTTGTTGCGTTTCTATTTCTTGAAGCAAGGGCAAGCGGTTGCTGCGGTCAAAAGTGGCAAGCAAAAAACGACTTTTCAGATTATCACTATCTACGTTGGTTATATTAAGCTGCTTGCAATGCAGTTTCCCACGTTGCCAGACTTTGTTTTGCTAGGGTTAAACGTCCTGCTCGTTGTCTTTTTAGCGTTGTCCCTTTGGCAAACAATGTACTCTGGGTATGATTTTGTGCGTTTGAACTGGGCGTTGTTGCGGCCGAAAAAATAATCACCCAGCAAAGCCCTGAAACGACACCCCTCAACAAGCCTCAGAAAAAGGAATTGTGTTTCGGGAAATCCAATTCCCGAAACATCACCTTGGATCATTATCTGAAGGTCTATGTTTCTATGAAACGCGCTCTGTTGATTGCTTTGCTCTTTTTCCTATCTTTACCGCTGATTGTGCAGGCGCAAGATGAAGGGTTACCCGCTTCCGAAACACCCATTGTCATCCACACGGTTCGCGCAGGCGACACTCTCTTTGGCATCGCGCAACAATACGACACAAGCGTCAGTGAGATAGCCAGCCGCAACAGTTTTAACCCGGACACCACGCTGTCGATTGGACAACAAATTATTATCTCTGGTGTGGCAACGTTGCCTGACGGCGTGCAGCGTATCACTGATCCGACGTTGCTTAACTTGCCTGACCTGCCACCTGTGCCAAAAGTTTATCTGGTGCAGGGTGGGGACAGCATTCCCTCTGTTGCAGAGCAGTTGGGTGTCACGGTTGAGCAGCTATTGCGGGTCAACAATGTAGAGCCAGACGCAAGTTTGAATGTCGGGCAATCGTTGTTCATCCCTGACGCGGTTGGGGATTTGTATGCACTTGACTATGTTGTAGAGATAGGAGATTCACTTGAGGGGATAGCGGCCGGCTTCAACACCATGCCGCAGTTCATCAGCGCGGACAATCGACTGCTCAACCCAGATCGCTTAGTGGCAGGTCAGACATTGCGAGTGGTGAGTCGGACGGGTTCGGCCGACTCCTTCCCAATTACAGGAACCCCCCACATCGTTACATCTGGCGAAACCCTTGTCGAAATTGCCGCCAGCTATAATCGGCCGCCTCAGCTAATCGCTGCCGCAAACGATCTATCCTACCCCACGCCTGTTTACGCGGGGCAACGTCTACGCATTCCGGGTGATACGCCGTTCCGTGCGCTGCCAGCTGAGTTAACGACGCTGCAAGTCAGCCAACAGCCATTTGAGCAAGGCAAAGCATTCAGCGTCTATACCGAGCTGACCACGCCCATTACGCCCACAGGCCGCATTCGCCTCATTGATCTGACAGCCCCAACGCAGCCCTATTTTTACGACCAGTACGCGCAAACATTTCCATTTCTGCCGTACGAAAATGGCTATTTGGCAATTGTGGGACTTGATGCCTTTACGCGACCAGGACTATACACGCTGGATGTGTTCACGACCGAATCGGAGAACCCGATTTTGTCACAGGTAGTGCGCGTGGCGGGGATTGATTATGGTTTTCAGGCGATTCCGCTGTTTGATGACACGGGGGTGAGAGCGGCCGAGAACAACATGCTCACCCCCATCTACCAAACGATTACGCCACAACCGCTATGGAATCTCACAGCTCCCTTTGCCTCTCCACTCGACATCAACTACATCTCGGCTATCTACGGCAGCCCACGTTCTTACGCGGGCGCACCCGTCTCCATTTTCCACACGGGGGTTGATTATGGCGCACCGGTCAACACGCCCATTCGCGCTGTAGCAGATGGCATCGTCGCATTTAGCGCGTTTACGCAACTGCGTGGCAATCTCGTCGTTCTCGATCATGGCATGGGTGTCTTCACCAGCTATGCACACATGACGCAAACGCTCGTCAATGTAGGTGATGTTGTGACTGTTGGGCAAGCGGTCGGCAGCTTAGGGAACACGGGTTTATCAACGGCCGCCCATCTGCATTGGGAAGTGCGTGTGCGTGATGTTGCGGTGAATGGGTTGCAGTGGTTGGAACGGCCGATTTTGCCAGCCTCCCTACAGAGGTAAGTCGCATTTCCGTCACGTTCGATAATTGGGCGGCGTGAACTTTGTCATTGGGCGCGACGGGTATGAATTTTTTGATGTTGGTGCTGTGGAACTCGGCCGAGCCAACCCTCGCTGCATGGAACTGGCTCACAGAGTATGTGCAGACCGCATTATTTTGTGTTGGTCTTATCGCACTAATTTTTGCCGGTCAGATTTCAGCCAATCGCACCGCAATTCCCCACAGGAAAACAGTCACAAATGCCCAAATCCATTGGGCAGTGTTGCTATCATCCCCTTTGATAACGCTGCCATAGATGAATGGCAGTAAAAGCGCAGAAAAGATAGCGTACAGATAATGCAGTCCGGGTCTGTCCGGCACAATACCACCAAGAAACAAAATTAGGTCGAGCAGCAAGCCCACGATGTAGAGGATTGCGCCAATTGCAACTGCGCCAAGATAGTTGCCATCAACCCCCAATCCACGAATGGCACGAACAACGCCCCAGATGCCGATGATGGCAAAAAACGTGCGCGTTGATGTGGCGATAATGATGTCGAGTTCAGCAAGAAAAGTCATGGCTAGATTGTATCCTACTTAGCAGTTTAGCCGGCGCTTACTCGTGGCAAATCGTTCTGAGAATTAACTCCCACTTTATGTGTCCAAACGGTATAATAAATTGTGAATCTCTGAGTAGTAAATGATATGGATACCTGTATGGCTGAAAAATGGGAAACCTTAAGTAGTGAGTTAGCCATCGAACACCCCTTTTTGCGGGTGACGATGGATGCGGTCTTGTTGCCGGATGGTAAAGTGATTGAAGAGTGGCCGACAATCCATGCGGGGGATTACGTCAACATGTTGGTCGTCAATGGCGAAGGGGATGCCCTCATCATTGAAGGGTACAAACATGGGATGAGCAAAAGCACATGGCAAACGATAGGTGGCTACCTAGAAGAGGATGAAGATCCACTCTCGGCCGCCCAACGCGAACTGCTCGAAGAGACCGGCCTAGAATGCCGCAAATGGCGACATCTGAGCAGCTTTGTGGTCGATGCTAATCGCTACATGGGTGTGGCACATTTCTTTTTAGGCTATGGGCCGCGCAAAGTCTGTGAACCAAACTCGAACGATTTAGAGCAGCAAGTGCTGCGTTGGGTGTCGATTAAGGAGCTAAAACGCGCTCTGTGGGATGGCCGCTTGGGCGTGATGAGCTATGGCGCAAATGTTGCGTTGGCCTTACTTGCGCTTGATGTCTAGGCAACGCCAACCACAAACCCACTTGACCACGCCCACTGAAAGTTATATCCACCGATCTGTCCATCCACATCACAAATTTCCCCACATAGATAGAGACCGGCGCACCGCCGTGATTCCATCGTTTTGAGATTTAATTCAGATAGCGGCACGCCTCCCGCTGTCACCTCTGCATAGTTGTAGCCGCGATTGCCCGTGATGGGCAACGGGTAGCGCGTGACCAGCTCGACGAGCCGTTTGCGTTGTGGGCGCGTTAACTCTTTGCGGCCGATGCCAGCCTCCACCACCAGTGTATCAGCTAACCGCGTGGGGAGATGGCGGCGCAGATAGGTTTGGGGATGGGTTCGGCCGAGTTGCAAAAGTGCCTGTTCAAATTGATCTGATGTTGTGTCAAGCAGCCAGTTGACAACGAGACGTGCCTCAGCGTCCTCAAATTGTGCCGCGATCAGATAACGGCTGATGTCGAGCGGGGCGGGGCCAGAAAGACCAAAGTGAGTGAGCAGCGTTGAATTGGTGAACGTATGTATCTTTTTGCCGCTGTCGGTTTCGACAGTCAGTACGGCAGGCAGCGCAATGCCGCTCAACTGACATAGAAAATGAGTGCGCGGCAGCGTGAGCGGAACGAGCGCGGGAAAAATGCGGCGCGTAAGGGTGTGACCGAGCGATTGCGCTAGCGTATAGCCATGTCCATCGCTACCCGATTTGGGGAGCGATCTTCCACCTGTCGCCAACACCAGTCGTCGCGTTGTCAAAGAGCCCCACGCCCCATAAACACGAAATCCGCCCTCAATTTTCTCAACATCATCGACTCGCCTGGGATGCTGAATCTCAACGCCAGCCTGTGCCACACCGCGTAATAGGGCGTTCAAAACGGTGCGTGCGCTGTCCGTTGTGGGAAATAGTTTGCCTGTTTCTTCGCGCTTAAGCTGGACGCCGAGCTCGCGGAACCACGCGGCCGTTGCAGGAACGTCAAAGCGGCGCAGGACTTTCTTGATCGCGTTGCGCGAGGAGCCGGCATAGGCGGTTGGGTCAACGTAATCATGGGTGACGTTACATCGGCCGCCCCCCGCCACAAGAATTTTTGCACCCAGCTTCTTTGCACCATCGAGAACGAGCGTGCGCTGTTGGGGGTGGGTGCGCCCCGTCCAGATAGCGGCCGTCAAGCCAGCCGCCCCCGCGCCGATAATAAGATTGTCTATAGTCATAACCAGAAAGTGTGAGGCGTTACGCACTTGAGGTGGATGTTTCGGGATTTCAAATCCCGAAACATGAGTACCAAATGGGCAACTGCGGATTGTCTATGAGTTGGGCGTTATTTCTCGAACATTGTCCGATCTGGTTCGCTGCTTGACCATCTCATTGATCGCTTCCGTCAACTGCCCGACAAATGCTTTATTGCGGTTGTTCAACTGATGGAAAGAAACAGTCGTGGCGAATGATGGCTTTCTGCCGCTTCTTTGCACAATGACGTAGGGTTGCACGCTCATCATCAGATGATGGCTAGGAAATTCATAACTGTAGACATCTTTCACAGCTTTTCGATAGTTGAGAATCGATCTTTGCTTAAGCAGCAGACGCAGGTCGTGATCAAGTTCCTGAAAATTAACCCGAAACGTCCCAACCAGCGAATCTGCGAAAAGACGGTTGATGATAAAAGTTGACATAAAACTGAGTGGGAAGTAAATGGCAATCGCAATCGCGCCCATCTGCTCTGGCCCAAGTGCCTGAAAGAACATTGCAACCGTAAAGGCGACGATGGCGGCACCAATCCAGATGAACTCTTTCCACCGTTTATTCTGTTTTTGCCAATGTGGGAACAGTAATTGAAGCATAGTTCGGCCGAATCCTCAAAATACACGGATTGTCTCAAAGCTGAACTATATCGCTTTACGTTGGTCATTTCCACGTAAGCGTTGTACAGCAATTGCTTACCGCTTGAGTATCTTCTAATTCAACTGCTGTCACTGGAAATGATTCTGATTAGCGTTCGATGTTGAGGCGTGTGGCGATTTCGGCCGAGACCTCCGCCAACAAATACGTCTCTACCTCCCCATCCAGCACGTGAAAGACACAACAGCCACTCTCTGCGCGACCATCCCAGCCCAATGCCCAAACGGAATCATCGTCGGCAATGAAGAGACGATGCGTCAACAAATCATAGACTTCTGACTGCTCATGCCCAAAGCGCAGCAGCTTATACAGCCCGGCCGCCCAAATTTCACCCTGACTCGTCATCGCCATATCAGCGATGTACCATGCAGATTCTCTGGAAATAATGGGAAAATTGGGTGTTTCTAGCAGATCACCATTGACTCGCAAAAACGCATCATTGCCAATGTAGACGTTGCCATCGCGCAACTGTTTCAATGTGCGAATCATGAAGGGGGTTTCGTAATGGAATTGTTCGCCATGTTGAATGCGATAGAGGCCATAGCTGTGGGCGCAAAATGAGCCGCAATCGTCATCAAAAGAAACAAACTGTGTACCATCTGGGAGCGTGACTGATTGGGCAGCGGCAGCGGGGTTGATCGTTTCGGTCGCCACCACAAACTGCTCGTCCTCTAACCGCAACGTCCGCGTCATCGCAATCCCGTTGCCAAAGTTGCTTTGTGAATAAATCGTCGTACCGTCAACTTGGTAGGTCGGCCGATGGTCTCTAAAATTATCCTCAACCAGCACCACGTTTATCTCATCGTCTATCGCCGTCAGCATTTTTGTGTACGAGAGCGAGGTACTCGTAATGTTTGACCAAAGCTGCTGGAATAGCACATCGTCTGCGCCATCGTTATCAATGTCAGCCAGTTGCAAAAACTCAAACCACCAGTCGCCGTTCAGCGTATCGCTGCCATCGTAGCTCTCGTGTGGCTGTGGGTCTGGCGACTCGAATATGACGTGCCATCGGCCGCCGCGCCGTTCCAAAACGGCAACTTTTCCCTGTGGTTGGTATGGCAGGGGGTCGGTGCGATAGGCGAGAATGAGTTCTGGCGTGGGGGATGATGGCAGCAAATCGGCCGCCAAAACAGCATTCTCGAACTCCCACACTGACAGTTGATTTGCGACGGCTTCAGCAGTCGCTCGTTCCGCTAAACAGTTCGCCAATCGCTCGGCAACCAGTGATAGTTCAGGTCGCTCACAGTTGCGCGGCGCACGTTGGCAGCCGAGCAAGAGATAGTTAAAAAGTGGTCATAGGTGAACAAGCGTGGTCATGCTGCCGTAAGTTGTAAAAAAGAAGGGTCGCGCAAAAGAGCAGAGAACACGGGGCGCAAAGAAGCAGAGGGTGACAGGTTGTCGCTCGATGTGGCTTGTGGTGGGAGCAACTTGACAAAGACAGAGGACGTTTTATAATCACCAAAGATGGATAATATGTGGCAATCTGCATTGAAAACCAAGATGATAGATGAAAACATAGAAGAAGTCAGAAAAAGGAAGG
>CAYMGE010000039.1:0-53820 GCA_964389925.1 uncultured Ardenticatenaceae bacterium
ATTCCCGAAACAACCACCCCGAAGAATGGATTCCTGCATACGCTGGAATGACACCTTCAAAGTATTTGAAACACACCCATAGGTGTTCATGCTCAAATTAATTGGGCGGATACGCTTCAATCGTTGTCACAGGGTACGATTCCAATGTCACAACAGGATAGGGGGCTACTGTTACTACAACAGGATATGATTCCAGTGTCGGCAATGGATAAACGCGGTTTTCGGGAACAGGGTAAGACAGAGTTGGCAAACCCTCTGGTTCCGATATAAATATCGCTATGGTGGGTTCTTGTGTGGGAATTGCTATTATCGGGGGCGGTGGTGGCTCCAGAAAAACTTTTATTCTCCCCAAAATGTAGAAAGATGTGAGTGCCAAGAGAGTCACGATGAAATACTGCCAAATGCGCCATCTTGCATTGTTAGGCACTGAGGATGAATTGTCGAGTATCTGGATAGGCTGTTGATAGATCGCCTCAACTCGGCCGATTGGCTCAATCTGAACCACCGCTTCAGGCAAAACACGCGACGCTTTGCAAATTGGACAAATCCATTCAGGCTGGTCGGCGCGTGTGCGGGCGATGGTAGCGTACGTGTCACAGCTTTCGCACCAGACAGTCAGAGACTGCTCATCGCAATGAGGACAATCGAGGATGGTCGCGGCATGGGTAAGTTCGGCCGAAAACTCCTGATGACAGTGATCGCACCAAACGATTTCAGTGTTCATCGGTGAAAGGTAGCCGAAATTTCGTCTATGGGTGTGTCAAATAGACGGACAGGTTTTTCGCCGCTGTAGGGATCAAGCGCGTAGAGATCGCGGTCGCGGTCGACCGAAAAAACCACATATCGCGCATCGGTCGTCCATGTCGGATCAGCAAGGTGGAATGTGCGCGAAAAATGTGTTACCTGTATCACGGTTCCCGTCTCAACGTCATGGCGATAAAGGCCGCGTGTTTCAATACCGCTGCTCGATTCGGGAAATGCTTCATGGAGCTTTTTTGGTTGGCTTGTCGCTGTCATGTCAACAACCGTTTTAGCGACCTCTTGAACAATGACATCTGGTTCTCTTGAAAATAGGTTGCCACATGAACTGAGCAGGAAAGCCGAAAACGCATAAAGGAATACCAGCGTGATGCAGCCAACTTTCAAAGAGGGCTGCCAGCGGCGGCGCACGCGCTCGGCCGGCTCAACAGAGATTTGAGCGGTGAGAAAATCGGTGATGGTCTCGGCCGAAAATTCCCGATACTCCTTACACTGTGGACAAATCCAGTTGCTTTTTTCAAAGTTCACATGCGTCAGCTCACTCTGATTGTCACACACGTCACACGTCACCAGCAGCGTTGGCTTGCCACAGTTTGGGCATACGCCAACACCCTCCCTGCCGTTGATTTTTATTGCAAAGCGATAATCGCAGTGGTCACACCAAACGTCACGTTTTTGTTTACTCATAGTTGTTATTGTTCCCATGCTGGATAAAGTTCATCCGCATCATCGGTGTCAAACAAACGCACAGGGGTTGCATTGTCTTTGAATGGGTCAATCACGTAGAGGTCATAGTCGCCATCGAAATCGGCCGAGAACGTCACATACCTCCCATCTGGTGTCCATGTCGGTGTTCGCACATTTGTTGACCTAAAGTTAGTCAGTTGGATGATTTCACCGGACAGCACCTCATAACGATACAAATTCCAATGACCGGTGTAATTTGCAACGAAGATGATATGCTCACCATGTGGCGACCATGCTGGCTCTCGCTCTGGCTGGTAAGCGCGATATGTCGCTCGTCTTTGTTCTTGCTCTCCGATGGTGTATAGATACAAATTATTTAGACGATTCTCTCCACCCACAAACGCAAGCTGATCGCCATGTGGCGACCAAGTGACCTCGTTTGCAACGACATCAAGTAGCAGCGATACGCCCTCTACAGTCGTCCGATCACGCTGGAATAGCCCACGTTCCCCTTTGAGCGTATAGACAATCATGCGACGATGTGGCGCAAGCGCAACTTTATCAACAGGGGACTTTATCAGCATACGATCTCGCACCGTTCCATTACGTGTGACAAAAAACAGATTGGTCTCCTCGGCCGCAACACAAGCATAAAACAGACCATCGCTATCTGCCTCCCACCTCAGTGCGCTTATTTCACCAGTGCATTCGACCGGTTTGTATTGTGACCTGGGTGGCGATGTCTTCACGAAAGTTTCCCCTTCCACTTCGCTAACATAAGCCAACATACCATAATGTGTTGTCGAGTTTAGGGGCATTCTATCCCATTCGAGAAATATATCTTCTGTGCGTATCGCTTCGGCCGTCAATGATTGAGCGATCCTCGTTTCCCTTGCGATAGCAGCCGATCTAGATTCAGTCCTAACAGAATTACTATTTAGTCTGGTACGTTGCCTGTTAGCGCAAGAGCTAACGAATATGATAAAGCCAAAGTAGAGAAAAATCACGACGACACAGCCAGTGGCAAAGGACGAAAATGACAAACGATGGCGTACATCTTCGGCCCGCTTGACCTCGACTGATTCGATAGCGATTTGAGCAGCAAGGAAGTCAGTGATCGTCGCTGCCGAGATTTCCCGATACTCTTTGCACTGTGGGCAAATCCAGTTGCCACTCTGAAAGTTAACGTATGTCAATTCGCTCTGATTCTCACAGGCTCGGCACATCACCAGTAGCGTTGGTTTACCACAGTTGGGACATGTCCCGACCCCTTCTTTGCCCGCAATCTCCGCTGTAAAACGGTCATCACAATGGTCGCACCACACGTCACGCGAAGTTGTCTCTTTTCGACTCATCTAAAGCTCCACACAGGATAATGTTCGTTCTGTGTTGTTTCAAATAACTTTACGAAGCTGTTGCCTGAAAGTTTTGGTTGCTGAGTGTAGGATGGACACCTCTTGACAATCTGGACAGTGTGTGAGGCTGGCGGGGCTGAAACTCGGCCGAAAACCCCCCACAAAAATGATCGCACCAAACTTGACATGGCTCATAGTATTTTGATTGTAGCACCTTCAAGCATCCGATAAAATCAGGGTTATATGAACCTTTTCACGAAATATCTCGCTCGAAGCCGGAAAAATCGGCCGCTTCAAGCATTTATCAACCACTGGGATCAGCTTGAAATTTTAGTCATCACGATTTTTAAGTCACAGGAAAATTCGGCCGATGATGAGGCAGTATACGCCGAAACTCGCGCATGGCTGCTCAAAAACTACCCGCGTTGGGAAAGCGACTTGGAACCGTTGTGGCGGCAAACGTTGGTGGGGGGAAAGCTGGCTCCCGAAGACCCTTTTCGACGGGTTTTTCGGGCGGAGCGGTCAGCCGATTTCTTAGAGGATTGGGTTGCTCTGCAAAACTTGGCGGCCGCACGCGAGGCGTTGAATCGGCTGATTGTTGATTAAGACGTGCTTATATCAGATCGGTTGATTTTTCGGCCGAAATCACCAAATTTGCAGTGACAACTTCGATTGATTTCGGCCGACGGGTTACAGTAGTCTAATCACCGCCCACGCCCAGTCGCTTGCCAATTCGCTTATACTGCCAACGGTAGTAACGATCCATACCCTGATCGAAGAGGCTGTAGACAACAGGGATGACGACAAGGGTGAGTGCCGTGCTGACGATTAGACCGCCGATGACGGCCGTGCCGAGTTCGGCCGCGATAATCGCTCCGCCCTCGCTTGACAGTGCCAGCGGAATGAGGGCGAGAATGGCAGTCAGGGCAGTCATCCAAATCGGCCGAATTCTCGTCCGTCCCCCTTCAACCAGTGATTCATACGTCGCCACACCTTCGTCACGCAACTGTTGCACCAATTCGAGCAGCACGATCCCGTTTGTCACAACCACCCCAACGAGCATCAGCAGCCCCATCATAGCGGAAATACCGAGAACGCTGTTGGTGACGAAAAGCGCGATTGCCGCCCCGACGAGCGCAAATGGGAGCGTGAACAAGATAGTCAATGGGTGAATCAAACTGCGGAACGCCAGTGCCATAATCAAGTAGACCAAAATAATTGAGACACCGATGGCTGAAATCATCGAGGTAAAGCCTTCTGCCTGTTCTTGCGAATCGAACCCTTCTGCCGCAACCAAGTCACTCGGCAAAACCTGATTTGCTGCCTCAATCGCCGCCGCCGCCACGCCAATTGTGTCGGCCGTCATCAAATCTGCGCCAAAGCTGATCGCGGGCTGACCGTCAATGCGAATGATCGTTGTGCCGCCTGCGGCCGCCTCAGCGTTGGACGTGATATTGACCAAGTCGGGTGTACCGTCTGCGTCTGCGTCGAGCGTTGCCAATGCAGCTTCGACATCTGGCACGTTCTCGACGATTTCAGCGAGGTCATCGCCCGTCACGATAATGGCAAAGCCGCCAAAACCAGATTGTGCGGCCGCACCAACGGTGACTTGCTCTTCGCCGAAAAAGGCTTCGGCCGATTCTCTGACCTCTTGCGTTAGCAGATCAACATCCTCACCCTCTTCAATCGCAATCGTCAACGCGGCCAGATTTTGCGACACACCACCGCCGCCACCGAATAACGCCTCTGCGCCGCCGCCGCCCGTGCCAACTTCTGTCAAAATTGATTCCAATCCATCAACATCGCGCTGAAGAATTTCCTCATATTCAGCCAACTGCTCATTGGTCTCGATGATGTTTGTCCCCTCTGGCAAGCTGATTGACACGTTGATCGTCGGATCACCGAGCGAGGGAATAAAGCTGTTTGGCAGCGTTCCCAGCAAGAACAGGCTCCCAATGAAAATGAGCGTTGCAACCCCCATGGTGATCAGGCGATGGTTGAGGCACCATTCCAAGACGGGCGTGTAGCCACGTTGCAAAGCGGTCTCGCGCTCCTCTGGGATATTTTCGCGGCGAATAAGCAAAGCAGTCAGCGCGGGGACGACCGTGATCGAGACGATAAAGCTGGCAGCCAGCGCATACGTGACCGTTAGGCCAAATGGCAGGAAGAATTGACTAATCACGCCGCCGACAAAACCGAGGGGCAAAAAGACAGCCATCGTTGTGATCGTTGCGGCAAAAATGGCGACCGCGACCTCTTTTGTGCCGCGATAGACTGCCTCTAGTGGAGATTGTCCTTTTTGAATATAGCGGTAGCTGTTTTCCAACACCACAATTGAGTCATCGACGACGCGCCCAATTGCGACCGTCAGGCCGCTCAACGTCATAATGTTGAGCGTGATTTCGGTTGGAAATAGCTTGGCGAGTTGGGCAAAGATGACGTTATTTTCACCCATGCGATTGATCCAGGGGCCGATTGAAGCGGGCAATAACCACATCAGCAAGAAGGCAAACAGCACGGAGCTTGGGATTGATAGTCCTGTAATCAGCGTGGCGCGAATGCTGGGGCGATAGCGACCATTGACGCGCCCGCTCAAGAAAATCAAAATTACGATGACCGCAAATAGCGCACCGAGCGCACCTTCACGGGTCACGCCCTCAATCGATTCCTCAATAAAAGTCGATTGCTCAAAAACGTAGTCTACGTTGATGTCGGACTCGGCCGACTTAAAGCCCTCCATCACCTCATCAATCTCATGGAAGACGTTCACCGTATTGGCATCGCCATCCTTGTAGATCAGCAACACGAGTGAGGGGTTGCCGTCATTGCGCGTGATCGTGCTTTCAGGCACAAATACCTCAACGTCACCCGCCGCAATATCTGCCAAGCGCGTCGTTGTCTCATCGTCATACGCATCGGGGAAGTTTTCGAGCAGGTAGTTGATGCTGTCTGATGGCAGCAGTTCTGCTATCGTCGGCTGGAAGTTTTCGGCAAATGTCGGCTCATTTTCCGCAATAAACTGGATGATCGGCTGATCGAGAACGCCCATCCAATCGCGCGGGTCATCGACCTGTGGTGAGTTTGGAATCGAGTTTAACAAGGAGGCCGCATCTGGCGTGAACGGATTGGCGATAAAATCGGCGGTTGTTTGGAATGCCGATTCATCGCCTTGTGGATTGGGATCGCTCCACGGGCTAGGGAGTGGGGGGGCATCGGCCGACAAAGCCGCCGCTTCTTCTGCCTCCGTAATCGCTAGCTGTCCCGCGCCACCATATTCGACTGATAACCCGTCGAGATAGATTCGCAGATTGTCATCTTCAATTGTGTCGAGGAAATCGGCCGGCAGTAGCGCAATCGCTTGCGGGTCGAGCAAGCGCAAGTTGTCCTCGCTTAATAGTTGTAAAAGCTGTATGCCTTGCTCACCAAACGCACCGAGCTGCCGCACGAATTCGGGCGTGATGTCCTCTGTCGTTTCCAACGTTGTGCCGACCTGTTCACCAATCGTCGCAAAGATTTCTGGCAGCAACGTTGGGTCAACCGGAACTGGCTTTGGCAACTCATCCAGCCCCATCACGGCTAATAAATCGTCCTGCACGGCGGTGTCCAACGCTTCTAAGAATTCGATTGGCAGGGCGGTGAGTGCATCGGCCGACATCCCGCGCAGCATGTCAGGAGTCAACTGCTCAAATGCAGCCGGCATAAAAGAGGCGATGGCAGCGACAATTTCGGGGGTGAGATCGGCCGATGTCTCCAACTCAATCCCCTGCGAAGCCCCAATCGCCACCCACTGCTCCGGCAGCGTGGTTGGGTCTTCGACAAGTTCAACCTCATCGCCGACTTCATCAACGGCTGCACGCGCCGCTAACGCTTCCTGCACCTCTTCATCCAAACTTTCGACATACTCGACCGGCAACGCGGCGACGACCTCAGTTGTCATTGCCAAGATCATTTCGTCGGTCAGTTCTTCTAATAGCTGTGGGGCAACTTGCGCGATGCCTTCGACAAGGGCAGGGTTCAAATCGGCCGTTGTGTCAAGATCGATATTCTGCGCTCGGGCGGCCGCGATCCATGACTGCGGCAATTGCACAGGCTCCAACACCGGCTCTGTTACATCATCGACAACAACCAAGGTCGCCAAAAACTCCTCATCTAGGCTCTCGACAAACTCTGTTGGCAACGCGGCAAACACCTCTGGCGGCATAGCTAACAGCATCTCATTTGTCAATTCATCTAACAGATCGGGGGCAAACTGGGCAATGCCCGTCACCAACTGCGGCGAGAGATCCGCGGTCGTTGCAATTTCAACGTTCTGTGCTTCGGCCGCTGCAATCCATGACTCAGGCAAATCAACCGGCTCAACCTCGACAACCGTTTCTTCGACCTCCGTTGCCAGTTGTGCCAGCAGCTCCTCATCCAGCGTCGCCAGATAGTCTTGTGGCAACGCGGCGACAACTTCTGGAGTCATCGCCAACAACATGTCGTCGGTCAAGTCATTGAGCAGTTCGGGCGCAAACTGCGAGATGCCTGCAACCAGTGGCGGCATTAGGTCTGCGGTCGTTTCGATTTCGACATTTTGCGCTTCGGCCGCTTCGATCCACGAGTCCGGTAAATCAACCGGTTCAACCTCTGTAGTTGCTAGTTGCGCCAGCAACTCCTCATCTAGTGTCTCTAAATAATCTTGTGGCAGCGCGGCGATCACTTCAGACGACATCCCCAGCAGCATCTCACCGGTCAGCTCTTCTAGCAGATCAGGGGCAAACTGGGCGATCCCTGTTACCAACTGTGGTGACAGATCATCAGTCGTCTCAATTTCGACATCCTGTGCAGCCGCGGCTGCAATCCATGTGTCTGGCAAATCGACGGCGACAATCTCGTCTTGCTCATTGTCTACAGCCTCCGCTGCTTCATCCGTCTCTTCACTATCTTCAGGCGTTTCTGTCACTTCGATGGGGTCAACGTCGGCGATGGTTCCATCTTCTATCGGCCGATTGGTCAACACATCCAACCCTGCCTCTTTTGCCGTCAACGCCTCCTCTATCGTGTACTGACCGATGCCGCCAAAATCGGCCGCGATCTTATCGAGTTCGGCCGCTAACTCCTCATCCAGCGTCTCAACGTATTCGACCGGTAAATAGGCCAATGTTGCAGGCTCACCCGCCCGTAGATTCTCAGGGGTGAGCAATTCCAACGCTTGCGTTGCTAAATCACCACCGTTATAGATCAAGCCACGTGCATCTTCTGGCGTGATCTCGTCTGCATATTCAACCTGAATACCATAAACTCGCAATCCCCCGATCAGCGTCGCCACTAAGCGACTACGTTCCTCCTCGACAATCAGCTCGACCGTTGGCTCAATTGTCGGCTCAACTTCGACAATCTCTTCTTCATCAGTTGCGATCTCCTCTTCCTCCTCAACAACCTCTGGCAACTCTTGGCCACCCCCGATGCTAACCTCACTTACATCCTCGATAGCAAGCAAGTCC
Source organism: uncultured Ardenticatenaceae bacterium (assembly GCA_964389925.1). Classification (GTDB taxonomy): domain Bacteria; phylum Chloroflexota; class Anaerolineae; order Promineifilales; family Promineifilaceae; genus CALECP01. The sequence goes on from CAYMGE010000039.1 coordinate 8,285, forward strand.
GCCTGAAGCTCATTCTCAATCAACGCTTTTAACTCTGGCAAGCTGCGATCCGATGAGGCAACGCTGGCAATCACGACTGGCAAATCGCTCAAACTAAAGTTGATAACATCTGGCTCAACTTCATCTGGTAAGTTTGTCAGGTCAATCGCATCCTCAATCTCAGCCCGTATGTTGGTCTGGTTGAGGCCAAACTCGTTGCGAACGATGATAAATGCCAGCGATTGATTGGTCGTCGATTCGACATTGACCACGCCTTCAACACCTTGCATGGCAATTTCGAGCGGCTCGGTTATCTCGGCGAGCATCTGCTCCGTAGAGTCAGAATCGCCCCATTGTGCCACGACAATTGTCTGCGGAAACTCGACGGCTGGCGTGAGTTCCTGATTGAGCTGCCTGTATGCAAAAAAGCCTGCTGCCAAAATAAACAGCGTAAATGCAAAGGTTATCCAGCGAAAGCGCACAGAAAGGCGTGTAATTGTGTCGAAAAAATTAGTTAACATCGGAATTTCCTGTAGTTTGTGAAAGCTTTCACAATTTTAGAAAATCGCCCGACTCACGTAACCCTCTTGCACAACTATTGCATAATTTATTTACGTTCTCAATCTATCGCTTACGCTCAAGACTTCAATTACTGCCTGCTCTGTCATTCTCACGTGGGCGGGAATCCAGTCTTCAAACTGCACAATTATTCAAGTCTCGTTTCTTAGCTTATAAACAAGTCACGCGATCGGGTCATCAGTTCACGCCGCTTTTCTTCATAGGTACGCTTTTTGATTTGTTTGGCGGTATAGGCATTATCGAGAGCTGCGATCTCAGCCAAGAGGATGGAAGGGTCTTCAGGTTCAGCTTTTTGCCAGATGGTGATTAGATAGGCGCAGGCGGCTATGATAAAGGCGAGCGCAATGCCGCCAATAATCAGTTCTTGCTGCTCATTGCGAATAGGCACGCGATTGCCCGTTGCGGGAGCGATGGTGAAGCGACTTTGCCCTTCAAAGGCGAGCGCGAGGGTGGTGAGGGGGGACTCGGCCGAAAATGCCATAAACGTCTCCCCCTGCAATGACTCCAATCCATCCGACCGCCAGCCCGCTGCTGTCATGTTCACCCCCTCGGGTAGCGCAAGCGTTGCCGCTTTTGCCGTAAATGCCAAATCATGCGCGACCGTCAACTCGCCAGAATAGGGCAAGCTATAGCGCACCAGCAGGTCGAGCGGTTCCCCCGGCAGAATTGGCTCGACATAGTTAAAGCCGCGCTCCATTGCCTCCATGCTGGTCACGGGCAAAAAGTCACCGCTTGGCAGAAGTTGGAAGAAGCCGATATTCTGAGCCGTTGGCGGTAAAATGATCGGGGCAGTACCCGCGAAAGCCGCATTGCCCTGATTTTCAAAGACATACAGTTCATTGAGAACCAAATCGCTGCCAATAAGTTCGCCGACAACGCGCAGACGCTCCAAAGAAAGCAGAGCGAGATCATCACGACGCTCATACACCGCGATGTTGTCAGTCAACGTCGCGCTGTCGTTTGGTTCAAAGCGTAAGAATTCGCCTGTATAATTGAACTCTTCAAAGTTGGTTGCACTACGTAACACCCAATCGGCCGCCATATTGTCAAAAGTAAAAGAAAAGTTGCCGCTTGCATCTGTCTGTGTTGTGCGCGTTTCAACTGTCTCAAACTCTTCAAATATCGCAACGGTCACTTCCTGATCGGTTAGTGCTGCTCCTGTTGTGCCATTCACAACGACCCCATTCAATGTTCGTTCGCCTAATAATAGATTTTCCGCAATCGTCGCGCGTCCCAACTGTGCAACTGTGACAGCCTCTTCTCCCTCTAAGCCAAACGCTGCTAGCGATGCTGCGACCGAGCTGATTGGCTGTCGCGCCCACTCTACCTGTTGTAGCGCGATGTTGATTTCGTCGGTTAGAAGCGATTGGGCGAGGAGGAGGTCGGCCGATTTTGTCCCCAACGCATGGGTTGCCGCGATCACGTCCCAAATTTCCTGCTCCGTCAGCGGATTGCTGCTCGTCTCACCAAAGGGGGGCATCCCACGCGAAACGCGCCCACCATCAATAACCTCGTACTGAATGCCCGGAATAACGCTTTGCACATAGTTGGGGTCACCCAGTGGCGGCGGCGTAAACTGCGCTTGTGCCGCTAATTCGCCATTGCCCAATCCCAACGGGCCGTGACAGTTGGCACAGCGACTTTGGTAAATCACAATACCGTTGCTGACATCGCCAACGGGCGCGTTTGTACCTTCTTGGGCAAATGTCGTTAGCGTAAACAGAAACAGCGTACAAAAAAAACCCAACAACACGACCTTACGCTTCAACATGCAATCTCTCCCCACAAGCACGACAGAATTTGTCTTCCGCCGTCACATCAATCCCACACTGTGGGCAAACACTTGCCTCCTGCTTTGCCAACGCCTCATTATCTACTATCTGGTTTTTTCGCAACGCTGCAACGGCTGCCTCAATCCGTGCGTCTATCCCTTCCTCTGCTGGCAATCTGTCGAGCAGACGCAGCTTATCGGCCGCTTCCTGCATCAAAAGCAAACGTTCACGTTGATAGCTGTCTTCCGGCAACTTGCCCGTTTCATAGTCAAAATCGAGCGAGCGGATTTGGGTTAGTAGCGCGGCTTTTTCGGCCGATAACCGCTCTCTTTCCGTCATCGGCAACACCGCACGCTGCCCCGACACCAATAATGGTCGTAGCACCAAGACCCCTACCAATAACAGCAACGCTGTCGCCAACAAAATTGAACCTAACGTCATGATTGCAACGCCTTTTCGATAAAGCCACGTAGCATCTCTTCTGTCACTGGGCCTGCGCGAAAATCGCTGATGATGCCATCTTTGCCAATCACAAACGTCTCTGGAACTTGACGAAAATGGTATTGTCCCTGAGCTTTTAGGCCAATGTCGGGCGAATTCGGATATGAAATGTTGTAGTAGGCTAGGAACTCTTGCGCTTTTTTATCTGTATCAGACCACGCCACCCCCAAAAATACAACTTCCTCATCCGCATACTCTTGCCAAACTGCTTCCAATATGTCTGCCTCATCCTTACATGGCTCACACCATGAAGCCCAAAAATTCAGCACAACTACCTGACCGCGCAGATCAGTGAGTGTTGCCTGCTCACGATTGTTCCATTCATAGCCATTGTAGAATTGCAGGTCGATGTCAGGGGCGGGATTGCCCGGAATCGGCTGAGTTTTTTGTGAATCGGACAGCCCAAACACAAAGAAGAGCAGCACGGCTGCCACTGCACCCCAGATCAGTAAGTTGCGTTTATTCATGCGTTTATTTTAGCACCGCGCAGACAGCTTTCCTTCCGCTACTATCGTTTTATTATCGTGCAACCAACGGGTGTTTGTGTCGTATAGATGGTACGGTTGGAATAATCGGCCGAATAAACAACATGGAGAACCCAATGGACATTCAAAAAAGTTTCACCTACGTCTTTGAAGACGACACCTGGCAACGCAAAGCGGCGATTGGCGCGGGGCTTGCCCTCATTTCTTTTCTAATTGTTCCGATATTTATGCTTGTCGGCTACAGCATTGCTGTTGCACGCAACGTGCGTGATGGTCGCAAAATGCCACTGCCCGAATGGGATTATGGTGAAATGATGCGCGAAGGCTTTATGGTTAGCATAGCCGGACTGGTGTATGCGCTCCCAGCCATACTACTGTTTGTTCTCGGTGGCGGACTTGCAATAGGAATTTCGGCGATTGGCGGTGGTGAAAGTGAAGTTGCTAATGCAACAGGTGGTGGACTAGCCATTATTCTCAGCTGTGTAGCTGGTCTTTACATGTTGGCTTTGGCGGTTATCTCACCTGCTATCTACATTCAATACATTCGTCATGGCAGTTTGAGCGCATGTTTCCAGTTTAGCGAGGTAATCAACATCGCACGCAGCCAGCTTGGAAATATCATTATGACAGTCATCGCGCTCATGGCGGCTAGCTTCGCCTTCAGCACGATCTCAATGATACTCAATATCATTCCGTGTCTTGGTCAACTCGCTTGGCTTGTGCTGACACTGCTTTACTTCCCCTACCAACAAATGGTCACGGGTCACATGTATGGACAAATTGCCGCCAATATAGATGGTAAAAAGAGCAACTTTGATACCTTTGACAATCTCGATTTTAGCTAGAAGCTAGGGTGAGATAACGCCATTTATTGCTCTTTATAAAGAAACCCCAAATTTTAACTGTCATACCTGCGAAGGCAGGTATGCATTCTTCCCACAAGTGTGATTTCCTGCCAGCCTGAGAATGACAGCTATCACTTTAATCGCGATAATCTGGTTCCTCATCATCAAGTGTCGCCATAATCTCACTTAGATGCTGGTTTGTCAGCGCAGGGTATTCAAGCCATTCGTCGCAGGTCTTTTGGGCAATTTCGTCAGACAGAACGGCTAGGGGCTGACGAGTGGAGAGCGCAAGTACCTGTACGCGACACGCCATTTCCAGATAATACAATTCATCAAAGGCTGCGGCTACCGTCTCACCAATGGCAAGCACGCCATGGTTGCCCATCATCACAATCGCTTTGTTTGCTGCGAGGCTCCGAGCAAGTCGTTCGCTTTCCTCTCGAAAGGCCATACCGCCATAGTTGCGATCATAGACAATTCGGCCGAAAAATCGACACGCATTCTGGTCTATCATCTGTAGCTCGTAGTCTTGCAACGCACAGAGTGCAGTCGCATAGGGCATGTGAGAGTGCAGAACACAGCGTGCATGTGGAACCGCTTGATGCAAATGGGCGTGCAGATGCCATGCCGTTGGGTCTGGTGCATCAGGGCGACTAAATACGTCGGGGTCGTCCACGTCAAGCAGAATGAGATCGCTTGCTTGAACCCGTGACCAAAAGCGAGCATTTGGGCTGAGGAGAAATTTGCGTCCATCGGCCGCAATTGCTGCGCTAAAGTGGTTTGATACCCCCTCCTGCATCCCCAAACGTGCTGCCCAGCGCAGAACAGCTGCCAACTCAATACGTTGTTTTTGTTCGCTCGCCATAGTGGATATATTGTTGTAACTGTTGGGTGCTTGAATTGTGTTTAGCTCATCAGCTTGTTCAATCTGTTTGAGCTATCATTTATTCTTCTCACGCCGTGCTTTGTCCATATTAACGCTGATGGCACGTTGCGCCCAGACTGCAATCGCGTTGAGCTTATTGCTGAAAACAGGAAATCCGGTGATGATCATTTTGTCGCTCTTATCACGCATCGAATTGGCGATTTTCTTCCACTGCTTTAGTGTCAGAAAGACAAGAAAGACGGTGGCATCATCTGGGACTTTGGGCAACCCTTTTGGCAGTCCCGGTTGGTCACGATTTCGCAGGGTTAGGATGACGACTTTGCCGCGTGGGAGAACTTTTATCGGCCGACCCACCAGCTTAACCTCTGTTTGACTTGCCTGACCATGCTTCCCTGCAATCTCCTTAAAAAGCGCGATCCGAGACTGCCACGGCAGGTCTTTCCTCTTTTTAGGCGATTTCTTTGCTTTAGGCTTAACGGGGAGGTTATCGGGCCTATCTTTTTCCCAAACTCTGTAGTATTGGTCTAATGAAATACGACCACGCACAAGGAAGAAAAATGCCCCGCCCGGTGTGCGCCGGCGTGAGCCGTCATGAGTCATGATCCCATCTCCAGCTTCAATGACAAGCGTCCTTTTAAGGACATTGAGCGAGCGCTTTACGCCAATCTCCTCGACGATGCGTTTGATTAAATGCTCATTTTCTTCCGCTAGCTCTGTCGCAATTTTTTTTACGGCGTTGGTGATAAGCTCGGATTCTGAGGATGGCTCTCCATCTCCAACAGCGTTTGCTTTGACCTGCGGGACAGCCTGCGTTTCCGTGTCATCGGCCGCTACCCCATTTGACGGGGGCGATTGTGAGATAGGTGTGTCTAGTTTGGCGGAAGAGGTTTCATTAGGCATACTCATAACAATTTCCAGTGTATCAGATTGCGGCAATCGGTTCAAATAGTTAACTTAATTACCAAGATTTCTTGTATTTATTTGGTTAGGCCTGTGCGAAGGGCATTTGTAAATTCGGCCGCTCCCGCAACGCTCCCCTCATCATACGCTTTGATTAAGGCACTGCCCACAATCACACCATCGGCAAACATCCCTACCTCGCGCGCTTGCTTGGCATCGCTGATACCAAACCCCACAGCGATGGGAACATCTGCCTTCGCGCGAACATCGCGTACAAGTTGGTCTAGCCCAGAACGTACCTCACGCCGTGCGCCCGTTACGCCGGTTAAGCTGACCATGTAGATGAACCCTGTAGAACGCTCTACGACCGTCTGAATTCGTTCAGGTGTGCTAGTGGGGGCGAGAAAGTGAATGTAGGCGAGGCCATGTTCTTGTGCGAGCTGCTCCAGTTCGGCCGATTCCTCTGGCGGTAGATCAGGCACAATAAACCCGTCGACTCCAGCCGCTTTTGCATCGCGTACATAGGCTGCCATCCCATAAGCCATCAGCGGATTCATGTAACCCATCATCATGGCAGGCGTTTCTATCCCCGCATCCCGTAATTCATGCACCATAGCGAGACAGCTCTTGAGTGTCGTTCCCGACTCCAACGCCTGTTGTGTGCTGCGCTGAATCGTCGGCCCGTCTGCAATTGGATCGCTAAATGGGACACCCAGTTCGAGCAGATCGGCATATTGCGCCACCGCTTTTACCGCCGCGATAGAGTCGTCACGATTGGGGTAGCCAAGCGTAAAATAAGGCATGAGGGCGGCCGATTGCCTCTTGTGTGCTTGCTCAAAAGCGTGCTTTATACGCGCTATTCCTTGCATTAAGTTCTGTCTTAAAGAGATCAGGTACTCTTTAAGATATAAATACCCGCACGGGCGGGCATGACAGCATAAATAAGCCGATGAACAAAAGTATCAAAATGCTGGTAATTTGTTCATTTTTTCATCGAACATGATGTAATCTATCAGCTATTTATACCTTACTGTACAATTCATTTAGACCAACGCTATTGTATTAGAATACATGTTTCTAGGCTAGGTTAGAGGGGTCATCTGCTAATCCGAATAGCTCATCTTCGCGTTTTTTAACTGTTCCTTCTGTCAAGCGCGTATTGGGGATCGTCAAACGGTCTGAGCCAACACGTATCTCTGAATTGAGCGTCCCAATGCCTTCCAACATACCATCTTCTCCATCAATTTCAATGATGTCACCCGGCTCAAAAAGCTCACGCGCATAAAATCCCGCGAGAACGTTGCGCGTTACCGTTCGCCCCCCCAGACCAAACGCTAGAGCGAGTCCCCCAATCGTAATGATAATTGTGCTGCTCAAAATCGTGCTGACAACGCTTGTATCCAGCCCGACCTGCTCCATAACGATGATGACCACAAAGGCAATGATTAACGTGCGGCATAATGTTCCTAACGACTCATGAAATTCAATGCCAATTGCTTCTGTTGCAGCACTGACCGCATTGCCAGCAAAGCGTGCAAACATCACGCCCAAAATCAATAGCGCGACGCTGACGATGCCGACAGGCAAAAATTCGATCAGGCTTTGGATGGGCTGCAATAGATCACCCAACTGCATGGCTGTAAAGCCTTCTAAAATGAAAGACAAGAAGATATACCAATACACCACGAGCGCAATCAATTCTGAAGGGGTTTGTTTTATATTTGCCGATGTGAGACTTTCCATGAGTCCGATCTTTTCAACTGCACGGTCTAGTCCCGCTGTTTTTGCAACACGCATCACGAGCCAACGAACCAGCCGCGAGATAACCCAGCCAATGAGGATAATCACTAATCCCGTGATAAAGTTGGGAATAAACTCTGTAAAGCTAGTATATAGATTCAATAAAATATCTTGGACAGTTTGTGCAATCCCCATGAGCCTATTCCTTTTTTACATGGCTGCCGATGAATGGGCGTACCATTGCCAACAACACCTGCATAAACCCTTCAGTTCCCAATTTGACCGTTTTAGCTGTCAGATTATCGCGCTGCAATTGACCGAAAACCTTGCGCCTCAACAACACCTCGCGCTCTTTAGTTAAGTTGGGCAGATCAATCTCGGCATCGGCCGCTAGCTGATCGTCCCCTTCCTCCAGCCAGAGTTGAGACAAGTGTGACAAATAGACTGCGCTTTCGGCTAGATGCTCCGCAATAAATGCGATCTCCTCTGATGAAAGTTCCGCTGATGAGCTTAACGTATTGTTCATAAAGTCTACTCTACCTTAGCCATCTTATTATAGCTTATCTTGAGAGAGGCACGCGCACGCTGCACACGCATCTTGGCGGCCGAAAGCGAAATGTCGAGTTGATCGGCAATTTCAGCGTAGGGTCGGCCTTCAATGTCTTTTAGTAACAGAATTTGGAACTCAGAAGAAGATAACTGTTTTAACGCATCGGCAAGCATAGTGCTGCGAACACGCCTTTGAGTGATCTCTTCGACGTTTTGTGCTGAGGGCATAAATTCGGCAGCTGTTTCGAGTGGGGTGGGGCTTTCTTGCGGCCGACGAGAGCGGTAACGAATTTCATTTTTGCTTGTGTTTATCGCAATACGATACACCCATGTTTTGAATGAAGACCGTCGCTCAAACTTCTTCAAATTGCGATATGCTCGTAAAAACACCTCTTGTGTTAAATCATCCGCATCATCGCTATTTTTCAGAAAATTGTAGCAAACGCGCCAAACAGTCGTTTGATGACGCTCCATCAAGATACGAAAAGGACGATCATCTCGGTCACCCCGTCTTTGTGCGAGTTCGACCAATTCATTATCGGTCAGTTCGCTAAAATTTGTCGAGGTGAGATGATCGTCCATAAAAGATAGGGATTTAGACTATCAACCGAACATTAATCAATTTATTGTTCGGCCTAATAGTGCTTCCTATCTGTACTAGTACACTGCGGCGTAGATAATTGACATATTGTTCTCGTCATTATCCAGAGTGGCACGCTATTAGAGAACAGGTCAGATACTTACGCCGTGCTGTACTAGTCGCCTGCAACGTCATTTTTGGCACTGCTTGCTGACGCTTCAACTCGCGTTTTGGAAACAAAACGCTCGACCTCACGCCCTGCAATATCACGACTGCCCAAGCCAAATGCTAGAGCTGCCGCAACACCAATCGCACCCAAGCCAATGCCAAACGCTAGTTGCACAATGTCAGAACCGATGCCCATGCGCTCCAGTGCCATCGCCCCGACTAATACCATAACGGCCGCACGAATCAGATTGGAGACAAAATCGCTCAAACCCGCATCGGTCGCAATGTCGTAGGCAAAATTGGCAAGCCAAATGCCAATCCCAAAAACGACAATGCCGAGCAGCACTTGACCTGCAAAGCCTACAAATTCATTGACGATATTTGATAGCTCTTGGAAGCCCAGCATATCAGTCGCCGCTAATGTGGCTAACAACATGAAACCAACCAGTACAATCCAGCCAGCATACTCAGACGGTGTACGGCCGTTTTCATCATTGAGGCGAACGCCCAAACGGTCTACGAGACCATCAAAACCCGCGCTTTGCAGCAGTGATGTCACCAATCCAGCCACCAGTCGCGCAATGATGTATGAGATGCCCAGAACAAGCACAGCCCCAAAGATACGTGGCAACGCATCAAAGATGAGGTTAATCATATTTGTTGCAGGTTCGGAAATTGCCTCAATTTGCAGTGCATTGAGTGCTTGGACTATCACGAGCAACAGGATGACCGTGTAAATCAATGTGCCAACCAAGTCGGTGAGAGAGATGCTAAGACCTGCATCCCGCGCAAAGCGGTCAATATTGGCTGCACGCATCAAGCTCGTGATCACTTGGCGCACAATGCGTGCGATAAACCAACCGATCAGGCCAATAATTGCTGCGCCCAATACGTTTGGCAAGAAGCCCAAGAACTCATTGAGCATCTCTTGCAATGGGGCTACGAGACCCTGTGCATCAAGGGCATCGAGAATCATTGGCAAGAAAAGCAAAATGATCAGCCAGAAACCAGCTGTTGCCAGAGATTGACCAACTGATGTACGCGACGAAGGAATTGCCTCAGCATCAAGACTATTGATACGTTTGTCAAGGTTAATTGCATCCGCACCACGTGTAATCAACATCTTCACCAGTGTGGCGACAATATAGGCGATAACACCCAGAACTAATGCCCCACCGAGCTTCGGCAAGTAGCTAAAGATGGTGTCGATGCTCGACTGTAGCGGCCCAGCGACAGTGTCAAGGTCTAAATATGTCAGGACAGCAATAATGCCCATGATCCAAACGATGACACCCGCAACCTGTGCAATGATCTGCTCGATCTTAATATCACTGCTGCCACCCATTGACCTTGCAATGCGGTTGTCAATGTCAGTTGCACCAAGCAGCTTGCGAATTAGCCAACGCACAATCATTGCGGCTAGCCATGTAATGAGCAGAATCAATAAGACTCCGCCTAGAGTAAAAAGGCCATCAATAATAGTCTGTCCAATGTTATCCAAATTTATGTTATCCACATCAACTCTCCTTTCTAATTTGAGTATTTGTTTTTGCCTAATGTACCATCATTTGGCTTATTGTAAACTGTTCTGCTCAAAGCGATTCGATTATTAGACACATAAACCTATCCATTCGTCACAAAAAAAGAGACGGTCACAGGTGTGAACGTCTCTTTTTTATGACAAACGAAATTGTGCTACCCGGATGCACGGGCAACTGCTTTAGACAATGCTTGTTTTACCATTGCGGGAGCAACAGCCCGACGATACTCAGCACTGGCGTGCATATCACCAGTCACCTCATCTTCAGGTAGATCATCCAAAACAGCTTTAGCGGCCGCATCAAGCGCAGCATCATCTGTACCACCACCATTGAGAGCCGCTTCAACAGCAGCACAGCGTTTTGCACTGTTGATCAAGCCGCCAATAGCGACCTTCGCATCGCTGATCGTGCCGTCGCTGACGCTAACGCTAGCGGCCGCACCGACCATTGCATAACGAGACGCAGGGTTAAACAATTTTGCATACGCAGACCCGCTACCTGCGCCTTCGGCCGACACTTCAACACCCGTCAAAATCTCGTCTTCTGTGAGTGCTGTCTCAAATAGACCCGTAAAGAAATCGCCTGAGCCAACGGTGCGGCTACTATCAGCACTCTGCATGTGAAAGGTCGCATCAAGCGCCATTAGTACAGTTGGCAGATCAGAGGCTGGGTCGGCGTGGGCAACGTTGCCGCCCACTGTCCCGCGATTTCGCACCGATGGATCGGCGATCCAGCCAGCCGCTTCGGGCAGAGCTGCGGGTAGGTCGGCCGAATTTTCAACATCTGTATGCGTCGTCAACGCGCCAATGATAACTTTGTCATCGTCGGCACAGATGCCTTTGAGGGAGGCGATTCGGCCGATGTCAATCAAAACGCCGGGATCGGCTAGACGTAACTTCATGACGGGGATTAAGCTGTGTCCCCCTGCCAGCAATTTTGCCTCGTCATGCTCACTCATCAGTGACAAGGCTTCATCCACGCTCTCAGCGCGGTAGTAATCAAATTTTGGTGGATACATTGAACTCTCCTAAATAGCGTTGTAAGTCGTAAGTGAAAAGTGATAAGTAAAATTATTTTCCACTTACCACCTACTACTTATCACTTGCAACCTCTTCCTACGCGCCTTGCATAGCCTGATAAAGTTTCTGTGCAGTCAGCGGCATGTCGATGTGGCGCACACCATATGGTTCGAGTGCATCCATCACAGCATTTGCAACCGTCACGGTGGCGGCAATGGTGCCCATTTCGCCCACACCCTTGACACCTAGTGGGTTCGAGGGGGATGGGGTCTCGGTTCGGCCGAGATTGCTCATTGGCACATCGTCCGCACGCGGCATCGCATAATCTAGGAACGATCCGGTCATCAACTGGCCTGACTCGTCATAAGCACCATGTTCGAGCAGTGCCTGACCAACTCCCTGCACGACACCACCTTGAATCTGCCCTTCGACAATCATCGGATTGATGATCGTGCCAACGTCGTCAATCGCCGTGTAGTGTGTCAATTCGACTTCGCCCGTATCTTTGTCTAGCTCAACCATGGCAATGTGTGCGCTGTTGGGAAATGTAAAGTTGGGTGGATCGAAGAAAGAGGTTTCTTCCAAGCCCGGCTCCATTCCTTCTGGTAGCTCATTTGCCAAAAGCAGCGAAACGGAAATCTCCGCAAACGCTTTCTTTTTGTCAGGTGCGCCATTGACGTACATCGAGCCATCATCTTGGTCAAATACAATGTCTTCTACGGCCGCCTCAAGCTGATGGGCAGCAACTTTCTTCATCTTGTCGCGCACTTTTTCGCAGCTCATAACGATTGCTGCCCCACCAACCGACGCACTGCGGCTGGCGTATGTTCCCAACCCCATGGGCGTGCGCCCCGTATCGCCATGAATGATTTCGACATCTTCCATTGGCACACCTAACTCTGAGGAGACCAATTGGGCAAACGTCGTCTCATGTCCTTGCCCATGTGAGTGAGTCCCTGTCATCACAGACACTTTGCCTGTCGGATGGACGCGCACTTGGCTGCTTTCCCACAAGCCAACACCTGCGCCCAAACTGGTCACAACTTTTGAGGGGCCTGCACCACTTGCTTCGATGCAGCCACTGACCCCAACACCCACGATACGGCCCTCTTCACGGGCTGCGTCGCGCATTTTGAGCAATTCATCGTAGCCAGAAACTTCCACAGCCTTATCGAATAAAGCATCGTAGTCACCGCTGTCATAGACGAGCGCAACCGGTGTTTGATAGGGAAATTGTTCTGGTTGAATGAAGTTCTTGCGGCGGAGTTCGATGGGATCTATCTTCAACTCACGCGCCGCGACATCAATGATGCGTTCCAGCATGTAGCTGGCTTCAGGACGACCTGCGCCGCGATATGCGTCGACGGGAACGGTATGTGTCATCGTGCCAAACGTTTCGCCAAAGATAACAGGCGTTGTGTACAGGCCGGCAAAAAGCGTGATGTACAGCGCAGATGGAATCATTGGGGCAAACGTGGAAAGATATGCGCCCATGTTTGCCCATGTCGAGACCGAAAGCGCAGTGAATGTGCCGTCTTCTTTCAGGCCGAGCTTGGCAGTCGTGACGTGATCGCGGCCGTGAGCATCTGTGATAAAAGATTCACTGCGCGTGGCAACCCATTTGACGGGTCGGCCGATTTCACGCGATGCCCAAGGCACAATCACCTCTTCCGCATAGTGAAAAATTTTAGACCCAAAGCCGCCGCCCACATCTGGGGAGATGACGCGCAGCTTGTTTTCAGCCAAGCCGAGCGTTGCGATGCTCATCAGCAAGCGAATGAGATGGGGATTCTGGCTCGTTGTCCAAACGGTCATTTCCTCTGTGAAATCGTTCCATTCGGCAACACAAGCGCGTGGCTCCATGGCGTTTGGTACAAGACGTTGATTGATAAGATCAAGTTCAATAACGCAATCAGATGCGTCTAGTGCTTCATCGACAACTGCTTTATCGCCAAGCGGCCAGTAGAAGCTAGTATTGTTTGGCACGTTGTCGTGAACGAGCGGTGCGCCTTCTTCCGTCGCTTTCTTTGCGTCGATGACTGCATCCAGTGGCTCGTAATCGACAAAAACGAGATCGGCCGCATCTTGCGCCGTATAGCGATCTTCCGCAATCACAACCACAACGCCATCCCCAACGTGACGAACGCGATCTACCGCAAGCGGCATGTGGGGCGGCGCAATAATGTCCGGTGGATTGAAACCGCAGGGCAGTGAGCCAACGCCTGCATCAGCTAAATCCTTGCCCGTGTAAACAGCGATTACGCCATCCATTGCCGATGCGTCACTCGTATCTATTTCGACAATAGTGGCATGTGCATAGGGGCTGCGAACGATGGCGGCATAGGCCATATTTGCCAATTTGAGATTAGCAACATACTTGCCTTTGCCTTGAATAAAACGCGGGTCTTCAACACGTTTGACTGCTTCACCTACTTTACCCATGATTAAATCCTCCTACGCCGCCATCGCTTCAGCCGCTTGCTGAACCGACTTGACGATATTTGAATAGCCTGTGCAACGGCAGATATTGCCTTCAAGGCCATGACGGATGCCAGCCTCATCGAGGTTGGGATCATTCTCGACCAGTTTGGTAGCGGCCATAATCATGCCGGGCGTGCAGTAACCGCACTGGAGACCGTGATTGTCCCAGAACGCTTGCTGCATGGGGTGGAGGTTACTGCCGTTGGCAAGACCCTCGATTGTGGTAATTTCTGCGCCATCAACTTGAACAGCAAACGCGGTACATGATTTGACCGCCATGCCATCCATGTGAACAGTGCAGGCTCCACATTGGCTGGTATCACAGCCGATGTTGGTGCCAGTAAGGCCGATGGACTCGCGGATGAAATCGACGAGTAACATACGCGGCTCGACATCACGGGTATAGGATTTTCCGTTGACTGTCATTGAGACTTGCATAGGTGTGGACTCCTTCTATTTATATGAAATTCTTGATGCGATAATGTCGCTAAAAATCGACCAGTCAGCGCAACCGCCGTGGTTTTTTCGGCCGCTAACAAACCAGCCATGTCGCGTCAGCTAATTCTCCTTATCGCAATTCCAAAGAATAGGCTTCTGCACTGAAAAAACATCATTTTGTTGTTGAGCTTTTCAGTTGGATAAGAGGGCGCGATGTAATTTGGGATGATTCGTGCCATTGAATGAGTGGAAGCCATTTACTAAAAAAAGATTGCCTAACGCTTAGACGATTATAACGGAGATGCAAAAATGCGCTAGAATCGACCAAAAATCTAACTTTTCCTAATTTGAAGACAGATGCAAGCAATTATTCTCGCGGCCGGCACAAGTTCACGCATGAGGAAGCCAAAGCTACTCCTGCCATGGCGAGCGCAAACTGTGCTGACGCAAACAATTCAAAACGTACAGGCCGTCACGCATGAGGTGCTGGTGGTCACGGGCGCGTATGCAGCACAAACATGTCTCATCGCTGCCGAATGTGGTGTGCCAACGGTTCAAAATCCTGATTATGCAGTTGGTGAAATGATCTCATCTTTGCAGGCTGGCCTGCGTGTACTCGACAAAATAGACGGGTTTTTTGTCATGCTGGGGGATATGCCGCTCGTGCAACCCGAAACGATGCGCGAGATACTTGAACATTGGAACGACCATAAGGGAATCGTTGTGCCGACGTTTGAGGGGAAGCGGGGGCATCCGGTGATTTTTTCGGCCGAGTTTATCCCCCAACTACTTGCACTCACATGGGAGCAAACGCCGCGCCATGTTATTCAAGCCAATCTTGACAAACGACACCTGTTTCCTGTCCAGTCAAAAGCAATTTTGATCGATCTTGATACGCCTGATAGTTATGCAAGATGGCGGCCGAAGCCGACAGAGTGATTGTACCCACAACGTCTCCTTGCTATATTTCTTGACCTACCTAAACTTGATAAAAATCATGAAAAAGCTAGCTCCACTTCTACTTCTCTTCTCAACGATCATTCTATTTCGCCAAAATACAATAGGGCAAAACAATCATACGCTCTATTTTCCCATAGTCCAAAAACCACAGCCACCACCGTCCGTAACCTTTGAATTTGTGGCGCGGGGAGTAGCAGATATTCACACCGATATTGAAACGAGATCGGATGGCACAATATACATTGCCACGCAAGAAGGGACTGTCTCGCATCTCAAGCCCGATGGCACGTTGGAGACCCCCGCATTTTTGGACATTCGTGCGCTTGTCGAAGCAGATCGCTCGGAAACGGGTTTCTTCGATATTGCATTTCATCCAGACTACGCCAACAATCAGCAGTTTTTTGTCTCCTACTATCATCGTGATCCAATATCTGGCAAGGCCTATGTACGTGTCTCGCGGTTTCTTGCATTGAATGACTCATCGGCCGATCCCAACTCAGAAACAATTCTGCTCGAAATTGAACAAGCAAGACATCATCATCAAGGTGGCACGTTGGTTTTCAGTCCACTGGATGGCTATTTATATATCGCGGTGGGTGACGATGGCGTTCCCAGCAATGCACAAAATGGGTCAACTCTAAATGGCAAGATATTGCGAATTGATGTTGATTCGGCCGAGTCACCTGCTCTTTATGCCATCCCTACAGACAACCCATTTGTCGATGACCCCACAATTCGAGATGAAATATGGGCGATGGGGCTGCGAAATCCATGGGCAATCTACTTCGACTCAGCGACTGGCGATCTCTATATTCCCGATGTCGGTCAAGAGACAATGGAAGAACTGAACTATCAACCGTTTGATGCGGGTGGCGGTCAAAATTATGGTTGGCCTTGTTATGAAGGCACAATTATGTCCCAATCGGATGAGTGTGAGTCAATCGTTGGATACACGCCGCCCATTCATGTTTACAAACATGAAAACGGTCGCTGCTCCATCGCTGGTGGACTTGTCTATCATGGCAGCGAACTCCCAGATTTGCAGGGCAAATATCTGTTCTCAGACTTTTGTACCTACGAGATATTTTCAATAGAATTCATAGAAGATCACTGGTATTCTGAGCGCATTGGCTATAGCCGTCGGTTCATCACGAAGTTTGGCACCGATGCAAGTGGGGAGATACTGCTCAGTTATTTCGTACAGGATATAATTGACAAACTGATCCCGATTAGCCCTGAATAACTCAGCAGGCGGTTTAGACAAAATAGTAGGAAACAATACAGTAGCATTATGTCACAATCACAACAATTTCGCGCACTGGTCATTACCGAAACAGAACCAAAAACGTTTACACGCTCAATCGAGACGCGCTCCGTAGATGATCTGCCCGATGGGGATGTCCTCATTCGCGTTCATTACTCATCCCTTAACTATAAAGATGCGCTTTCTGCCAGCGGCAACCGTGGCGTGACGCGCAAATTTCCCCACACGCCGGGCATCGACGCGGCCGGAACGGTCGCTCAATCAAGCGATCAACAGTTTACAGAAGGCGATCAGGTCGTCGTCATTGGCTACGACTTAGGGATGAACACAGATGGGGGGTTTGGTCAATATATTCGCGTGCCGGCGGGTTGGGTCGTCAAGCTGCCCGATTCCCTGACCCCACTTGAGGCAATGACCTATGGAACAGCCGGCTTTACGGCCGCAATGAGCGTCGATGAACTGGTTAAGAACGGGGTTGAGCCAGAAGATGGTGAGGTGCTGGTGACGGGTGCGACGGGCGGTGTTGGTAGCATAGCTGTCGCACTACTGGCAAAGCTTGGTTACAACGTCGTTGCGGCAACGGGCAAAGTTGAGAGCGCGGGGGAGTTCTTGCGCGGTTTGGGCGCAACGGGCATTATTTCACGTGCTGAGGCAACCAACACAAGTCGGCCGATGCTCCGCTCAAGATGGGCAGGAGTCGTCGATTGCGTCGGCGGCGAGATGCTAGAAACTGCGCTTGCTTCGACCAAGAACAACGCAGTCGTGGCAATTAGCGGACTGGTTGCCTCGCCAAAAATCAACACGACCGTTTTCCCGTTCATTTTGCGTGGGGTGCGTCTGGTTGGCATCGAATCGGCCGAATTCCCCATCGAAAAACGTGCCGCGTTGTGGGAAAAATTGGCGGCCGATTGGAAACTCGATAACCTCGCGTCACTCGCCCGCGAAGTCCCGCTCGATGCGCTCAGTCCTGAAATTGACACGATTCTGACAGGAGGTCAGACAGGTCGAGTTGTTGTCAGTCTAGGCAGGCAGATCACAGAGCTACCCAACTAAACCAATGGCCCTTTTTCCACATACGCCTTTCGCAAAACGGTTTTCATCAAAATCCTGAACGAGCGTCCTTTTAATCCCCTAAGCTTGCCGAAACGCTTTGCAATTGGCCTGTGCTTCTCTCAAAAAGCAGTCCATTTTGCCAACCAAAAAATCCGCCCAATGGGACGGATTTTGCGGTTCAAAATCTTTGTTGTTATTGTTTACTCGTCTACTTCAGTCTCTGGGATGGTTTCAGGGATGACAGGCTCAGGTTCGGCAGGCGTGAAGTATTTGGGGTCGAGAATCGGCCGATCCGGCACATTCCGCTCCCAGCGCGATTCGTAGATGATGGCTGCTTTCTCTGCTTCCGTCAGCCACTCTTGCAATAACTCTCGCTTTTGCTGATCCAGTCGCGCTTCTGTCAGCGGCCGATCCGCTCTATCGCGCAGATGGAGAATGATGAAACGACCTGTGTCATTACTGATTATGTCAGACGTTGCACCGATCTCAATCGTTTCCAACACTTCAGCCACCTCTGCACCGAGACTGCCTGAAATTGACTCAACCGACGTAAACTGGAACTCGCTGGCAAATGACAGTGTGCTTGTGGTAGGCTCTACACTACGCACTTCGTTCCACACCGTCAAAAATGGCTTACCATCCTCTACATCGGCAACGATAGCCTCTGCCTCACTTCTGTCTTGGGAAGAGATATAAAGAATGCTGACCTGCTCTTCCTCTGTTATGATCCCCTGCTCCTCAGCAAATGCGTCTTGCAGCTTTTGGGTCAACAGTTGAAGCTCAATGCGTTGCCGATATTCTGCCTCGCTGCCACCCACATCGGCAAACTCGGTCAGGCGCTCCTGAAATAGTTCATCAAAGCCAGCTTGGTTGACAGGCGTATTTGTCGGAAAAGGTGTTGGTTCTTCAGTTGGCTCGCCTTCTGGCTCGGCCGTTGGCTCGGCATCCGCGCTCACAATAGGCGTAATCGACGGCGTTGGCTCAGGTGTCTGCGATGTATCTGGTGTTGGTGGCAATTCACCGCCATAGAAGTCAAACTGTTCCTCAATTTCAGCCTGAATCTCAGCGTCACTCACCGAGATGTTGCGTCGCGCTGCTTCTGCACGAATCAGCTCTTCATCGATCATTTGCAACAAGACTTGCTGCCCTAAAATAGCCGGTGATGCAACCGTGTTTAGCTGCTGTCCAGCGAACTGAAATAGCTGATTGACATCGCCACCAACTGCTTCATAAAGCTGGTCAATCGACTCAATCGCTTGTTTTCGCTCCAGTACAACACGGTCTTGCCAATCGTTCAGTGCAACTTCGGCGTTTTCTACTTCTGCAACTGGTTGACCGGGCTTGATGACGTATTCAAAAATGAGACCGATGCCCAAGATCAGAAGCAAAAGGCCGCCAAGCGCAAGTGCAGCCAACCGGATTTGACGATATTGTTCTTGTTGCTTACGTGTCAGCAAATACTCTTTGCGCGTTGTGCGACGCGGCTGTAAATCATTGTTAGCCATTATTTTCAGTAAGCAGTAAGCAATAAACAGCAAACCATTTGTTTGACTGTTCAATTGCTTACCGTTAACTATCTTTTTTCAAAAAGGGGGAGGCACAACTAAAGCAAACTTTCTAGGCGGCTATCTAGCCCAACGACTTCCTGCGCGATCACTTCCGTGCGGAAGTGCATCTTGCCATTTTCGTCTTCCCAACCGCGCGTTTGTAAGCGTCCCTCAAGATATAACTGTTGGCCTGTTTTCAGGCGTTTGCTACAGATTTCAGCTAGACTGCCCCACGCAACGACGTTAAACCACTCTGTTTCTTCGTGTTGTTCGCCTTCGGCCGATTGCCAACTGCGCGGGGTTGCCACGGTAAACGATGCAACGGGTCTCCCGCTCGCTGTATGCCGCAGCTCGATACTGCCATCGATCCATCCGATCAGCATGACTTTATTGAGTCCGCGATTCATCTAGGGGCCTCCTAGAGTCCTAAGCATCTTTTCTAACAACTAGATAACGTAGAACTTCTTCAAGATAAGTCAAGTTACGTTCCATTTCTGCAATGTCTTCAGGAACCATCGCAGTCTCTACAAAAACGTAATATCCTTCCGTCTGTTTGTTGATGGGATAAGCGAGCTGACGGCGACCCCAACGATTAACTTTTGGGTCTTCACTACCTTCAGGCAGCGGAATCATCTCAATGACTCGGTTTACCAACTCGTCTCGAACTTGCTCGTCCATATCTGAACGAAAAACAACTGTAAATTCATAATCTCGCATTTTTAACCTTTTTCCGTGGATTTCTCGCAAAACCAGTCTGGTTTAGGTGAGTTTAGCCCCACTATGGAGCGGAAATTGTACCATTAACTAATGATACACAACAGCGGCGAATGATAGCATAAAGGCATACTGTACACAACAAAAAATGACCATCATTACCTGAAAGTACTTGACGAATTCACCAAAAATATGCTATCCTCTGCCCATTAATCTAAACTTTTAACCTAATGGAGGCGTAATCATGCAAGTCAGAAAAAAAAATTCCCCACTCGCTACTTTTGTATACGCCTCTGTCACGCGGATTTTCGCGTAAACGGATTTATTCTTTCCGTCCCCGCAGCATGACCACAGGTGTTACTTTGTAGCCTGTGGTTTTTTGATCCCGAATTTCAACACGTTTAATTGAATATCTTTTAGTGGCTAGCTGCTAGTCGCTAGTTGCTAGTAAGCATTTTTATCTTCACTAGCCTCTAGCGACCAGCCCCTAGTAACTCTTCCCAAATGTCTACCATATTTGATGATTTTGACCGTTACGAACATGTAGAACGAGAGACCGTACAACGCTTTATTACGCGCCAACAGCGTAGGAAGCCAAAGCCAAAGCAGGCAACACAATGGACGAAAGATGATACGTTGGCAATGGTTGCCGACAAATTGCAGTTGGAGAACGCCTTTGATTTTACCTATGTGCCATCAGAGCATGAAGCGGGATGGGTGTTGGCCGCGTTACAATCTTTTTTCAAGGAGGAATTAATTACGGATGTCATGGCGTTGGTGAAGGGCGGCAAGGAGGCCAACGTCTATCAGTGTCGGGCGCATGAGTCGGTGGGACGAGAATTTTTGGCGGCGAAGGTTTATCGGCCGAAAATGTTCCGCCAACTCAGCAACGACGCGATGTACAAAGAGGGTCGTGCCATTCTCGACAGTGGCGGCGAACAGATCATAGCACGTGACAAACGCACGATGCGTGCTATCAAGCACAAATCGAACTATGGTGATTTTGTTGCCCATCAATCTTGGCTACAGCATGAATTTCAAACACTTGCGTTGTTAGAGGAAGCTGGTTTGCCTGTACCAAAAGCTTACGCAATTGCGGACAATGCGATTTTGATGGATTTCATCGGCGACCAGCACGGCGCGGCTCCGCCACTGCACAATGTCAACCTGAAAAAATTGCTGCATAGATCAAAAATCGCCGAATTGTTTGACACGACGCTTTGGACAATCGAAACGATGTTGCGCCTCAATCGCATTCATGGCGATCTTTCCGCATTCAATATCCTCTTTTGGGAAGATGACATCACCTTCATCGACTTCCCGCAGGTCACCACCGCCAGCAAAAACCGCAATGGGCAGATGATCTTCCGACGCGATGTCGAGCGCGTTTGTGATTACTTCTCGCGGCAAGGGCTGCGGATCGACGGACAACGGTTGGCGCGACAGTTGTGGGGTGAATATGTCAGTCTGTCAGAGCAAGATCGGCTGGCGGATGAGTCGCGGTTCCAGCAAGGGGCAGATGATGAAAATTGAGCAGTGGGACAAAACAGATTCGCGTTGGCAAGAGCTAGAAAAGATGATGGAAGCGGCCGATCAACGCCGCTATCTCGATGTGCATTTCGAGTGGCATCTTGAGCATTTCTGGTTTGTGGCGTTGATGGACGGTGAAATCGCGGGGTTGTTGCACTATGCGTTGCAATACATCGGAGATGATGATGATTGTCAGCGCGTCGTGTTGAATGGTAACGAGTTGACTGAAGGAAAGGTGATGGGGTTTGTGGTGGTGGAGAAGTTTCGGCGGCGGGGAATCGGCCGATCCCTCCAGCAACATGCCATCGCCCACGCCCGTCAGCAAGGGTGTTACCAACTCCGCTCTCACAGCAGCGGCGACAAGCACGCCAATCACCAACTCAAACTGAGTATGGGTTTCAGTATCCATCCGACAATTCGCAGAGATGACAACGCTGGCGCGTATTTCATCATGCCGTTGACAAAATGACAAAACCGTTTACGAAGGGATTAGAGTTAAACCAGCAGTTTTATGCGCGAGTTGTGCGGCCGATTCTGCACCATCACTTTCCAAACTTGCCCTATTCGGCCGCCCTCATCGGGCATGGTTCTGAAGTTCTCGGCTATGACGATGTGATGTCCACCGATCACGACTGGGGGCTACGCTTACAACTGTTTTTGCAACACGACGACTATATCGCTCATCACAAAACGATTCTCGACACACTGGCACACAAACTACCCTACACATTTGGTGGTTTCTCGACCCATTTTTCACCACCTGATCCAACGGATAATGGCACACAACAGTTGCAAAATATCAGCGAGGGGATCGTCAATCACCGGATTACTGCCCACACAGCACGTAACTTTGTGCATGGGCATTTGAACTTTGACATCCATGAGCCATTGACAGCCGTCGATTGGCTCACATTCTCGCAGCACCGTTTGCTCGGATTAACTGCGGGGCAGATTTTTCATGATGGGATTGACCTCGCTGTTGTCCGTACCCGCTTTGCCTACTTTCCAAAGGATGTTTGGTTATATTTGCTGGCAACGGGTTGGACACGCATTAGTCAGGAAGAACATTTGATGGGGCGAGCGGGGTTTGTTGGTGACGAGCTTGGCTCGTCACTGATTGCGGCGCGGCTTGTGCGTGACATAATGCAGCTTTGTTTTCTGATGGCTCGACGTTACGCGCCCTATCCAAAATGGTTTGGCACGGCATTTAAGGAGTTGGCCTGTGCAGAAGCGTTGGAGCCTGTTTTGCGGGGGGTGGTCTCGGCCGAAACATGGCAACAGCGCGAAAAATCCCTGACCATCGCCTATCAACATCTCGCCCAAATACACAACACGCTTCAAATCACCGACCCAATCCCCACACAAACAACCCCCTTTTTCACCCGTCCATTTCAAGTTATCACGACAAATCGTGTCATTCCAGCTATCCTCGC
This sequence comes from uncultured Ardenticatenaceae bacterium, assembly GCA_964389925.1. GTDB lineage: Bacteria > Chloroflexota > Anaerolineae > Promineifilales > Promineifilaceae > CALECP01. The sequence goes on from CAYMGE010000039.1 coordinate 31,249, forward strand.
ACAAATCAAAGACGAGGAGGTACGTCAACTGGCGACAAAACCGCTCATTGGCAGCCTCGATCAATTTAGCGACAGCACTGATTTAGTCTCTGATGCCCGCTGGCGACCTACGCTGCGTCAGCTTTATACTTCTTTCACCTAAAAATATGATTGTACAATAACTTGACTCCTCAATTGTCAAGCAACCGTTGCACTTCAGTCGTCAGTGTCAGCGCGTCGAATGGTTTTTCAATACATCCCGCGATGGGAAGCTCAGGTAGAAGATACCAACTGCCATCTGGATCGGCCGAAAGCAACACCTGTACCGTTGGGTCGATCTTGTGTAAACCGCGCAATGTTTCTATCTGTCGATTGTCAAGCATGACAAGGTCGATCTCGTCATGTCGCTGGGCAAAGCATGAGAGACCATCGTTGGAGCCGTCGGCCGTGAAAACTTGCAGTCCATCGGCCGATAAAATATCGCTGACTGCCTCACGCACTGCATACTCATTGTCTATCACTAACACAGAACCTTGTGAACGCTTGATTTTGACTGCTGGGAAGACAATTTCAAATATCGTTCCATGCGTCACACAGCTCTTCACGCGCACACCGCCGCAATGTCCACGCACGATGCCCAAGACAGCTGCGAGACCTAGCCCGCTGTTGGCAACTGTCGGGGTCACAAACGGGTCGAACAGCTTTTCTTGGCCTGCCTCATCTAGCCCTGTGCTGTCATCGCACACAGTGAGGCTCATATAGCAGCCGGGTTGTAGGGGTGCGCCTGTGTAGTAGGTGTATTGGGACAGAGTTTCGGCCGAAAGCACCAGCGTGCGCGTCCGTACTGACACCCGACCGCCCTCAACACTAACCTCCCCCGCATACATCAACAGATTCATCACAAGCTGCTGCATCTGTGTTGGGTCAGCTTTTATCAGCGGGACAGCCTCGCCCAGTTCAATGTCATACTTGACGTGATTAGGCAATGTCGCGTCAAAAAGCTGATAGCTATCACGTAGAATGTTGTTCATAGCAGTATCGCGTAGCTCAAAGCTGCCATGTCCGGAGTAAGCCAAAATTTGCTTTGTCAGCTGAGAAGCTCGTCTGGTCGCTGTGACAGACTTTTCCACATGCTTCTTGGCGGGATGGCTGTCTTCTAATTTGCGGACAGCGAGGGTTGCTTGCCCCAAAATTGCAACGAGCAAATTGTTGAAATCATGTGCAATGCCACCTGCCAGAACACCTAGCCCTTCTAACTTCTGTGCTTGTCGCGTTGCCAACTGCTGGCGTTTTTGGTCGTCAATGTCATCCACAATACCTAGTAAACAAGGTCGCCCATCATATTCAATCGCTGTGATGGAAGAACGCGCCCAAAACTTGCGCCCCAAACTATCTTGTGCCTCAAATTCAAAGTTACGCAGATGTCCGTGATTGATGAGCGTTTCAACCAATGATTCGTGTGTTTGTTCACACTTTGCATAGTATTGACGAATACTTTTGCCAATCACTTCTTCTCGTTTGACGTGAAACTTATCGCACATTTCATCGTTGACCCATAGAATTGTGCCAGTTTCATCGGCCGTCGTAATCGCAACGCTACCGGGCAGCGATGAGATCAACATTTCAAGCTGTTTTTTCTCCTGCTCACGTCGCTGCTCCATCTCTTTGCGCTTGCTGATGTCAAAGACGCTGACGCGGATAAAGTGGCGATTGCCAGCAGGTAGCTTAGTGATGTACAGCTCGGCCGAGAATTCTCGACCATCCCCCCGCGTTTGAACGCTTTCTCGCGTCAACTGTTCACCACTTTCGGCCGCTTGTGCCAACCGCTCAAGTGTATTCAAATCATCGGGTAGACATAGCACGTCCTCAACGCTACGTGCCAAAAGCTCGATGCGCGTCAACCCAAACAGCGAGGCTGCTTTCTGGTTAACCTCGACAAAACAGTGATTCTGTACATCGATTACGAGCAACGCTTCAGGCGCATTTTCGACCAGTGTGCGATACCGTCCCTCGCTCTCTTGCAACGCTTGCAGAGCATAGTGACGTTCAGTAATGTCTATAATGCTGCTTTGCAATAAGTCACGTCCATTTGCATCAACCAGATGAACAGAACGCACTTCGGCTGGAATATGCTCACCAAAATTGTTGATGATCGCATGTTCTGAGATTGTTGGCTCTGCAAAAAGATGATTGCCTGTTGCTTGATCTTCCAGCGTCAAGTCTGACAAATTTTTCTCCAACAGAGCAGTGCGACCATAGCCAAATAGCTTGGTTGCTCCTTCATTGGCATCAATGATCTCGCCTGTTGTCAGGTCTGATAAAATAACCGCGCTTGGATCGTTTTCAAAGACGAGACGATAGCGGCGTTCACTATGACGCAACGCTGCCTCAGTTGCCTGCAAAAGTTGTACGCTTTGTTCGCGTTCGGAAATTTCGCGTTGCAAACGGGCATTGGTGGTGGCGAGTTCGGCCGATCTTTCCTCCAGCAGCGCACGCCCTGTTTCTAGTGCTTTGCTATTTTGCTCCACAATAACGAACGCCAACGACACCTGTCTCGTCCCTGCATAGACCAATAGACCACCTAAGCTCAACACGCCAAATGGCATAAACCATAAAACGGGCGCATTGGCGGCTGGCGGTGTATAAATCCCTTGCCACGTCATCCATGTGGTGATCCCGCCCACGAGCAAGCTTGCCGTCAAAATGCCATACCAGCGACGACGTGGCATAATCAACGCAGCGAGGTAAACGACCAGCAAATAGGCAACAAAGACAACGCTGTTTGTGCCACTGATAAGAATAACGTTGAGTGAAATAATTCCCCACAACGCTGTCACGAAAACCCCCGCTGCTACTTGTGAATTGACTCGCCACATTAAAATGAGCGTTATGGCTGGCAATAGATAGGCGAGGGTGAGAAGTGGTTGTAATGTACCCAAAAAGGGCAAAAATAGATCGGCGACCAGAATACTGCCTGTGAACAGCAACAGACTTATGCAGATCGCTTTAAGTGTTGCATCAGTTGCAAAACGCAGGGCTTGCTCAATTGAAGAAAATTGTTTTGAGTACATTCATCCACTTCCATTACAAATAGTTATAGTATCAGGATACTATTGAGCAATTTCGTTTCACCTTACACGCCAGAGACGTTGAGCAGCCTATTGAAGTTTAAGAATTAAATTGGGTAATCATTGCGTGGTGCGTGATGCGTATCTGGTCACGTACCACGTACTACGTTTACCCGTTTCATTTTTTAATGTCCAAAAGGCTACTCCTCATGCAAAGATATGACAGGCATATTAATCGCCGCCCCAGAAAGCGGAAGTGGAAAAACAACCATCACAGCAGGGATCATCGCAGCGTTGACAGCACGTGGTCTAATCGTCCAGCCATTCAAAGTCGGCCCCGACTATATCGACCCGACCTATCACAGCTTGGCAGCAGGGCGCACCTGTCGTAATTTGGATACGTGGATGTTGGGGAAAGCGGCAGTGCGCGAGTCGTACCAGCGTAACAGTCGTGGAGCCGATTTGGCGGTGGTAGAAGGGGTGATGGGACTGTTTGATGGGTTTGGCGTATTGGATAATGAGGGGAGTTCGGCCGAGATCGCCACCCTCTTAAACCTGCCCATCATCCTCGTCATGAGCGCACGCGGGATGGCAAGGTCAGCGGCGGCGGTGGTGAAGGGGTATGATGGTTTTTCGGCCGAGACGCGCCTCGCAGGAATCATCCTCAACCGCGTCGGCTCCCTGCGCCACGCTGATTTGTGCAGACAGGCCATCGAAGCGGAAACGGGCATTCCCGTCTTGGGCTACATGCTGCGCGACCAGTCGCTTATCATGCCGGAGCGACATCTAGGGCTTGTGCCAACGGTTGAAGCAGGTGAATGGAAAAACTTTATCGCAGAGATAGGGCGGCGCGTTGAACAGACAGTTGATCTCGATAAGTTGGTTCATTTGGCGAGAATCGAAAATGTCAGCATCAATACCGACACGGCAGATGATCTGTCATTCTCGCAAAACTGTGAATCTGTTACTCGCATCGCCCTCGCTCAAGATGAAGCCTTTTCGTTCACCTACCCTGAAAATGTCGAATTGTTGCAAGAAGCAGGCGCAGAAATTGTGCCATTCAGCCCATTACGCGATTCAGCCGTTCCCGATGATGTAAACGGCATCATTTTGGTGGGTGGGTTCCCAGAATTATATGCGGAACTACTGGGGAAAAATACCGCTATGTTTGCGAGTCTCCGCGCTCATTTTGCTGAGAATACGCCGATTTACGCCGAATGTGGGGGATTGATGGTGTTGACAGAGTACATCATCGACCATCATGGCAAAAAGCATGAGATGGCAGGCATTCTAGGCGGCTATAGTCAAATGACCAAGCGCGTCAAACTTGGCTATCGGACTGTCACTGCGTTGGCTAATAGCCCAATTCTCATGCAGGGTGAGCAGGTGCGCGGGCATGAGTTCCACTACTCCACATGGGAAAATCGCCCTGAACAGTTGCCGTTTGCTTATCATATACAATCCCGCACGGGCGGCGAGCCAACCCCCGTCGGTGTACAGTACGGCAGTGTTTGGGCTTCTTATATCCATTTGCATTTTCTGACACAGCCTGCGATGGCGACGCGCTTTGTTCAATTTTGTTTGGGTGGATAGTCGCTGGTCGGGTAGCACTACAGAATATCGTGGAGTGATTTTTGCCTGTAGTGCTACCCTGTATGGCTTTTGGTCGGTCAACTCAAGAACGTTTTGAGGAACCCATTTTCTGAATTGACGACTTCCAACCAATTCTGTGATACTTTTGCCCAGCGTGCGTCTTGTATTGTGAAATGAGCATGGGGATACCTTATTAGCAGACGAAAGTCAACCGCAACCCCCATCGACTGGAACGCCCTCTACGCTGATCACGTCAGGCGTGTCTACAACTTTTTCCGCTATCGCGTGGGTGACGACGTGACCGCAGAAGATTTGACTGCGACCACCTTTGAGAAAGATTACGAACGCTGTACTCGCAGCAGTGAAGGGGCCGTTTACATCGCTTCTATCAAAACGATGCTTGGTCGCCTTGCCCATGCCTATTAAATAGCCTCTTACAGATTACTGTCCTTCAGGCGCGGTCTGTGCAGTCTGTATTGCCTGTTGGAATGCACCCAGCGGTTGCGCCCCATTGACGAATGTTCCGTTGACAAAAAACGCTGGCGTTCCTCGCACACCAAACTCAATCCCCTCATCTAGGTCAGCTTGTACAGCATCGTTATATTTTTGGCTGTCTAGGCAGGTATCAAATGCTGCTACATCGAGACCTAGATCATCGGCAAAACCGCTAAAAACATCGGCCGCATCACTACGCCCATTCCACTCCTGCTGCCTTGAAAATAAACTGCCGTGCATCTCCAAAAAGGCATCTTGTTCGCCCGCACAGCGTGCAGCATAGGCCGCCGTGCGTGCTTGGGGATGAATCTGCTCCAGCGGGAAATCTTTGAAGACGTAATAGACTTCACCTGTGTCGACGTATTGGGACTTTAGTTGACCAAACGTTTGCGAATAATGGCGCGAGCAGTAGGGACACTGGTAATCTGTGTATTCGACAATTGTGACGGGAGCATCGGGGTTGCCAATTGCAAACGCGCCGTCGATTGGCACGTCAACGGGCGCACTGGGTGTTGGTGGCTGCTGTGCTTGCTGCTGGGCAGCTTGTTGCTGTTGAGCGGCGATTTGGCGACGTTGTGCATCCTTGATCGCGTCAACTAGCTCGCCATCTTCCGCCAACTGAATTCCTTGCTCAAAGACATCGATTGACTGTGCGCCATTGATGACGGGAAAGCCATCGACAAAGAAGAAGGGTGTCCCGCTAATACCAAAGCTGCTCGCCTCCTCAAAGTTATCTTGAACTGCATCCGCGATGGCGGGGTCGTTCAGGCAGGTGGCAAAGCTGTCGGTGTTGAGGCTAAGTTGAGTGGCGTAGGAGAGGAAGGTGGTGGGGAGATCGGGCGAGTTCCCCCACTCCTGCTGTCCTTCAAACAAAATATCGTGCATCTCCCAGTACATCTCTTGCTGGCCTGCACATCGCGCCGCAACCGCTGCATCCCGCGCCTGCGGGTGAAGCTGGTCGAGTGGCAAGTCCTTCATGATATAGTAAACGCGCCCCGTATCGATATATTCCTGCACGAGTATCGGCAACGTCTGTGATGAATGACGCTGGCAAAAGGGGCATTGATAGTCGGTGAACTCGACGATAACAACAGGTGCATTAGGATCACCCATCGCGCCAGCGAAGTTGTCTGACAGTTCAAAGCGTTCAGGTTCCTCAACTTCAATTGCACTCAGATCAGGCGTGGGCGGTGCTTGAACAATTGGCTCACCAGCAATGGCGCGGTCAATTGCTTGGGCAAATGCCCCATAAGGTTGCGCTCCGCTCAAAATCTCACCGTTGATGATAAAGCCGGGCGTGCCGCGTATGCCGGCTAATTCGCCATCACGCAGGTCGCTCTGTACCTCAGCGATGTATCGTTGATCGGTTTGGCAGTCGCTAAAGGCTTCGCTGTCCAGCCCAATCTCTATCGCATAGCTGACAAACTGGGCGGTTGGGTCAGCAATTGACCAACTACCGAAATTGTCGAACAGCGCATCGTGCATTGCCCAATAAGCTGCGGCTCCCTGCTCTCCCGCACACCGTGCCGCGTTGGCGGCCGACTCTGCCTGTGCGTGGAAACTCAGAGGAAAGTCATTAAAGATGAGAACCGCCTCGCCGTTTGCGACCTCATTTTCTAGCAGTGAGGAGAGCGTTTCGAGGTGAAAACGTTGGCAGTAAGGGCATTGGAAGTCGGAGTACTCATGAATGACGACGGGGGCATCTAGCGAGCCGATGTAGGCATTACCGTCTTCTGTAAAGCCGACGGGGAGTCCATTATGCATCTCCTCTTCACGAGTAGGAATGAGTTCAGTTGTTTGATCTTGAACATCAACGATGGGGACATCGGCCGAAGTCACCTCGCCACCTTCCTGAACCGCCGGCGGCAACTTCACCTCATTTTCCACAGATGATTGAGGCAACGGCGGCGAACCACACGCCATCAACATCAACATTAAACTCACAACTAGCCAAAAACGATTCATGTTAGACTCCTACCCGTCGTTTATTCGACGGTTCTGACAATATCATCTATACAGGTCGATTATCCTGTAAACTAGCTCACAAAACTGCATTGCCATTAAATTCTGCGTGAACTTTGATATACCCGAATGTGGGATATGCTAGACTGTATTAAATCATGCACAGGATATGGATTGACAAGTTGATCACACGAACTCATCTTCTACTTTTACTATTAACTTTGGTTGCGTTAACGACAACGGTCGTTCACGCGCAAGCACCCGGCTTTGCCGCACCTGCGCCCGGTTCGACACTGACGGGTGTTGTGCTGATTCAAGGCACAGCGGTCGATGCCAACTTTTTACGTTACGAGATCGCGTTTCTGCGCGAGGACAATCCGGGAGCAGGCTGGATCGTTTTTGGAGAAGGTAATCAACCTGTCACAAATGGGACACTCGCCGTCTGGGATACAACTGTTGGGCAAAGCGTCAACGCGCCTGTGTTTCCCGATGGGCGTTATCAACTGCGAATGCGTGTGGTACGCACTGATAGCAACTACGATGAGTATTTTGTAGGTGGACTGATTCTGGCAAATAACACAACGGCTGTTGAGCCACCAACAGCCGTTCCAACGATTGCACTGCCAACAGAAACGGCATTGCCGCCAACCGTCGAACCACCGACTGCCATTTTGCCATCCCCATCACCTGTACAGGAGGTGGGAAATCCGACGGCAGTTCCTGCCAGCCCAACGAATCTCCCACCAGATGCGCCGACGCTTACCCCCGATTGGCAAGGAACGGCCGATGCCAGAGCCGCCTCCCCCACACCAATTCCGACTGCCACCCCGCTCATTACGCGCATTGCACCAACAGCGATTCCGGTTGCGACGCTTGACCCTACCTCAATCGCTGTTCCAGACGTGCTGCCGACGTTGACTGCCTTTCCAACGCCTCCACCATTGCCAACAGTCGAGGGACAGGGTTTCGTGTTGGCAAATGCAGATGGGGAATCGGCCGAGCCGGCCGAGATTGTCGAAAACGTCGTGAGCTTTGACTATTCGCAGTTTGGCACCGCTTTCGTGCAAGGTTTTCGATTTGTCTTTATCTTATTTGGCGTTTTCGCGCTCTACCTGCTCATCCGTAATGGTGTGCGCTGGCTGTGGAAATTGATCGCATCCAACTGGTAGCGTTCAACGCTTATTCGTTTGATGCGAATCCGTCAAACGCTGGTGGCGCGTTATTGTGGTCATCAATCTCCCACGAGTTGCGCCAAAGAGAGGACGCACCATCAACGCGCAGCGTCTCGCCCGTGATGTAGGCCGCAGCGGGAGACAACAGAAAGGTCACAGCAGCGGCGACCTCTGGCTCTGTGCCAAAACGCTTGAGCGGGATATTTTTCTTCATTGAGCGCACCCAGCCCTGCACGGCATCTGGATAGGTCTCAAAACCACTCCCTTCGATTAAGCCGGGTGCAACCGCATTGACCCGCACACCAGATCGCGCCCATTCAACTGCCAACGTTTTCGTCAGATTGACAACGCCAGCCCGCGCTGCGCCTGTGTGTGCCATGCCCGGAAATCCGCGCCACATATCAGCGACAATGTTGACGATTATGCCCCCTTTGTCGGCAAAGACGCGATTGTATGCCTCACGACTCATCATGAATGTGCCAGTTAGATTGGTTTCGACAACAGCGTGCCAACCCTTTTTGCTAATGTTTTGAGCAGGAGACATGAATTGCCCGCCTGCATTGTTGACGAGTGCGTGCAGTGCATCATGATCGCGGAGAATCGCCGCATAGAGGTCTTTGACACTCTGTTCATCGCGGATGTTGACGGGATAGTGAGATGCTTTGCCGCCGGCCTGCGTGATCTCGGCCGCAACCGCCGCCAATTTCTCCACACGTCGCGCCGCCAAAATAACATGTGCGCCCAGCGAGGCGAGTTCGTGTGCAATCGCACGGCCGATGCCTGTGCCGCCACCCGTGACTAAAATTGTTTGATTGTGGAATAGGTCAGCCCGAAAAATTGAGGTGTACATTAAGAAGTTGACAGCGGTCAGGTTACAAATTACCGTCGCTAGTAGTGATAGCCATGTCCTGCATCGATGTGTGCTTTTAGTTTGGCAATATCGGCCTCCATATCACCGGTCATCATCATTGGCTCGCTAATGACCAACTGCTTATTTTTGAAGTCGGCGCGAGCTGCCACGACGGGGATATTGACAGCCTGTGCGATGTGGTAGAAACCTGTTTTCCACTTGCGGTTTTTATCGCGCGTGCGGCGGCCTTCTGGCGCAATGAGCAGAATCCACTGATCGCGTCGCTCAAATTCGGCCGCTACTTGTGCCACTGTTCCCTGTGGCGCAGAGCGATCTATTGGCACGCCTCCGATCCAACGAAATAGCCATCCAAACGGTTTGCGAAACATCGTGTGCTTGATAAAAATGGTCGGCTTTAGGTGCAGTGTCCAAACAACGCCCATCGCATACACGGTGTCCCAATAGGAAGTATGTGGGCCAGATACGAGAATATATTTATCGAGGTCAGGCAGTTTGTTGACAAATTTCCAGCCAACGAGACGGATAAAGGCTCGGCCGATTAAGTTCAGAATTGGGTTAATACGCCGCCGTTTCATGAAACCTGCACATCCCCCCAAAAGGCCACGTGATCTTTGATCTGGCTGGCTGCTTGTTTTGGGTTGGTATAGTACCATGCGGCCGCATGGGCGGTCTGCCCGTCAACAACAATATCATAGTAATTTGCCGTGCCTTTCCATGAGCAAATCGTCTGTTTATCGTTTGGTTGAAGGAATGCATGGTTGACGCTGTTTATGGGAAAATAGTGATTGCCCTCAACCATCACAGTATCATCGCTCTCAGCAATGATGATATTATTGTAGACTGCTTTTACCATTGTAGATTCTCCATTGTGTTTGTTGACTACTGTATACTGAATATCGAATACTGATACCTCTCAATACGAAATCTACGTGAAAATTAACGTCGTTAATGGGCTTTTTTCGACTGAAATATACAATCTGACACCATCAAAACAAAGTTGTTGTAAGATACGGGCATGACACAGGCACACGATGAAGAACCACGCTCATTTGATGAATTTATATTAGGCGAACACATGTTGATATTGGCATTTATTGCCTTGTGCATTTTTGGCGCGTTTGTCGCCTATCTCTATTTTGGTCGCACCTTAATCGCCTCTGCAACCCAAACACCCAGCAGTTCATTTTCGGCAACAGAAGGGTCTACCGATGGAGTGGCTGCCAGCGTGCTGCAACGCCATCAGAATAGTCTCGGCCCAACGCGCATTGGTCTTGTGGCAGGGCATCGCAACTTTGACTCTGGCGCGGTATGTGATGACGGCTTGCAAGAAGTAACCATCAACACCAATGTTGCGACGCAAGTTGCCGCGATCCTGCAAGCCAACGGATTGAGCGTTGAGTTGCTAAATGAGCAGGACAGCCGATTGACGCAAGATTACCGAGCGACAGCGGTCATATCACTACATGCTGATTCGTGTCAGGGCGCGGCCGCCACGATGTCGGGATATAAATCGGCCGCTTCCCAAGTCGAAAATGGAGACGTGCTGCAAGCATGTATTAACGAACGCTATGCGATGCAAACTGGCTTAAGCTATAATGAAAACACAATTACAAATCATATGACAGAGTATTATGTTTTCGACCGATTAAGCCCAACCGTTCCTGCGTTGATCCTAGAGATGGGTTTTATGGGTGGTGATCGTCAACTGCTCACAAGTCAAACCCAATTGGTCGCTGCGGCCGTTGCTGATGGCGTTATGTGTTTTGTGGAGAGTGTTCAGTGATTAAGACAGAATCAACCCTCATTGAGGAAGCACGCGAGGCATTGTCGCAAGGTGACATCGGCCGCGCTCGTCGGCTGTTACGCCGCATTGTTCAACAGGAACCTGAGAATCACAAAGCGTGGCTCTGGCTGGCTGGCATCACCGAGGCACCGCGTGCCAGTCTACAGTATATTAGGCGTGCTGAGGAGTTGAAACCAGATGACCCCGCCGTTCTCAGCGCACTTGAATGGGCGCAAGAACGAGCGGCTGCACGCATTCCAGAACCTCAAGAGGAAGAGCGGCTGGTTGCAGAACCGCCCCCTGTCGCTACACTGCATCGACCTATCAAAATCGACTCGGCCGATGCCAGCACCAAAGAGGAGGAGGTTTCGATGGATAAATTAAGTGACATGTTGCGACGTGTTGGTGTTGTCCTACTCATCATCGTTGCACTTTTGCTGATCGCGTTTGTGCTACTCAGCATCTCAAACCCGCCCGCGTCGAGTGCGAGTTTGGAACTACAGTCAGAGTCACCCAAAGTTGCTTTTAATTCACAAACATCTTTACCCAACGTTCAGCCCGCCATTATTGCGCCACAACCAACATTAGACGTGAGGGCAACCACTCAAGCGCAAGCACGTGCTGGTATGTTGCCTAAGCAGATAAAAGCGGGTGAGCAATCAGCGCCACTGCCTGCATGGACGGTCACGCCATCACCGACCCCTTTACCAACTGCAACACCCGTTCCCGCATTAGTTGGTGGTGCAAACGCCACTTTTGATGAATGGCGTTGGATCGACATCAATCTGACAACTCAGCAGCTAACCGCTTATCAAAACAATGTCCCTATGCTACAAACGTATATCTCTAGTGGGGCATTTGGGATGGAAACTGTAACAGGCGTTTTTCGCATCTATATGCGCTATGAGGTTCAGCATATAACAGGCTATCATCTTGGCTATGATTACAGTACGCCTGATGTGCCGTATGTCCAATACTTTCACGGCAATTTTGGCCTGCATGGAGCCTATTGGCACAATAGCTTTGGCACACCCGTCAGTCACGGCTGCGTCAACCTGACGGTGAGCGATGCACTTTGGCTGTGGAATTTCGCCGATTATGGCACGCTGGTCAATGTACATTACTGAGCTGACATGTGACAACAGCTACAAGTACAATTTTAGAGCTGCGACTACTTTTTGACCGTAACTCTAAGATCGTAAATGATATGCAGTACACCTCTGAAACAAGTCTTTATACACCTGAATTTCGTAAAAACGCCTATGCAGTTTACGCGCAAATGCGTGAACGCTCGCCCGTTATCCAACATACCGGTATGTTTGGTGGGCCAATGTGGTTTGTTACAGGCCATGCGGCCGCGATGGATGCACTGCGAGATCATAAGCGGTTTCGAGCAGATTATCGCTTTTCGGCCGAACTCACCGCCCGCTTTGCCCCACCGGAAAACTCCCCCATTGCACAACTTGACAACCACCTGCTCAATCTCGACCCACCTGATCACACTCGCCTCCGCGCCCTTGTCAGCAAGGCGTTCACCACACGTCGCGTCAACGCCCTGCGTCCACGCATCCAAGAAATCGCGGAGCAACTGTTAGCTGACCTACCGGAAAGTGGCACAATGGATTTGCTCTCGGAATATGCGTTTCCGTTGCCAATTACGGTCATTGCAGAACTGCTGGGTGTGCCAGTGGAAGATCGGGACAAATTCCGTCACTGGTCAAACGTGGTTATCACGCCGGCGTTGACGGCCGAGCAACAGGCAACATCCCAAACAGTCATCATGGAGTTTTTCTATTACATGACGCAACTGGTTGAGCAACGCCGTCATCAGCCTCAAGATGATCTAATTAGTAGTCTGCTTAACGTACAAGAGGGGGACGATGTGCTGACGGCCTCTGAACTGTTCAGCATGATTTTTTTGCTACTGATTGCGGGACACGAAACGACGGTCAACTTAATCGCCAATGCGGTTCTAGCTCTTTTCAAGCACCCCGACCAAAAGGCAGAGTTGCTTGAAAATCCGGCCTTGATGCCAACGGCCGTTGAGGAATTTTTGCGCTATGACAATCCTGTTGAGCGTGCGCTGACTCGCTTTGTTGCCGAAGATTTTGAATTCTATGGACAGCAATTGAAACGCAATGATTTTGTCTTAATCATTTTAGGCGCAGCCAATCACGACCCTGCACTTTTCGAGCGTCCAGCAGAGCTAGACATTCATCGTCAGCGCAACAAGCATCTCGGCTTCGGGATGGGCGTACACTACTGTTTAGGCGCACCGCTTGCACGTCTAGAGGGAGAAATTGCACTCAACACACTTCTCGCTCACCTACCAACTTTGCGTCCTGACAGAGACCTAGACGATTTAGAGTGGCGTACTAGCCCAACGATACGCGGATTGGTTGAATTCCCCGTTGCTTGGGGCTAAAACTGAAGACAACCCGTTAGTTCAAAAAAAGAAGAGGAAGACAAAATGGATTTAGGCTTAAAAGGTAAAGTTGCACTCGTTGCTGCGTCATCGGGTGGATTGGGATTGGCGACAGCACGTATCTTGTTGGAAGAGGGCGCAAAAGTTTTTATTTGCGGACGCGATGTGGAGCGATTAGATAACACGCTTGCACGCTTGCAGGCAGAATTTGGCAACAACATTGCGGGGGAATCGGCCGATGTCTCGAGCAAACTCGACATTGCCCGCCTCGTCGCATTCACCGTCAAACAGTTTGGCAAACTCGATATTGTCGTTACCAATGCAGGGGGACCACCTGCTGGCAACTTTGACACACTCGACATGGACGCATGGGAAAAAGGGGTTCAGTTAACGCTGATGAGTGCCGTTCGCCTGATCCACGCCGCACTGCCCCATCTGCGAAAAAGTGATGCCGCAAGCATCCTCACCATCACGAGCGTTTCAGCCAAACAGCCCATCAACAACCTTTTGCTTTCAAACGTCATACGCCCATCTGTGATTGGGCTGACAAAAAGTCTTGCACTTGAATTAGGTGGTGATGGGGTGCGCGTCAACTCGATTTTGCCCGGCACAACACACACGTCGCGTATTGACTATCTCATGGAAAATCGTGCTAAAAAGGCGGGAACCTCCATTGAGGAACAGTTTGAAAAACAGGCGGCGACCATTCCGTTAGGGAGAATCGGCCGACCGGAAGAGTTCGGCCGCGTCGCAGCCTTTCTCGTTTCCCCCGCTGCTAGCTATGTCACAGGCGAAAGCATCCTCGTTGATGGCGGAATGTACAAAGGTCTAATGTAAAATCGACTTTAGTCTGTTCCAGCAAATGACAGAACTCGAAAAGCAAACTCAAGCTGCTTTGGCGATGGGTGGCAAGAAACGCATCGGCCGTCAACATGCCAAAGGTCGCTTCACAGTTCGTGAGCGCGTTGACTTACTGCTTGATGCCAATAGCTTTGATGAAGTTGGTTTCCTAGCGCGTAGTGATCTGCCTGCGATGCGTGATGCGACTCCCGCCGATGGGAAGGTGACTGGATTTGGGGAAATTGGGGGCAGAGAGGTGTTTGTTTCGGCCGATGATGTGACCGTGCTTGCGGGTGCAGGCGGCCGTGTCGGCACAGGGAAACAGTTCAAGTGGACAAACTACGCCATCAAAAAAGGCATCCCGTGTGTCCATCTCGGCGATGCTGGTGGTGCAAGGGTTCCCGACATCATGGGATCAAGCGGCATGATGAGCATGGTTTATCCCATCAACAACCCGCCCCGCGACCGCCAAGTGCCACTTATCACAACAATCATGGGGGAGTGTTACGGTGGCCCTTCATGGACGGCCGCCACCAGCGATCTAATTATTCAAGTCAAAGGCACAACCATGGCGGTGGGTGCGCCCTCTATTTTACAAATTGCCACGGGCGAACAAGCAACGCACGAGGAACTAGGTGGCTGGGAGCGACACGCCTATAAAACAGGGCAAGTCGATCTGTTTGCAGAAAGTGAGGAGGAGTGCTTGTGGTTGGTACGGCGTGCGCTCGGCTATCTGCCTGCCAATGCCAATGAGCCACCACCAACAACAGACAGTCGCGGAACGAACGGTCAGGCGATTGACAAGATTGTGCCAAGTGACCCCAAACAGGGGTATGACATGCACGACTTAATTGCCGCGTTGGTTGACAAGGATAGCGTGTTGGAGTTGAAGCCCTATTTTGACCTGTCGCTTATCACCTGTTTTGCGCGGATGGATGGCCAGGTGGTCGGCATCCTCGCTAATAATCCAATGCATCATGCAGGCGCGATGGGAGCCGGTGCATGTGACAAAGCGACCAGCTTCATCGTGCTGTGTGACTCTTTTCATATCCCGCTCGTTTTTCTACACGATACGCCCGGCTTTCTGATCGGTAAAGAGGCAGAGCAGCAGGGAATGCCGCGCAAAATCATGACGTGGATCGAGGCATTGCATCAATCGACCGTGCCACGCATCAGCGTGATTGTGCGAAAAAGCTATGGGATGGCACATTGCAACATGAGTGGTGGAAATATGGGGAGTGATTTGCTGTTGGCTTGGGACTCGGCCGAAATTTCATTCGTCGCGCCAGAAGTCGCTGTCAGCATTGTACACGGCCGAAAACTCTCCCAATTGGCAGACCCCTCATCCGCCTACAATGCCTATTTCGCCGAACTCAATCACGCCAACGCGCCATGGGATGCCGCCGCTGCCAATCTAATTGATAAAGTAATTACACCGTCTCAAACACGCCGAGAAATACTTATTGGGCTAAAACGAGCCTGCGCGGGTGATGGGCAACGTAGTCAACGTCGCCTTGCAAATTGGCCTAGAGTGCTTTGATAACCGCCTCTTCAGCAATTGAACGCCGACAAAATGACCATCTGAATCCCAAAGTTGCACATTAGTAAACAACTATTCAGAACTCAATGGTATATTTGTCATGGTTCCAATATCATGCTAACATGTAAAGAGATAAGAAAAGGTCTTTAGATAAGACAACTTGGATACACCGAAGGGAAATGAGAAGAGAATGTAACAAGGTCAATCTCAGCAGTAGTTTAGAGCGATTGCCTAGCCATACGATCAAAGCTTCCGCTGCGCCCCATCCAATTTCTAAATCTATCCGACGTGTAAACCAATCAAATTATTCCTTAAATCGTTTGTCTCTGACGCACAGCATAAAGTTGCCGTCAGTTGTTAACTTAATTTACTCAACTGGAGGAGTGAAAAAGTGAAAGATTCACAAATTACGAAAAAACAGATGGAAGAAGTCCATCCATATATCCCTGATGCGTTTGACAAGATGCAGGCAGGGCGCATCTCCCGCCGCGAATTTATTCGTATGGCAACCCTCTTGGGCATGTCTGCTGGCCTTGCCGTCGCTTGTAGTACGCCAGAGGAAGCGATTGAAACTGCTCAAGACACTGTCGATGATGTACAAGAGGTTGTCGATGACGTTGTTGACGAGGTTGTTGGTGGGCCAATACGTGGCGGTACGCTGACCTATGCAATGCCACTGCAGCTCATTGACCATCCTGCGCGTCTTTCTTGGATTGAGGGTGCAAACGTTGTCCGCCAAGTTGGTGAATACCTCACTGAAACGGGACCCGACAACATTACCCGCCCATTCCTGTTGGATCGTTGGGAAGCCAATGATGATGTAACCGTTTGGGATTTATATCTCAAGGAAGGCATCAAGTTCAATAATGGTGATGAGCTAACGGCCGATGATGTCATGTTCACCATTGAGCAATGGATGGATGAAAGCGTTGGCTCTTCGATGCTTGGTCTGATTTCCTATTGGGGTGGCATGGAGAATGTTGAAAAGGTTGATGATTATCACATTCGCCTCAACTTGGACACACCAAATATCGGTGTTCCAGAGCATCTCTTCCACTATCCCGGTGTGATCCTACACCGCGACTTTGAAGGAGACTACATTCAGCAACCCGTTGGCACAGGCCCCTTTACGCTCGAAGAGTATACTGAAGGTGAACGTGCCGTTCTAAAGCGTCGTGAAGATTACTGGCGCACGAGCGAAGATGGCGAATCACTCCCCTACATGGACGAAATCATCTTCGTCGATCAGGAAAAAGATGCTGCTGTAGGTTCATTGCAAGCAGGGCAGGTTGATGGATTCTTCCGCCCACGTCCGGGTGACTGGCAAGCAATGAAGGATTTGCCAAACATCAGCGTAGGTGCTGTATCTACCGCACAGACCATCTTGTTGCGTATGCGTGTTGACCTCGATCCATGGTCAGATGTTAATGTGATGAACGCACTTAAGATGTGTCAAGATCGTCAGAAGATTTTGCAGTTGGCCTGGTTCGGCGAAGGTGATCTTGGTATGGACGCTCACGTAGCGCCAGTCCATCCAGCCTATAAAGATTTAGGCATTCCAGAATATGATCCAGAGGGCGCAAAGGCACTGCTGGCAGACGCGGGTTTCCCTGATGGCCTTGATGTCACCCTCGTGACCAAAAACGATGAAGGTGAAGCAGAGATGGCACAAGCATTGAAAGAGCTTGCCGAGCCAGCAGGCTTCAGAATGTCGCTCGACATCACAGAACCCGGTGGCTACTGGGATCGCTGGGCTGACGTTGATCTTGGCATTACAGCTTGGACACATCGTTCACTCGATACGATGGTTTTGCCTTTGGCCTACATCGCCGATAACGAAGGCAACCCCGTTGCATGGAACGAAACCCGTTGGGTTGATGAAGAGTTCACTACCAAACTGCGCGAAGCGGAGGCGCTTCTCGATGTGGAAGCACGCCGCGAGGTGATGGGTGAACTGCAAACCATTATGCGGGATCGCGGCCCAATCGGTGTCAGCTTCTTCAAGAAATCTTGGACATTGACGGCTAATCGGGTAAAGAACTACGCCGCCCACCCAACTGCCTACGATTCATGGACGGAAGTTTGGCTGGACGACTCTGCGTAGCGACAATTTGAAATTTCCAAAAACCCATCGACCGATGGGTTTTTGTTTCTTTCCTCTGATGTAACTGTAATTCAGATAAGAGGGTGTTGTATCATGCCTTACAACTCCTTTGTTGATGATAATGCCCGGCAACACGGGATTTTGTGTTTCCGAAGGTGGTGAGTTATGGCAAGGTTCTTAGTTCGTAGTCTTATATCGACAATCATCACAATGCTACTTGTGTCGATTGCATTATTTATCATGCTCGAAGTTGGTGGGCGAGATATTGCCACACGCATCTTGGGCATTGAGTCGACAGAGGAGCAACGCGCTTCACTGCGTTTGCAGCTTGGTCTCGACCAAAGCGCCCCCCTGCGCTATGCAACTTGGCTACTCGGCAATGATTGGTGGGTACGCAACACGGTTGATATGCCGCTTACGACCGTGCAGAATCCAGAAACTGGGGAAGCAGAGTGGTGGGCAGATGTCGATGGGCAGCTAACACGTTGGGAGATGCAAGATGGCGAAATGTATGCCCTTGAGCGTCAACCAGATGGTTCATCCGAGGAAGTTCTTGTCGAAAACACGCTCAATTGGGTCGGCACTGGAGATGATGAACATTTCTGGGGCATAAACGATAACAACTCGGCCGTGCGCTGGAATCGCGGTGCCGGTGCGACAGTGTTTTCTTCGTCATTTGCTGGTGACCGTGCCTCAGGTGATGGTCCCGTGCAGTACATCCCGCTTCGCAAGGGAATCCTGCGCGGCGATCCGGGCGAATCGCTTCAATCTGGCCGTCCCGTCTCAACGACATTATCTTCACGCGTCCGTAATACGTTTGTCCTTGCAGGCTTGGCGTTTGTCCTAATTATGCCTATCGCACTTGCTTTGGGTATTTTTGCGGGTATCACGGAAGGACGACTTCCTGACCGAGTCATCTCAATTGGCGGTCTGGCGATGACAGCCACGCCAGAGTTTGTAACAGGGATTTTCTTGGTGCTGATATTTGCCGTGAATCTCAGGTGGTTCCCGGCAACATTTTTGGCGACATCTGACCGAGCCATTTTTGAAAATCCACAACAGCTCATTTTGCCGATTTTGACGCTGACAGCGGCCGAACTCGGCTACATCTCCCGCATGACCCGCGCCAGCATGGTTGAAGTGATGGATTCTGCTTACATTCGCACAGCGATTATCAAGGGGATGCCTTATCGTCGCGTTGTCGTAAAACATGCAATCCGTAATGCGTTAATGGCTCCCATCACAATCATGATGCTCCATGTCAACTATTTAGTTGGTGGTTTAGTCGTTGTTGAGGTCATCTTCGGTATTCCGGGCTTGGGCAAATACATCTATGATTCGGCCGTTTTTGGCGATGTAAACGCCATTGAAGCCGCCGCGATGGTGACAGTTCTGATTGCCGTCGCCACCCGCATCATTGGCGACTTAGCTTACACATTCCTCAACCCACGCATTCGCTATGCCTAGCTTGCAACTTGCAGTTTGCAACTTGTAACTTTAACTATGTCAATTGCACAACAACCTCTCGGACAGGTAGCACGTACACCAAGTCGTTGGACAAAGTGGCGTAAAAGCCTGTCGCTCATTACTGATTCGCCTGTAGCGATGGTGGGACTTTCTATTGTGATGTTTTGGGTCGTACTTGGTCTGATCTCGCTTGTCTGGACACCACACCCACCTAATGCCAGCGAATTTATTCAAAACCAGCCCCCTGGCGGTGAAACGCTGCTCGGCACAGATCATCTCGGCCGAGACCTTCTAAGCCGCCTTATGACAGGCACACAGGTCATTTTGCTCAAAACACGTCTTCCCGGCGGTGTCGTCATCCCCGGCGGTGTCGCAATCTGGGGCGTGGTCGGTTCCCTCACACTTGGCTCTTTTCTCGGTCTTAACGCTGGCTATCGCGGTGGCTGGTGGGATCAAATCGTCATGCAAGTTTTGGACGCGATGATTGCGTTCCCGCGCATGGTGCTATATCTCGTTATCGTGACCGCCTTCGCAAAGGGGGATTTTATCGTCATCGTCGCGGTGGCTATCACAGGTGCGCCCGGTGTGGCTCGCCTTGCACGCTCACTGGCGATGGATATTAAGACACGCGATTATATTCGTGCGGCCGAGACACGTGGTGAAAGCGTCTGGTACATCATGTTCCGTGAGATTTTACCAAACGCTCGCGGCCCGCTGCTCGTTGATGGCATGTTGCGCGTCGGCTATGCCATTTTCGCCATCGGTACGCTTGGCTTCTTGGGCATTGGCTTACCGCCCCCAGACCCAGATTGGGGCAATATGGTCAACGAAGCACGGAAAGGCATTTTCATCACGCCGTGGCCGGTCATCTGGCCTGCCCTCGCTATCTCAACGCTTGTCATTGGTCTAAACCTATTTGCCGATGGATTGCGCGAAGAGTTGACTCGCTATCAGAAATAGGAGACGGTACAGTAGACGGTAAACAGCAAGCAGTTATTAGTAAGCAGTTATCTACTGTTCACTGACAACTGCTTACTGACAACTGTTTACTGACAACTGTTCACTGAAACTATGGGAAAGAAAGAATTAGTACTAAAATTAGAGGATGTCGCTGTCGCGTACAAAGTGCGTGGGGGCGAGATTGAAGCGGTGCAAAACGCTTCGTTCGACATTTATAGCGGCGAGACACTGGGCGTAGTTGGCGAGTCGGGATGTGGCAAAAGCACGGTTGCGTGGTCAATCGTTAACTTTTTGGGTGCAAACGGATACGTTAAGCGCGGCAAAATTCTGTTTCAAGGACAGGATTTGGTTGGTAAACAGGGTGAGGAACTGCGTCAATTACGTGGCGACAGAATTGCCATGGTCTACCAAGACCCTATGCAAGCACTAAACCCATCTATGCGCTTGGGTGACCAGATGATGGAGGTGCTGACTGTCCATCGCAACATGCCGAAAGAGGAAGCAAGGCAACAGTGCATCGAGATGCTACAGAAGGTGTACATGCCTGATGCAGCCAATGTGATGGGACGTTTCCCCCATCAGATTTCAGGCGGTCAGCAGCAGCGCGTGGTCATCGCCATGGCGTTGTTGACAAACCCCGCACTGCTCATTATGGATGAGCCAACCACCGCGCTTGACGTGACGGTTGAAGCGGCCGTCCTCGACCTAGTTGCCGACTTGCGCCGTGATTTCGACACAGCAATTCTGTACATCACGCATAACCTAGGTGTGGTGGCACGTGTCTGCACGAAAATTGCGGTCATGTATGCTGGTGAGATGGTTGAGCGTGGCACTGTCAACGATATTTTTGAGCGACCACAGCATCCATACACACAAGGCCTGATTCGCTGCGTGCCAAAACTGGGGGCAGATAAAGACCAAAGTACGCTTTATCCGATTCCGGGGCGCGTACCGCCGCCACGTGACCGGCCGAAAGGGTGTGTTTTCGGCCCGCGTTGCTCATACACACAAGATCGCTGCTTGACAGAACGGCCGCAGCTACGCATGATGGCGAATGGGGTTGCCGTTCGTTGCCATTTTGCAGAAGAGATTAACCCTGAGCTTTGGCGACCAGATAAAGATATGGAGCTGCCTGTCATCACTGAAACCCCATCGCGCAAGGAGGCTCCTGTCATCTTGAGCGTCGATCACTTGAAGAAGTATTATCAGGTGCATGGAAGCGGTCTGCGGGATGTTCTGGGTTTAGACCCGCCTCGCTTTGTCAAAGCGGTTGAAGATGCAACGTTCAATGTTCGCAAGGGACGGACGCTCGGCATCGTTGGCGAGTCGGGTTGTGGAAAATCGACGCTGATTAAGACGCTGATCGGATTGGAGAAAAGCACGGGTGGTGATGCGCGGTTCTTGAGCTTCGATGTCACGACAGATTTAGCAGATCGGGAAGAGGGGTTGATTCAGGAACTACAAATGGTGTTCCAGAATCCCGATTCAACGATGAACCCATCCTACACAGTGGGGCAGCAAATCGGCCGACCAATGGCACGCTTCGGCACAGTGCCAAAAGATCAAATCCGTGGCGAAGTTATTAAACTACTCAACTCAATGCGTTTAGGCGCAAATTACTATGATCGCCTACCACGTCAGTTGAGCGGCGGTGAGAAACAGCGCGTCGGGATTGCCCGTGCATTGGCAAGTCGCCCCGATTTAGTGCTGTGCGATGAGCCTGTTAGTGCGCTCGACGTGTCTGTTCAGGCGGCGATCTTGAATTTGCTGCTCGATGTACAGCGCGAGTTTGACACAACGTTGGTCTTTATTGCCCATGATTTGAGCGTGGTGCGCTTCTTCTCTGACGAGGTCGCCGTGATGTATCTGGGGCAGGTAATGGAGTATGGGCCGGCCGATGCGATTTACGCGCCGCCATATCATCCCTACACAGAAGCACTGCTCTCGGCCGTTCCCGTCCCCGATCCAAAAGTCAAGCAAAAACGCATTCGCCTCGAAGGAAATGTGCCAAGCGCGTTGAACCCACCGTCGGGCTGCCGCTTCCACACGCGCTGTCCACGTCGTCAACTATTGCCCAATAACGGAGCAATTTGCGAAACGGAGATTCCACCATGGCAACAAGGTGAGGGTGGGCATCGGATTTTCTGCCATATTCCGATTGAAACATTGGCGACATTCGATCCAATTATTTCTGCGCCCGAACCAGCATAAAGGGCGATAAGCCCGCGCTACGATGTTATTGATTTGAGAGGCTCTATCTGTATCTTCCCAAAAAATGGGGGTAGTCAAAGCGAGGGAAGTAGTCTACCATAG
>CAYMGE010000040.1:0-53551 GCA_964389925.1 uncultured Ardenticatenaceae bacterium
CCTTCCTTTTTCTGACTTCTTCTATGTTTTCATCTATCATCTTGGTTTTCAATGCCGATTGCCACATATCATCCATCTTTGGTGATTATAAAACGTCCTCTGTCTTTGTCAAGTTGCTCCCACCACAAGCCACATCGAGCGACTATCTGTCACCCTCTGCTTCTTTGCGCCTCGTGTTCTCTACTCTTTTGCGCGACCCTTCCTTGTTACAATTTGTGGCAGCATGACCACGCTTGTTCACCTATGACCACTTTTTAACTATCTCCCAATCAACGTCTAACATTTTCAACTGCCCATGATTCTAGCATGGCTTTTGGCAAAAAATCAACCACAAGGAATTTGCGATGTGTAAACATGATATAGCTCGATAGATGATATACTAGAAACTGCTACGCAGAAAATTATCGTAGATACTGTGTCGTCAAAGAGTTGTTAAGAGGCAACTCTTTGACGACACGGTATCCACATCAAATTTGCGTGACATGAGTTAATACAGACATCTTTGAAGGATAGGATAGCGATGCTCACACGCCTCAAAATAAACGGTTTTAAGAATTTGGTTGATGTTGATATTCAGTTTGGTGCGTTCACCTGTATCGCAGGGGCAAACGGCGTGGGGAAGTCAAACCTCTTTGACGCGATCCGCTTTATAAGCGCACTCGCTACCAATAGTTTGCGAGACGCTGCCCTATCCGTGCGCGACAAAAGGGGTCGTCGGCCGAGTGACTTACGGGCTATTTTCAACAAGATGGGCAATGAGTCGGCACAAACCCTGTCGTTTGAAGCGGAGATGATTATCCCCACAGAGGCTGTCGATGATTTAGGGCAGGTGGCAAACGCGACAACAACATTTGTGCGTTATGCTGTCGAATTGGGTTATCGGGAGGATGAGTCGCAGCCGACGCTCAGTTCACTCGTATTGCTCAAAGAGGAGCTGACGCATATCAAAATTCGGGACGCAGCCAGACGCTTGCAGTTTGATCACAGCGTGAAGAACTGGCGCAAATCGGCCGTCACCGGCCGCCGCACCGTTCCCTTCATCTCAACAGACGAGCAAGACGGACAGCGTTTTATCACCTTGCGACAGGATGGGCATCAAGGTCGGCCGAAGCAGTTTCTCGCCGCGAGCCTGCCGCGCACGGTGCTTTCGACGGTGAGTGCGGCCGAAAGCCCAACTGCCTTAATTGTGCGCCGCGAATTAGAATCTTGGACGCTGTTACAGCTTGACCCTGCTGCTTTGCGCGAACCCGACACCTTTATCACCCCACCGGGTCTGCAACCAAACGGCTCCCATCTACCAGCCACTATAGATTATCTCAACAGACAACAGGGAATAGATAAAGTTGCACTTCGTCTGCGTGAATTGCTGGAAGATGTTGAGCAAATACAAATTGACCGCGATGCGCGACGTGAACTCATCTCGCTTGAAGTTGTAGAAAAAGATGGCACTATTTATCCAGCCCATGCACTTTCCGATGGCGCACTGCGCTTTTTAGCCCTATCCATTTTAGATATGGATCACTCAATCGGCTTGATCTGTTTGGAGGAGCCTGAGAACGGTATCCACCCCGCACGTATCCCCGCTCTCCTGCAATTGCTGCAAGAGATTGCCGTTGATGTGACCGCACCTGTCAGCAATGAGAATCCACTGCGACAGGTTATTATCAACACCCACTCCCCAGCCGTCGTTCGTCAGGTTCATGATGATGAGCTATTAGTGGCTGAACTGGTTGAGGCGGATGTGGATGGGAAACCTCGCAAGCAGGTACAGTTCAATGGCTTGTCAGACACATGGCGCTCGGAACAAGCGCAATCGGCCGTTTCACGCGAACAGCTATTTTATTATCTCAACCCAATTTTTGGGCAACAACTTGTGGCACAAGGGCGCGTGATGGATCGGCCGGACTTAAAACAGCTTATGATGCCGTTAGATAGTGAAAACCCTCCTACCACGTATTCAACCGACCCACAAGACGATCAATGATGCGCGGCGCAGAGCGATTGACGTGCGTAAACAGCCAGTCAATCCACGTCACATATATTTCTTCACGGCGACGCTGAATCGCCTTGCGCGTCACTTTTGCGACGCGTTCAGGTGCGACACCCGCAATGCGGCGTGCTGGTCGGCCGCCGAGCGTACTCGTGTGAAATTCAGTCGCGGTGAGGCCGGGATAGAGCAGCGAGACGGTAATGTTATGCGGGCGCAGCTCCATGCGGAGGGAGCGGCTGAGAAAGTTGACCGCCGTTTTGCTGGCGCAGTACATGCCGGAATTGATGAGGGGTCGCTGTCCGACGATGGAGGAGACGTTGATGATTTGCCCGCCACCTTGCGCTTTCATGTGCGGAATTGCGGCTTGACAGGTGTAGAGCAGGCCGCGAATGTTTGTGTCGAAGATGGTTTGGAGATGCTCGGCCGAAATCTCAGACAACTTGCTGCTATGCCCCAACCCTGCATTGTTAATCAACACATCGACACGCCCAAAGCGTTCGAGCGTCTTTGCAATTAGCGTATGGCAAAACATTTCATCCTGAATATCGCCAGCGACATAGGCGATGTGGCCTTTTGCGTCGGCGAGTTCGAGCGCGAGTTGTTCGAGCCGCTCGGCGCGGCGGGCAGTGGCAATGACGCTTGCGCCATGTCTGACGAGATCGAGGGTAATGGCTCGGCCGATGCCGGCCGATGCGCCTGTCACGATTATTACTTTGTTGTGTCGCTTTTTCATTTTTTCTGTGTGCAATTCAGTAGTACGTTAACGTCGGATCATGGGGAGATATTGATAATATGGATTGGCGGGGAACGGCTCACCTGCAATTAGTTTTGTGATGAACATGTCGTAATCGCCATTCGCTGTTGTGTCGTATGCACCGTCCGTGACGCATAAATCGGCCGACCTCGTCTCCCCCGTCAGATAAACATGACCCTCATCCGTCACAGCGAGCGCGTTTCCTCTCTCTGCCTCGCTACCCCCTAAAAATGTACTGTAGTTGAGATTATAGGTGCTGAGATCAAAGCGCAGCAAGAACGCATCCCACCCACCGCCCAACGTGTTGTCAAGTGCATCATCTGTCAACGGAAAGGCCTCCGATTTTGTGAAGCCCGTCACAAAGGCTTCTCCCTGCGCGATCACGACATCAAAGGCGCGTTCCTCAGCAAGACCGCCAAAAAATGTGCTGGTCTCAAATGCTGTGCCATCGCTGTTGAGCATGGTCAAGAAGGCATCGTGACCTGAGAAACCTTCGCCGTTAAATGTTGGGTCGAACGCATTATCCGTTGTTGGGAAGTTGGTTGCATTGGTTGTGCCGACAATGACGGCCTTGCCATCGGCCGTCACAGCCAACCCATTGGCGCGATCTTCCTCATCCCCGCCCAAATAGGTGACATAATAGCGTGTTGTGCCATCGCTGCTCAACTTGGCGATAAATCCATCGGCCCCACTGCCGGCAGTTGACTGAACCGCGCCGGATGTGACGGGTATATCGGCCGAGAACGTCCAGCCCATCACGTACACATTCCCCGCCGCATCGACCTCGACATCTAGCCCCGCCTCCTGACTCGTTCCGCCGATCAGCGTACTCCACAAAATGTCCGTTCCGTCTGCGCTGTACTTTGTGACGAAAACATCGCGTGTCCCCGCATGGGCAACACCTGTTGTAACGGGAAAATCGTTCGCTGACCACGTACCCCCCGTGACGAGGACTTCGCCGCTTGGAAAGACGTGTAATCCACGCGCAAGTTCTAGCTGATTGCCGCCGACAAAGGTGCAATAAGCTGGTGTCCCGTCTGCATTGAGCTTGACGAGGAAGCCGTCACCGCTGCCATTTTCGTCATAGGTTGTGTCATGACCGGGCAGATTTTCACCGACAGCGTTACAGAAATCGGCCGTGCGCGTTCGGCCGACAAAATACAGATTTCCGGCCGCATCGACCCCAACCGCGCTGCCCTCATCCTCATCATCGGGCTGGTCAGGGCGCACATTGACCCATAACTGCGAGTTCATCAACGATAAATCGGGTGCAAACCCCATCACAATCGCATCAACACCATGCTGCCCCGTGCGAGCAGGGGGCGGGAATGTCGATGAGAACGTCGTCCCCCCGATAAAAACATTCCCATCTAGATCGAGCGCAAGGCTATTGGAATCCTCTGTCTGGAGATCACCAACATATGTGCTGTGCAATATGTTAGGATCGGTACAATTGAGGTTTGTCTGAAGCGAGCTGCTCGTTGAATCTGCAAACGCTTGAAGCTGTGCGAAAAAGAATGCCGCAAGTAACAGGCAGACAAAAGGAATCAATGTTTTCATGGGACTATCTCAATCGTTGTTATGGGGAGTGTATCGGCCGAGCTATCAATCTTCAAGCGGCGCGTCGGGTCAAGCGCATCATACCAGCCAATTGCAAGCGTGTGTTTCCCCCGCGCATCGGCCGGAACTAACACCCCGACATTGCTAACAAATGTCGTGCCAGCCACCCACTCCGCTGTCAACGGCATAGGCTCACTGTCTTTTTGTGCAATAGGCATAACCGATTCATCGCCAAGCAAATGCACAAAGAGCTTATAGCGGTCGTTCACGGGCGCAACCGCTTCCCAGAAAAGTGTAAGTTGAATGACATCGTTGGGTTGTAGCTGATCGGCATTGAGCGTGTAGCCGTTGAGCCTGATTTTATCACCAAACAGCGCATCTATCGGCGTTTGAGCTTCGTCTCTCGTCGCGGCCGGCACAGCATAGGTCACAAACCGCACATCGCCCCGCCACGCCTCACGTGCCTTAAACGTGTTCGCGTCGAGCCATGTCTCAACCCAGCGGTTAGGGTCTTGCTGCTGATCACCCCAATACAAAACGTAGAGGCGGTCATTTCCACTGGCGATCTTCTCCAATTCTGCCAATGTCTCGCCATAATCCCGCGTGCGTGGAATCGGATAAACGGGTGCGCCGTCGCGGTGATAGTAGGTAAATACCTCCCACTGATTTGGCGCGTTGAGCAAAATAGCTGCATTGGGATGATTTTCCATCTCGATCTGTTGCGCCATTCCGCGATAGTCGTCCCGTGCAAAGACTGGCTCGTGATATAGTTGGTCTAAGCTGGTCAGATTCAAAAATACCATTGCGCCTACCACAGCGTAAGAGGCAATGGCTTTTGACGAAGCTGACACCTGCTTGACAATGCCGACCGCTGAAAGCGGAACTAAGACCAGTAAAAACTTATAGAACTCTGCATCCGTCGCGCCTAAAACAATTAGTGCAGCAGGTAGCACAGTGAGCCAAATCCAACTCTTCAGCGAGCGAGACAGCAAGATAAGAATGACAACTGAAGTCAACAAGAAATATGCAATCGTATCAGGAAAGCGTTGCCAATCACCTCCGGTTAACAAAAATTCCGCCGCGCCCGTTAAAAAGCTGCTGGTAGATTGCCCAACGCCACGATTTCCCCCCAACCCATTTAGCATGTATGGAATCCACGGTGCGTAAAGGAGCAGCGACAATAAAGCCGTTGCTAGCCAGCGAAAAAATTCTCCTGTCAACCGCCAGCGTAGCAGTGCCAGTACGCCGTGGACAACAAAAATAATAGGGAAAAAGTAGTGGGTGTAGAGTCCTGCTGCCATGACGAGGAGGTAGGCAACTCGGCCGAAAAACGTCGGCCGACGCTCAAAAAGAACCGTCCCCAAAATCGCCAGCAGCGGAAACAGCATGTACATGCGCGTCTCTTGGCTGTAATAGATTAACGCTGGACTCGTCGCTGTGATTAGCATGGCAAACAATGCACGCCTGTCTAAATTTGCAGATTTTCCCCAGTGTATCAATGACGCGACGAGTGCAACCAACACCACTCCTGAAAACGCCGAAAACGATCGCAACCCAAACTCACTATCCCCCACCAGTTCACGCCAGCCGCGCAAAATCAAATAGTAAAGCGGTGGATGTACGTCGCTGGCAGTTCCCTCAATGATAAGCTTAATGGAGCGTTCGCTGAGACGTGCGCTGTTGCCTTCGTCGTTCCAGAAGGATTGCGCGTCGATGCGGTAGAAGCGCAATCCTGTTGCCAGCAGCAAAATGACGATAAAGGGCAGATAGCGGCGCACTAATCCTCTCGTTGAGATTTGATTGCTAACTGTAGACCTGAGACGATAGCTGTAAAGGCGGCGAGTTGGAAGAGAATCGGCCGAAAATCCCAATTCCCCTTTGCCCCCCGCTCAATCACATCATCCGACGCATACTGCGCCAACGCCTCCCAAGCTGGCAACGGCGTAAAATCTGGCTCCATCGCCCGAAAGTAGTAAAAGGGTTGTTCTGCCTTCGGCACAGCTTCCTTCAAGAACCAGTAGTTCGCCACCCCGATCCATGGCCAATCTGATTGAATGCGTTCGTAAAGTTCTACGGCATAGGTTGCCTGCTCTTGCAGTGACACTTGCCCAAACGGTTCCATTCCCTCTGGCACAATCCCGTCCGGAATGGCATTCCAACCCGTCTCTCCAAACCAAACTGCTTTCTCCGCATCCCCATTTCTTACCATCATGTCCCGCGTCAGTTGATGATAGTTGAAGCTGACACGATTCCACTGCAAACGCTGATCGCTTGCCCCAGAGCGTAGCCCGTACCCCTGCGCCGCCATGATGTCGAAGCACTCGGCCGCCCCCGCCGCATACATGCGCTGCAAGAAAATTAGATCATTCAAATTGGTTGGTGTTACCTCAAACGTGGGTGAGAGCGATGGCGCAACGATAACGGCATCGGGGTTTGCCGCTTTTGCGCGCCGATAGCCAAGACAGAGTAGCTCGGTGAACTCTTCCGGATTCGGCCCCGCTGCACCCCATTCACCATTCCCGTTTGGCTCGTTCCAGAGTTGGAAGTAGGTGATTTGGTTACGATAGCGGCCGACGACTGCCTCTACAAAATCACCAAAATCAGCATAATCATCGGGTGGCGCATAAGTTCCCGCCTCATTGCCAGTCGCACGGCTCCACGCTGGCGGATTGTCTAATCGGGCGATGATCTCGATCTCATACTGCCCTGCAAGCTCTACGATGTTGTCGTACTTTGCCCACGCATCAACCCCATTTGGATCATTGCGCCGATCCACAAAATCATCTTTGCCATGAATCTCAATATCTTCCCACACAAACTGCTGACGAATAAATTTGAATCCCGCCTGATTTAGCGTCCGCATAATTTCTTCACGCACGTCAACCGACGGCTCATTTTGTACAAACACGTTCATGCCAAACGGCGAAACATCGACATGCTCAATCTCTGCATCGAACGCAAGGTGGGGCTGTGGGCGCGTTGCCGTGTTGAGCCAATGCAGCACGCCAACCAGTTGACCGGGGAGCGACTCCTCACCGGTCAAATCGCGCAACGACCGCGCTTGAGGCCAGACAGCAATGAGGGTTGCGATGAGAGAGATTAAAAAAATAATGCGACGAACCATAGATTTTTGAGGTCGAATGTGGGAGGGGTGGTTGCAGTTCTTTTCGTAATCACAAAACCTCTTGCCTATAACAAGAGGTTCTGCTTTCTAAGTTAGACAGCCAGCCAGGCAGAGTAACTTGTCACAATCGTAGTATATCTGTATCTACTAATCTACACTTCTCAGCTAAATATAACCAAACCGTAACTTATCGTCGTATCGTTGGCAACCAGTTGTCAAAGCGTTGATCGGCAACGATAAACGTGATGGGAATCTCTGCACGCAATGAGGGAGCAGGGGCTTCGACAAGGATTGTTGTGGTGTATGTGCCGGTTGGCAACCCTGTGCTAAATGCGGTGAACGCTAGCATATCACCGCTCGTGCCTGTGTCGGCCGTAAATGCGACTGGAAACTCCTGCATACGAAGCGGTTGGCTGATCGTGGCTGTCCATGTGAGCGTCTCGCTGCTGAGAATGTTTATTTGAGCCGAAGCGGTGACGGCCTCGGCCGAATCCGTCAAAAACACAAAGGAACCCGGCTCCGCAACCACGATAGGCGTTTCGGGGTTGACTGTTAGATCGAGCGTAACATACTGTCGGCCGCCTTCGATGGTGGGATTATCGGCCGAAATCTCCACATTGGCTCGATAGCTACCCGCTGTCATACCTACACTGTCCACATCGAGCAGCAGTTGGTCGCCCTCTTGCCGTAAAATAGGCACAAACGTGCTGTTGTCCGTCAACACACGCGCCGTCCAGCTCATTGATGGGGCATTTTCTATCGTCACGTCAACTGCCACCGTTTGCATGGCGGACTCTCCCTCATTAGCCTCTAGGCCAAACCATAAGGGGGTCGCGGACATCGTGGCTGGCTCTCCCCCCGTCACAGTCAAAATTGCATCATCCCAATAGACATCATTGTGCTTGTATGCCCAGAGCGGTTCTGAATGGAAAAAGACGGTCACGCTATCCGATTGTGCAATCGTCTCCAGCCGGAACAGGCCATACTCATCATACTGTGTGACGGGGTTTGTCCAAATGACATCGGGGCTGAGATAGTCGGTTCCACCCGTTGGGTCAATGCCAATTTGCTGGTTGAGAAAGCCGTGATCGCTGAGGTCGGTGTATGTATGGTCGGTGTTGCTCGACCATGCGTGTCCCCAAATAGATAGGCAGACTGCCCCGCCGGGCGAGACGTTGGTGACGCGCTGGAAGATACCCGCCTGATGGGTGGCAAAAAAGGTGAACCACTGTTGGGCCCGCTCGCCTGTGCGAACCCGCGCGGGGTTGGTGAAGTAGCTCTCGGCCGGCTTCCACTCTGGCATCCGATAAATCCATTCGGGATCGCTTGGATTCTGAGACTTCCAGTAGGGTGTCCAGTCGTTCGCCATCTGTGCGCTAGCACACGACCCCCACGGGCAATCGGGATGGGCGGGATCAGGCGTGTAGCTACTATAGCCGCCTTCAAAAGATGGATTGGACAACAGGTTTATGCCCTCGCACTCTTCAGCATCGGGCAGCAATGTGTCCCAACTGTCTTCCATTTCAGCAATCTGTTCTGGGGAGGGTGATGGTGGTAGCTTTTGGGCAAAAACGGCCGATGCAAACAAACCGACGATTAACAATACAAAAACAATACGAGACATGTTACTTCTCACATAATGGCTAGAGTCAAATGACTCACAGCCTATTTTTTACGACGGGGTGGTAAAAGTGAGAGTAACGGAACAGAGCGACTGAATCAATGAAAAGTGCGTGAATTTAGTGCCGAAAAACCACTTGAAAGCGGGTCACTGTGTCAAATGTTTCTTCAAACGACTGAATGGTTAACCCATGTGCGGCATATTGAGCGACATCGGCATGTGACAATGGCCATGGAGGGCCTGTTGGCGTTGTGTCATCATCGGGACGGCCGCGACAGATCAGCAGTAATAAACCAGCGGGAGCAACAAACTGAACTTGCGCGGCAATGGCCTCAGCACGCATCGAAAGCGGCAACGCCTGCACGATGTTGATTTCCAACACAAAATCAAATGCTTGCAGCCAATCTTTGGGCGGCGTAAACATATCGGCAACAACGTAATCGACAGGTGAGTTGGGGAACCGCTCGTTGCACAAGCGCACGGCCGTTCCAGAAATATCGAACGCGGTCACGGCATAGCCACGTCGGCCGAGTTCCTCCGCATCATCACCCAGCCCACAGCCAATGACGAGCGCATGGCGACCCGCTCCGTCTTCGACGTTGTTTGTATCAAGCCAGCGCGTCAGGTGAGGATTTGGGGTCATGTTTGCCCATGGAATGGTTGAGGGGTTGTCGGCGGCCGATTGATATAGTGGCTCAAACCAACCCACAGCCTCGTCTCGTTTAGTTGTGGTCTTCTCGATAAATTGCTCCATGCTGGGAATTATAACGACTATCCCATAGAATGGGGCGGTATGCTCAAATCCCAATTGATTCGCCCTCGCATCGACATTCACGGCAACCGTGTCCAGCCGCGCTCGCTAGACGTTAATTATCATTGGCTGACGGTGGCGGGAAATCTGATCGAGCTATTCCGCGAAAATGTTGGCAACAGTCGTGGGCAGCTAGATGCAGCCTTACGTGATTACGAAGGGGATAATCTCGACTATCCGATCATTCGGGGGTTGGCAGATGTTTTGATGAAACAGGCCGAATTTGGCAGTGCGCCCCCCGTGCCACCCGTGACGCTGCGAGAAAAGCTGTTTGGGTTAGGGCCTTCTGCTGGAGCGGCCGAACGCCAGCAGGTCATTCGAGAGGCGGCCGAAAGCTACAAAGTGACAGCACGCGAGATTGAGTCTGCGCTGTTTGCAGATTTGTTAGAGGAGCAAGTGTTACAGGCAACTGGCGACCCGACCACGCCGCGCGGGTTGATTCAACGATACAACCTTGAGGTGGCACGCGGCCTGCTCTACTGGGCAAAAGAGGTCAATCTGCGCGTTTCGGACAACTATCGTGATCTGTTTCGCTACATCAAGCTGGTCAGGCTGATGTATTCGATTTTTCCCAATGGGAACGGCTATGATATTAAGCTGCACGGCCCCCTGTCCCCATTTGTAAAATCGACGATTCGCTATGGCTTGCAGTTTGCGAAGTTCATGCCAGCCCTGCTGCTGTGCGAAAGTTGGGAAATGGAAGCGGCCGTTAAGCCACCCAACACCGATCGTTTTTTCTCCTACCAACTGGACAACACGACGACGTTGCAGAGCTACTTTAAGGGATCGGCCGACTTTGCCAGCCGACTTGAGGCTAATTTTGCGGCCGAGTTTGAGCAAAAATATACGCGCAACGACCGCGAATGGGAGCTTTCGTATGAGGATGAGCTGATTATTGTGGGTGACAGCGTGATGATTCCCGACTTTGCCTTCACTAACAAAAAAGATGGTCGTCGCGCCCTGCTTGAGATTGTTGGCTTTTGGCATCCGCAATATCTAAAACGCAAGCTGTCAAAAATTCGCGCCGCCAACCGCGCTGATCTGATCATCCTCGTTTACGAAAATGTCAAGGTCGCAGAGGGCGCATTTGAAGCGGCATCGGCCGGTGAGGTGCTAACGTTTAAGAGAAAACCAATCCTGAAGGATGTCATCGCGGCAGTTGAACGAGCCGCTGTCTGACGGCTATCCCACCGTATATTTTGCCGACTGCAACGCCATGCGTGCATCCGCAACATCCTCCGCGAGTTCAGCCTTGCGAAGCTGGGTCACAACGGTATCGTAGCGTTCACCATAGTCGAGATCGCGTAATTTGTGGCGGATACGCTCTGTCTCATTTTGTAGCGTTGTATACAGTTTTTGTAACTGGCGCGTTTCGAGGCGGATTTGCTCGCTGGCTGCTTGGCGTGCCTCTTGTAATCGGCCGCGCTTTTCCATCAGCCAGCCAATTTGTGGGGTTTGATAGGCTTCAAGATAGACCTCCATCAACTCCTCCACCCGCGTCACCTCATCGCGCAGGCAAAGCCATTTGGCTGCGGGTTCCAATACCTCAAGACGGCTGCGCTCAAAATTGGTCGCATTTTGGCGGATTGCGGCTTCCCATGCGTGGGCATCGGCCGAAATTTCCGCCAATGCTTGTGTCACTTTTTGCGCCTGATTGCGAATGGCAACCTGTTGCGTCGCATCGGCCGGAATTTTATGGGCGGTGGTTGGCAACGCCTCTAACGCTTGAGAAATCCAATGGTCGTCCACTGTGACGATGTGCTTGATTTTGTTCCACTCGTCCCAAACTTCTGCAATGGCTCTTTTTGCCAATAAATTGTGCGGAGGAGCCTTCTGCACAACAATTGCCTCGTTGAGCAGCTCGATGATCTCAGATTTCTCTTCAAAAATAGCGATCAGTTCAGCCAGCAGGTCGTGTAGCCATGTATCCGTGTCATCGTGTTCCGTGAGTGCATCATCTAGCCGCGTGCGCCACTTGTGATAGCGAGTGACTGCCTGCGCCAATGTTGCACGGGTTGCGCCCGCTGTTTGGGGAATTCGCTCGCTGAGGGCGCGACTATTTTTGTCGATAGTCTCGATGTGGGGCAGGCCGTCGGCAATCACGGTGGCGATGGCTAGTGCATCGGCCGACCGTTCCAAATCTAGCATCACAAACCACTTGTTACTGAGAGCGAGCATCTCATAGGCGAGCTTAGACAGATCGCTTTCTGCCTCTTGGGCGATGAGTGTGTCTAGTGTTGACTGAACCTCGTCTACCTTGCGCTCATGCGCCACGCGCTGTCGCTGAATTTGCTCGACTTCATTTGCCAACGCCGCCTTCTGCTCGCGCCATTCGTCCAAGCGTGTCAGCCAGCTATCCAAATCGGCCGAGTCTGGCAAATCTTCACCCCAAGCTGCCTCTTCCAAATCCACCAGCGCCTGTTCCAGCAATAAGCCGCGGTCGTGTAGCTGATCGAGCTGCATCTCTTGTGCCTGCTCTCCCTCAATTAGCCCCAGCAGAGACTCAACTGTCTCTTGCCGTAAAGAGAATCTGAAGGCGGTGACAATCTCTTGCAGTTCTTCGTCTGCATAAGGCACATCTTCGCTAGCTATCGGCTCCTCTTCTGGTGGCGACGATGATGCTCTCATCTCGTCTCTCAAATGGTCGCAAAGCGCGTCAAGGACGTTGACCTGTCGTTCTGTCTCGGCGACTTGCTGTTCGATGAGAGTCGCATCTTGACGCATCTGCCAAATCGGCCGCCAATATCGCCAGAATTCGGCCGATGTCACCCCCCAAGAGGTATCCTCCGAAACGACAAGATTCCAGATGTCGCTGTTTGTCACTGTCTGGATGTTGAGAATCGTCGGATTCGCTATCGCCCGCACGCGCTCAACAGCTTCATCAAGTTCAAGCTGTCGCTCGCCATCAGACGAGCCAGCAACAATCTCCTCAAGCTGCCCAAACGTCGTTCGCGCTGTTTTTAACCGCGCCATTCCCGCTCGCACAAGCGAGCGGTTGTTGCGCCAAATTTCCAGAACATAATCTGGCAGGTTTAGAAATGTATATGTCGTGGCTGTAACAAAAGCAAAAGCAATAATCCAACCCATAATGATGCCCCTTGTCTACAGAGGCAACTTTACCACTCTGTGTGTTACGCGCAAGAATGAGACGCTTTTAGTGACCTTCTTTGCTATAGGGCTGCCCATCGGCCGCCGGCATATGCCCTTTCCCAACAACCCCCGCCAACACGACCATCGTCGCCACATACGGAGCCATCAACAAAAACTGTGATGGAATCGGCACGCTCAAAATGGCGAGTTTGGAAGCGAGAGAGTCGGCAAAACCAAAGAGAAGTCCTGCGCCAAATGCACCAAACGGAGAGTAGTTGCCAAAAATCATCGCGGCGAGACCGATGAAACCACGTCCGGCGGTCATTACTTCGTCGAATCGGCCGACCGACCCCAACGTAAAATATGCGCCACCAAACCCCGCCATCGCACCGCTCAACAGCACCGCCATATAGCGTGTCCGAATGACGTTGATGCCGAGCGTATCGGCCGCACGCGGATGTTCCCCCACTGACCGTACACGCAGCCCCCAGCGTGTATAGAACAGCCCAACATGCAGGACAATCATAAAGAAGAACATTGCGTAGACAAAGATGTTGTTGCGAAAAACAATCGGGCCGAGCAGCGGAATTTGTGAGAGCAAGGGGATTTCAAACGACCGAAATGTGCCGGGATTGTTGAGAAACTGATACTCCTGCATAAATTTGGCAGAGATATAGGAAGTCATGCCAACTGCAAAAATGTTGATAACTGTGCCAGAAATGATCTGATCGATCATGTACTTGATCGAAAATAGTCCATGAATATAGGCCAGCAACATGCCTGTTAAAACGGCCGCAAACACACCAATCCAGAGATATGGCTTAAGTGTTCCCTCTGCCTGACCACAAATCAACACTGTCTCAATCAGCCCTTCATCACAGCGACTTCGCAACAAGCTGGCGATCAAGGCCGCCATCATCGCCCCAAACAGCATCATCCCTTCAATCGCAATGTTGACGACCCCTGCCCGCTCGCTCAAAATGCCTGACATTGCGCCCAGCGTAATTGGCACAGCCTTTGAAAGTGATGTGTTGAGTAAGCCGGCGATGTTGAGCGATTTTCCGGCCGCTGCCCACGCCAAAAAGCTGAACATGAACAGGAGCGCGACGACACCTAGCATTGCATTTGTGCGTTTGCCAAAGCCACGCGCTAGCTGTCCCGCGCCAATAAAGGCACTGGCAAATGCGGCCGCATTCAGCGCAGTGATCGTTCTAAACTCCCATGGCTGTAAATCGGACTTGACCCCACCCGGCACGAGGCCAAATTTGGTCAGAAGTTCACTGTCCATGCCACGCACAAAAATCAGCCAGATGGCGGCCGCGACGAGCAGGAAAATAATGCCCATCACGCGCTGGCGAGTGGGTGAGACGTATTCACGTTTTGTTGCGATGGTTGCGGTTGATGCTGTCATTCGGCCGAATTCTCCAATGTGAGCAATATGCGTTCAATGTGTGAACGTAATTACGGAATATCTTCTTTCACAATTGCCCAAATAATACCGTAGTTTGTCCCGAAATAATGATGTACCAAAGGGTGATGAGTTCTGCTCATCGCACGCCATTCAATGCCCATCTCGTGCAAAATAGGCAGATGTTGCCGCAGAAACTAGAGCGCATCTTCACGAGACTGGATGGGTGTTTGTTCAATGACAGGGATGTGACCATAATTTACTCTAAGGCTACGCTATACAGTTTAGCACAACGCAAATCAGTTCCCCCAGCCGCCAAGCGAAAATCCACCCGACCCGTGCGCTGGCTGCTTCAAGCGATAGATCGTGCGAATGATGGCGGGCGCGGCGATAAAGGCGAGAACGAGAGCCTGCAAGACCGAAATGATGTCAATTGGAATGCCTGCCTCAAGCTGCATCCCCAATGCGCCACTACGCAGGAATCCGAATAGCAAGGCCGCTAATACAACCCCAACGGGATGATTTTTGCCGAGTAGGGCGAGAGCAATTGCGTCAAAGCCGTAGCCGGCCGAGAAGGCCAGCGCGAGATTGTAGTTAACACCCAGCACCTCATTTGCGCCCGTCATGCCAGCCAGTGCGCCTGAAAGCGACATCGCCGCGATGGTCACATACGTGATATTCATGCCAGCATAACGCGCCGCGTTTGGATTTGCCCCAACTGTCCGCAGGTCAAATCCCCAGCGAGAGCGGAACATAAACCAATAAACAACGCCTGCCATTATCAGCGCGAGAAAGAATCCGGCGTGAAAACGAATTGGATCGCCAAAGAAGCGCGGTAGCTTTGCGCTGTCGAGAATAGTTGGGCTGACGGGGTTAAATGATTCGGGGCGTTTGAGGGGGCCACTGAGCAACCATTCGGAGAGACGAAAGGCAATGTAATTCATCATGATCGTGTTGATGACTTCGTGGCCGCCCGTTTTCGCCTTTAGCCAGCCGGGAATAAACCCCCACAGTGCGCCGCCGACTGCCCCGCCGAAAAAGGCGAGGGGCAGGTGAATGATGAAGGGCAACCCTGTGAACGCATAGCCGATGTAAGCTGCGAAGATCGCGCCGATGAACAGTTGCCCTTCAACACCGATATTGAACAAGCCTGCCTTGAAGCCAAGCGCAACGCCAAGTCCCGCAAAGATAAACGGGGTTGTGGCGACGAGGCTCTCAAAAAACGGGTTGATGGCACGATAGATTTCTTGCCTGTCACCGTCGGCAAAGGCGGCGAAAATGCGTGTTGGGCTGCCGATGGCGGCGCGAAATAGGGAGCCATAGGCGAGAGCGACAGCATCCCAAGCTGCGCCTATTCCTGCTCCGATGCCACCTTCGCCAAAGGCTGCGTAGACTTCTTCGGTCGTTAGGGCGATGATGAAGCCGCCCAGTACGAAGCCTGTCAGGATGGCGAGGATTGGGATGAGGACGGATTGGGAACTGAGTTCTTCGAGAAAGGTGCTGAGGAATGATGCCTTCGGCCGCAACTCCTGTTCTTTGGGTAGTTTTTTGTCGCTCATAAATTGCAACGCGAATTACGCGAGTGACGCGAACGTGCGCGAACTTCTTATGCCTTTTTGTCTTCCTTGACGACTCCAGCCATCAGCAGGCCGAGTTCTTCCTTCGTCGTTGTCGCCGCATCGACCACCGCAA
The DNA here is from genome assembly GCA_964389925.1 of uncultured Ardenticatenaceae bacterium. Taxonomy (GTDB): domain Bacteria; phylum Chloroflexota; class Anaerolineae; order Promineifilales; family Promineifilaceae; genus CALECP01. Next base: position 16,051 of record CAYMGE010000040.1, read on the forward strand.
TAATTCGGCCGCGATACATCACCGCAATTCGATCTGACAACTGCAAAATTTCGTCTAGCTCGGTCGAAGAGAGCAGGACGGCTGTCCCTTCGTCGCGCTGTTTGATGATTTGGGAGTGGATAAATTCAATCGCGCCGACATCGACCCCGCGTGTTGGTTGAGCGGCGACGAGAAACTGCGTCGGCCGTGATAACTCACGTGCAATGATCACTTTTTGCTGATTGCCGCCGGAGAGTGAGGAGGCGGGAGTTTCGGCCGATGGGGTGCGGACATCGTACTCTTTTATCAACTTCTCCGCCGTCGTCTTGATTTTGTCCTCTTGCAGCGTCCCATTTTTGGTGTAGGGCGGATTATAGTAGGTGTTCAGCACCATGTTGTGGCTGATCGGATAGTCGAGAACCAGCCCATCTTTTTGGCGATCTTCAGGGACGTGGGCTGTGCCGAGTTCGGTCACTTGACGCGGTGAGGCATTCGTGATGTCTTTGCTGAGTAGGGTTATTGTCCCTTCGACGGGCGGGCGCATTCCTGTGACCGCTTCGACAAGCTCCGTTTGTCCATTGCCCAACACACCCGCCAACCCTAACACCTCGCCTGCTCGCACATCAAACGTTACATCGTCAACAGCGAGTTGATCGAGGTCGTTGAGAACGGTTAAATTTTTGACCTGTAAAATGGAGTCGCCTACATCAGGAGCCGCTTTGTCAATTTCGAGATGTACGGCTCGGCCGACCATCATCTCAGCTAGCTTGCCCTGATCTGCCTCTGCCGGCGTTGTCGAACCGATCAGCTTGCCGCGTCGAATGACCGTAATCCGATCTGCAACCTCTAGCACCTCACGCAATTTGTGGGTGATAAAGATGATCGACTTACCCTGCGCGACGAGCGAGCGCATGATTTTGACCAACTCATCCGCCTCTTGCGGGGTCAAAACGGCGGTCGGCTCATCAAAGATCAAGATGTCCGCATTGCGATAGAGCAGCTTGATAATCTCCACACGCTGCTGCACGCCAACGGACAAATCCTGAATATACGCATTTGGATCAACCGAGAGACCGAATTGGTCGGAAATCTCACGGATGCGCTGCCCAGCCTTGCGCCGATTGAGGAAGCCACCAATTCCCTTTGTCTCTTCATAGCCCAACATCACGTTTTCAGTGACGGTAAAGACGGGGATCAGCATAAAGTGCTGATGCACCATGCCGATGCCGGCTTCAATCGAATCGCTAGGAGATTCAGGCTTGATCTCTTTGCCCCGCACGTAGATTTCCCCCTCTGTCGGCTCATATAAGCCATAGAGGATGTTCATAAGCGTGCTTTTTCCCGCGCCATTTTCGCCAAGCAGGGCATGGATTTCCCCTTCTTGCAGCGTTAGGTTGATGTGGTCATTCGCCAGAACGCCGGGAAATTGTTTTGTAATGTTGCGAAGTTCGAGTAGGGACGTATTTGCCATTTGCTTTTCTCAATCTACAGATAGGGAATTCTATGGGATTTTGGTGATTCTGTCACAATCAAATCTCAACGGTTGAAAATAACGCCTCCAACTGTTTCGCTGCCGCCTTAAACCCACCACCAGAGGCAAATGTTGCTGACCCGCCACCTGTGCCGCCAGTTTGTGCCAACAGTTGTTGCAGAATCGCGTTCATATCGCCCTGCGCGTTTTTTGACTTTGCCAATGCGATGGTTGCAGGATTGCCCGCTGCTCCCAACAGGACAACACTATCTGTCAGCCGCGCCACCGCATTTGCCAATTGGCGCAGCTCATTCGCGTCTCGCCGAGCAAAAATCTGCACAACCAAGTTATCCACAGAGTTGTCGGCAATTTTCTGTGCCTCTATTTGCAGCAATAAGTTGCCTTGCTTTTTGAGTCGCTTGTTTGCCACTTTCAACTCTTTTCGCAAGTTGCCGATATTGTGTGGCAAATCTTCTATCGCGCAGGTTAAATCGCTGGCAAGCTGGTTGATAATCGTTTCTTTCTGGGCGTAGTCGCGTAAGGCACGTTGTCCACAGCGAAACTCGACGCGCACCTGTCCGCGCACACGCTCGACTTTGTTGATTTTGATGAGACCAACGTCGGCCGTCCCCCGCACATGCGTCCCCCCACAAGCGTTGTAGTCAAAATTTTCGATGATGACGAGACGCAACTCGTCGCCGGGAACGTTGGGAACTTTGCGAAGTGGGTAGTTTGGGATGTCTGATTTGGGGATGAAGATAGGGGTTATCGGCCGATTTTCCCAAACAACTTGATTTGCCAATTCCTCTGCCCTCGCAATCTGCCCACCATCCAATCGACTAATTGCCAAATCAATTGTGCAACTGTCTGCCCCGAGATGAAACCCAACCGTCAACGCATTGGCAATCTCAAAGAACGCCGCGCTCAAAATGTGCTGCCCTGTGTGTTGCTGCATCAGGTCAAAGCGACGCGCCCAGTCGATTTGTGCCGTCACGCTATCATCGCTGACATCATTATCCAAAACATGCACAACCGCCTGATCCGTTTCACGCACAAACACGTCAACAACAGTAGCATCGCTAATCATTCCGCGATCATGGGGCTGCCCTCCTGATGTTGGATAAAAATAACTTCCGTTCAGAATGACGGCTGGTGCCTCATTGACCGTTAGACGTTCAATAACGGTTGCGTCAAAGTGAGTCGTGTACGAATCATTGTAGTAATACCGTTTGCTCATACTGGCGGTTATATCACGACTGCGAGAATGCAACAAAAAAGCGATGCCTTCTGACATCGCTTTTTTGTTATGTGAGCTAACTCGCAAATAACTCACATGCTACCAGTACAATACTACCAATACAGTCAAAAAATTGAGGGTGACATAGCCATATTTAGATCAATTGTCCAAATAGGATCACGCGAAAAACGCGCGACAAACGACATTCTGGGAGCGTAAACCATGAATCGGTATGAACTGTGTTGGAGGGATCAACTATAACTAGTAGCTTGCACTTCCATCGTTGTCGGCCGGGGGCTGTTTTGGATAGCCGTTGGCATCCAAGACAAGTGCGAGCTTGTCGGCTCCATATCGACCAGTTGCTGGTTCTTCAAGGGCGTGCCATACGAAAGGCATTCATAAAAACATATTCAATTGACCAATCGGTGAAAAAGTGGAGATTTATTCCGAGCGGGGATGTGATGTTGTTTGGAGTACGAGGCCCCTTGTACTCCAATCACCATCAAGCTAACAATACGGATTAAAACCACGGCTCTTTTCATATCAAACGTCCTACCAATACATTGAGCTACCAATACAATTCTGAGTTCGCTCATAAAACCTTTCTTGTGACTTCGAGTGACAAGTCACTGTGTGTTTGTTGATAGAATAATAGGGGGAGTCGCTTCGTAACTCAATTATACTGGGGTACTAGAATATAGGAGCTTAGAGCTAAAATATGTACTCTGGCCACAGGCGATATGCCTTTTTTTGTGCCTTTTTGAATGAGAAAATATTCCCAAAACAGATCAATTCGGTAACAATTATTTCCAAATCGGCACAAAAAGGCACAAAAGCAGGTTGGATAGCTACTTTGATCGCAATATGCTGCTAAATAGCGTTAGCAACTAAAGGCGGCCGATGAAGCATCTCTACAGCACTACTTCCAGCAGCAGTCAGCATGGCTGATTAGAGATTGACCTGTTACGTGGTGTCACAATCGACAGCGTTGAATACTCAGCCGAACCACCACTAAACCAACTAATCTGCTCGAGTCGAGATTCCAATGACCGCCTTATCTGTCATTCTCGCGCAGACAGGAATCCAGTCTTCAAACTGGACAACTATTCAAGTTATGTTCCTTGCATTTATAGCGAAGAACAGCGACGCTGTATCCAAAAGTACTATACGCTAGTAAACTACTTGATTAATCGCAGATATTACAGTAGGATTTTTTGTAGCTTGCAAATAATGCGATGATGTCACATTACCTTCACTAAAATGCAGTTCGCAGTATCGTGTTCTTTTAATAACACAGAAAACGTGAATTTTCGGCGGTGAGAGTTGTAGCGGTATTCGGCCGAATTGATGCGCCGAGATGTAGGTTTAGTTTTGGCAAGTCTGCCCATATATGGCGTTTTCTTATCGTGTGACACGTCAATATAGGTAGGAAAATGAATGTACTGGTATCTTCTAATCGATGGCTATTGGCTGTAACGACCTGTCTCTTTTTCTTTATGATCGCATTTCGAGCTGTATCGGCCGAGCGGAACAGTTCGCAAAATTCTCCCCAAAGCCCAACAACCCAACCCAATACATCCCACATAACGCCTAACTGGCTTGAACCTGTTGGTCTAAACCTCGCTACCTTGACGGGTCTCTTGCCAGAATCGACGTTGAGAGATGCTGTTCTCGTTTGGGTTCCGGGCAGCGGCACGGTCAAATATGATTCCGGTGTGGTGAACGGTAACAATATCGAGGTAACCGTTCGCTACAACCTTACGAATAAGGATGAGGTTTGGTGTCTTGGCGAGGCTCCCCAACTTGACCACACGGGAACCGTGCAGCCGTCAGCAACGATGCGGATTTTTAGCAATGGGAATGATGTGACAAATCGCGTTCAAAGCTCATTTAATTATGTCTTGGGCGGACTCGTTCAACCAACCGGCAGCTCGCTGACTTACGTCTCTCGCTATCCAGTCACAACTGCGCCTGTCAATTTTTCGGCCGATGGTTCCATCATTGTGCCAGCAAATCGTGGCTGTAAATTCACAATAGACGCGCCGTTGCCAAACTTGAAAGCGGTCTTTACAATGGCGAAGCAGGACAAAATTTCCATCACACAGCGTTATCATCACATCAATACAAACATACATTCCTATATCGGCGTTGGCGCAGCGGGAAATTTAGCACCATTGCAGACGCAAATGAGGGAAATTTACGAAGATCGGCATGACCAAATTGTTCAGTGGCGCAATTTAACGTCAGAACAAAAAGAGTTGATAGAGTCATCTGACTATGTTTTTGTCAAGTTTCCAACCTCCTCACATGATATGTATGGTGGGACAGGGGATGCTTATGGCACCTATCGTTTTGCATTTAATACCAGCTATTACGAATGGCTCTCTGTTGATCATGTGAGCGCAAAATTGCTGCCAAGATTGGGGCATTGGCGTGATGCGGATACACAGAGTAATCAACAGTTCCTAGATTACTTTCACGGAATGTGGAATCATGGAAATAACGAATTTGAGAACTTTGACGCGATTAAGTCGGCCGAACTTATTCTCCCCCCCCATATGGACTATCAACCCTGTATGTCCGCCGGAAACTGTTCCAGAGACGTGCTTCAGGAAATCTATGACCACACCTATACGGCTGAGGTTTTCTTCTACAATATTGAACGTGTTCGAGATAGCGGATTGGAAGAGGTGCCTTTGTTGTCAGTGGGGAATGGCTTTACAGGGCGCACTGCTCTCGCTGATACTCAATCACAAGCATTACACTCGATGAATTACTCTATCTACCTACCGGTTATACAAAAACCGGCTATTGCTATCCCTGTTGGTTGTGTGGGGGGGTGTGGATGGTTTGATGAAGAGGGACAGATGTTAGATTTTGTCGCACCCGAAACATGGGTTTTCCCATAAGCATCACTGCCTAAACGAATCGGGTGTGTTTCATCCTAATGTCGCCCAAACATGTTTGTTTTTCGGTTTTGGCAACACGATTGGCCTCTCTCGCCCCTAGGTAGTTCACTTATCACTGCGACAAAATTACGGCCGCATATGCTCCAATCGCCAAGGTCAGGCTGAACGGTTGACCATCATACTTATGCTCGGTCGTCTCTACGCTTTTGTCTGTCACCCCGTCAAAATCATCATCGTACAGTGGCGAGTCGCTGTTAAAACGCACATGCCATCCGCCTGCCGCTGGCACGCCAATGCGGTACTCAGGCCAAATCTGGTTGGCAAAGTTGAGAATGACGACGGTTGAATTCTCCCCAGCCTCTTCCATTGAACGCGCATAAGCGATCATCTTGTTATTGTTATTCAAGTGAATAATTGAGACATTTTGACCTTGTAGGCCAGCCGTATTGCCATCGCAGTTGCGGCGCAGCGCAATCAGGTCACGATAGAGCGATACGATCCCCGAAAACTGTTTGGCACGTTGCCAATCGAGCGGCCGAGTATCCTCAAACCACTCATCCTCCAAAAACTCTTGACCCATAAAGAGCATGGGGATGCCGGGCGCGGTCAGCGTGATGGCAGCCCCCAATGCCGAGCGGCGTTTGGCATAGCGAAATGCTTTTGTGCGCTGGTCGCTGCCAATCTCCTCAACGATACGTGCCTTTCCGTTGGCAACTTCATCATGCGATTCGGTGAAAATGACGCGGTTGAAGACATCGTGTCCATATTGATGGGTAATTGCCTCAGCAATAGCATACATATTGCGCTCGCTGTCGTGGTCGCTCAACAACGTCTCGCGCACAGTATGCACAAATTTTGCGTCCCACTGTGTGTCAAATCCTGCGCCTGCCTTTTCCGTCACTGCGGGTTCGTTCTGCATATCTTCTGCAATTATTAGGGCATTAGGAAATAGTGCATCGACCTCCTGATTGATGTCACGCATCATTCGCCAACCGTCGGCTAGCTCATTTTGGTTGCTATCTACGTTACGAATGTAGCTTGTCGCATCCCAACGCAAGCCATCCACGCGATATTCGTTAAACCAGAAAAGCACATTGTCACGGATATATTTGCGGACTTCTGCTCGGCCGTAATCTGGTCGTGTATCACCCCACGGTGTGCGGCTACGCCAATCATTGTAGAAGTAGATGCCGCCGCCGTCGTTTTCGTGCCAGCCATCAAATCGCCACAGATCGAGGTCACTAGGGCCAAAATGGTTATAGACAACATCGAGAATAACACCGATGTCACGTGCGTGTGCAGACCTTATCAGCGTCTTGAGCCACTCGGCTCCCCCATAGCTTTCCTCAACGGCAAAGATATTGGCAGGGTTGTAGCCCCATGAGACATCTCCAGCGAACTCAGCTAAAGGCATGATTTCGATGTGGGTGACACCGAGTTCTTGCAAGTAGTCGAGTTTTTGAATGACACTGTCTAATGGGTTGATCGCGTCTTTGCTGTCTGCGTTAAACGATCCGACGTGCAGTTCGTAGATGACAGTTTCATTGTGGGCAGGCGAGCGATAGTCATCTCCACCCCAGTCAAAGTCATCTTTTGTGACAATCGCATTGCCAGCCGAGTTTGTGACGGCGCGTGCGTATGGGTCGATGCGATAGAGCATTTGCCCATCGTTTTCGATGACAAATTGATATTCATCACCCACTTTGGCCTCTTGCACTCTGTTCATCCAATAGCCGTTGCCCTCGCTGTTTAAGGCAACTTTTTTCCAATCGCTAAAGTCACCAGCCACATAGACCGCATCGGCAAATGGCGACCACACGCGGAACACAATCCCATCCTCTTGTGGCGCTTCGGCGGCATCCGCCCTCAAGAGGAGATAACGCAGTGTTTGCAAAAAGACTTTGCCCCAGAAACGCCTGTCGTCTCTGGTCATTTTCGCGGAATCTGTAAAATACTCAGGCAGGATCGCACCCATGTCATTTAATGTCTGTTCTTTCATATTTTTCCTCAGTTAGAAAATTCTGTCTTTGTTTCGCCACAGAAGACTAGCTCTAGCGCGGAGAAGTCCTCGCGCTCGGCCGATTTCTGCCCGATCACCGTCAGTTCTCCCGTCGTCTCCAACACAATGGCAAAGACATCGCTCTTGCCAGTAAATCCATTGGCACGGATATTTTCATCAAGTTCTCGATGGGAGACGCGCTCCCGTTTTAATGCCTTCTCGATATATTCACCGCTGTAGAAGAGCAAAGCTGGCTCTGGCTTGATAAAGCGGTCAAATGATTCGTAGTGAACAGAGAGCCAAGAGATGAGATATTGGAGGCCAAGCAGCATCGCAATTGCCAGTATCCCATCAAGCAAGGGCGTGCCAGCCAGCGCGATATTTGCCAGTATCGATCCCAGCGCAACTGTCACTAAGAAGTCAAACATGTTCATTTTTGCCAAACTTCGTTTGCCAAACAGCCGTAATAACAAGATCAGCACCACATAGAAAATTGCACCGATCAACAGCATTTCAAAAATTTTGTTTAGGTCGCTTGCCCACATAAAAATTACCTCGTCGTTGACTGTAGTTGACCACGGTTTGAATTATGGAGAAAAGAACAGTATATGACGCAAATTATGCCCATCTATATGTCGTGATTTGGACGAAAGCAGATGGAATTTCGGCCGAAATCCTCTACACTAGCAAGCTAATCAAACCAATAGGAAAGCCTCTATGTACAAATTCAAGATATCCTCTGTTCATTCACATGTAGTTGTAGCACTGCTTCTCTTCATTTTTGCGGCCGCATTCATTCTGCTCTATGGCAACGCTGCCCAAGCGCAGAACGGTGATCTGCCAGCACCTGTTCAAACCTATTACGTCCCGATGGGCGAAGATAACTTGCTCGACGTTCTCAGCACGCTCAACAGCGAAGCCTCATCTCCTGTCCAGAACGTCATTTCGATTGTTGTCGGTGGTGATAACACGCTCATCTACTATGATCATTGGGAAGATGGCTATGAGGTCAATCTAAGTGATCCCCAACAAGAAACGACCGAAATTTGGGGGGATGGCGATCCCTCGAACGGTGCGCCACCCGCTATCAGCAGCGACACGTTTGGCGCGGGGACTGTCATCGTCTTGCGCGACCAAATTCCCGTTCCACGTGAGGGAGACGAGGTTCTGTTTGACGGCCGAGATTTCATCGGCTCAACCAGCTTACTCGCCGTCACACGCGCGGGCTGGCCTGTCAATGATCCGGGCTCACAGCTTGCTGGCGCAATCGAGGTCTATAACACCGACCGCTTTGGTACAGAGTTTGTCGTGCCGATTGGTCAGGATTTGGCGAGTGATGACATGTTTGAGTACGTCGCGCTTTTTGTGATGGCTGGGACAGACGACACCACACTTGAGTTTGACAATGGCGATGGTGTCAGCTCGCAGACGCTTGCTCGTGGTGAATCAGCACTATTGACCGATATTCAAACGGGCGCGACGCTTTCCGCCACAAACCCAGTGCAAGTCTACATTGCAACGGGTGATATAGAGGCTACCTATGAGGCGCGTTTCTACACGCTTTTCTCGCGCGATCAATGGAGTGATAGCTACTTTAGTGCTGTCAGCACGACCGCTCCACAAGATGGCCCGACAGACATCTTCATCTTTAATCCTCATTCGGAGCCGCTGACGATCAACTATGACACAACAGAAACGCAAGAGACGGTTGAGGCAGCACCAAATACAACGCGACGTTTGACCGCGCCGCAGGGGTCTGGCACTCATTTCTACACGGAAGACGGCCGAGATTTCTTTGCCATTGCCACTATTGACTCCGATGCAGCAAACAATCAAATTTTTGACTGGGGCTTTACGCTCATCCCAGAGCGGCTGCTCAGTCCCTCCGCGCTCGTCGGTTGGGGGGCCGGCAACCTTGATCGGCCGTGTAATGCGGCTGGGGCAGAGCATCCGCCCGCGAGTCCTGTCTGGGTGCTGTCAACGGCCGATGCAACCGTTCTCGTCGATTATGACGGCAATCCCGCAACAGGCGACCTCGAAGATGCAAACGGCAACTTGTACGATCAAAGCATTGACTTAAATGCGCTTGAGGCAGTCCAACTTTTCGACAATGAAGAGTTCAATGGCGATTTTGACCAGACGGGAACTCGTGTCTACGTCATTGATGATAGCGGTGAGGCCAACGTCATCGTCACATGGGGACAAGACCCAACACGCGGCACGAGCAACAGCCTGTGTAATCTCGATCTCGGCACAAACATCTTGCCCTTGCCCAACTTTGTGGCGGCAAAGAGTGTGGAGATTGTCGAAGGTGGCGACGACGGCGAGGCAAACCCCAACGACACGCTTGAATACACGATTACCATTGAGCAGAAAGGGCCATCGGCCGTGCGCAATATCTCGCTCTTTGATGAGGTGCCAGAACACACTACTTATGTTGAAGGCACAGTGAACGTCAAAGGCCCGACAGAGGTCACCATTAACGATGATAGTACAGGCACACCGTTCCCGTTTGATGATGAGCCAGTCATTTTGGGCGATCTAAACGTCGGCGAAGAGTTCGTCATTACGTTCCAAGTCACAATCGATGCACCACTGCCCGATAACGTTGACCAAGTGACCAATCAGGCAATTGTGCAAGCTGGCGATCAAGAGGCACGTCCCCAAGTGACGACTCCCGTTGTTCAACGCATCGATCTCGTCATTGAAAAGACAGACAGCGTTGAGCAGGTGCTGCCCGGTGAAACAGTTGTCTATGAGCTGACCTACTATAATGTTGGTTATGCCAATGCGACAGGCGTTGTGATTGAGGACACAGTGCCAGAAAACACAACATTTGATGCGGGCGCAAGCAGTGATGGATGGAATTGCCCCGACGGCGCACGGGCAGGGACAACTTGTACCTATGAGGTCGGCAGCTTGCCAGCACAGAGCGACGAGGCCAGCGTCGATTTCGCGCTGCAAGTTGACTCAGGTTTAGAGGAAGGAACCTTGATTGAAAACGTAGCCATCATCTCTGACGATGGCACACATGGCGAGGATGAAAATCCTGAGAACAATCAAGATGATGAGGACACGCCCGTTCCCGTTTACGACGCGAGCAAAGGATTTGAGCTAACCAGCGATGAGGATGGGGATGGCAACGTCGATCTAGGCGACACAATCACCTATCGCATTGTCATCACGCAGACGGGCAGCGTGCCTATCGAAGACATAATGGTGTCGGATACACTAGGCAAATTTGAAAACTATGTCGAAGGTTCGGCACAAATGGTGTCGCCAGAAGCAATGGAAATTGAGGATGATGCGACTGGCTCACCCTTCCCGCTCGACGAAGACGGCTATGAGATCGGCACATTAGCGGAAGGAGAAGTCGCCGAGATTACATTTGAGGTGCTGGTAGACGAATGCTTTGTCGATTATCTACGCAACGATGCCACTATTGTCGGCTCAGGCGTTGAAAAGATGGTCAGCACAGAAGTACGGCTCGACACAGGCGCAGATCTCGTGCTGATGGAGGCCGACAGATCAACGAGCGTTAGCGCGACAGAAATCCAATTGGTGTACATGAATGTGGGCAATGGAGACGCAGAGGATGTCGCTATCATGATGACTTTGCCAGCAGGTACACGTCTCAACAGCTTTGATAGCGATGACGGTTGGTCATGTGACGACGGTGAATGTATGCTTGAGGTGGGTGATTTGGCGAGTATGTCGCTGCCAGAGACAACAACGGTTGTTATTGTGCAAGCGGCCGATGCCAGAGCAGAAGACATTCGCATTGAAATCAGCAGCGCGTCCGACAGTGATCCCTCACCCGGCAATAATTTCGTAGACATCATGCGCTAGAGATAGAGGTACCACCTTTTCAAAAGGTGGTACCTCTCTGACATTTTCTCAATAAATTCATTTAAATGAATCCTACTGCCATAATGACAGTTGCCAAAAAACCTGCGGTTCAAATGGGGCGACTGTCCCGCTTCACGTTCACAGACTGACACGCAAAACACGTTAAAGTGCAGTGCGTTGCTCTGCCTGTGTTGCGTTTGCGACAAAGCCGTTTTCTTGTGCAAATAACTTGCCTAAATACGGGGACTACAGTACTATTTTTGTGAATCTCAAATAGTTAGACGATGTCGCATTACTTTCCAAAGCAAGGTCTCCGAAAATGCGTTTTCAACAATGGTGTTGAGGACGTGAATTTTCAATGTCTTTGCCTGAACAATTTAGAGACGCTGCTTTTATGTGACATGTCAAAACAAGTAGGACCCAATGAACGTACTGGCATTTTCTAAGCGACACTTTTTATTTTTGGTGTTCACATTCCTTTTATTTGTAGTGGCTTTTCAGGTTGTATCGGCCGAGCGCACCACACTATCAAGTTCAACCCAAACACAACAAGAAACACCCGATTGGCTTGAACCACTTGGCATCAATCTCGCCACATTGACAGGTCTTTTACCAGAATCAACACTCAAAGACGCGGTTCTTGTCTGGATTCCGGGCAGCGGAACGGTCAAATATGATTCTGGTGTCGAGAACGGAAACGAGATCGAGGTCACGGTTCGCTACAATCTGAAGAATAAAAACGAGGTGTGGTGTCTCGGTGAGCCGCCTCAATTTGATCATTCAGGAACTGTGCAGCCAGCATCCACAATGCGTGTCTATAGTGATGGGAATGACGTAACCAGTCGCATTCAAAGCTCTTACGAACATATCTTGGGTGGAGTCATTCAACCGGTCAATAATGCCTCAACTTTTGGCTCACGCTATACGACAACGGATGCAACGGCTCAATTTTCGGCCGATGGGTCTGTCATTGTGCCAGCCAATCGCGGCTGTCGATTTAGACTAGATGCCGAACTGCCAAATGTGACAGCCGTTTTCACAATGGCTCGGCAAGACAAAATTTCCATTACAGAGGTTTATCACCATGTCAACACAGAGATTCACTCATACATCGGTCATGGTGCGCCCGGCAGTTTAGCATCACTGCAAGCACAAATGTTGGATGCTTATGGTACTCGTCATGATCCAATCGTTAGCTGGCGCGATGGTTTAAGCCAAGATCAGAAAGATTTGATAGAGACATCTGATTATACTTTTGTCAAATTCCCGGCCGCTTCCTACGACATGTATGGCGGCACGGATTCCTATGGGACGTATCGCTTTGCGTTTAACACGGGCAGCTATGAATGGCTCTCCGTCGATCATATCAGCGGCAAACTGATACCGAGACTGGGACATTGGCGAGACGCTGATACACAGGGGGACCAAGCGTTGTTAGATTATTTCCAAGCGATGTGGGGACATGGAGAAAATGAGTTTGATAACATTGACACGATCAAATCGGCCGAACTTTTCCTTCCACCCGGCCTAGATTTTCAGCCTTGTATGGAGGACGGAGGCTGTTCGGCCGATGTTTTGCAAGAGATTTATGATCACACCTACACGGCTGAGGTTTTCTTCTACAAGGTCGAACGAATTCGAGATGGCGGATTGGAACAAGTGCCTTTGCTGTCTGTCGGGAATGGGTTTGTTCCTCAGCCACGTCAGAACACAGCAGTATCATCAGACCAGACCGCACAAACTGAGTTAATGGATCACTTTGTCTACATCCCTATCGTGCGTAAGCCAACCGCTCCCCCACCTGATGACCAACCTGCGGTATGTCCGGGAAGCTGTGGCTGGTTTGATCAGGATGGGCAGATGTTAGATTTTGTGCCACCGGTCACATGGAATTTCCCATAACGGCGACCACTGAACCGACTTTAGCGTTGAATCGTCGGTAAGTAAATTGAATAGCCGGGGTTTGTCACTCGAACTTTGGCTGACCCGCAAACTATATCATCGCAATTGGTATCGATTGCGATGATTTCTATTTCGACCCCCTCCGGACTGACAAATGTTTCGCCAGCCTCCCAGAGTGAATCCCCATTGTGAATGCTCTCTTGGGTGAATTGAGATTGACGAACCGGAATAATTTGACTTGCTTGGCTAATCGGATTGACGACGACACGTTCATGGTCAATTTCATGAATGACAACGCTTGTACCGGGGATCACCCGATCATACTTTCCTGTTTGGCGGAATTCCACTGTGAACGTATCAGTGTCGCTGCTGGTGACGGGGATTGTCAGCAGCTTGACACCATCGGCCGCTGAGGCTAATGCTGTCAAGGTGTGGGTATAGGTTTGCCCTGCGTTGATTTGGCGAATGTCGGCCGCATCCAGCCACCCCAGTGTCATTTTGTTATAACCGACCGTATGTTGAGACAGCGATTGACTCATCATATCCCACGCATTACCATACTCGCTACCATGTTTACCAATTGAGTGAGACATGCCGAACAGGTGACCCATCTCATGTTTGAGGATGTAACGACCTGAGCGTTCCCATGCCCAATCCATATTCCAAGAGACCGGCCAAAGCTGTGCTTTACCATCCAGTTCCGCATAACGTTGTCCTGCCCATGAAGCACCGAGCGACTCATTGAGCAAAATGTTAATCATTGAAACATCGCTGAAGTCGGTGTTCATATTGGCCGCAGTGGTGCATTGTTCAAAGATGAGCGTCAGCGCATCTGTCACATCCATTTGCTGGTAGTCTACTAGTCTCAATGGGAGTATTTGCCAAGCGGCTACCTCAGACACACCAATGTCAAGCCGATTGTAAGAGAGTTCAAGCCAGTAGTCGCGTAGCTCGTCGCGCATCTCGCTGAAGTAGCTATCACGCAGAGAAGGAACTGGCTGGTCAGCAAATGCACATGGCAAGATGAGCATGTTGTTGAGGCCTGTCGCACGGACCGGGGGTTGCTCACTTTGTGCGCTACGGTCGCTTGTGATGATTTGCGGTTGGGTGAGATAGTTGTCTGAAACAACCAAATCAACTGCCTGTGCGCCCTTCTCACTCAACTGAACGGCCTGAATTTTTTCTGTTTCGCTGTTTGGGAGGAAGCCAATATCGGCCGAAAGCCATTCCACTGTTGACGCATTAATGCGCGTCTGGACGAAAATTAGCAACGCAAAGAGACCAAACCAATACACAAATCTTTTATTCACGTTTAGAACTCCAATACTCTACGGATACGTTTTTGATTTACCGTTACTGCCCTGAAAAGTAATACTAAACCCATTATGGAAGTCGAAACTTTCTCGCTATCTTGCGAAATAAGTAAGACGTTAGGGATTTAGTACTAATTTGATGAGCTTAACGAGAAGAGGGGATTTTTCGTAAGGTTGCCCGTTAAATGATGAATTGAGTGCATGTCAAATCAGTAAAACGTGTGGGTAGGGGCTAGGCAAATGGCATAAGGCTTCACCTTACCTCAAATTTTACGCCATTTGTCTCGCCTTGTAATGGTAAGCAGGGCGAGATAAACGGCGTTGGCTTTGAGATTTGTTGAGATCATGCGCCGTTTACCTAGCCCCTACATGTCATATCCCTTCATCTTTTACTCAAATGAAATGCACTCTGATGAATTGCACGGGGTGGCGAAGCCTTAGACAATTTACGAAGAAGCGCACGTTTTGGTTATAAATAACCCGCAACACTTACTAAATTGCAAATAAGCGCATCATTTTTGCCAAAGTGCCACGTCACGCACATGCCAGTTGCCACCCCACCAGCCAGAAGAGCGAAACTCGACCCGTTTTGTTCCTGCGGGAACCGGCATCCAATAGGAGCGAAAACGATCGACACTAGTTTGAGATTGATCCTGTTCTTTTGCTTTCGTCCATGACTCGCCCTTATCAAAGCTAACTTCTATCTCCTCACCAATGCCGGCAAAGCGCAGGTAAGCACCCTTCGGCGCAGAACGTTCAAACGTCATGCTGGGATTTCCCTCATCAGCAAAGCGGCTCTCGGTGTGGATAATCGTGAAAGGGGTGGTCGGTTCGATGGCGATGTTGTCCCAGTGCCATGTGGTGGCATGACATGAGCCGTCAAAGTCACATGCCGCACTTGGGCTATAAGAATGATGACCAAACTGCACGATCCCGCTTGTCCATCCCTGCGTTGGAATTTCTTCGTCATACCACCAGAAATCATGCTCTGGCATTCCAAAACGCAGATGTGTTGGAGATATTTTTAACTCAAACACCTGTCGCTCTTCAAAAGAAGGGTCGATAAATTTTTCGTAGCCTTGCCAAGATTTGGCTGTGCCTGTTAGTTTGACCGTTTCAAAATCATCGACAACCTCCGCATACCAGCGCGAATTTTCGCTCAAATCGAGGCGCACATGAATTGCATTGCGCGGCTCGCCGGTTAAATCAGGCAGCCATGTATTTAGAGGATAGACAAGCTGCTCGTCGTAGGGGGAAATCCACAGATCAACCCAATCACGGGAAGTTTGACGGGCTGTGGAAAGCTCGAAGCGGATAGTCGCCTCTTCGCTGAAATCGACGATGTAAGCAGGCGTTAGGTAGATTACGCCATAAGCAGTGGCGTTAATGGCGGTTGAGATGTGATCTTTGCATTGATAGACTGTTTCATCGTAGCGATTGATCGAATGTGTGTTGGGAGGTGCGTCACAGGTGCGACTGTACTGAGCCGCCATCGGCTCTAGCTCATACCAATGGACAGCCTCGCGTGAGTGGACGGTAACTTGCCAATCGGCCGAGTTGCCCCAAATTTGCGGCGCGGTTGGCGTGCCGTCAAACGTTTCCAAAAATGCGTTGCTGGTAAGCTGATAGGGTTCACCTGTGTATGAGGTGTAGGTGATTGGGTCGGCCGATAAATTCAACTGTGCTTGCGTAGTCGTGCTGCCTTTTCCACTACAACCTAGCAGCAGCAATACCAATACGACAAAAAATGATGCTTTCATAACTCCCACGTGGCGGGATGGTTAACAGTGGCAGATCGTAAGCCTTAACGCTAGACCACCCCCTCATAATTGAGTATTATGACGGTCGATTCTTACGAACGACGTAACACAAATTGATTTTGGAAAATATCTATCAGCTAGGATAAATTATGAAAGTTTTAGTCACGGGCGGCGCAGGTTTTATCGGTTCACATGTCGCACACGAGTTGATTCGACAGGGGGACGACGTGATCGTTCTCGACAATCTATATCAAGGACATCGGGAAGCCGTTCATCCTGATGCAACGTTTATCGAAGGGGATTTGGCAGACAAGCCGCTACTAGATCGGCTCTTTGCGGAGCATAAACCCGATGCCGTGATGCACTTTGCCTCACACACGCTCGTTGGAGAGTCGATGGAGAAACCGTTTCTCTACCTGCGTGATAACATCGTCAACGGTCTCAATTTGTTGGAAACGGCGGTCGAACATGGCACGCTCAAGTTTGTCTTATCATCGACAGCCAATTTGTTCGATGCTCCAGAGCGGATGCCAATTGATGAAGCGGAACGCATTGTGCCGGGCAGTCCATATGGAGAGAGCAAGGCAATTTTGGAGCGAATGCTGCACTGGCTTGACGTGACAAAGGGTCTGAAATATGCGGCACTGCGCTATTTCAATGCGTGTGGCTGCGGGCTAGGGCTAGGAGAGGATCATGCGCCTGAGACGCATCTGATCCCGATTGTGCTACAGGTTGCGCTGGGGCAACGTGAGAAAATTATCATCTATGGGAATGATTATGAGACCCGCGACGGGACGTGCGTGCGCGATTATATTCACGTTCTCGACTTAGCAAGCGCACATATTCTGGCTTTGCGTGCGCTCGATGAGGGCAGTCGCACCTATAATTTAGGAACTGGCAACGGATTTACCGTTCAAGAGATCATTGAAACGGCACGCGAGGTCACAGGACATCCGATTCCGGCCGAAATAGGGCAAAGACGAGCGGGTGATCCCGCGACATTGATTGCAAGTTCGGATAAAATCGGCCGAGAACTCGGCTGGGAGCCGCGCCATTCAGACATTCGCTCTGTAATTAGCGATGCGTGGGAATGGATGTCGGCGAATCCACAGGGATATAAACAATAATCAGAAGCGGGTAAAAGCCCGCTCGATATGGAGAGTCTGTGAGAATACCTGAAATTCCGCCGCTTGATGAAGTGGCAATGACAGCGGCCGAAGATCGGCAAGCAATCTTGACAAAACCAACTGGCTCACTAGGTCAGTTGGAGACCATCTCTGTGCGCTTGGCGGGGATGACCGGCAAAGTTCAGCCGTGGTTTTCGCGCAAAGGCGTGATTGTCATGGCAGGCGATCATGGTGTGACGGTTGAAGGAGTAAGCGCATACCCTAGCGCGGTGACACCACAAATGGTGCTGAACTTTTTGCGCGGGGGGGCGGCGGTGAACGTCTTGGCACGGCAGGCTGGGGCAACCATAACAATCGTCGATATGGGGGTGAACTTTGACTTTGAGCCACACGAACAGCTTATCAGCAAAAAGATCGGCTATGGAACGCGCAATATGGCAAATGAGCCAGCCATGTCGCGGGAGGAGGCTGAACGGGCGATTGCGGCTGGGATAGAGGTGGTTTCGGCCGAGATCGCCAACGGTCTGGACATCATTGCCATCGGAGAAATGGGCATTGGCAATACAACCTCTGCCAGCGCGATCACGGCAATCCTGACGGGACAAAGCGTCCTCGATGTCACAGGGCGCGGAACCGGCATTGACAATGACGCACTGACAAAAAAGATGCAGACGATTCGCAAGGCAATCCAAACCAACGATCCAAACCCCAGCGACCCTATCGACATTTTGCACAAAGTCGGTGGGTATGAGATCGCGGGGCTTGTCGGTGTCGTGTTGGGGGCGGCAAGTCAGCGTGTGCCAATTATCACAGACGGGTTTATTGCGACGGCGGCAGTGGCGATTGCGGCCGAAATCGCACCGAACGCAAAAAATTATCTACTCGCCTCACACAACTCTGTCGAAATCGGTCACCAGCTTTTGTTGCAACGATTAGGCTTAGAGCCGCTCTTTGACTTTGGTATGCGTCTCGGCGAAGGGTCTGGCGCGGTGCTAGCCTTTCACATCATTGAAGCCGCAGTGCGAACGTTGAATGAGATGGCGACATTTGAGTCGGCCGGCGTTGACAACAAAGCATAACGAGACAAGATGCAGTTACTCTTTCTTGCAATCAGCTTCCTTACCGTCCTGCCTGTTCCGCAAGTTGAATTAGTGGGGGATGGACTGGGAAAATCAGCTCGCTTTTTCCCGCTTGTCGGGTTGCTGTTAGGCGGAATCCTGTGGGGAGCCAGCGAGCTACTGGTTGATTGGTTCTCGCCCATGATTGCGGCAACCTTGATTGTGACACTGTGGGCTGGGCTGACAGGGGGATTACATCTGGATGGATTCGCCGACTGTTGTGACGGGCTGTTGGTTTCAGCCAAGCCCGAACGCCGCCTCGAAATCATGCGTGACCCGCACAACGGCACATTTGGCACAGTCGGCTTGATCCTTCTGCTACTGCTAAAAGTCGCGCTGTTGACTGAGATTATTCCTCAGTTTGATGTACGCCCCCTTCTCCTGCTATCTCCCGTGTTAGCACGTTGGCTGTTGCTGCCCGTCGCATTGCAGCCTCCGGCACGTGAAGGAGGGCTTGGTGTCATCTTTTCGCGTGGCATCAATCGAACGACGCTGATTATTGCCGTTATATTGCCGCTTGGGTTGGCGATATTTTTTGGGTTGCGCGGTATCGCGGCGTTTGGGATCGTGCATTCGGTGGCGGCTAGCGCAAGCTGGTTGGCGCGGCAGCGTATCGGCGGCATGACGGGGGATGTGTTGGGGCTTGTGGTAGAATCGGCCGAAGTTGCGACCTTATTCGTGCTGGCAGTTATTATCTAAACATGCAAAAAAGTTTCACGCTAATTACAGGGGGCGCACGCAGTGGTAAAAGTCATTATGCCGAGAAGTTAGCCGCGCAGCTTGGTGACAATGTTCTCTATGTGGCGACAGCCCAAGCGTTTGATGATGAGATGCGCGAGCGAATTCGCAATCATCAGAGTGATCGTCCCGACCATTGGCGGACGCTAGAAACACCCACACAGGTTGGAGAAAAACTGCTTCCCAGTTCGGATGTCATTTTAATAGATTGTGTTACGCTATTAGTTAGTAATTTGATCTTGGGGATGGGGGAGCAGTTTGAGGTCGTAGATGAGGTAGTTGCGGCCGAGATCGACGCAATTCTCGCCGCGCACATGCGCCTCAACGCTCATTTCATCCTTGTCACGAATGAGGTTGGTCTCGGCATTGTGCCAGCAAATAAGCTCAGTCGCATCTATCGTGACGCGCTGGGGCGTGCCAATCAGCGTCTTGCCGCTTACGCGACCGATGTTTTAATGATGGTGGCGGGGTTGCCTCTGAGCGTCAAATCTAGCTAAACTTGCACTATGGACTTTTCACTCATCACAATTGCCATCGTAGTCTCTGTTCTGTGGCTGGCTGTCTTCATTTTTTATCTCTACACTTCCCAGCAGCAAGAGCAGATCGAGGTTGACATTGAGCGTATTCAGCGTAAGCTCGATGGGGAGGCGTAATATGTGGCGCATGGCCTTGCTGGTTGCCTTGTTTTCGTTTCTATTTGGCTGTTCGATGTTGAGCAGCGATGAGGATGACCTGTGCGTTGACGAGACAGCCTTATTGCGCGATAGCTTTGTGGATGACGTGAATTGTGGCTGGATCGTCTATAGTGGGGCGGAATCGGCCGACATTGCCAATGGTGTCCTGACGCTTAATGCCAGCACCAGTGGTGTCATCGCGTGGACAAATCCAGAACGCACCTTTATCGACACTGAGATCGCGGTACAAACCCGCCAAGTCTCTGGCCCCAACGACAATGCCTATGGCGTGATTTGTCGCTATGTGGACGACGAAAATTTTTATATCTTCCTGATAAGCGGCGATGGCTACTATGCAATTGGAAAATATGAAAGCGGCGTAAGCCAAATACAATACCTGACCGGATCAGACCCCAACTTCTTTGTCCAATCAGACACGATCAATACGGGCATCGCCACCAATTTGCTACGTGTGACTTGTTTAGGCGATCAGCTTTCGCTCGCCATAAACGGCATTTCCGTTGCGACTGTCAGCGATGACAGCTTTGCTAGTGGGGATATTGGCGTTGCAGCTAGCACGTTTGAAACAGGACGTGTCGTCATTGAGTTTGATAATCTAACCGTAACTACACCGTGAAACAATTTGACCAACTAACTCTCAACTTAACCGACCGCGGACACCATACGTCCCGCGTTGTTTTTCTGTTCTTTTTGCTGCTTTTGACACTCTTAGCGGGGTGTGGCAAACGAGTACTGGCAACTGATGATTTTGGAGCGGCCGATGAAACGCGCTGGATATTGGAAGGGGATGTTTATGGACGCTCCTATGTCGAAAATGGGCAGTTGCTGATCGCGGTCAACCAAGTTGAGACGATGCAATATGCTGCTTTTCGCCAGCCCTATCCCAATTTCAATGTACAGGTCGATGCCAAACTGCTTAACGGCAATCTTGACAGCAGCTACGGCATTTTATTTCGCCGACAGGAAGGCGGCACATTTTACCGCTTTGCTATAACGGGCAGCGGCCTGTTTGGCATTGAACGACGCGACTCGGCCGGTAACTGGCTGATCTTCAATGAAACAGGTCGTTGGCAACGTCATCCCGCCATCAACACAGGATTAGGCGAAACCAACCGCTTGCGAATTTCGGCGGTTGGCAGCATCGTCGTTTTTTCCGTCAACGATAGCGTCATTTTCCGAAAAGAAAACTTTGATACAACGTTTCAGACGGGGACAATCGCGCTGTCGGCCGGCTCGTTCTCTCAACCCGGCGTGCTGGCCGCCTTCGATAACTTTAGCGTGACGGAGCCATAGTCAATTTGATCGCCATTTTTTGTATATTCGGCCGATTTTCTGGCACACAAATTACAATTTTGTGTTATATTAGCAAAAAATTAACACATAGGAGCTGAGAAAATGAAAGGAAACAGCAGTTTGATAGAACGAATTATGGGTGTTTTGAAATTAGATGTACCAACGTTTGAAGAGATCGAGCATGATCAAGGCGCAACAGGTCAAGCCGCTCTCGTAGTCGTATTGGTTGCTGTCCTCTCTGGACTTGGTGCTGGTATGGCAGGTGACACAGGTTTCAGCATCGGACTGCTCATTGGTGCGGTTCTGACATCCATTATTGGTTGGATAGCTTGGTCGGCCGTTGTCTATTTTGTCGGCACAAATTTCTTTGGTGGCACGGCTGACATCGGCGAAATGTTGCGCGTCATTGGCTTTGCACAAGTACCGCAAGCGTTAAATCTGTTGGCATTTATCCCTGTGATTGGCAGCATTGTCGGATTTGCCGCACTTGTTTGGGCATTGATTACGGGCGTGATCGGTGTTCGGCAAGGGCTTGATGTCTCAACCGGCACAGCCGTAATTGTGATGATTATTGGCGCGATTACCTATGCAATTGTTGCCATGATTATTGGCTTAATTTTTGGCGGGATTGCATTTGGCTTGGGGGCATTCTAATTCAACAATACTAAGCAGAGTTAAGTCACAACAAAAAAACCGCTGAGAGGCGGTTTTTCGCTTATTTGGGGAGATTGCCAGATTTAGCCAAAAGTTGGAGAGTTTTGAGAGCTTGTAAACAATGTTCCCTTTCCTGCGTATTCAAATCAATCGCCCAGAATTCCTCTTCATCCAGTATGGTCACT
This sequence comes from uncultured Ardenticatenaceae bacterium, assembly GCA_964389925.1. Classification (GTDB taxonomy): domain Bacteria; phylum Chloroflexota; class Anaerolineae; order Promineifilales; family Promineifilaceae; genus CALECP01. The sequence goes on from CAYMGE010000040.1 coordinate 38,280, forward strand.
GTGCCATCCGCAGCGACCCAAATATCTAGCTCTAAATCTGTCCAACGGATTTCGGCCGAGTCGATTTCTGTCGGCCGAGTCACATTACAGTACCATCCCTTCAACTGCTTGGTCCCACCAGCATAAAGCGCAAACACGTTATACCAGCGGTCACTGTAGAAAAATTCGTGCAGAATATCGCCCGTCGCAAACGTAGTTGTTTCGGTCGTAATTGTCGGCGTTTGCCATTCTGCCCGTACAGCGATGCAGTTTGGCATTGAGGTCGGCAAAGTTTGTGCCTCATAGCAAACTTTCTGCCGACCTGCATGATCAAGCTTGATGACAAGCATCCAGTTACTTGCCACTCTGCTTGCGGGTAAAAATCAGAATCGAGCCAACGACACCTGCGCCAAAGACGAGGATACCCGCGCCAAAAACCAGCCAAAGCAAGGGATTGACTTGATTGGCTTCTTGAACACCGACTGGCTGTTGCAGTGGGTTCTCTGCGACAGGCTGGTTGCCAATCGACTCGGCCGCTATCTCGCTATTGCTGCCAATGCTTTCAGTGTTCCCATCGTTAAAGTTCCCCAAAGCTGCATCAGTGGCAAGCGGCTCGACGTACTCAACCTCTTCGCTACTGTCGATCACCTCCTCATTTGTAGGAGGATCAATGATACCTGACTCATCAACTGGGTAGCTATCGTCCTGTGCCTCGACCGCAGGTGGATTGTTAGAATTATTATCAACTGGCACAGCGGCAACCTCGGCGGGCGTTTCTGTCGGTATGACGATGGGCGTTGCGACAGTGCCACCACCACCGCCCGTATTGGCGTTATTATTTGTCGTGTCAGTATTTGTCACTGATACAGCAGTTGGCGGTGGTGTATTGGTTGGCAGTGGCGTATTGGTTGGCAGTGGCGTATTGGTGGGTGGTGGCGTATTGGTGGGTGGTGGCGTGTTGGTGGGAGGCGGTGTGTTGGTTGGGCGCGGGGTGCTTGTCGGCTCACCGGCCGCAGTTGTAGAGGTTGGTTCAGGCGTGTCAGTTGGTTCAGGCGTATCAGTTGGCACCTGTGTATCTGTCGGCCGAGGCGTTTCAGTTGGCAGTGAAGTCGCCTGTGGCACTGGTGTTGCAGGCGTGACAAACACACGTCCATCAGTTGCTGTTGGCTCTGGCGTATTGTCATCACTCGCAGTCGTTGGGATAGCGGCCGCAGTCGTCGAGGTGGGCAGGGGTGTATTGGTTGGACGTGGCGTACTGGTTGGCTCCCCCGGTTCTGTCGTGGAAGTTGGCTCAGGTGTGTTGGTTGGGACAGGGGTCTCTGTCGGGGCGTTGGCAATTGGTGTGACAGGTGTGGCCGTCGGATCGGCAATCGTGTTGCCATCATCGCCGTCGCTAAGCGTCACGCTTGCAATGTTGTCCCCATACGGCGTTCGCGCCCCATTGAACGTTGTCTCAACAAGCAGATAATAATAAGTTTCACCGGCTTCAACATCTGAATCGATCACGGTGTATGTATCACCGGCAACCGTGCTACCACGTGCGTTGATAAAGTCAGTCGAGTCTGACGACCCTTCCTCGACAAACTGAATAAAGCCCGATGTATCCGTGATAAACGCATTATCGGGGGGCGTGTCTGAGCGTTTAAGGCTGAATCCGGCTGTTTCATCTTCCGTTGCGGTGCGCCATTCGATTTCGACCGTGCCGTCGGACAAAGCGGTTGCCTCAACATAATCGAGAGAGACGGCGGCTTCGGCCGAGTGAGAAATACGATTCAGCCCTATCAGTAAAAAGATCGCTGCTAACAATAAAATTCTAAACTTCATACTAGTCACCTTAGTCCATCGCCGTAGCGATCTATGATTACTACCTCACAATCAACGGCAAAAACACATCAAAATTGGGGGCTGCCTTTGGCATCTTCATCGCGGGATCACCCTGTAAGATAAATCCATACAGTTCAGAGTCGTCTCTCGTATTAGGATGATTGTGAAAGACGATTTTTGAATAGTTCACGGCATTACCAATTGTAAACATATCTGTGTCGTATAAGCCTTCGTAAAAAGCACTCTGGAGGACGTTATGTTCATCTAAATAGCCGAGTCCGGCCGATGACCAATGGGCAGATGTCCCAAAGAGATTGCGGGTTAAAAATTCTTCACTGAGCGCATTTTTGCCCGGCAATGCAAAGTTTCCGTCGAGACAGTCCGCACTCAGAATAACAAAGGGTCTATCGAGATTGGTAAAAACTGAGTTGCTGTTGAGGATGCCACCGCCCCAACCTTCAATCTCACCATGTCCGCGATAGTTCAAAATTGCCGTTCCGTCGCTCACACTATTAGCGATTGCAATTCCCATCGCTTGTTCAGGGTCGCTCTGATTTTGAAATTCAGGATCATCGAGGCAAAAGACAACGTTGCTAAACGCGGTATCTGCGAGTTCGGTTCGTGCCAGCGTATTTGCAGCGCAGAAGTTACCACCACCGTCAGCATCATCGGCCGCCCAAGATAACCGATTTAAGTAGCTCTCCTTCGCGGCAATATCCTGCTCATAGTCGATAATTTTATTGATGGCATTATTGGCTTCATCAACCAGTTGGCCACTGTCGTCTGTGAAAGGTGCAACCGCCGTGATGCGCCCAATGGTCAAATCAGGCAAGCTATCTGAGCCAGATAGGAGTGTAAATGGATAGTCAGACGGAATGATACCCGTAAAACGGTCTTCAAAGACAAGATCAGTAATCACAAAGGTCTCTTCTGTGGTCGTCCATGAGATGGGACAGAAGCCAACCCCCGTGCAGGAGCGTTGCAATGGGTTGTAGGTCGCATCGCCAAGCATAACGACATACTGCAATCCCCAATCTGCCAAGCCGTGCGCCAAAAATGCTTTGATAGCGACAGGCGACTCAAATCCATAACCATACTGTTGATAGACATCAGCGACATCCACAACGTGTGTTTTAAGGCCACTATAGCTGGCGCGATGGGCGGCGAGTTTATTGGCACTTTCGATCATGCTGCTGTGTGAGATGACGACCCAATCGGCCGATCCCGTCGCAGGCTCCAAATCCGCACCGTTGTATTTTCTGATATTGTCAGGCTGCATAACGCCGCTGACCGTTGTGGCGACAATTTGTTTTGGGATGGAGGTTGATCGGCCGATTGCCGCTGTAAAGTCCCCAGCACTTCCCGATACGTCCCCGCTCTCCAACGCAATTGCAATAGGCTGCAAACGGTCAGTCACATCCCACGCAATCACTTCACTCTCAGATAAGTTCGATAGTAGAAAGCGCTGATTGCCGGCCGCATAGTTAAACAGCAGTTGGTCGTTAACCGCCTTTAGTTGGCGATCATAGGTGACCGTGACGCGATTGAGCGCAGCCAAGTCGTCAACAGCCTGAATTGTGCCTGTAAAATCAATCGCTAGCGTGTTGCTACCGTTGGTATTCAACACCGATTGTGGGATACCGTTCTGGGTCACGTTGACATTGCTGTGTCCAGTCCACGTGCGCGTTGCTGGCGTATGATCGTTGAGGCTAAACGTCCCCGTGTGGCTAAACCCATCAAACTTTGAGAATAATTCCACGAGTACTTGGGCATTTGAGCCAGTCGGCACAGGGTCAGGCATCGTTAGGTTGAGCGTCGTTGTTGTGCCATCAACCACGCGCTGCCAGTACCAAGCGTCTGCGGGGTTTTCAAAGGCGGCCGAATCCCAATTAGATGTATCCGTTTGATAGAACATCAAGTCCTCTTCAAACGTTATTTCAGAGCGCCACGTATCGATCTCTGTGCCACCGCTTTGATTAGCGACCGTCTGTACTGCATCCCGCGACCCGTTTGCCCACAGGTAGAAGTAGTTGTTGACGACGAACATACGCTCAGAACGCTCACCATCATATTTCCAGCCAAAGAAGCGGATTTTATCGCCCGCCTCAAATGTGCCATTGTTGTTGCTGTCAATCACGTCAAATGCAACACTGTCGCCACGATAAGACATCTCAAGCGAGTTGATCGACGCGCCGGCGGTCATGCCAGCCCCTTGCAGCATGGCGTAGCTCACTTCGTAGATACCGTCTGCGTTGACCTCGATACGAAATGTATCGCGTCCAGCAGGAAAATCACTTGGTGCGCCAACGCGCTCAGGCAACGAACGCCAGCCATCCGCTTGGGCAGGATTTATCAGGTTGATCATGCTCAAGTTGGTCGAGTCGAGCGAGTTGAGATTGCTAAAGTCTGCACCCTCAAATGTGACATCCACTGTCATCAATCCCGTTTCGACCAGCTCATTTGTGACGGGATTGTAGCGGACGGGGAAAAGGGAGACCTGCACCACACGTAAATCGCGCAGGTACATCGGCTCGGAAACGATAAAAGATTGTGCAGGGTAGCGTGCGTCGGCTTCGTAAATGTCGGCGTTGGGAAGATAGACGAGGCCAACCTCTTCTAGTGACCGCACTTGGGTGAAATCGACCTGTGCATTTGGATCAACTTGAGCAACAGGGCGTACTTGTTCGACGCTTTGGGTGCTTACATTGGTCTCGCTGACGCTGACGCGCACATCGGCCGCCGGCGGCACCGCGATATAAGTTGTATAAAACGGCAGGGCAGGTGCGCCTTGTGTGGCAATTCGCTCGTCAAGACCGGCGACATTAATTGTGCCATCTTTGGTCTGGGTTGCATCGGCCGAGTGTAGGCGAAATTGGAGGGAGGCGGAGTCGGCCGAGACCAATTCAGCCCGCGTCTCTGTCGCTGCGGCTGTCGAATAGCGATTGAGGCCAATTGCCATTAGTAGCCCCAAGAATGTGAGGGTAAAAATACGAAATGAGGGATGAAACATTGAGTTGTCTCCGAAAAATACGCTACTCTGTTATAGCATCTAGCTGTTATTTGTCACCTTAGCAACACACGGGATATGGCTCCTTGTCGCCATGTTGAATTAAGCCCTTTTGGTATGAGTTCAAGATGAGTTTAAGGTTATGGAACGGTTATAAGATCATTCGTTGGGCGCATACACGCAGTAAACAAAGCCATTCATCTCCTCACGATATATCTGATGGTAATTCTGCCCAATCGCGGATAATACAGGCGGTGGGTAAAGTTGACCACGTAAAATAACCCGCGAAAACTGTTTGCTATTGAGCATCTGTAACATTTCAGAGAGATCGACCTCATCATTCTTGTAAAGATTGAGCAGTTGGGTCGGGTTGGTGACGACATCACGATATAGCCACAGATTAAACGCAGCCTCTTCACTGAAAACCAAGCCACCCCCTTCACGCAAACGAGCCAGCAGACGATCCCCCGATTCACGGTCGGTGAGGCTGGGCGGTCGGCCGAGTAACGACGGCCCCACGCTGTCCACATACGGAATCACTTGAGCTGGCTGCCGCGATGAGCAGCCTGTTTGCGGCGGAATGTAGCTTTCGGTCGGTTTGTTGAGTGTGAGGGCAATCCGACGCAGCAGCGGCGTGTGGGTCGGCATGTGAAAAACGCGGTTGGCCTGATTGAGCAGCAGCAGGGCGATAATGATGATGGTGACTGGCTGCACGACGTAACGATAGCGGGCTGTGTAGTGGATGATGCGGCCGAAGGCCAACCCCATCAAGATACAGCTTGCTGCAATCGAGGTGGCAAAGTAGCTCTCGCCAGCCCCCCATTTTCCGGCAGTTAGCCCATTGATCGTTGCCAGCAGCCACCAGATTGAATAGACGGACAGTCGCTCAAAGTAAAGTTGGTAGAGTAAGTAAAGCCCCGCCATCACCGCCATAATGCGATGTAGCTGAAACCATTGCTTGAACAAGCCGGCCGCTTGTCCATCGATAAATTCGTTGATGTTGGCCGTCACCGTCGCCGTAAACCACTCACCGCCCGTGGCAATGTTCAAAAACAGAAAGATCAGCCCCGTCATCGCGCCAAATGGAATCGCCCACGTGACTGATCGTTTCCAATCGCGCAAGAACATCGCGCCAAAGACTGCAATGACCGTCGCGTAGGCTAACTGCTTTGTGTAGCCCGCCAGCAGTAACAAAATCATGATGCCATAGAGCCAGAGATTATCACGCTTGCCCGTTTTTGCCTCCCGGTCAAATAACATCGTCAATCCGACCACAGCCAGCGTTTCAAACATTACCATGAACAGATGTTGTCGAAAGAGGGGGCCGACATGATAGATGTAGTTGGAGGCGAGATAGGCAAGTCCGCTAACGGCCGAGAGCCAGCCAATTTTGACCTCACGGTGGACTGCCCAGCCAATCGCAGCGGCCGTCACCAACGTCCCCAGATAGCTAACTAGGCGACCTGTCCAATAGACGGGGCCGAATATCCAGACAAGCGGCACAATCGCTAAATGGAAAACGGGGGGGTAGTTTGAAGAGTAAAAAGGATAGAAGTCGTTGTTGCGATAAGGCCACTCGAAACGACTAAACATAATCGTATCGACTAATTCAAAACCCTCCCCCTGATCGTAGTCAAATGGAAATTTGAAGAGCGAATACGCATAGATGTTGTAGACAACGAAATAGCCGATGAACGCCAGCAAAACGAGCGCGATTAATATCCAGCCCAACGTTCGCAGTGAAAAATCGGCCGCCCTCCAGTTCATCACGCCGGTCTATCCCCTAGCGGCAGCAGCGTCAAGCCGATGATTGCCATAACGACCGCACCCAGCATCAAATTGCGCTGTAATGCGCCCACACCGGCAAAGTCGCTTGTACCAACTAAATCGTTCACCCACAGTGCGACCAATGCCAGAATACCACCACAAAATAATGCCATACCCAATTGTCGTTTCGTAATCATGATTCACTGCCTTGCAACGCGCAAGTTTAGCCAACCAGCGGGACATTGCAAATGGTTTTCACCTGCTTTTGTGATATTGAGTGACAAAGCTGTTTTGTCAACCTTGGTTGACAAAATAGGTCTGCACTCATCCAGAGGTTCCATCTTTTCAAAAGGTGGAACCTCTCCAACAAGTAGTCAAATTGCGTCAGTCCTATGGAACAAAAAAACCTGCCTTGAAAGACAGGCTTAGATTCAATCCATTACAAGTAAAAGTATCACCAGTCCCGCCACGCAGGTTAAGTGGGTGAAAGGGGTGATGGAGTGATTGAAACTGCAAAGCAGCTAGAGTACTTTGCAAATTTGAGAAATTATCATTCTTGGGTTCAATCGAAATAGCATCGAATCCTGCTCAACAATCGGCCGATGCAGGCACTAATCCTCAGATTACAGAGTGTTTTGTTTGCCGGCATGTGCTAGCAGATATTGACTATATTGGCCTATTCGGTGCAGGGTGGCCTCCTGATTCTCCAATGCCCATACGTCGAACGCCCAACGATAGAAGACAATACCATGAATCTGCTGTCTTCCCAGTAGGTTCCAGTGTTTGACCTCTTCAATTGCTGCTTCCACCCACGCCTCTGCGCTATATGGCCCCCAGCCAAATAGATCCCATGAATATCCTTCGCCGTAGCGTTGTGGATTGGCTTCCGTGATGATGACGGGCAAAGTGGCAAAGTGGTTTGGCACATAGTCCAGCACATCTCGATAGGCGCGGAAGTGGAGGCGATGTCCGACGAGGGGCGGATCGGCGAAGATGGCTTCACTATTGACTTGGTAGGGAAGGCTGCCCTGTGTTTTGGCGTGGATCGTGAAGAAGTCTGCGCCGTCGAGCAGATTGAGCATCTCGCGCATCCAACGTAGCGGGTTCACGCCATCGATACCAAAGTAGGGATCGATGGCGGCCGGGGCGAGGCGATCTGTCTCTGATTTTGTTTGGTAGATGGCGTTGTAGACGGCGGCGTAATCTTCGGCCGAAATCACCACCCCACCCGGCCTCTCCTGCGGGTTACGCGGCTCATTGCCCACAATCCAGCCCCAGACACCTTGGCTTTTCCGCATCGTCAGCGCACAGGCTTGGATAAAGCGATTCGTCTCGGCCGCATCATGCGGATCGGGAATGGTTCCAGTGGGCGCAAAGCCATAGTTGAGACGCACGAGAACTTTGAGACCGACCGCTGCCCACTTGCTAAAATCGAGCGATTGTGGCGTAGTCCCAATCGCAGCCGCGTGAACACAGTAGCCCTGGATGTCGTGCGCCATCATCCACAGCCCGCCGCCGATATCGTGTAGACCAATCTCAGGTTGAACAGGGTCGGGATTGTAGGTCTCAGGCGTGAAATGCTCCCATGAAATGGTGGGAACGCGACCATATTGCGTTTGGGCAAAGTGGATAAAGGCTGCACGAGCAGCGGCGGTCGATTCGGCCGCCGGTTTAACAATGCGCTCAACCCCCCAGATGTGGAGAATGTGTTCCGCTTGGGTAGTGTCGAGGGCGTGATCGGCCGAGTACGTCAGCGTTTGCTTCCAACTCTCAACTTGGTCAAATACCTCTAGCAGTTCGTCGCGTGTTGCATCTTGTGGAATGAGATGTGTGACGCGCTCATAGCGTGGATTTTTTTGTGAAGAGATGCTGCTTTCCATGCCGATTTATGCGTATGCGTAAGTTCGTCGTTGTGCGAAGCGGCGATCTTCGCGCAACATACGTGCAAGCCCCTCTGTCAGGTCAACTTGCGGCCGATAGCCTAACAACGTGCGGGCGCGACTGATCTCAGCAACGAGGCGCGTGACCCCACCTGTCTTATTTGTGTCTGAATAAATGGTATGCACGTGCTTGTTTGTCACCTTACCAATCGTTGTGGCAAGCTCGCTGATGCTTGTCTCTTCACCGCTGCCAATGTTGAACACCTGTTGGTCAACCCCCGATGCTGTTGAGGCGGCGATGAGCGCATCGACAACATCAGAAATATGCACAAAATCGCGTGTTTGAGAGCCATCCCCGTGAATGACCACAGAGCCACCAGTGAGAACCTGCTGCATGAAGCGCGGCACAACGGGGGCGTGGGAAACGGGCAGCGGTTGTCCCGCGCCGTAGGCGTTGAAGATGCGGAGAGAGACTGTCTCGATGTTGTGAATGCGGCCGATGCACCCCACATACTTCTCGGCCGCATATTTGCTAACCGCATACGGTGAATCTGGTTCCGGCACGTCATCTTCATGGACGGGCTGCTCATACTGTACTCCGTAGATGCTGCCAGATGATGCAAAGACGACACGTTGCACATCGGCAACTCGCATCGCCTCCATCAAACTGACCGTGCCTCCCACATTGGTTCGATTATATTCTGTCGCATAAAGCAGCGACTCTGCGACAGAGACTCGCGCTGCCAAATGATAGACGTAATCCACCCCCTGTAAAAGTGACCACAAGCGCGGCACGTCATTAACATCCCCGCGTTGAAACAAAACATTGGGCGAGAGATTTTGCCTCGACCCATTACTCAAGTCGTCCAGAACGACCACTTCATGTCCATTTTTTACTAAACGATTCGCCAGGGCAGACCCAATAAAGCCTGCGCCACCTGTTACTAAATATCGCATTGAAATACCTCAATTTGTAGATAACTACCGTGAACCCAATAACTATCGTGTAAACGATGCAACAGTAAAAATCCCGTGTGGATTTTAAATTCATTCAATTGTTCTTCTTCCCAGTAGGTTTTGTTTCCCCGAACCGACGCAGAGCAAATTGTATCCCTATCGTTTATACCGATATTTGGTGAGAACGCAAGCAAATGCACAACTTCATTGTTAAAATAGAATTTCTATGCGTCGTACCATTTTCCGCTCGCTTTTGATTGTTCTCATCTTGATCGGTGTGCCGTTTATTATCGCTTCAATTTATATTCCTAACTTCCCCATTTCGCCCCCTGACCAGCGGGCGATCAATCGCCAAATCGGCCGACGTGCCTTCAATTTTGCCACATGGGAGCTAAACGCTTTGCACGTCAAAGTGGAGAGTGCGCTTGTTGGTGGGACATACTTTTTGGAGGAGACGGAGCGGGTACGGCTTGTCAAAGATTATCTGGAATTGGTAGGCGAAGTCAGGCGGCTAGATCGAGAATTAGAGGTGATGTTTGCACGCGAGGCTGATGGAAATGAGGCATCGGTCGAGGTGCAGCAAAGGCTAGCGGAAAAACGCGCCGCCATGCGCGAATTGCAGCCGCTTGCCGAGCATATTCTGCAAACGCAGGTGGGGGCGGCATTGTCGGCCGAAGGATTTCAGCTACTCAACGGCACATGGCCACCCGTGCAAGCCCACATGACCCCTCTGCCGCTCATGCTGATCGTTTCACCACGCGACGACATCCGCCAACTGTATGCCTTCCCGCTCAAGCACGGCCTTCCCACACCAGAGCGCGATCTACTAGAAAATCAAATTTTCATGGAACATGGCCTCTCCGCACTCGTCGTGCCGATTGGTGGTTTGGGCATCTATCCGTCCATGATTATAGAGTCGAGCAATATCGTCTTTTTGACCGACGTGTTCGCGCATGAGTGGGCGCATCACTGGCTGACGCTCAGACCACTTGGTCTCAACTACGCGACAACCCCGCAACTTCGCACAATTAATGAGACGGCTGCGTCGATTGTCGGCCGAGAAATCGGACGCCAAGTTCTCAAAGATCACTATCCCGAATCAGTGCCACCTTCCCCCGTCGTTACGGATGACCCCGATGATCCACCGTCAACCGAGCCGCCTCCATTCGATTTTCGTGCAGAAATGCGCGAAACGCGCATCCGCGTCGACGAGCTGCTCGCTGCTGGCAGCATCGCTGAGGCGGAAAACTACATGGAACAACGTCGTCTCCTCTTCGTTGAAAATGGATACACGATTCGCAAGCTGAATCAAGCCTACTTTGCCTTTCATGGAGCTTATGCGGATCAAGGGGGTGCGACGGGGGCAGACCCCGTGGGGCCGACGGTTCTTGCCATCCGTGAGCAATCTGCCACGCTGCGTGAATTTTTAGACACAATGGCACCGGTCACCAGCTTTGAAGCATTACAACAGTTAGCGGAATGACCATGATGCGCTCATCTACGATTTACACCGTTGCATCATGTTTGTTACAATGCGCGAGTGATCGAACAAATAAAAGACAACAACAGTGGCATGTTGGCGGAGTTGCTTTTGCTGACAGTGACCGCTATTTTTTTGCTGGCAAACAGCTTGGCGTTGAGCATTGTCAAAACGGGCGGGGTCAGTTGGCTACACCTTCGGCCGATTGTCCTCTGGATATTGGTTATCCTTCTTGCCCTCGCATTCTTACAACGCTACGCGCCCAAACATGACCCGATTCTATTTGTGCTTTATGCGTTTTTGACGGGGTGGGGATTGGTATTGCAGGATAGGCTAGCTCCGGCGTTTATCGGCCGATACCAACTTTGGTTTACAATCAGCACAGCACTTCTCACGGCAACGACTATCCTACCGCCCAATCTCAATATCATTCGTCGCTATCGTTACACGCTCCTCTTGTTAGGCATCACGCTTTTGGCACTGACGCTATTCTTCGGAGTCAATCCTATCGGTATCGGCGCGGCTCTTTGGCTGCCTGTGCCATTCATCCCTGCATTTTTCCAGCCCTCTGAACTGCTTAAGCTGCTGTTCATCTTCTTTTTGGCCAGCTATTTTGCGGATCGCGGCCGAATTATCACGGTAAAACAAGAGCATAGCTTTTGGTACTCACTCCCCTATCTAGCTCCATTATTCTTGATGTGGGGATTTTGTGTCCTCTTGCTCACTTGGCAGCGTGACTTGGGTGCGGCAAGCATCTTTTTTGTGCTGTTTTTATCCATGCTCTACACGGCAACGGGCAAACGCCGCTATCTCGTTGTAGGCTTCATCTTGCTCATTATTGCTGGCTTTATTGGCTACATAGCGTATGACCTGATCGCATTACGGGTTGATGCGTGGCTTGACCCATGGCCAAATGTCTTTGATCGCTCCTTTCAAGTCGTGCAATCGCTCTATGCGCTGGCGGCCGGCGGGATCGCTGGCAGCGGGGTCGGACAAGGGTTCCCAACATTTATACCGGTCGTCCACTCCGATTTTGTCTTTGCAGCGATTGCCGAAGAGTGGGGGCTGCTCGGCACGCTCACCATTGTTATCTGTTTTGCACTGCTCGCACAGCGCGGCTTACGTATTGCCCTCCTAGCAAAAAGCGCGTTTCGCACCTATATATGCGTTGGAATTGTTGTCCTAATTTCAGTGCAAGCCTTTTTAATTATGGCTGGCGTGACAAAAATGTTGCCATTGACTGGCGTAACGCTGCCCTTCCTGAGTTATGGTGGCAGTTCGCTTGTAATGGCATCGGGCATGGTGGGATTGCTGCTCTATCTATCGCGGGATGCCACAACAGCTAAAATTCCTCGTTGAGCTACCGTTATTGTAAGAAATCTTCTATACTCATGTTATGGCTGAATACTACATTTACGAACAAATAGTCGAGGCGATAGAGCCACCAGATGTAAGCCACTTGACGACGGAGGATGATACACCTGTGGACAACTTGCCCTCTGAGAAGCAGCAACGCCTTTCAACCACCACCCTTTATAGCAATGATATTATCTCTCGGCCGTTTATTGCGGCCGCCAACGTTGCCATCTATTCTCGCGTGATAGATGGAACGGCCATTGTGCCAGATGTGCTTTTGAGCCTAGATGTTTCCGTCGCGGAAGAGTTTTGGGAAAAAGAGCATCGCGCCTATCTCGTTTGGATGTTTGGCAAAAGCCCAGAAGTGGTCATGGAAATTGTGTCCAACAAAAAGGGTAAAGAACTCGACTCAAAAATGAATCGGTATGCACGACTGGGGGTTTGGTATTACATTGTCTATGATCCACATACCTACATTCAAGATGAGAAGGTCGTCGTTTATGAACTGCAACATGGCAACTATAAGCGTAAATCGGATTTGCTGCTCGACGCAGTTGGCTTAGGTTTACAGCTTTGGATAGGTGAGTTTGAAGACACACCTTCTGAATGGCTGCGCTGGACGGATTTAGAAGGCAAACTACTACTTACTGGTAAAGAACGTGCCGACCGCGAAAAAGAGCGTGCCGAAAGATATGCTGCTAAATTGCGCGAGTTAGGTATTGACCCCGATTCAATTTAGGTGACGGGTCACAATTCCGCTTAGAAAAACGATATTTTGGTCGATACGACCGTGAATAAAGGCAGTGTTTGGGAAGGAGAACGTTTCCTGAAACGCACCGAACGCTGCCATTCCACGCGCTTCCCCGCGATATAGCTGTTGCCAGAGAACCATCTTTAGGAACGTCCCGTGCGTAAAGATGACGATATGCTGATCGATTGAGGCGTGTAGCTCGTCAAACATAGTTTGAACACGTTGAAGGCCATCGGCGAATGTTTCTGTGTTGGGGGCGCAGCGATGATGCGGGTCATCTATATCGAAGAAGGCGCGAAAGATCGGTAGGCGCGTTTGCATTGCGACGTTTGTGTAATGCTTGTCCGCGAGTGGGCAGAACTCTTGTACCTGCCACGTCGCTTGAGAGGCATGAGGGTAGTGCTTGCGGAGGGGATCGGCCGATTCTCGCGCCCGCACAAACGGCGAGGTCACGATCAAATCTGGCTTAGGCAGATAATCTACCAATCGATGCACCTGCTGCCAGCCACGCGCTGTCAACTTGGCTCCCTCCCGCGTCGGGTCAGGCAATCCAACGTTTGACTCACTTTCCCCATGACGCACCAGCCAAAATTGTGTCATCGCCAACTCTCCAAATGGTCAACAATTGGACTACTCAAATAGATACGACCATTGCTAAGTTTCCCATGCACATAAGACGTATTGGGAATGGGAAAAGGATGTCGAAAATAAAAAAAACGTTCCATTGTGCGTGCGCTCATGTCAACGCCACCATGTAGCCAAACCCAATAGACGGCGCGTGTGAATGTCGCATGAGAGAAGATGAGAATACGCTCCTCCTCACGTTTTTGAATACGCTCCAGAAAGTTTTGCGCTCGCCGCAACAAGTTGACAAAGGACTCGGCATTTTCACCCGTGATATAGTGCGGGTCGCGGCGCAGGCGATACTGTTCGCGCAGGTCGCGCATCTGTTTGCGCGTTAATTCAGGTGCATAAAAATGGGACGCATACGGCGAATACTCCTGAACTTGCCACTCTTCGTGTGGCACGTTGGGATAGCGGTTTCGCAGTGGTTTAGCGGTCAACTTGGTACGGGTATAAGGTGATGTTATAAATAGGTCGGGACGAAACCACCAGATTTCAGCTAGCCAGTCGGCTTGATGTTGCCCCGTTTGTGTCAATCCATAAGAGCCTGCATCTTGCACACGCTGACCGATGTTTGCGGGGGTTTGTCCATGCCGGATGAGCCAAAATTCTGTCATAGATGTGTTGAGTGTGCTTTTGAGTTAACGTTCATTCGATACTAATTGTGCGTGTGTTTCTACCGCCCCGCGCCACCAATAGACAAGAAGTGCAGGATCATCACGGGTTTGTGTCTCATGGGCGACATTTGCCCGATGAAAGACAAACTGCCCAATAGGGCAAGAACGCCAAGGCGTACCGGGTTGGCGAAAACGAGCGTGGCCAGAGAGAACGTAGTAAATCTCGCTGGCAGGGTGGGCGTGAGGTGGGTAATGCGTATGGCGATCTAGGAGCAGAAGACCAAACCGTATGCTGTCACTACGGGCATGTCCATCAGGGCCGATTAGCTCACAAAAGGCGTAGTTGTTGAGAAAGGCGGGATCCGCATAGTTGGGGTTTTGTTGCCAGTGGAGATGGGGGAATTTCGGCCGAATCAACCCCACCAATGCCTCACCCAACACAGCAATTTCATAGCGCAAGCGCCGCTTGCCCTGTCGCTTCACAACGGGCAGCGTTGTCGCCGGCTTGTGCTGCATAGTCAAAGTTGTCTTATTAAATGCGCTGACCATTGCCTCAATGTCGTCAGCCAAATCAAATGATTGCCAAGTTGCCATTGTCACGAGCCGCTTCGCCGCCATCAGTACACGTATTGTCCAAAGGTAGTCAATCGGTTGCCGCTTTTCCATGAACAACTGATTTTAGCGAGTGTGCTACGTTCATACCATCAACATGAATTAGTCATAATCTATTTGTGAGATAGTTAAAAAGTGGTCATAGGTGAACAAGCACGGTCATGCTGCCACAAGTTGTAATAAAGAGGGTGCAATCCAATAGTGTGACATTTTTAGCACTGGCTCAAAAGCCTGCTCAAAATCTGCAAAATGAGGGCAGTTTGAGATCAAATTAGGAGCGATTTTCACCGAAACTAACTGTTTTTGACGGTTCAATTTCTGTTCCCGCCCAATGATCATACTTTGGGATTGCACCCTAAAAAAGAAGGGTCGCGCAAAAGAGCAGAGAACACGAGGCGCAAAGAAGCAGAGGGTGACA
>CAYMGE010000041.1:0-53279 GCA_964389925.1 uncultured Ardenticatenaceae bacterium
CCCTAAGTGCTTAGGCGGGTCAGGTACGAGGCTCTTTCAAGCACCGTCGCTTTAGTGCGGGGTTCCTGACAATTATCAGACTTGACAACAGATGAAAGAACCAACTCAATTGCCTTTGATAGAGATAGGAATATCAAAACGCTGCGGCCATTGAGTCTCACCATCAGCACGCACACCTTGCAACATTGCATCTTGTACAATGAGCGAAATACATTGATTAGCACTCAATTCTGCAATAACTGGATCATTGCTCAACGGTGTAAAGATAGGGATTGGGCGCGGGACAGGGGTTGGGGCAGGGGTTGGATTCTCTGTGGGTACGGGATTCTCAAGCTGTAACGTATCGCCCAATTCCGAGTTTACGCTTTCTTCCACTGTTGCCGAGCTACAAATATCTGTCAGGCTAACCCCCAACCGCGCAAGTTCATCTAATGTCAAAATTGCCCCACGCAAATTAGCACCTGACAAATCTGCGCCTGACAAATCCGCACCAACCAAGTTCGCTCCTTGTAACTGCGTGCCGCGCAGATTAACACCACTTAAGTTTGCGCCCACAAAACTAGCTCCCTGTAAATTGCTGCCTTCCAGACTCGACCCGTTAAACACGGCTAGATTTAACACAGCCCCACGCAGATTGCTATTGATCATGCTTACACCGCCAAAATTAGCACCGCTTGCGCTCGCTCCGCTCAAATTAGAGCCGTTGAAATCAGCATTGCTTAGATTGGCATTGATCAGCGTAATAGAGCGTAGGTCAATTCCATTCAAATTGACATCGACAAGTTCGGCCCCGTTAAGGTTAACGCCTGTCAAATTGGCACTGGTCAGATCTGCCTTTGTCAAATTTGCGTTTGTCAAGTTTGCCCCACTTAAATTGCTATTGCTTAGATCGGAACCGAAAAAGGAGCCTCCCAACGCATTGACTCCAGCCATGCGTGCGCCTTGTAATTTGGCATCTTGGAAATCGGCCGCAATAAGAATCGCTCCTCGCAAATCCGCCTCAGTCAGATCAGCTTGGCGAAAGCTGGTGTTGCGAAGATCCGCCTCAGCGAAATTAACTTCAGGCATTGACTGGTTATCCCACGATTTGCCTGAAAAAAAAGTGCCAGCACAGTCAGGATAGCAGTCACTTTCGCAAGCAGTTGAGAAAATCAGTAGCCATAGGCAAAGGATAAGCAGGGGGATTCGCATTCGCAGAGTATTGCTCCAAAACTATATTTTGTGCCTCTTAATAAAAAAACGGACGATTGCAATCATCATCAATTTGATTGGTAATATCTTGCAACGTTGTTATGATAACACGAAGCGACGAAAAAAAACTATTCTGACAATCTAAATGAACTGGAAGACGGTTAGTTGGTCATCGGAGAACCTAGCACAAGCATTAGAATTACTCGTTTTGCAGACGGGGCTGTTGTCGCACGCGGATCAGACAGTGGAATCCCTTAAACTGCGTCATGTATCTGAGGGTGAGGTGACAACGGGTTGGTTTGTGGAATCGGCCGAAAAGCTCGGCATCAGCGCAGAAGCGGTTTCATCCCCTTACGTCGAAGCTGAAAAGATGATTCGCCAAGCCGCCCCCGCCATTTATAGACTACCTCCACAGCAACCAGACACTGAGCCAAGCTATTTGGTTACTCTACGTGGCGGACGGCGCATTACCATCCTCTGTCCCGACTTGACTGAACGCAAGTTATCCGCTCGCGCCATTTGTACAGCATGGTGTCACGATGTTGAAATGGCAGCACGCACCCCCTTACAGCCTTATCTCAACACGTTAAAACAGTCAACACGCACACAAATTAGTGACAGATTAATCCGTGACCAACTGTCCAAAACCGTCATCACAGGCTGCTGGCTTTTTTATGCCAACCCCAATCAGACGATCCAGTCACAGTTAAGACAACATCATATTTTTCGTCTTTCTGCCCTTTTGTTGTTGTTCAACTTTTGTGTGCAGGGGCTTACCGTTGCAGGTTGGTCAATTATAGGTCTGGGGACATTTCGTGGTCGTTTTGATACAGGTTGGCTGATCGCGTGGGTTTTGGTCACGTTCACAGCCGTTTTTTTCCAGATCATCATGTACGACATGCAAGGCTCTGTCGCAACAAGTGTGCTGCGCTTCCTCAAAAGCCGCATTTTGTATGGTGCGATCCAGCTTGACCCAGATGTCATTCGAAATCAGGGCAGTGGGCAATTCTTTGGCCGTGTTCTTGAATCAGATGTTGTGCAGAACTTCTTGGTTGGCGGTGTGCTGATCGTCTTGCCGTTTGGTGTCATGCTGGTCATGTCGGCCGTCATTCTCGGACTCGGTGCGGGCGGCTGGATACATGTCGGACTACTAATTGCCTGGACAATTGTTGCACTCTACATCGGTGTGCGACGCTTGCGCTTTGGCGATCAAGGGATGCAAGTCTATCGCAGCACGACCAATGCACTGGTTGAAAATATGCTGGGGCATCGTACACGTTTGCTACAAGAAAGTCGCACTAAATGGCATGAGAACGAGGATAAATCACTCGCGCTTTATGCCGAAAGATCACGCGCCTTTGATTGGAGTGGGGTTCAGCTCGATGTACTGATTCCACGTGGCTGGGCTGTCATAGGGTTGGCGGGGATCGCCTACCCGTTCGTGACAAAAACAGCCTCTACACAAGCTCTCGCCGCGAGCTTAGGCGGCATTTTGCTGGCAACGCAAGCGTTTACCGCGCTTTCCTCTGCCATGAAGTTTGGCTCACAAGCCATTATTAGTTGGCGGCAGGTTGCGCCACTGTTGCAATCGGCCGATTCAAAGACCAATGAGACAACTGGAAGTCAAGTTTCGTTTGACAAGGGACATTCGGCCGATGCAAAACAACCTGTCATCGTCTTGCGCGATGTCACCTTTCGCTATCGTGAGCGTGGCCCCGCAATTCTAAAAAATTGTGACTTGACCATTTATAAAGGGGATCGCCTCCTACTTGAAGGGCCATCAGGAGGAGGGAAATCAACGCTCGCCGCGGTCATTGCGAATCTACGCCAGCAAGAATCTGGGTTACGCTTGCTGTGGGGGTTTGATGCACCGACCGTTGGCTCGACCCGTTGGCGCAAGCGGGTCGTGACCGCCCCACAATTTCAAGAAAATCATCTTTTTACCGACACGCTCGCCTTTAATTTGCTGATGGGGCGGAATTGGCCACCGACACCAGAAGACCTTGTGGAAGCCGAGCATGTTTGTCAGCGATTAGGGTTGGGGGAGTTAATCGGCCGAATGCCCGATGGCCTCCAACAACTGATTGGCGATGGTGGCTGGCAACTCTCTTTTGGGGAGCGCAGCCGCGTCTATATCGCTCGCGCCCTCTTGCAAAATGCTGACCTCGTTATTCTCGATGAAAGTTTTGGCGCACTCGATCCAGAGAGTTTGCGCCTCGCCATGCAGTGCGTGTTAGAATGGTCGCCAACAATCCTTGTTATCGCACATCCTTAATGACACACAGTTTATCTATCTGAGACATACGCTATGTTACTTGACCAATCTATCGGGCTCACCGTTCGCGCGGGGTGGATCATTTTCATCGCTGTCATGCTATTCCTCTCCCTCCGAGCATTTTTTCAAGACGGCTTTAGGGAGGTTGCACAACTTTGGGGCAGACGCAGGACGGTAGGCACTATCGGTGCATTACTTCTTCTCTCGCTTTTCAGCAGCAGTCTTGTTTTTGTTGCCCCGCAAAATGTGGGTGTCGTCGTCTCTTTGATGGCTGATGACGGGACACGCGAAAGACCATCGAGATCGGGTCTACGTTGGCTTGTCCCACTGGCTGAAGAGATGATCATCTATCCAATCTATTGGCAAACTTATACAATGTCGCTTCGGCCGCTTGAAGGCAATCGCACAGGGGATGACGCTGTGATCGCACGTACTTCCGACGGACAAGAGGTCATCATCGATCTCTCTGTTGTCTTTCGGCTTGAGGTCAATCAGGTCATCCGCATTCATATCGACTGGCAAAATCGGTATATTGAAGATTTTATCCGTCCCTACATACGCGGGATTGTTCGCACAGAAGTTTCCCAATTTACGATTGACGAGATTAACAGCTTCAAGCGACGTGACCTTGAAACTCGTCTCGATCAACTACTCCGCGAAGAGTTGGAAGACAAAGGATTTATCCTTGACCGCTTCCTTTTGCGAAATATCACCTTCTCTGGTATCTATGCCGCCTCAGTCGAGCAAAAACAGGTCGCGTTCCAACAGATTATTCAAGCGAGATATGAGGCAGAGCGCATCCGCGAATTAGCTTCAGGCAAGGCGGATGAGGCTGTCATCGCGGCAAATGCTGAGGCAACGGTACAGGTCGTGATTGCGAATGCAGAAGCGGAGGCGTTACAAGTGGTTGCTGGTGCGATCAATGAGCAGGATGACCTCTTGACGTATGAATATATCAACAAAATCTCACCCAATGTGCGCGTCATGTTGCTGCCAAATGACAATCCATTGATCCTTAATCTACCAGATTTGGAGGCAACGCCTGTATTGACAACGACATTTCCCCTATCGCAAACAGTGAGCCTCACGCCTGTCCCGACCTCAACATTACCCACACAAGCTGATCTAGGCACTTTTCCAACTTTGACACCAACCCCATTAAGTGATGAATAGATACCACGAGAAAGTGACTACACCACAAATCTGAGCGGTAAACTCAACTGAAGAGGCGGCAATTGGCAAGGCGGGTCATCAACGGGAAAATGCTCCCGCGTTCAAGCCGCCAAGCGTTATCACTGTGCCACGCCATGGCAAAGCGGCAGACCCACATTTTTTGGCACGGGGTCGCAACTATATTTGGATGAGCAGAATGAACCCGACACCGTTGCCGCCTATAGTCACATTTGAGAACGTCTATCTTCGCTTTATGTGACGAACAGAGCGTGAATTATGTCTAATGTTTGTAAGGACATGTTATACTCGCTCTAAAAGTTTGAACCAATCTAAAATCATCAATCTAAATTCCAATGGAAGACGACATACAGATATTATCGGCCGATCAAGAAGAACTTCTCAAACGCACCCGCAATGTGTTGGGAGATTTGCGCGATGCGCTCGGTCAATCCTCCGCAACCCCCGAAGACCGTGAAGCGTTGGCAGACTCGATTCGCCAACTCGATGAGCTATTTTTGCTCGTCATTGCAGGTGAGTTCAATTCCGGCAAATCCTCTTTTATCAACGCGCTGACAGGCCAAGATTTGCAAGAAGTCGGTGTCACGCCGACGACAAGCCACGTTCATCTGCTCAAGTATGGCGAACAGGTGACGAGCAAGCCGCTAGAAGCAGGCGTTTGGCTACACACCGCGCCTGTTCCGCTGTTGCAAAACATCAATATCGTGGATACACCGGGAACCAACGCAATCGTGCGTGAACATGAGGCATTGACGGCCGAATTTATTCCACGCTCCGACTTGGTTTTGTTTGTCACATCGGCCGATCGACCCTTCTCTGAGTCTGAACGTAACTTCCTCAACGAGATTAAAAATTGGGGCAAAAAGATTGTCCTCGTTATCAACAAGATCGACATTCTTGAGCGTGAGGGCGATCTCGAAAAAGTGCTAGCCTTTGTGCGCGAGGCTGCCAAAAGTTACATTGGGGCCGACCCAACAATTTTTGCCGTCTCTGCACGTCAAGCACAAAAGGCAAAAGAGGGCAAACCGCGTCTGTGGGACATTAGCGGTTTTCAGGCGTTGGAAGATTACATCTACGACAAGCTCGATGATATGGGGCGTTTTTCGCTCAAATTGAACAACCCGCTCGGTGTCGCGCAAAAGATTATCAATCAGCAGATGATGACGATTGAGCGTGATCTCGATTCACTTGAAGAAGATGCGGCATTACTCGATGACATCCAACGACAGATGACCATTTACGACGACGACATGCAGCGCAACTTTGATGCGCGGCTGGGCGAAATCGACAATCTGATCTTCGCAATGGAGAAGCGCGGCAATGAGTTCTTTGATGAAACGCTACGCTTGGGGCGTATTCCCGACTTGATGCGGCGCGACAAAATTGAGCATGAGTTTGAGCGAGAGGTGATTGGCAATACGCCCGCCAAAATTGAGGAACGAGTTGGTGAGCTGATCGACTGGATGGTGGAGCAAGATTTGCGTCAATGGACAGCGGTTGCCGATGTGTTGCGGAAGAAGCAAGAACAGCACATCGGCCGCATCGTTGGTGAAGGCGGCCCTCGTGAGGGAACACTCGCCTATGATCGTCAACGTTTGGTCGATTCAATTGGCTACAAAACTCGTGAGGCGGTGGCGACGTATGACAAGTCGGCCGAAGCTGAAAAACTTGCCATAAGCGCACGGGAAGGGGTAGTCAATGCGGGTCTTGTCGCGGGCAGTGGTGTCGGCATCGGAGCCGCGCTTGCACTTTTAACGTCCGCGACATTCCTCGATGTGACAGGCATCCTAGCGGGGTTAGCGGCGGTCACATTTGGCCTACTCGTCCTTCCCTCGCGTAAACGGAAAGCCAAAACAGAACTTGCCGAGAAGTTGCGCGAACTGCGCGAAAAGTTGATGGAGGGTCTACGCACCCAGTTCGAGCGCGAAATGGAGCGCAGCGCACGTCGTATCGAAGACGCAGTTGCTCCATTCAGCCGCTTTGTGCGTGCAGAGCAGACCAAGCTAAACAGCCAACGCGATGTGTTTGTTGAGTCAGAAGCACACATCGTTGGCTTGAAGAGCCAGTTGCAGGTGTTAGCGGTTGAGCATTGACATGAGTTGCGGAGCCGAGCGGTAAACCGCAAGTGGTTAGTGAGACACTAACCGCCTCGCAATTCCTCTCATCGTCAGCCTGTGCGCTTGAGTGCGATAATCTGATCGCCATCTTCCACAATATCTTGTGAAGGGAATGGGATTGGAAAACCACCTCGTTCAGCGACGAGAGCCAGCGTGTCCGGGCCACCGTGTAACTCATCAAATAGGCTGCTGATGTCTTGTTCCTTTTCAATGGTCACATCAACACTCGTCACTTCACCATGCTCGATCCACTTATCCCATGCGATAATGTCTTCCCAAACCGCGTCGATGGGTGTGAAGCCTTGTCGCTCGGCCGAACGGCGCAGCAAAACATTCGCATGTGTCAGCAGTACTTTTATGTCGGGAATGGTGAAAACATCACGAGCGATGTTGGCTGCCAAGACGTTGACCTCTGGGTTTGGTGTAAGTGCCAAGAACGTCCGCATCATTTCTGCCTCAGCATCTTGCAGAATGTCCTCATCTAAGGCATCCCCTTGAATCGCTTTCAACCCTTCCGATTTTGCCATTTCACAGTTGTGTTGATTCGTGTCGATCAACATAACAGGGCCGCTTTCGGCAAGATGGCGAGCCAACAAGCGTGCTGTCGGCGCAGCACCAAGGATCAAAACACCGCGACGCTCATCGGTTGAGCGCACCAATTCGCCACGACGATCTAGCCACTCTGTCGTCCACTTCAAAAGGATTGGCACGGTTGCAGTTGTGAAGATTGCCATGAAAACGAGGACGGAGAAAATTTCGGCCGTAATAATGCCAAGCTCGAGTCCAATCTGAGCGATGATAATCTCGACAGCGCCACGTCCGTTCATCCCCGCACCAACTGTGATTCCCTCACGCCACCCATACCCGCTAGGGAGATAAAAGAGCGCAGTACCAGCGATTTTTCCGACTGTGGCGACGACTGTAACCGCCACCAACATGAGCAAGCTGGTCTGAAAAACATCGAGTGACACTTGGAAACCGGCTGTGACAAAAAAGACGGGTGCCAAGAATCCAATTGAAATGTCGTGAACGAGATCGGTAAGCTGATGTGACAATTTGGGTTCTAAAACTGTCCCTTCACGCAAGAAAAGGCCAGCCAAGAACGCGCCAAGAATTTCATGCAGTCCTGCCAGATGTGCAAGCTCGGCAAATAGCAGCGCAATGAGCAAAATCAGGGTTGCGTTGAACGTTCGCCCCGTGAAGCCAGCCTTTGCAAGCCGTCGCCAAAGGGGGGGGAAAACATATAGGCCAATGACCGCGACAACGCCAAAAAATAGTACGGCTTTGCCTGCCACAAGCCCAAGTCCCTGTGCAGAGAGTCCACCACCATCGAAAATGCCGATAATTGCGGCAAAAACGATCAGTGCCAATGTATCAGAGACAAGCGCACCAGCCATCAAAACGTGCGCTATTCGCGTATTTAGCAGGTTTAGATCGACCAATATACGAGACTTCGTTGCGAGCGAGGTGACACCAGCCGCGATACCGACAAATAGACCGGCCGCGCTTGTGCCGCCTAGACCTGTGACGACCACGTAAGCAAGCACAAAAGGTGTGATGAAGCCGCCTATCGCGGCAAGCATCCCCGCCCATGATGCTTTGAACAACTCTTTTGGATCGATTTCCATGCCAATATAAAGCATCATCAGCAAGACACCAATCTCGGCGAGGACTTCCAAAGGCTCGCTCGCTTTTAACAGCCCCAATATGGGCGGCCCTAAAACGATACCCGCGGCTAATTCACCAAATATCGACGGATAGCCAAGTCGCGTGCTGAGGTTGCCCGCAATTAATGCGGCGAACAATACAAGGAGAAGATTTAATATGCTTAGTTCCATAGGATTCCTTTAGTTGTTATCTTCGATCTCTTTGATCGGGTAGGTCTTTACACAGCAATGACACACTTATGAGAGGGAACACCTGCTTAACAGATAAGAGATGAACCATTCATATTGATATTCTCCGTAGATTACGGCATCGGGTCAATGAAATTAGCGTGGACGAGTGAATCAGAGACATGAAATCAGGCGGCAGTGCCTGTCAGGGAATGATGCAAAAATGACGTGAACAGATTCAAAGAGTTCTCCAAAAATAAAGATACGCTCTCAGAAGAAATGTGACGATCAGTAAGGAAGAGACAAATGGAGAACTTAACGAAAGTATACGACACATTGATGAAACTGCTAGGGGAAGAAATACAATGGTAAGACATCAAACGAGAAGCTCCATTCTCACTTTGCCGGTTCATCATCAATGTTCCTCCGAGAAACCCTGTTCATGACATATTTCCTACACCAAGTGACATTTTCTTAATCTCCCTAGCAAGTTAACAATCTTAAGATACAGCCGTTAAACTGCACGTTGGTGTGGTTTCCTAGAGTTTCGTATTTGAAACTTTGTCCTCAATGTGTCGGGATTTGCAAATCCCGACACATCTCCTTCAAGTGCGTCACTCCTAATCAAAAGGTGTCGATGATGCGTCGTATTTTTGTAATTGTTTTGTTCTTGGTTGGTGCAGTTTTGGCGGTTGCACGAGGGGAGGAAGTGACATACGCGGAGCAGTGGGAAAAAGTGTTGGCTCCCAAAGGCGTTTTTGCCGATGAGTTACTTTGGCATGATTATGGGGCTTTTGGGCTGTATTGGGTCTCGGCCGAGACCCTCGCCACAACCCACGCCACTCTCCAAACGAGCGCACAACTCGACATGCTCAACCTGACCGCCCAGACATTTAATACCCAGCGTGACTCGACCAATTTTGCGACACGCAGTGCGGCGACAACGGAGACAGGGCATAAGCTCTCGCTGGTACAGTTTGTGGGGCCGATCAAACAAGCATGGCTGGATGCGTTGGTGGAGGGAGGGATTCGGCCGATTCACTATGTCAGCCAAAACGCCTATCTCGTTTGGACAGATGATGCAGGGCGTGCCACGTTGCAAACCGCAACCCGTCGCGCCGAGACAATACAATACGTCATCGACTACCTGCCATCTTTCAAATTAGACAGTACACTGCGCCAGCAAAGCGGCACCCGTACCGCCGTCCCAGTCACAGTGCAGATGATTCAACATCCACGGCAGGCAGAAACAGAGCAACTGATCGCGCAATTGGCAGGCGAGAAGCTCAACTGGGAGCCTGTTTTACAATTCCAAAATACCAACCTAACGCTTTCGAGCGTAGAGATTGAGCAACTGCTACAGCAGCCTGACGTATTTTGGATTGGCGAGCGGCTGCCGCGCATTTTGTATGATGAAATTCAAGCCCAGATTATGGCGGGCAATCTCGATGGGTCGGCCGACACAGGCTATCTAGCATGGTTGGATAGCTTGGGATTTAGTCAAAATCCCGCCGATTATCCTATCGTAGACATCGTGGATGATGGAATTGGCAATGGAAATGCGACCGATGGCGCGGGAGATACAACGCTGACTGTTTTGGGCGATGGCACAACGTCGCGTCTCGCCTACGTCGCCAACTGTACAAGCGCAGACAGCGGAGAGAGCATTGGGGGTCATGGACATATCAACGTCAGCATCGCCGGCGGGTATGACCAGAGGTCGGGCTTTCCATTTCATGATTCACTCGGCTATCAGCGTGGACAGGGGATCAATCCTTACGGTCACTTTGCCGGAACGCGCATCTTCGACCCAAACTTCAATCTCATAAAATGCAACGATAGTATCACCAGCTTGATCAAATTACAGCAAGACAACGGTGCGCTTGTGAGCAGCAACTCGTGGGGAGCAAACAACAATGGTGAGTACGACAGCACCGCCCAGTTGTTTGATGTCGGTGTACGCGACGCTGATTTGAGTGAGACAGGCAATCAGGAAATGATTATGATCGTTGCGGCCGGCAACAAGGGTGAGAACGGCGCGGCAACAGTTGGCTCACCTGCAACGGCGAAAAATGTTATCGCGGTCGGTGCTTCGGAGAATATTCGGCCGACCGACGAAGACGGCGCATGGACAGATGGCTGCGGCACTGATTCCACAGGTGCGGATAATGCAATGGATGTGAGCGGCTTTTCGAGTCGCGGCCCTGTCGAGGGCAACCGCACGAAGCCAGACGTGATCGCGCCCGGCACACATATTCAAGGGACAGCTAGCACAAGTGATGATTATAGTGGCTCTGGTGTTTGTGATACCTATCGGCCGAGCGCACAAACCACCTTCGCGGCCTCCTCTGGCACAAGCCACGCCGCCCCCGCTGTCGCTGGCACAACCTCCCTCTACTATCACTGGCTCGAAAAGCAATATGGGCTGCTCCCTAGCCCTGCCATGATGAAGGCATATCTCATCGCGCACCCTACTTATTTGACGGGGGTTTCGGCCGATGACACGTTGCCAAGTAACGCGCAGGGATACGGAATGCCCAATATGATGACCGCGTTTGATGACACCACTCGTCAATTGGTCGATCAAACCACCATATTTGATGCTGCTGGAGAAACGTGGATATTTTCGGGCGATGTTGCCGATAGTACAAAGCCGCTACGCATCGTGCTGGCGTGGACAGATGCACCGGGCGTGTTAGGCGGTGATCCCAGCGTCAATGATCTTGATCTGTCAATCTCAGTTGAGGGGGCATCATATCTCGGTAATGTTTTCAACGGACAATGGAGCGTGACGGGTGGTGGGTCTGATAAGGTCAATAATGTCGAGGCGATCTATCTGCCAGCAGGTGTGACAGGGCAGATCGTCGTGACAGTGACGGCCGCCAATATCGCTGGCGATGGTGTGCCAAACAGCGGAGACACAACCGACCAAGATTTTGCCCTCGTCTGCTATAACTGTGCAGAAACGCCCGATTTCACCCTCTCGGCAACCCCAACGTCTATTACAAGCTGCATCCCGAACGATGCGATTTACACGCTGTCCGTTGGTGCAATCGAGAACTTTGCCGATCCCGTCACGCTAGCGGCACAACTTCCAGCCAATGCGTCCGGCAACTTTGCGACCAATCCCGTTAGCCCAATTGGCACATCGCAGCTAACGATTGATACTCAGAGCATGTCGGCCGGTGACTATACAATCCCAGTCGTCGGAACAGCTAGCAGCGGGCAACACACAACCACGTTGCAGCTTGCGCTCGATGAATCGGTGGTCGCGGCGACAACGCTACAAGCCCCCGTCAATAACGCCATCGATCAGTCACTTTTGCCAACGCTGTCATGGACGAACACGGGCGCGGATAGCTATGTGCTGGAACTGGCGACAGACGCGGCCTTTACAGCCATCGTCGAGAGCGCAACTTTGCTAGCGACGAATTATGCCGTTCCGACCCAGCTTGAGCCAAACACGCGCTACTATTGGCGAGTGCGTGGGATAAACGGGTGCGGGGCAAGTGCTGACTCGGCCGACTACACTTTTCGCACGGCCGACATTGCCTGCAACCTCTACACCAGCAGCAATGTCCCCATCGGCATTCCAACCGATGTCGCAACGATTCGCTCAACCCTGACGATTCCCAATGCTGGTCACATCTTGGACGTGAACGTGCGTGAGTTGGCAGGCACACACAGCAGAATGGGCAACTTGGCGTTCGCGCTTGCCAGTCCAACTGGCACACAAATCGACCTCTTTGCAAACGTCTGTGCGGGCAATGACGACTTCGCTCTTGGATTTGATGATGAAGCGGCCTCAAGCACACTGCCCTGTCCGCCCACAGATGGCAATGTGTATCGGCCGGCAATGCCCCTTTCAACTTTTGACGGGGAGCCACTGACCGGTGAGTGGTCACTTATCATCACTGACTCCGTTAGCTTTGATGGTGGTAGCCTGAACAGTTGGGGACTAGAAATTTGCTCGACCGTTCCCGCACCGCCCTCCGATTTCAGCTTGGTGATTGAGCCGGCATCGACCGACATTTGCCTGCCCAACAGCAGCTCACATACTATCACGCTTCAGAAAATCAGCGGTTTTGATGAAACAGTGACGCTAGGTGCAACGGGGTTGCCGGGGGGTCTCTCGGCCGATTTCGCCCAAAACACGATTGACAATACAACAACGCTAGATGTGACCGCCGCCGCAAACGCATCGGCCGGCAGCCATCTCTTAAACATCACGGGCAGCACCACAACGAAGACCAACACTACTGTCCTACCCCTTACACTCGCCGCCACACCGCCTAACAGCCCTGTCTTGACTTTGCCTGTTATGGATGCGGAAGATGTTGCAACAACGCCGACCTTCACATGGGACGACAGTGCTGGGGCGACTGCTTATCTTTTTGAGTTGGCGGCCGATTCTACATTTGCAAACCCGATCACGAGTACGACCGTGACGGATAATCAACTAACTTTGTCGGATGAACTTGCACACAACACTCGTTACTACTGGCGCGTTACGCCAACCAATGTCTGCGGTGCCGCCGAGCCGGCTGTTGGCAACTTTGTCACATTAGCCGGCTCGTTGAGCTGTGGGGAAACTGTGCCATTTGAGACGGGGATTCCAACCGATTGGGTTGTTGGTGGCGTTGGGGGGATTAACTGGGTGGGGTCGAATGCGGCCGAGTGCAACAATCTAGGCAACCAGACAGGCGGGGCAGGTCTTGCAGCATGTGTCAATCGTGACCAGCAGGGCAGTGGCTCCTACGTCTATGACAGCATTCTCGAAACCAATCAATTTGACCTTTCTACCACCGAGTCGGCGACAGTCACCGTCAAAACCTATTTCCACGATTATCGCTTTAACAGCAACGATGGATTTGCCATCGAACGCTACGACGGGGCGCAATGGGTTGCATTGCTCAACTCGGCCGGCACGTCCATTGATGGCGAAACTCTCAGCTTCCACCTTCCCAACAACACGACACAGCTACGCTTCCGTCACTACGGGAACAGCTGGGATTACTATGCACAAATTGACGATGTGGCGTTGCGTTGTGTTGAGGGCAGCCCGACGGCGGTGGGCATGAATGGGGTTGCATCGGCCGAGGCTACGCGCACCACCACCATTCTGATACTGACAACGATGCTACTTGTCGGCAGTTGTCTCACTTTGCGCTTTCAGCAAAACCGTTAGATCGTTGACATTTGTACCGGTCGGGCCGATGCGTAGGTGATGCTGGTCTAGCTCTGAGAAAAACGTGAAGCTATCATGGCGGTTGAGGAATCGGTCTGGGTCAAGATGACGGGCGCGAGCGTTCGCGGCAGTTTGACCATTGACGATTGCCCCAGCACCAGCATTTGGACCATCCTCCCCATCCGTCGCCAACGTCGCTACCCAAATGTCAGATGTCCCCGCCAACTCAACCGCCGCCGCTAGCGCAAGCTCCTGATTGCGCCCCCCCATGCCATTTTCGCCTTCGTTAAGCGTCACTGTCGTTTCGCCACCGTAGATGTGAGCGGTTCCTGCTGGAAGCGCACGCGCCTCACGCGCCAGCCGTGCGCCGACCTCGCGTGCTTCGCCAGTTAGCTCAGTTGAGATGACGGAGGCGGTGTAGCCATGTTTGCGGGCGATTTGGGCGGCAGCTTCGGCCGATTTTTTTACGTCGCCGATGATGTAGTGTGTGATGTGTGGTGCGTGGTGCGTTTGGCGAGATTGGGCAAGGGTGGTTTTGATAGTGGTGAGGGTTTCGGCCGATAAAAACCGCGCTACATCATATCGCTCGAAAATCTCCCAAAATTTCGCATCATCTCGTTTCGTTGGCACAGTTGGCCCGCTTCCGATATGCGCGATGTTGTTGCCGATTACGTCGCTCAAAATTAGGGTCGTGCAAGGTGTCGGCGCGATCCAATTGAGTAGTCCGCCCCCTTTGACCTGATCGAGATGTTGTCGCACATGGTTAACCTCGTTGATGGTGCAGCCACAGCGCAAAAGCGCGTCGTTGATTTCGCGCCATTTCTCAAGTGAGACAAGTGGCGCGGTCAGCAACGCCGACGCACCACCAGAGATGAGACAGAGAACATGGTCGCGCTCCATTACCTCGTCTAACAACTGTTTAACAGCGTGAGTTGACGCGATGCTACGTTCATCAGGGATCGGATGGCTGCCCTGATAATGTTGCAGCGGTTCGGTCAACTCTGCGCTTTGTGCTTTGCTGATAACCACACCAGCGATGATGCGCTCGCCCAACTCTTCGGCGGCCGCTTGCGCCATTGCGACGGCTGCCTTGCCGACGCTGATAACGATGATGCGTTCGGCAATGAGTGGTTCGCGCTGTAACTGTTCGCGGACGGCGGCTGCGGGGTTGGCGGCGGCAATTGCCGCGTCGATCATGGCGTGGACTAAAGATATTCCATTTTTTGAAAAAATGGAATATCTGGGGGTGGCGTTAGTTTGTTGAGTCATTCGATTTTTGCCAGCGAAAGCCATAGGGTGGAATCGACTCGATGAGACCGGAGCTGAGGGTGAATGTGTTGAGGGTCTCGGCCGAGACATTATGCCAACACACCACAGAATGCTCCCCATGCCAGCGGCGAATCACAAATAGTTGTGGATGAACGGGTAGAATTTCCTGTCCGCCATGTGGGTGAAAGGCCGGCTCGCCACATCGCTCTTGGATCGTCTGACAATAGTTGTCAAATATCCAGTTGCGAAACGTCCCTTGTAGCTCTGCTTCTAACTGTGACCGCTGCAACTTCTCCCGATTGATCGTCCGCTTGCGACCTGTTTTTTCTACACCCTCATGCCAACTGCGCGACCCAAACAGACTGTGAAAATAGATGCCCGGCACACCACGCAATGTCAACATGATCGCTTGTGAGCAGAGAAAACGACGCGCTTGCAACAGCAAATCTTCCGCCACATCGGGATCACCGAGCGCGTCGAGATAGTTAATGTTCAGTTCGTATGCGCTCTGTGTTCCGTTAGCATTATTTTTGTAGGAGACAAAGCCACCTAACGCCTCAACCCGCTGTGCCATTGCCGCGATCTGTTCATCGGATAGCAAGCCGCGTGCAGGGGTCACGCCAATCCCGTCGTGCGAGGCGCAAAAGTTGAAGAAGGTCGTTTGTTCAGATGGCAGTTCGAGCGTGCTTGCCCATTTTGACAGGATGGTTGCGTCGCCCGTGTGAAAGGCGTGTAGCAGCAGCGGCGGCAGCGAGAAATTGTAGACCATCTGCGCTTCATTGTAGCCATCGCCAAAGTAGCTGATATTTTCGTGGTGCGGGACGTTTGTTTCAGTGACGAGGGCGACTTGTGGGGCAGCTTCATTCAAAACGGCTCGCATCAGTTGGATCAGCGCGTGCGTTTGTGGGCGATGTAAGCTACGTGTGCCGACCTGTTTCCACATAAACGCAATCGCGTCGAGACGGATTAGCTCTGCGCCATGACAAGCGTATTCGAGTAGGACACGCAACACTTCCAATAGCAGGTCGGCCGATTCATAATTTAAGTCGATTTGGTCATCGCTAAAAGTCGTCCAGACGTGTTTTGTGCCGTTTGTTGTTTCCACGGGGGTTAGGAGGGGCAGGGCGCGGGGGCGGAAAACGGCGGAGAGATCGGCCGATTCATCAACCACTTTAAAGTAGTCAGTATATGGCTCTTCACCCCGCTTGAACGCCTGAAACCAGTCGCTTTCCTGCGAAATGTGGTTGATGACGGCATCGAACATCGGCCGAAAATCCTCCCCAAACGCCTCCACATCTGCCCACGTTCCCAACGCAGGATCAACCTGCAAATAGTCGATCACCGAAAAGCCATCATCCGACGAATAAGGATAAAACGGCAAAATATGCACGCCTTTGACGATGCCCGCGATGTGTTTGACTAAAAACTTTCGCAGCGTTTGTAGGGGTGGTTCGCCCTCCGTTTGCACCATGTCGCCGTAGGTGATGAGGATTGTGTCGGTGTGGTCGAATTGGTGGTCTTTATGTTCTGTCGTTGGATATTGCGCGATCAAGTCAGAAATGCGTTGCGCGATGTCGGGGGCTTGTGCCTCCCCATAAATTGTTGCTAGTAACGCTTGAATTCGTTCCATTTTGAAGAATAGAGTTGTCCCCGAATAAGAAAATGCACCGCAAAGCACACGGAGAAACGCAGAGGAAGAATAAGAATAGAGGATTTTCTCTGTGTTTTCTCTGCGCTCTTTGCGGTGAAATCCATTGAGGAACAATTTTAGGGTTTGCGGTAATGAATGCTTGGCCCACTGCCAGCACGCTCGATTAAGCCGAGTTCAATCAGCTTTTTGAAGTCGAGCGCACGGGTTGATTTGGCGCGGTCAGTCAGTTTGGCGTAGTCGCGGTCAGTGATGAAGCCGTGCTGGTCGATGTAGGCCAATATCTCTTTGTGATGGGGGCGTAAGCGGGTGCTTGGAGAGGCTGTTTGCTGGCTGATCTGCTGTCGCAACAGAATCAGCTCATCCAAGATGCCCCCTGCAAAGTATTCGAGCCATGCTGTGAAATCGACCTGCAACTCGTAGAAATTGCCCTGCCCACCGACAAATTGAAAGTAGCGCGTGACGTTGCGATTGTAGTAATTCTCAAAGCTCAAAAGTGGGAAAAAGTTGAGTCCTAGCTGTGATAAAAGCAACTTTGTTGCCAGTCGTCCCGTGCGTCCATTGCCGTCCATGAAGGGGTGAATGAGCATAAACTGTTTGTGGAAGAGACCCGCGAGCAGAATTGGATCGAGGCGTTTGCGTTCGCGGGTTGTGAAGTCGATGAGGTCGCGCATTAAGGCTGGCACATCGTCGTAATCGGGTGGGAGAAAGATGGGTTGACGGGTGCGCGGGTCGTGGGCTGCGATGGGGTGTTGGCGGTATCGGCCGATTTGAAACTCAGGCAACAACCCATCCATCACCTGCCCATGAATCTGCAAAATCAACGCCTCTGTCAAATCTGCATCTGGCTCACTGTGCAACGCCGTCAACGCCCCATTGAAGTTGATAATCTCGCGTTCGCTATCTCGCACATTGACAGGCTTGTTCTTGATCAAGCGGCGCGTGTCGGTCAGCGAAAGCGGGTTGCCTTCAATCGTCGTTGAGGCGTAAACGGCGGTCACTTCCGCTTCGGAAATGAGTTGTGCCAATGTGGGACGCGGCACAACTTGCGCGTTGAGTTGGTAAACAAGCAGCCCAATCTCTTTGATTGCGGCGAGTAATGGGGGCGAAATTTTGTAGCTTGGCTCAAACATATCGTCTAATTATAGTCTATTTTTAGACGATAGACGTTTTACAGCGCAGCGACGACGTAATCATAAATCCGTCGCTTAATCCGCAACTGATTGAGTTGATACCCAATCTCTGCGACAACAGGATCGGGTTCATACAAATATGCGTCTGTGACTTCACCATTTTGTGCAAGCTTTAGCGTGTTGAGACGGTGTGATAGCTGATATTCAAGCATCTCCCGATGATGGACATAGATTTCGCGCTGAAAGATGTGGCGGTCGTCGCCTTCTGAGGCTGCGACTTTCTTTTCGGCCGATTTCATCCCCGCCTCCGACGTTGCAATCAGCCGCTCCAACTCAACAAGCCCCTCTGCGCTAGGCACACTACGGTTATCGGCAACGGGAAATAGTCGCGGCGTTTTGACAGAAAAAACACAATCGTCGTTGGTGACCGTCAGCGCGACTTCTGGCAAACTATCATCGAACGTGAGCGATTTGATCTGTTTCGGCCGAATTTTCTCCCCATTCACCACACCACTTGCCATCGTCGGATTATAAAACCGCCCAACGATCTCCCCATCAATCACGCGCAAGCTGCTCATCGGCAGTTCGGCCGTTAGCCATTGCCATTCCGTGCGCTCACCATCGTTGTTGTTTTGAATGATAAGCGGCGGATTCTGAAATGCCGCATTTAGCCGCTGCACTTCAATGCTATCAGGCGAGAACGTGCCAAATGCAAACGCCAATTTATGCGTGACGTGCCGTTCAGCGCGTGCGTCTGGCACGTAGAAAAACGGCCCTGCATCCCCGACACGGTCAGGCAAATTACCGCGTGTCAGCCATTCAACCGAGCGTTGCAGCGTAATCGCCAGCGTGCCATCGTGTTGCGCTTCATAAGAATGCACACTATTGGAAAAAACGACCGCGCTGTTTGTCCCATCTGTTGTGGCAACAAAATCGTGAAAGGGGAACACACTTACCTCACCACTCTCACGCTGTCCGAGCAGAATTTTGCCAAACTGTGGGTCGTCTACGTCGAGTGGCAACAAATCACTGTCTGAAAAAGGACGCGCAACCACATCAAACGGCATTCCCGCATACACTCGCTCATTCAACCCTGTCTCAACCACAAAATCGACGCGCAAATCTGTTCCCGCCGTCAGCAAGTCAATCTGCCAGTGAATCAACGCATCCTCATCGAGCGTGATCGTCACAATCGCCTCAGCGCAAATTGTGTCATTTGACAGTCGGGTTCGGTATTTGATTGCCGTCGTATTACCAGCATGAGTGACGTACAGTTGCGTTTGCGGTTTGAGAATGCCAATGAAGTCGCCCTTTTGATTTGAGTATGTGTCACCTTTGTCATGGGAGACGGCAAGGTAGCCGAGTCGCTGGTCGTTATGATGGATGATGCCATCTGCGTCAACAGTCAGGGTGAAATGGTCATTTTGGAAAGTGTGGTTTTCGGCCGATTCAACCACCTCTTCACACACAACTGGCGGCGGCAATTTCCAAACGCCGATCCCGTTTGTCTCAACCTCATAGATATGATTGTCCAAACGCACCATCCGTTTTGTCGGAAATGGATTGGTGCTAACCGCGTAATCACCAGCGGCGAAATGTCGCAAAATCACGTTAAGTGACGCATCGGCATCTTCTTCGGCACGTCGCGCAACCTTCTTGTAAATATCCTCCATCTTTTCATGCACTTGGTCGATGCTGACCCCACAAATGCAATCATGCACCGCATTTTGCAGCAGCAAGCGACTATCTTGCTCATACATCGCCACATCATACTCGCGCCCCAGCAATCTTGCCAATACAGCCAACGGTTCCGCCACTTGGAACAATAAATGATTCGCAGCGCGGCTCATCACTTTTAGATAGGTACGTGCGGAGTAGGTTCCAGGAAAAGTTGCGCCGTATTTGCCAGAGTTGAGTTCGTTGTTGAGCGTAGGGAGGGCGGAGAGTTTCGGCCGAATTGCCTCGACAAATGATTTTGGTGTTGCTTCCAGTAAATGGTATTCGGTGTTTGGTGTTCGGTGTTCGGTGAAGAAGGTGATAGGGTCTTCTGGGTTGTCTTCGAGATCGTAACCGTCAAAGAGCGGCATGTCAGGCGTTGGGTAATAGGGAGCTAGCTTTTCAACTTCTGAAATGAGCCGTTTTTCAGCAACCTCTGGCACATGCGTCACGCCGTACAAATTGCGATACCCGCCAAATAGGTTAATGCCGAATATCTTTGTTCCGTCGGCTCCCTGCCAATCAAAATATGGCGTTATCTCTGGCATTCCACGCCACACATAAACCGCCTCAATCCCGTTCTGTGCGTGAATCTGCGGCGATTGTGAAATATGCCCAAATGTATCGACCAGCCAGCCAACGTCAGTCGTGCCGCCCAGCGCGTCTGCATCTTTGCGCCCATATTCAAAATTCCGCATCAGCAATTCCCCACAAGTCAGCTTCCAATCAGGTTGACAGTAGTAGGGGCCAATCGTGAGATTGCCGTTGCGGATCAACTGCTCGACTTTCGGCCGATAGTCAGGGTATTCCTTCAACAAATCCTCAATCACCAACGTTTGACCATCAAACAGATAGCGAAAGTTGGGATTGGTTTTAGAAATTTCAATCAGCTTGTCAATTAAGCGGGGAATCCAGTGGGTTGTGTAAATCGAACTTAAAAACCATTCCCGATCCCAGTGGGTGTGATTAATGATGTGTATGTTCATAAAATCCAAACGATGCTGTAGCGTCGCGGCTTTAGCCCGACGTTTTAGCGTAAATACCGATGCTACTATGAATGCGAACGAAAACGCCGGTATAAATACCGACGCTACCGCAAATGTCGCAATGCGACCGCTACGCGAACGAAAACATCGGCATAAATGCCGACGCTAGGCGTACAAAACCTTGCCGCTATCGCGGTCAATCCAGCGGATTTTATCAGCTGGGAAGCGTAACCACACCGTTTGCCCCGAACGAATTTGCATGTCAGGGTGGGTTGAAACCTTGATCCGATCTTGTCCCATTGCGACTGTCAGCAAATTTTGTGAACCGAGTGGCTCAACAACATCGACTACGACGGGGATTGCGTCATCGGCCGATTCGGTCAACGTCTCCATATTTTCGGCACGAATCCCGATCACAACCTCGCCCCCTTCATAGCCGCGCATCGTCGGCTGGATAAAGCTGGCTGGCTCAAGCCGCGCTTTCCCAACCACGACCTCCATTTTGCCATTGTATTTCTGCACCTGCCCGCGCATAAAGTTCATCGGCGGATTACCGATAAAGCTACCAACGAATTGATTTTCAGGCTTGTCATAAAGCGTTGTCGGTTCCGACACCTGCTGGATCACGCCATCCTTCATGACCGCGATGCGGTCGCCCATGCTCAACGCCTCGATCTGGTCATGCGTGACATAGACCGTTGTCGCGCCAATTTCGCGCAGTAGCTTTTTCAACTCGGCACGCATCTCTAAGCGCAGCAGGGCATCCAAGTTGCTCAACGGCTCATCCATCAGCAGAACTTCCGCCTCCATCGCAATCGCACGGGCGACAGCGACGCGCTGGCGTTGTCCACCAGACATGTTGCTAGGGAAGCGGTCAAGTAAACCTTCGATGTGCAGCATCTCGGCCGACCGCCCCACCCGTTTTGCCGCCACCTTTTTGTCCACCCCCGTCATCTTCAACCCAAACGCGATGTTATCGCGCACGGACATGTGGGGAAAAATGGCGTAGCTCTGGAACACCATCGAAATTCTGCGATCACGCGGTGGCAAATACGTCACCTCTCGATCACCGATCATGATACGCCCTTCATCCGCCATCCCCAACCCCGCGATTGTCCGCAACAGTGTCGTCTTGCCACAGCCACTCGGCCCCACAAGCACCATGAACTCTTGGTCAGCAATGTGCAAATTTGCATTATCAACAGCCGTGAAGCTGCCGAAGCGTTTATATACATTTTCAATTTTTATTTCAGCCATTTTGAAAAGGATGAAGGATGAAGGATGAAGGATGAAAAGCGAGCTTCTGATTCCGCCTTCATCCTTCCGCCTTCATCCTTCCTACTTGCTTACCTGTCCCCACATGTTGAACAGATACTTGCGGATGAAGAACATGAAGATCAGCGCGGGAATCAGCATGAAGAAGCCGCCCGCAAACTGATATGCTTGTGACGAATCGTCCAGTGCGCCGAGAATTTGCGCGGGGAGGGTGCGGTTTTGGATAGTCAGGATGCTGGCGGCGAACACTTCGTTCCATGAGAGAACGAATGTGAAGACGGCCGATGCCGCGATACCGGGCAACACGAGCGGCAACACCACATGCCGAAACGCCTGAAACGGCGTACACCCAAACACCTGCGCCGCCTCCTCTAGCTCATACGGCACGCTGGCAAAGACGCTCCCCACCACCAAAACAGTCGTCGGCAACGCCAACGCCGTGTGCATCATGGCAAGACTGTATATATTGTCAAAAATCCCTATCCGCACATACAACACCGCCAGCGGAATCGACAGTACTACAATCGGAAACGCACGCACTGCCAAAATCGACAGTCGAAACAGGTTGCGACCCGGGAAGATGTAGCGTGCAATCGCATAGCCCGCAGGAGCCGCGATCAGCGTTGAAAGCAGTAGCGTGACGACGGCGACGATCAGGCTGTTGATCAACCCCTCCACAATCCCGTTTGAACTGAGGAAGAAGCGCATCGTCTCTGTCGAAAACGGCACAAACGGCAGCACGTTTTTAGGATAGGCACGCACCGCCTCCTGCGTCGTAAACGCCATTGAGAAAATAAAGTAAATCGGCAGCACAATCCAGAGCGCAATGATGATCGCGCAAATGTAGGTGAGGATGCGCCCACGTTTTTGCTTGCGGATAGCTGCCTGTTGGAGTTCGTTTGAGTCGATCATGCTGCTGCAACCTCCTGCTGTGTCCGCACGGCACGCAGATAGAAGACCGCGCTGACCATCGACAAGAGCAAAATAAAGATAGCGTAGGCCGAAGCTACGTTGTTGTTTCGCAATTCAAAGTATTGGCGGAACGTCTCGTTCGCCAACACCGTCACGATGTCGCCACCACTGAGCGCGACGACCACTGCGAATACTTGTAGCGCGAGAATGGTGCGGAGAATCAGCGCAACCTGCAAGCTCGGCTTGAGTAGCGGCAAAATGACGTGTCGCAAGCGTTGCCAATAGGATGCGCCAAATAGTTCGGCCGCCTCCAGCACCTCATCCGAAATCGCCTGTAACCCCGACACGACGATCACCATCACAATCGACGTGGCACGCCACACCTCCGCCAACCAAATCGCGCCGATAATCCAGCCACGTGTGTTGGCGGTCAAATAGGGTTGCGCCGTCGAGATCAGCCCCAGCCCTTCCAAAATACTATTCAATAACCCATTTTGCGTAAATATCGCAAAAAACAAAATCCCCGCCGCAAGGTCAGAGACACCGAGCGGAATCGAGAAGATATAGAGAAAAATTGAATTAAATTTAAGTCGTGCCTGAATGATGAGCGACATTGCAATCGCCAACACAAATTGGGTTGGGATAATCAACACCATCAGTATCAACGTCGTTCGCATGGCGGGGGCAAAGAAGCGGTCGTTGAACATTCGTTGGAAGAACTCAAATGTCCACTCGCCCGTATTGCCGCGATCCACACGTCCGCTGACTTCATCTTCAAACACCTGCACAAAACGTGAGGGCGACCACCCTTCGACTACTGTGCCATCCTCCAGCGTCGAGCGCACGTTGAACCACAGCTCCAAAATGGCGACTTCTGCCACCTGCATTTCGGTGCTGGGTTCGAGCTTGGCGATAATCTCGCTCGCTTCGGATGGTTCACTGTATAGATCAGTTTGCGGGTCTGCACCACTACCGAGCTTGCGACGGATCGTTCCCATGATAGGCGTGCCGTCGTCCGCCTCCTCACGGATGCGGAGGCGTGTTTCAGACACCCACCCATCAACCGCATTGCCGTCGG
Source organism: uncultured Ardenticatenaceae bacterium (assembly GCA_964389925.1). Taxonomy (GTDB): domain Bacteria; phylum Chloroflexota; class Anaerolineae; order Promineifilales; family Promineifilaceae; genus CALECP01. The sequence goes on from CAYMGE010000041.1 coordinate 23,815, forward strand.
CATCTTCTCCTGTCACGCGGAACCACTGTTCCGTCAACAGGTTGGTGACTTCATCTTGGCCTTCTTCTAACAGGTTGCCCTGTTGTCCAAGCACTTCAAGTCGAGCGGCTTGCGGAACGCGCCCCGCCTCCCCACTGTCCAAGCTAGGTTCGGCACGCAGCGAGAGCAATGCCTCATCGTCACGAAATGCCAACACAAACCCGTTCACCATTGGATAGGCGAAAAAGAGGGCGAGATAAATTAGGGTTGGTAAGATCAGGAAATAGGGGGCGAGGTTACGTTTTTTCATGGCGACCATCCGTAGGGGCTAGGTAAACGGCTAATGATTTCAAGCGGGTTCAAATTTAACGCCGTTTATCTCGCCCTTTTCACACGAAATGTCAAACAGGGCGAGACAAACGGCGTGAGCGGTCGGCTTGTTTAAGCCTGATGCCGTTTGCCTAGCCCCTACGTCGATTTTGACCTACGGATTAACCACACAAGGGCCATCACCGAGCGGATCAGGCGCCCAGCAAGGCGCACCCGTCTCGTCCATCAAGGCTTGCAGGTTGTCACCTTCCTCTTGCAGGACGGTTTCAATGTCCTCACCCTCAAGCACGATGCGGTCGAAGGCATTGCGGAAAATCTGGTTGATTTCGCCGCCACGGTCGCCTAAGCCAACGGGCAGAAGTGCAGGGAGTGCGGTTGGTGCAGTCGCCTGTTTGTTGACGGCTCCCGCTTCGATTTCGACACCTGCTGGCAGGTTAGACGTGTCTGCGCCACCAACAACGGGGAAGAAGCCGAGATTTTCGAGAACGGCCGATTGCGTTTCAGGGCGTGTCAGGTATTCGATCAACGCTGCGCCAGCTTCTGGGTCTGGTGCATCGGCCGGAATGCCGAGACCGACGATGACGGGCATGAAGCCGCTGCCGTATTCACCTGCTGGAGCAGGGAAAGCGATGTACCCTTCTGGGTCGCTGTTGAATGCGTCGATTAGGCGTGCGGTGTGGTCAAATGCAACCCAAACATCACCTGACTGCATTGGCTCTTGCATAAAGTCGTAGTTGATAGACTCAGGATGGATGTTCGGCCAGAGATCATCACGCGCCCATTCCATCATTGCGGCCGCATCGTCGCTGCGGAAGTTGCTGACCATGCCACCCGTGAATGATGGGAAGAGATACCCTTCGAGGAAGCGGTGGAATAAGCCAGCGTGTGGCAAACCACATTTCGGGCTACCCGTTTCGGTGTTGAGGTTTTCACACCATTCGCCAAACTGCTCCCATGTCAGTGCGTCCACGTCTGCGCCATCGGGCAGATAGTCGAGTGCCTCAACATTTGCGCCCATGATGTAGGTCGCTTGCATCCATGGCACATAGTGCAAGAAATCATCCGTGCCGAGCAATCCTGTGTCGATGAATGCTTCTGCAAGGTCGCGGTCATCGAGCAGGTCTTCCGCAACATCGATCATGTTCATCAGCCCATCTTCACGCGCCAGCGGTGGGAAATCGCCATGCAACGCACCAATCACATCAACTGAGCCTGTACCAGCCAGTACTTGGTCGATCAGCGTGCCAGATTCAACTGCTTGGAAGTCGTAGCCACCTTCAGCGAGGATAGCACGGAACGCTTCTTGTTCTTCCACAGGGCTAAACTGGGTTGAAAGGAAGGTGACATCGCTCATCATTGCATCGCCGTCATCCATCATCACTGCGCCAACGCCTGCGCTGCTGCCAGCTTCGTTCACTTGGCAAGGGCCATCGCCGAGTGGGTCGGGCGCCCAGCAAGGTGCGCCTGTCTCTTCCATCAGGGCTTGCAGGTTGTCACCTTCTTCGTTGAGAACGGTGTCAATATCTTCGCCTTCCAAAACAACGCGATCAAAGGCGTTGCGGAAGATTTGGTTGATTTCGCCACCGCGGTCGCCAAGACCGACGGGGAGGAGTGCAGGGAGTGCGTCAGATGCGGTTGCCTGTGCGTTGACTGCGCCCGCTTCAATGGCGATGCCAGCGGGGAGGTTGCTAGTGTCTACGCCGTCAACAACTGGGAAGAAGCCTAAGTCGTTGAGGACTGCGCTTTGTACGTCGGGGCGGGTGAGGAATTCGATCATATCGGCCGCCGCATCAGGATTTGGCGCGTCAGCGGGAACACCCAAGCCAACGATGACGGGCATAAAGCCACGACCAGCGGGGCCAGCGGGGGCGGGGAAGGCAACGAAGTTATCTGGCTCCGCGTTGAACGCATCGAGCAGGCGGGCGGTGTGGTCAAATGCAACCATCACGTCGCCAGAGAGCAGGGGTTCCTGCATGAAATCGTAGTTGATTGATTCTGGGTGAATCGTCGGCCAGAGTACATCACGCGCCCATGCGAGCATCGCAGACGCTTCTTCAGTGCGGAAGTTGCTGACCATGCCGCCCGTAAATGATGGGAACATGTACCCTTCGAGGAAGCGGTGGAAGAGGCCAGCGTGTGGCAAGCCGCACCCCTGCGTGCCTGTTTCGTCAAGGATATTTTGACACCATGCGGCGAACTGCTCCCATGTAATCGCGTTGACATCGGCCCCATCAGGCAGGTATTGCAGCGCGTCGGTGTGGGCGGCCATGATGTAGGTCGCTTGCATCCATGGGACGTAGTAGAGGAAGTCGTCCGTGCCAAGCAAGCCCGTGTCGATGAACGCTTGGGCGAGATCGCGGTCGCCAGAGAGGTCGTCGGCGATGTCGGCCATGTTCATCAGTGCATTGCCGTCTGCTAGTGGTGGGAAGTCGCCATGCAGCGCACCGACGACATCGACTGAGCCTGTGCCAGCCAACACCTGATCGATCATTGTGCCAGATTCGGCCGATTGGAAGTCGTAGCCACCTTCAGCGAGGATAGCACGGAACTTTTCTTGTTCTTCGACGGGGCTAAATTGGGTTGAGAGGAAGGTTGCACCGTCCATCATGTCGCCGCCGTCACCGCTATCTGCGGGTTCATCGGTTGGTTCGGGGGCGGGTTCGTCGGTTGGCTCTGGTTCCTCTGGCGCATCAGTGGGAGCCACCTCTGGTGCGCTGGTAGGGTCTGCGGGTTCTGGTGTACTACAGGCCACGATCATGAGCATCGCAGCGAGTACAAGGGACAAAAGTTTCAAATAGCGAGACATTTTCTTCTCCTATGAAGATAAAGGATGAAGGATGAAGGATGAAGGATGAAAGTTTGGCTTGTATCCTGTCATTTTCATTTCATCATTAGTGAGCGATACGCCCTGTTTCACTTTGGCCGTCCCGTCGATTGTCTTATGACGAGTTTCGGCCGATAAATTGTTTGCGGGTTGGCGGCTGCCTTCCCATTGATAACGTTGTACAACTTGTGACAAAGTGCCATCCCCATCTCATGTGCTGGTATGCGTAGCGTGGTGAGCGTGGGGCTGACATACTCGGCGAGCGGAATGTCGTCAAAGCCCGTGATGCTGACATCGCGGCCGACGGTCAATCCGAGTTCCTGCGCCGCGCTGATCGCGCCAAGTGCTAGCATGTCATTGACAGCGACAATGGCGGTGGGCGGGTTTTGCATCGTGAGCAGTTGATGACCACAGATGTGGCCTGAGCGTTGGCGGAAGTTGCCGTGAATGAGCAGATCGGGTTGAGCCGATAATCCCCACTTTTCCAACCCATCCAAATATCCCTGTACGCGCTGTTGTGACTTGGTTAAGTGCGTCGGCTCTGCGATACAGGCAATACGTGTGTGTCCCAATTCGACGAGGTGATCGATCATTCGACGAACACCTGTTACGCCGTCTTCGTCAACATAGGGGTGGGTAGGTGAGGGAGAGGTTCGGCCGAAAGTCACAAACGGAACCTCATGTTTTTGCAGCAGCGCAATACGCGGATCATCGCGCTCGGTTCGCACCAAGATAAAGCCATCGACGCGCCGACTGCGGATGTATTTTAGGTAGATTTGTTCGGCCGATTGTGTCGCTGTCGGGGTTGTGACATTTAACTCTAGCCCGTATTGTGCAATTTGGTCGATGATGCCAGAAAGCAGTTCACTAAAAAATGGGTCTGAAAAACGTAGGTCTTCGTTGGGCAGGATAAAGCCAATTGCATCTGCGCGTTGTGTTTTGAGCCGGCGAGCATTGAGGTTGGGCGTGTAGCCCAGCTCAGTTGCGGTTGCGCGGACATACGCCTTTGTGTGCATGGAAACGTCATCATGACCGTTTAGCGCACGCGAAACGGTCGTAACGGACATCCCTGCTTTTTTAGCGACATCTTTCAGTGTGATTTTCAAACCCTGCTACTCTCTTCTTGGTTTTCTTGTATATCCGAAACGTTTCGGATATGTAAAAATTGTATATCGAAACGTTTCGGGTGTCAAACAGGTTGCTGAAATTGAGTGTGTGCAGATAAGGATGAAGGATGAGGGATGAAGGATGAAGGAGTGGGCGCGACTTCGATTAGTTGGGATTGGCTGGCGACGGCATCGGGGGCTTGATAGTCGGGGCGCAGCCAGCGTACAAAGCCGTTGGCTTCCTCTGCCACCCGTTCCGCGTTGAGGGCGACCAGCTTTTCGAGGATTATCGTTTTTGCTTGGGAGGTGTTATACAATAATTCTTCAAGCAATGTGTATTTGGAGAAGAATATGCTGGGTGACAAAAGATTTATTCGAACAATTCGCTTGCAGAACTTTTTATCGTTTGGTGCAGGATCGACAGAGTTAGAATTGAAATCTCTCAACGTCATTATCGGTCCGAACGCATCAGGAAAATCAAACTTAATTGAGGCTATAGATTTTATACGTTCATCTGCTAGCGATTTAACAAAGCCAATTCTTGCTGGTGGTGGTATTGATGAATGGTTGTGGAAAGGAACAAAAAATCCGACTGCTGAAATAGACGTGACGGCCTACTATCCAAATGGTTCTATGCCGCTGCGACATCGCATTGCGTTTCGTATGAATGGACAGCGCTTTCAACTAGAAGATGAAGCGATTGAAAATGAGTACCCAGATAACGAATATGTTGATGATGTGCGATTTTACTATCGGTATCAACGAGGGTATCCAGTGTTGAACATTCGACGATCATCTGACAGTTTTGAAGATGATAGAGATGTTTTTTTCGAGCGAAAACTGCGGCGAGAGGATTTGGCTCCTGATCAATCTGTTTTATCACAACGCAAAGACCCAGATCAGTATCCCGAGATTACGTATCTTGGTAATCAATACAGCGACATTAAAATTTACACTGAATGGAACTTTGGTAGATATACCTCGCCTCGACTACCACAGAAGCCTGATCTGCCAAATGACTTTCTATCTGAGGATTTGGCAAATTTAGGTTTAGTACTGAATGATTTACAGGATAGGCCGGGTTTGCAAAAAAGGCTGCGTGACGAGCTGCAAGAATTTTACGAGGGATTCACAAATATCTCAACACGCATTCGGGGAGGGACGGTACAGATCACGCTCATGGAAACATCAATGAATCAACCGATACCCGCTACCCGATTATCAGACGGGACGTTGCGATACTTGTGCCTATTGTCTATTCTTTGCCATCCCGATCCACCTCCCCTCATTGCAATTGAAGAACCCGAATTGGGTTTACACCCCGATATCATGCCCAATTTGGCAAAGTTGCTGATTGAAGCAAGTCACCGTACACAGCTCATTATTACAACTCATTCAACTGCTCTCATTGACGCGCTATCTGATGTTCCTGAAGCTGTCATTGTGTGCGAGAAAGTTGCAGGTGCGACAACGATGCAACGTCTAAATGAAAATGAGTTGCGTATATGGCTTGATGATTACGCGCTAGGTCAACTTTGGAGGCGCGGTGAAATCGGTGGTAACCGTTGGTAGAAGATTAGGAGATTTTTGATGGCAACCGTGCGAGTATATGTGGAAGGTAGCGATAGGAACGACAATAAATCGAAAACTGCATGTAGAAAGGGATTTGCAGCATTTTTGAAAAAGGCTGGTTTTGACGGCAGAATGCCCAAAATTATTGCCTGTGGTGGACGGGGAGATGCTTACAAATCTTTTTGCACGGCATTAAGAAACTCTTCTCGGAGTGGCGAGGTTCCCGTACTGCTAGTGGATAGTGAAGATATTGTTTCATCCTCTGATCTTGAACGAAAATGGGAGCATGTTGCTCGTCGTGCTGGCGATCACTGGAACCAACCAGCAGGGGCTGAGGAAAACAATCTGCACTTTATGGCTGTCTGTATGGAGATATGGCTTGTCGCTGATAGTGATGCTCTCACGACATTTTTCGGTTCCCATTTTGATGAGAGTAAGTTGCCAAAACGGACAAATCTTGAGAAAGTTTCTAAACGAGATATTTATCAGTCTTTGGAAAAGGCAACACGAGCAACTCAAGATTATGCAAAAGGCAATAAATCATTCGAGTTGCTAGAGCAGATTAATCCCAGAATCGTTCGTTCGCGTTGTCAATATGCAGATCACTTTCTTTCTTACTTAGATAGCATTCTTTGATCATCTGTATGAGCCGAGCTCGTGCCGCTCAATCGGGTCGAGCGCACGTTCGAGCAGCGTGCCAAAGATGGCGGGTTCCACTTAAAAACAGTTGATAGTTGGCGCGTTCGGCCGCGCCTGATGCTTGCCAGCGCGTGATGAAGTCGTTTGGGGTCATGGATTATGTAGCAATCAGCTCGTGTGGACAATGAGCTGCACAAGGTCGTATTGACCGAGTTGGTCAATATCGTTGCTGTCAGTCGCAATTTCGCCTTTTGAGGGCAAGATGCTAAAAGTTATGTGATATTAGTTGCCCTACCATGCAGGTTTTGTTACGATCCCAGAGTTAAAAACATTTAAGTACCCATGCGGTCGGTGCGAATTGGGACCTTAGCGGCGAAGCTCGCTGAACCGTGTCAGGTCCGGAAGGAAGCAGCACTAAGGCGATTCCTTCGGGTGTCTAGGGAATCCCGGTTCTCACCGACGGCATGGGTACTTTTGTTTGTGTAAGTAGACAAGTCGCACAGCGATATTTTGGATTTTGGTTTGGCAATCGCCACAGCCAGAATACCAAGCAGTGGAAAGACCAGACACACGCGATGCTTGGTAAATTCTCTCTCCCCCGAAAAATACTCATTTTTTTATTTATGTGCATGGTAGGCGGTGGCTTGGGCGCGGCCGGCTTCGCGGTCACGCAGGTTGAGCAATACGCTGTTTATGTCGATGGCAATATCGTTGTTGTCAACGGGATGTTTGACACGGTTAGTCAGGTTTTGACCGCCGGGGGCATTACATTGCAATCTGGTGACATCGTGCTGCCAGAGTTGGGTACGACGGCCGCGCCCGATGTAGCGATTCAGGTGCAGCGGGCAAAAACAGTCACCGTGCGGACAGATGAAGCGACACAAACATATTTTACGCATCAGTCAACCTTGGGGGGCTTTTTGCGTGAGTCACAAATTGAGATCGGCCGCACAGATCGCGTCCTTGCCGATGGTCAAATGGTTGGCTATGGACAGGTCATCGGTGCGGCGGTGCCAGCGCGACTAGAGATCGGCCGCTTCCACACCATCACCATCGTCGATGGCGCTAACCGCAAACAGATCGTGACCCGCGCTCAGACGGTGGGCGAAGCCATTGACGAGGCTGAAATCACGCTGTGGGCGGCCGATGGCATCCAACCCTCTTTGGGAGAGTGGGTTTCTGACAATCTCGAAATCGTCATCACGCGCTCGGAACCGTACACCATTTTGGTCGATGGCAAACAGCTTCAAACCCGCAGTCACCACAATAAGCCGTTATCAATTTTACGCGAGGCGGGTGTTGGGCTAGTTGGGGCTGATTTTGTGCGCCCGGCGGCCGAGACCATTCTCCAGCCGGGTGACACTATCGAGGTTGTGCGCGTGACTGAATCCTTTATCAACGATGACACAGCGATTCCGTTTGAGTCACTCTGGCAACCCACCGATCAGCTAGAGATCGACCAGAAAGGGCTGGTTGTTGCGGGCAAAGAGGGCATCTTGCGCCGACAAACGCGGATCGTTTATGAAAATGGCGAGGAGGTGAGGCGGGAGTCAACAGGGGAGTGGGTCGCGCAGGAGCCTGTCAATGAAATTTTGGGCTATGGCACACGCATCGAAGTTCGCACACTTGAGACACCCGATGGCCCCGTGGAGTATTGGCGTAAGGTGCGAATGCGCGTCACGTCGTACACGGCCGCATCGTCTGGAAAATCACGTAGCCATCCAACCTACGGGGTGACAGCGAGCGGGATGCGGCTGCGAACAGGGCTTGTCGCCGTCGATAAGTCGGTTATTCCTTTTCGCACTGATGTTTACGTGCCGGGTTATGGGCGTGGACATGCGGCGGACGTGGGTGGGAGCATCAAAGGTCGCTGGATCGATCTGGGATATTCAGCGGCCGATTACGTCGGCTGGCGTGGCTATACGGATGTCTACTATCTAACGCCCGTGCCTGAACCTGAGCGGATCAACTATTTGATTCCAACGTGGCTACCCTAATCCAAATCTTGAGTCTGCATCCTCAGATGCAACTTACAAAACTGTGCATCCTAAAGAAATTTTACAACGCTACAAATTAGAGCCAAAAAAGAGTTTGGGGCAGAATTTCCTATTTGATCCCGCCATTTTGCAGCGGATTGTGGACTCGGCCGACATCACGCCCAACGATCCTGTTCTCGAAGTTGGCCCCGGCTTAGGCGCATTGACCCGCGTGCTAGCACAGCATACAGATCGCGTCGTCGCCGTCGAACTAGATCAACGCTTCATCCCCATCTTGCGCTACGAGCTGGCCTTTTTTCCTTGTGTGGAGTTGATTCACGGCGATATTTTGCAGCAGCATGTGAGCGACCTGTTCGACCAGCCGTATAAGGTGATTGCAAATGTTCCCTACTATATCACGGGGGCGATTTTGCGACATTTATTGTCGGCCGAGATCAAGCCCAGTTCGCTCACACTCACCGTTCAAAAAGAGGTTGCCGAGCGGATGACGGCGCAAACGGGGAGCATGTCGCTGATGGCGGTCAGTGTCCAGTTTTACGGGACGGCAAAAATAGTTGGCAATATCAGTGCGGGCGCATTTTGGCCACGCCCGAAAGTTGCGTCGAGCATTGTGCATATCGACGTGCGGCCGAGAGAAGCAAAGGTCGATGCGAAGCTATTTTTCCGCGTAGCAAAGGCGGGATTTAGCCAGAAGCGCAAGCAGCTAAAAAACAATTTGAAACAGTTGGGGTTAGATAAAAATGGGGTTTTGACGGTGATGGAAGCGGCTGAGATTGACCCAAAACGTCGGGCCGAGACGCTTACAGTTGATGAATGGGTTACGTTAACACACGCATTTACAACTTTCAAAGATGCCGCCTCTCGCTAAAATAATTGTGTAACAATCGCTGTTACATAACCATATATCCGAGAGGTACACTATGTTTGATGAAAAACACACAATTTCGATTGAATACTGCGTTAAGTGAAATTACTTACCACGAGCCGCTAGTTTAGCGGCCGAACTGCTCTCAAACTATCAGCACGTAATCGACCAGCTCACGCTCATTCCCGGTGGCGGTGGCGCATTTGAGGTCATCGTCGATGACGATCTCATCTACTCCAAGTATACAACGGGTCGCCATGCGAATGCAGGTGAGGTGCTTGGACAATTCAAAGAAATTGTCGGGGCTGATATGCCGATATACGGAACGTAAGAGCTAAACGTGATTATCTGACTGTTTATAGACCGTTCGTAAAGCTACTATTGACAGTTTAGGAATTTCGGTTATCCTTCCGCACGATATGAATAAAGACGCGCAAATCACAAAGAAGAGCAAGAAGCCGTACCATACATAACCGTTTGGTCATTTTTTGCTGCGATGTGATTTTGAGAGTGAAGCCCGACCAACAAGGTTGGGCTTTTTTGATGCAAAAATAGTTTGGAGAATAGAACAATGAGTACAGTTGAATGTCCCGTGTGTGAAGCAGATGTCGAGATTGCGGCCGATGCAATCGTTGGTGAAATTATTGAGTGTGCCGATTGCGGCACAGAGTTGGAAGTTTTGACGCTCGATCCAGTCACTGTCGAAGAAGCCCCCGAAGTCGAAGAAGACTGGGGAGAATAAGAAATTATGAAGGATGAAGGATGAAAAGCAACTCATCCTTCATCCTTCATCCCTCATCCTTGCTATGAAAATCGGAATGTTGTACAGCCGCGTGCGTGCGGAAGAAAAATTGCTCATCAAAGAAATGGAAGGGCGTGGACTTGACTTTGACCTAATTGACGTGCGGAAAATTCAGTTGCGGCTGGATGACCGTTCTGATTGGGAAAAATATGATGTCGTGTTGGAGCGTTGCGTTAGCCATTCGCGTGCGCTGGCGACGTTGCAAATTTTGAACGGTTGGGGGATTCCAACCGTCAATAATGCACATGTGGCGGAGGTTTGTGGCAGCAAGCTGAATACGTCGGTGGCGTTACAGCGGCATGGGGTTGCATCGCCAGAGGTGCGGATCGCGTATACACAGCGTGCTGCAATTGAGGCGATTGAGGAGATGGGGTATCCTGTTGTTCTCAAGCCAGCGATTGGGTCGTGGGGGCGATTGTTGACGAAGGTGAATGATCGGGAATCGGCCGAAGCGATCCTAGAACACAAGGAAACGCTCGGCAACTATCTACACTCCATCTTCTACATCCAACAATATGTCGAAAAAGCGGAAGGGCGTGATATTCGCTCATTCGTCGTCGGCGGTGAAACGATTTGCGCCATCAGCCGCACATCTGAGCATTGGATCACCAACACGGCACGTGGCGGAAAATCGGCCGCCTATCCCGTCACAGACATCGTGGATGAACTCTCCCGCGCAGCGGCCGCGGCCGTTGGCGGCGGTGTCGTCGCAGTCGATCTGTTTGAAGATGTGGATGGCAACTGGTCGATTAACGAGGTCAACTATACGATGGAGTTCAGAAATTCGATCAAGCCGACAGGCGTGAACATTCCAGGTAAGTTGATCGATTATGTGCTGAAGGTGGGTGAAGAAAAGTTGCAAAGCAGAAGTCAATTAAACGGGGTTGCGTATGCTTAAGGCGAGTATTGTTGGTGGGTCTGGCTATGTTGGGGGTGAGTTGTTGCGGCTGTTGTTGGGACACCCCGAAGTTGACGTGGCGCAAATTACGTCGCGGCAATATGCAGGGCGTTTTGTCCATCAGGCACATCCAAACTTACGCGGCGCGACGAGGCTGAAATTTAGCAGTGCGGCCGATGTGGAACCATGTGATGTGCTGTTCTTGGCGTTGCCGCATGGGATGGCGGCGGGAGAGATTGAGAAATGGGCGGGGGTTGGAAGATGTGTGGTGGATTGTTCGGCCGATTTCCGCCTCACCTCCCCCACAACCTACCAAAAATGGTACAACACCCCTCACCCCAACCCCGCATGGCTCGACAAATTCGCCTACGGCCTCCCCGAACTCAACCGCGAAGCAATACGCAATACGCAATACGTCTCCGGTGTCGGCTGTAACGCGACCGCCTCCAATCTTGCGCTGCTCCCGCTAGCACGCGCTGGCTTAATCGAGCGCGTCGTGATTGAGGTCAAGGTCGGCTCCTCCGAAGGTGGCAACAAGTTTAGCCTCGCCACCCATCACCCAGAGCGCGTCAACGCGGTACGCTCCTTCGCCCCAACAGGCCATCGTCATCAAGCCGAAATCCTACAAGCGTTGGGCGACATCGAACTGCATTTTTCAGCGACAGCCGTTGAGCTTGTGCGTGGCGTTCTCTGCACAGCACATGTCTTTCTCAACAAAAAGCTGACGGAAAAGGATGTTTGGAAACTGTATCGGGGCGCGTATAAAAATGAGCCATTTGTCCGCATCGTCAAGGATAAGCGCGGGGTATATCGCTATCCTGAGCCAAAAATTTTGGCGGGAACGAATTTCTGCGATGTGGGATTTGAGCTTGACGAGAGTAGTAATCGTCTCGTTGTTATCTCTGCGATTGACAATTTGATGAAGGGGGCGGCGGGTTCGGCCGTTCAAAGCATGAATTTGATGCTAGGATTAGAGGAAACAACTGGGCTGACGTTTGTTGGCCTTCATCCTATTTAGAAGGAGTCATCAGATGGGTTTTACTTATATCGAATTGGAAGTTGCAAACCTTGAGAATCCTAGCGAAACAAAAAAAGTTGAATTTCTCGTCGATTCAGGAGCTATCAACTCCGTCGTCCCCTACCCTATTTTAGATGCACTTGGTATCAAACCCTACACGCGACAAACGTTTTTTCTGGCAGATGGAACGAGAATCGAGCGTGAGAAAGGGGCTGCCCTCTTTACGTTTGAGGAACGTGTTGGGGTTTCAGATGTTCTATTTGGCGAGCCTGATGATGCAAATTTGCTCGGAGTTCTGACCTTAGAATCACTTGGACTTGCGCTTGATCCACTCAAACGAGAACTGCGTCAACTTCCAATGATTTTGGGAACGATACTAAGAGAATCAGACCGATAATCGCTCATGACTGCACAATTACTTGATTTAAGTCACACTATCTTTGATGGACTCATCACCTACAAAGGGCTACCCGCGCCGATTGTTTGCGACTTTCTCAGTCGGGAAGCGTCCCGCGAATTCTATGCAGAGGGAACCGAGTTTCATATCGGCCGCATCGATCTCATCGCCAATACTGGAACCTACATCGATGCACCCTTTCATCGTTTTGCTGATGGGAAAGACCTCTCGCAGCTCGATTTGTCCCAAGTGGCACATCTCGATGGGCTTGTGGTAAGCGTATCTCCAGAACAGCGAGCGATTGAGCAAGCTGTTTTTGCTGACCTTGATGTGCAGGGCAAAGCGGTGCTTGTTCACACAAATTGGTCACGACATTGGAACACGGAAGCCTATTTTGAGGGACACAGCTTCTTGACGGAGGGGGCGGCCGAGTTTCTGCGCGAGAACGGCGCAGCACTTGTCGGTATCGACAGCTACAATATCGACAATACAGGCGATGGCTCACGTCCCGTCCATACGACATTACTCGGTGCCGATATTCCAATCGTTGAGCATTTGCGAGGGCTGGAACAACTACCTGCAAGCGGATTTAAGTTTTACGCTGTTCCGGTCAAAGTTGAGCAATTTGGCACGTTCCCTGTGCGTGCTTTTGCCATTGTTGAGGAGCTATGATAATTGTCAAAGTTGGTGGTTCGGAAGGAATAGATTACGATGCAGTTTGCGCGGACATTGCGCGGCTGTGGAAAGATGGACGGCGGCTCATCCTCGTGCATGGTGGGAGCAGTCAGACAAATGAAATTGCGGAAGCGTTGGGACATGCCCCGCAGTTTATCACGTCACCGAGCGGCTATACGAGTCGTCTGACTGATAAAAAGACGCTCGAAATTTTCGAGATGGTCTACTGTGGGAAGATGAACAAGATGATCGTTGAGAAGCTGCAACAGTTGGGTGTGAATGCGGTTGGCCTGTCAGGGATTGATGGGGGCGTTTGGCGCGGTAAGCGTAAGAAGGCGGTGCGTGCCGTTGATGAGAATGGGCGCAAGTTTATCGTGCGTGGGAACTATACGGGGAAAGTCGAAGAAGTGAATACGACGCTACTTAACTTGTTGCTGGATGGTGGGTATTTACCCGTGTTGACTCCGCCAGCGATTAGTTATGATGGGGAGGCGATCAATGTGGATGGGGATCGGGGATCGGCCGAGACCGCCCGCGCCCTTCAAGCAACAGACCTCATCATCCTCTCCAACATTCCCGGCGTTCTAACCAACTTCCCCGATGAATCTTCATTATTAAAGGAAGTCCCCTACGACGACATCCAACACGTCGCCAAAACATACGCTGAGGGACGAATGCGAATCAAGCTGCTCGGTGCAAAAGAGGCGATTGAGGGCGGCGTTCAGCGCGTCATTCTTGGAGATGCACGGGTTGAAAATCCTGTCAGGGCAGCACTTGATGGGCAAGGAACAGTTATTAGTCACTGATAGGAGTTGAGGCATGAACGTAGAAGAAGAATACATGGATGTGCTACAAAATATCGAGTTTGCATTGGCTTCAGTTTATCGTGAAGATGAGGAGATGACCGATTGGCAAACGTTGAAGGCGTTGGAGGGATTGATTCGCGTCTATCGAGCAAGGGAGCGTAAACGTTCTGTGCCAGCAGTTAAGCTCGATGGATTGGCCTTGTTAGCCTTTGAACGGGCAGATGCGATGTGTCAGGCACGGTTAGGTGAGGTTACTGAGGGCGGCAAAGGCACTCTAGCGAGCTTTTTAAGTCGAAATCAGAAAAATGTTTCGGCCGCTGTCCTTGTCGCCTGTCTCAAGCGGATTCAAAAATCTGTCAAACGATGGCAAAAAGAGGGCGGCCGACGTGGTTACTTCAATTACATTAAAAACTTTGTGAAATGACCATTTTGATGACAGTCCTTATCTACGTCAACGAAGGCGAGCTTGAAACACTCCACGAATATGAGCGACGCGCCATCCCAATCATGGCGCGTCATGGTGGAGAGATTCAGCGTATTATTCGGCCGAAATCGGCCGCAAATATCGACACGCCCGACGAAATCCACTGGCTCACCTTCCCATCTGAAGAGGCATTCACCGCCTATCGCAACGATCCCGACTCAGCACAAATCGCCCATCTGCGCGAGCAAGCCGTTCGCAAGGCAATTTTTATGAGCGGCACAGAAATTACAATCTGACAATTACACATGACTTTTATCGAGCAAGAATCTCAACATACCAGCGGTGTCTACGGCAAACGTGAAGTCTGCTTTGTGCGCGGCGATGGAATGCGCCTTTGGGACGACGCAGGCAAAGAATATCTCGATTTCGGCACGGGCATCTCCGTCGCCAATTTGGGACACGCCCACCCCCGTCTCGTCGCTGCCATCGCAGACCAAGCGTCTACGCTGATGACTTCGCCCGAACTTGGCTACAACGACAAACGAGCGCAACTACTAGCCAAACTGGCAGAGGTCACACCTGCTGGCCTTGGCCGCTTTTTCCTCTGCAACTCTGGAACAGAGGCAAATGAAGCCGCGATTAAGTTTGCACGGCTGGCAACGGGTCGGCATAAATTTGTTGCCACGATGCGCGGTTTTCATGGGCGCACGCTCGGCTCACTTGCCGCAACCCACAACAAAAAGTATCGTGAGCCATTTAAGCCGCTGATTGCCAACTTCGCACACGTTCCGTTCAATAACATCGCTAAATTCGAGGCGGTCGTCAACGATGAAACGGCCGCCGTGATTTTGGAGCCAGTTCAGGGCGAAGGCGGCGTGCGGGTTGGCAGCCCACAGTACTTCACGGCGGTGCGCGAATTGTGCGATAAGCATGGCGCGTTGTTAATCGTCGATGAGGTGCAAACTGGTATGGGTCGCACGGGAACCTTGTTTGCCAGCGATCAGCTTGGCATTCAGCCCGACATCATCGCGCTTGGCAAAGCCCTAGCAGGTGGCGTGCCGATGGGCGCGACTGGCATCACGCAAGCGGTCGCCGATGTACTCAAGCCGGGCTTGCATGGCTCAACCTTTGGCGGTAATCCACTGGCGTGCGCCGCATCGCTGGCAACGTTTGAGATTATTGAGTCTGAGGGACTAGTTGAAAATGCTCAAGAAATGGGCGTATATTTTCAAGAGCGACTGTCTGAAATCAACTCGCCACTGATCCGTGATGTGCGTGGGATTGGGCTAATGATAGGGGTTGAGATGAGGATGCGCGTCACACCAATTTTACAAGCATTGATGGAACGCGGCTTTATGGTGCTAAATGCTGGGGGAACCGTCTTGCGCTTTCTGCCACCCCTAACAGTCACACAAGTAGAAATTGACGCTTTAGTTACGTCATTAACTGAGGTTCTGCTTGATGTTGAATCTGCCGGGAAAGTTCAATGAGTCCTTTCAACGCTGCATTCACCGCCTCTGCGGTCGGAAAGTATTTGGCAACCTCAAAGTCGAGCAAAACCATTGGCTCATGGCCAGGAAGCCAATGCTCGGTCACTGTGCCATCCTCATGGTGGACACGTGCCGTGCGAAGTTTGCTGGGATCAAAATCTATACCGCGTTTAGCAAAGAATTCCCGCGAGGTTGTTGCCTTGGCAAATTCTTCTGGGGTAATTTCTGGAATCTCATCAAGATCAATATCTTCATCTTTGATTGAATGGAAGTGCTCCCAGTCCATTTTTGATTCAAGTGTAGTAAGTTTTTTGCTCATGTTTTGTTGCATGACGTGCAGAAATAATTCTTACAGATTCGCCACGATAAGTATATACGACCACAATAGGCTTGCCTTGCAAAAAGCCAAACAGCACATAACGGGACTCATCATAAGAGCCGCGCCGTTGTTCAATCATAAACACTTCTGTGTTAAAGGCCTCTTCCAAGACAGCAAAATCAATCCCTCGTTTTCGCAACGTTGTCTCACGCTTGGATTCATCCCATTCTAACTGCATAGGAGCATTATAGCACAAATGAACGCAATAGATTTAATTTACAATCTCGTTAAAATTCGCAGTTTGTCAGGTGAGGAGTACAATGCAACTGTGTTTCTCATTAATGCAATGCAAGCGTTGAATTATGAACATGCTTTTGTTGATGAGGCGGGGAATGCCGTTGGGATTCGTGGGCGCGAGGATGCGGCAAAGACGATTGTGTTGCTGGGGCATATTGACACGGTGCCGGGTGATATTCCTGTGCGGATTGAGGCGGGGATTTTGCATGGGCGGGGGTCGGTTGATGCGAAGGGGCCGTTGGCGACATTTGTGATGGCAGGGGCGCAGGCAGAGATTAGCGATGATGTGCGCTTAATCGTGATTGGCGCAGTTGAAGAGGAAGCCGCAACGAGCAAAGGAGCGCACTTTGTCAAAACACAATATCAGCCCGACTTTTGCATTATCGGCGAGCCAAGCGGCTGGGACGGGGTAACGTTGGGCTACAAAGGGCGGATTCTGATCGATTATCAGATTTCGGCCGAAATGGGTCACACTGCCGGTCAAGCGAGCGGCGTTGCCGAAAGCGGGATCGCATGGTGGAACAAAGTTGATGCCTATATTCAAGATTACAATGCGGACAAGCCCAAGCTATTTGACCAGTTGATCCCTTCGATTCGCAGCTTTCAGACGGGGAGTGATGGGTTGGTGGATTCGGCCGATCTCCGCATCGGCGTTCGCACCCCGCTCAACTTCGATGCCGATGCCTTTGTCGAAATGACCCGTGAGTGGGCAGTCGATGCAACCATCCACGCCCACAGCCACGAACACGCCTACCGCTCCGACCACAAAACCCCCCTCGCCCGCGCTTTCAATCTCACCCTCCGTCGGGCAGGCACAAAACCGCGCTTCAAAGTCAAAACCGGCACGAGTGATATGAATGTCGTCGCCCCCGTCTGGCAATGTCCCATCGTCGCCTACGGACCCGGCGACAGCACACTCGACCACACACCACACGAACACCTCGTTCTAGCAGAGTATGAAAAGGCAATTGCCATCCTAAAATCAGTTCTTGAAAAACTTGGATGAATCCGCAGAGCCGTCTGCGTTGCAGCGGCTCTGGTATCTTCTGTCAGTTTGTCTTTGTTCTTGAGACGCGCCAGCCACAGCATCTCACCAGTCATCTTTCCCAGCTCTTCAAACAACCAGATTTATCGCCAGAAATTTGGGCTACAAATAAGTTAGCTTCGTTTAGCGCGTCCGACAAACGGACACCACAGTAGGACTGATCTCCTAAATCATTCTGTAAGGTTGTTCGCTAGACTTATTTGAAAATGCAATGCCGTTTGGAGTAACGAATATGTATAGGTTTCTATACCACAAACATCTGACTATTATCTTAATCCTTTTTGTGACTGCAATTCTGACCGCTTCTGGCCTGCTTGCCAGCAGCTCCCCCGTTTTAACGCTCAATCAAACAATCAGCGCAGAGCCATTACTTGGCGGTGATGTCACTTATCGCATTGCGATTGGCAACACGGGCGCAAATCCTGTGACTGATAAAGCGTATAACTTGACGATTACCGACACGCTACCCGTTGGATTAACTTATCAATCTGCCAGCATTCAGCCAACATCTTTACAGCCGCAAACCGACGGAACCACTATTTTAATTTGGGACAATATCGTCGATGTCGAGGTCAATGAGATATTGGAACTTGACGTGACGGCTGTCCTGAGTGCAGGGCTGACAATGGCTGACAGCTTTGAAAACAGCATCGTGATTGCCGCCAACACGATTCCCGATAACAGCGGCGAATGGTTAGCGAAGACTAGTACACTGGCGGCGCGTCCACAGGCGATTGACATTGAGCTTGCCGCACATCAATCGACGGGCGATGAACAGGCGACAGGGGCGGGTGAGTATGACGGTGGGGCAGATTGGCCTTTCCGCTATACGGCGACCGTTCGCAACAACAATGTCGGTAGCACAGAACACGTGACCGCTACGCTACTTCTGCCGCCCAACTTAGCCTATCTGGGCAATCCAACTGTGTCTAATGGTGCGAGTGCAACCCCACAGCTTGCCCTGCAAGCGGATGGCTCACTTGAAATGCAGTGGGCGTTGGGAACGCTGACAACGGCCGATTACACCACGCCTGTCGAGATTACGTTCGATGTGGCAATTCCCTATCGGGCGCGGACGAGCGCGGATGTAGCGGCTGAAGCCGGTGCATTTGCTGGGATCATGAGCGGCGACATCATTCCCGAAGATGCAGAAGTTGCCGTCAGCTATGAGGCGATTGGGAGTTATGATGGGTCGGGAACGGCCGATGGTACACAAAGCACGCCGGCCGATGATGCTGTCGAGATTGTCGTTGCCGAATATCTGACGATTAGCAAATCCGTATCCCCCACAATTGTTGGCATCGGCACAGAGGTCACTTACGATCTGCATTACTTTGTTTCTGAATACTACACGACGACCAATGTCACTCTGGTCGATGTGTTGCCCGATGGAATGACCTACGTAGATGGTAGTGCGACTGTCGCGCCTTTGACCGTTGAGACGGACACGCCAACGGTTGGAAAAACGACGTTAACGTGGGCGTTGCCTACCAATGCAACGATTCCGGGCAGCGATGATGTGATTAGATTTAATGCAACAGTCGATGAGATTTATTCGGCCGCCCCTCTCACCAATGAACCCATCGTCTCTGGCGATTCGCTCACCAATGATGTGACCATCAGTGGCGATTGGCAAGACGCTATCACAGTCGGCCGATTTGGTACAGCCATTCCCGACACCTCAGATGCAACCGTCACCACACGCTTCACAACCTTCTCAAAAGATGTCTATGATGTCGAAAGCGCAACATGGGGCGCAAATACGGTCGGCTTTACGGGTGATGAAATCACCTTCCGCCTCCAATATGCAAGCGCAAGCAACGTTGATGCCAAAGAAATCATCATCCGCGACTTCTTGCCACGCGGGATGTCGTTTGTCAATGGCAGCGACACCTATCAGATGAGCGGCAATTTTTCCGACAGCAGCGGTTGCACCAGTGCGCCGCAAACGCCAACCATTGGGATGCTGAACGGACTGCAATATCTCGAATGGTCACTGTGTAGCGTCGAGCAGGCGAGCAGTTGGCAGGTTGAGCTAAAGGCAAAGGTCAGCGACATTCCAGACGCGCAGCCGGGCTGGATCGTGGCGAACTTTGGCAAGTTGAGCGGTCAGAACAGCTATGGCAAGGCGTACAGCCTGCGTGAGTTGGCGACGGTCGATTACAACGCACCTGAGTTGGTGTTGGTTAAAACTGCCAATCCCGCCCAAAATCTCAGCGCAAACGACACGATTGACTACACCATCGCCGTGACCAATCGCGGCAAAGCAACAGCTTACAATCTGGTGTTGACGGATGTTGTGCCAGCCAACTTGATTGTGCCAAACAGCGGCGGCAGCGCAACGCCAACAGACAGCAGTTACACAAGCAGCGGCAACCCTGCGGCCGGCAATGGCGGCACGTTGACCTGGGCGGCCGTTGCGGAACTGGCAGCGGGCGAGACACAAACGTTTCGCTATGTGGCAACCGTCAAAGCCGGCGTGATTGCGGGTGAGAGCATGACCAATCTGGCGACGATTGGCTACAACAGTCGCAGCGACAACACGGGGCATCAGTGGGTTGCCAACAGCGATGTGAGTGAGTTGAATACCGATGATGAAACAGTGTATGTGCGTGGGGCGACGTTGAGCAAATCGGCCGATACCACCAACGCGACAATTGGTGATACAGTGACATGGACGCTCGTTGGCACAGTGCCAGCAGGGGTTGTTGCCCATTGGCCTGTCATCGAGGAAAACGATTTGCCAAATGGATTTGATTTTGTCGAGGGCAGCACACTGCTAACAAATGCGTTGCTTGACACAGACAATCACACTGAAAATCCCATTGACAATGACAATAGAGATGTACGTTGGTTCTTGCAAACAATCGACAATACGGCTGGCAGCAGTGACTATGTCTTTACACTTGAATTTGAAACGGTTGTAACGGGGTTGAGACCCAATGGAACCAATGCCTATGCTTGCTGCCGCAAAAATGCGGACAACGATGCGTTTATCGGCTGGTACGACGATGCGACGGGCTACAACGGAACGGGGTATGCCTCAGAAAGCTACAATACAAATCAGATTGATCGGCGTAGCCCCGAAGCGGATGCAGATGTCAAGGTGATACAACCACAGTTAAGCGTCACAAAGTCCACAGATTACAATACGTTAGGTGCAAATGGCATCGCCCTCTTCACCATTCAAGTTCGCAACAACGGCAATGCGACTGCATACGATATGACGTTGGTAGACGATCTGCCTGTTGGTCTAACGTTACAGCAAACAGTTTCGCAGAGCATCATCGGCAATTCCAGCGGCGCGACGTTTATAGATGGCAATCTAGCCGGCGATGGTGAACTCGCCTATGGCTTGAATATGCTGCGGGCAGGCGATACGTGGGAGGTGCGTTTTTCTGTGCGTGTGCCGGCAGATATTTCGGCCGATCTAGAGTTCCAAAATATCGCCACTGTAACGACGTACAGCTCACAGCCGGGCAGCCATCCGTTTGAGCGCACGTATGACCCTGTTTCGGGTAGCGTTCAACTCTACACGCCATCAAGTGGCATCAGCAAATCGGCCGCCGTTGCGGATGAACTAACCTACGATTCGGAAATTATTTACACAGTCATCGTGCCAGCACAACCGGTTCCCGCGACGATGTATAACGTTGTCGTCAGCGATTTGGTTGACGAGCGGCTGACCGTGACTGACGTGAGCAACGGCTCCCACAACGGCAATAACGTCAGCGCAAGTTTTGCCAGCATCGCACCCAATCAGCAGGAGACGATCACGATTCGTGCCACGTTACCGGTCGATAGCGATGTGAAAGCGGGTGAGATAATCCGCAATCAAGCGAGTCGTGTCTTTGACAATGCACCCGTTGTGCAGTCGAATGAGGTTGCCAATACGATTGTGGCTCCTGCGCTGGTGGTGGAGAAATCGGCCGATAAACCCTTCGTCAACGTCGGCGATACCATCAACTACACGGTCAATATCAAAAATGTCGCCAATGGTCGCGCCGATAACGTTGTGCTGGCTGACCAATTGCCAGCCACCTTTACGCTAGTACCCGGCTCTGTCAAACTCAATGGAATAGTGATAAACGTTCCGGCACTTGGTGGTTGGGAACTTCCCGCCCTAGCCGGCAACACGACACATGTCGTCACCTATCAAACAACAGCACTCGCCCCTGTCGCAGGAGTGGCGTATGATAATGTCGCAACGGTGACAGCGGTGGACAGCAATGGGAATGTTGTTCCTGTCGATAATAGTGCGGTTGTGGCGGCCGATTCTGACCCCAGCGACCAAGCGACTGCTCGTGTCTATGGCCCGCTCACCTGCACTAATGAAGATTTGAGCATCGCCTATGAAGATCTCAAAAACGTTGGCTGGTCAGATTGGGACTACAATGATGTCTTGATCCGCATCGATATCGAGCAGTGCGTGACCCCAACAGGCAATCTGGCTGTGCTACAAAATCGCTATGAAATCGTAGCGCGTGGGGCTGGCTATGATCATGAGTTCCGTCACGCCCTGCCCGTCGTTGGTGGGGGTCGTTATGGATTGACGGTCATGAATCCAGATGGCAGCGTAGCAAAAACGGCGGGTGATACGTTTGCTGAGTTGGCTGACTTCTCGATTTTCGGCCGAACATGGGAAGCTCTCCCCCCACTCTCTGGCTTCACCGAACCATTTGTCAACACACGCCCCGAACAAGATTACTTTGTACCGGGACAAGTTGCCAACTTGACCATTGTCCTCGATGAGCCTGAAAACAACCCCGCATCGTTCTTACCACCTGTGCCATTTGACCCTTACATTAACGTCTATAACACCGGCGAATCGGTGCATCTCAACATTCCCGGTCATCTCGACAATACGCAAAGCGTATCGGGCATCTTTGACCCCAGCACGCCGCTGCTTGGCTTCGATCTGCCATTGGCGCACACGTTTGACGTAAATATCGACTGGCCTCTCGAACAGTTTGGGATTTGGCGTGGCTACCCACTATACGAAGACTTTATCAAAAGCGGCGGTGCAACAGCACTCGATTGGGACGATCTCAACAATGCAGAACAGACCTACCTGTGGCAATATGCGCCCAACGTGCCGCTAGAAGAGCTTCTCAACAGTCGTAGCGTGCGCGATACGAGTGGTGACAGCAGCTACTTTGCCAGCCCAATTGTCGTCGATTCGCGTATTGTAATCGGCAATCAGTTGACCAATCAGCTTGAAGTGTACGACTTGAATCAAAAGTTGCTTTGGTCGGTCGATGTGGGCGGCGCAATTCGAGCAGCAGCGGTGGCGGCCGATCTCAATGGTGATGGCACTTCCGAAATCCTCGTCGGCAGCGGCAACGGCACACTCCACGCCTTCCATGCAAACGGGCAAACCGTCAGCGGATGGCCTGTCCAAGTTGGCACACATCGTGTGCTTGCCACCCCCGCGGTTGCCCAGTTACAAGGCAGCACAGCCATCATCATTCCACTGGCAGATGGGCGACTCTATGCTTTCAACGCGGACGGCACGCCTCGCTGGAATGTCAGCATGGGCGATGTGACCGATGAATTTTCTAGCCAGACACACAACAGTTCTCCCACCATCGCCGATATTGACGGCAACGGCACACTCGAAATTGTCGTCGGATCGCAGGATAAGAAACTGTATGTCTTTAATGCAGACGGCTCGCTAAAGTGGGCGTTTGAAACGGCCGATCCCATTTTCGGACAGCCCATCGTCGCCGACATCGATCCAACTCGCACTGGTCTCGAAATTGCGTTTGGCTCAAGTCAACTCGTCGCTGGCTATGCGCGGAGCTTCCTATTCGTGCTGGACAAAGATGGAAGCGTCGTTCAAGAGCTATTTGCCGGCTGGAGCGGCTTGCGCGGCACGGCACTGGTCGCGGACATTGATGAGAACGGTGATCTCGAACTGCTGATCGGCAGTGGGGACGGCAACGTGCGTGCATGGCAGCATGGCGGTGAGCCAGTCGCAGGCTGGCCACAAGCAACTGACGGCGCGATCACCGCACAGCCAAAGCTCGGCGATGTAGATGGCGACGGCACAAATGAAATTATCGTCGCGTCTGAAGATGCTCATATCTACGCCTACGAAGTGGATGGCACGCTCGTTGACAACTGGCCACGAGAGACGAGCGTTTCCGTCACGGGGACACCGATTGTGGCGAACTTGGATGGGGATGTAGCGGCCGAAGTCATCGTCGGTGACTTGGGTGGCGAACTCTATTTCTGGGATGTACAGGTTGAGTTTAAGCTATTCCTGCCAACCATTCGACGCTAACCGCACTTAATTTTTAGCAAGCGTGTTGAAAAACCCACAGCGTTCGGCCGGTGGGTTTTTCAACACATCCTCATTCAAAAAATTTCTTAACAAGTCGATAACAGCATAGACGCAATGATCTACTAAAATCCATCAATTAGGCTTTTCAAATCGGTCGACTGTAGACACAAAAAACGTCCTCCTTAGCGTGTCGATCCACTGAGCCGATTTTAAGCAAATTTGTGGGTATGAATGGAAAAAGAGTCAATGCGTCGCTATGTATGTGAACTAATCGGAACCTTCGCGCTCGTTTTTGTCGGAACGGGCGCGATTATTGTCAACGACACCCGTGATGGCGTGATTACCCACGCAGGGATTGCAATTGCGTTTGGCCTCATCATTATGGTGATGATTTACGCTGTCGGTGAAATTTCGGGCGCACACTTTAACCCCGCTGTCACGGTCGCCTTTTGGATAACTGGGCGTTTTCCACTCGACCAAATTGCGCCCTACATCGGCTGTCAGTTCTTGGGCGCGACGCTAGCTTCAACCCTTTTACGCTTCATACTGCCGCCTCATCCGACACTTGGCGCGACGCTACCGACGATTGCCGCGCCAAATGCGTTTGTGATGGAGATTGTGCTGACTTTCTTTTTGATGTTTGTGATTAGCCACGTCGCACTTGGCTCGAAAGAGCAGGGGTTGATGGCGGGACTGGCAATTGGGGCAACGGTGTTGCTGTGCGCGATGGCGGCTGGCCCTGTTACGGGTGCATCGATGAATCCTGCACGGTCGTTTGCCCCTGCGCTGCTCTCTGGAACATGGGACAGCTTTTGGGTTTATTTAACTGCGCCGTTTATCGGCGCGATGTTAGCAGCGTTAACGTGGAAATGGCTACAGGAAGAGGCGTAACGCAGATGGATTTAACCGTTCATTTTCAAATCCATCTATATTACTGCACAAGTCGTCTGTTGCTAGACCGAATAAGTTCCCTCAATCTCTAGCACAACTGCTTTCGCATCCGTCTCTGACTCGACGCGCTCCGCCCACGCATTGGCATCCTGTTCAATTGGTGGCCACGTACTATAGTGACACGGGATGGCGACTTTCGGCCGCAGATATTTAACCGCCTCAATTGAATCATCAATTCCCATCGTAAAATTGTCACCAATGGGCAAAATAGCTGTGTCGATTCCCGCATTGCCGATGAGTTGCATGTCCGAGAAGAGAGCCGTATCACCCGCAATGTAGAGCGTTTTGTCATCAGTTGAGATCAAGAAGCCGCCGGGCATCCCGCCATAGCTGCCGTCGGGCAGACCACTCCCATGTAGGGCAACTGTCATCTTGACGTGTGCGAAATCATGTTGGAACCCGCCGCCAAGATGTTGTTGATGAACATTTTCAATCCCCTTTTCCATCAACCAGTTGCCGATCTCAAAGTTACAAATCACCTTTGCACCCGTGCGCTCGGCGAGGGGAATGAGGTCGGCTACGTGATCGCCATGTCCATGTGTGACAAGGATGACATCGGCCGCCACCTCCTCTTGCGTCACTTGCGCCGCTGGGTTGTTCGGCGCAAAAAATGGATCGACGACCACCTTTGTGCCGTCAATATCGAGTGAGTAGGTTCCATGTCCGTGCCATTTGATTGAGATATTTGCCATGTTAATTTCTCCAGTAAAGTTAGATCAAAAAAGAGCGTCTTGTTGAGACGCTCTTTTCTAGCGGGATATAGTGTTTTTTGTAATCGGTTTCGGCCGATTTGTAACCAATTCTTATGGCATCAAGCCAATTCGTGCCGCCGCTTGGCTGCACAAACCCGACCCACCTTTACGCATCCACTCATCTAGTCGTTCACTATAGACTTTACCAGCCTTTGCGTCAGCATAAATCCCGGATCCCCAATAGTGATAACGCTGCATTTCATCTGGCCATGAACTCATCACTCGTTGTGCTGTCCCATGTCCACCGTTGTAGCCAGCCATCGTTAAATTCACGTCGCCAGCCGTCATCGCCAATCCTTCAGCTAGATACTTCACGCCCCGATACGCATTGGTGTGTGGGTCTTTCATCATCTCGCCTACGCCAAAATGGAATGGCATAACCTGAAACAATCCCTGTGCGCCAGCGTACGATTCTGCATCCTGAAAGCCGCAAGATTCGATCTGCATCACTGTTGCGACGAGATCAGGATCAACGCCAAAGTCGTTCGCAAATTGTGTGATAAGTGGTGCCCAATACTGAACTTCGGGCGAAAAGATAGGTGAAAGACCTGTGTTGGCTGCTGAAAACGAGGGTTGAATTGCAGCAACAACTTCATCAACGGTTGGATCTGTCTGATTATCTAGATCAGCGAAAATAGTAAACCCATCATTACGATTGATTACTGCAACCGCCAGCAATGCCACAATCATCACCCAAACAACGATAAGAAACATACGTTGCTGGATAGCTGCCTCGCCGATAGAGTATTCCTCCCCATAACCTTGTTGCATAAATAATATGTGCCTCCGAATCAAACGAATTTGATTCAGTAGAGCTGCTGTTGAACCTTCTGTATATCTTTGCCAAGATATTGTAGGCGATGAATGTGAAATTACCATGAGTCTGAGAATGTTTCTGATGTCATAACAAATCGTCGATTAATTTTGCAACCTTTCCATTCATGCGTCGTATAGCAGGTAAGCAGTTCTAAAATGGAGAACAAAAAACGATGAATGAGATTGATCGGCTAAAACACGAAGAACAAGAATTGATGGATGATGACCTATATTCAGAAGAATATGTTGAAACGCTCAAGGTTGAAGAGTCAGAAACTTATGAGCGGCCGAGCCACATGCCGGCCGAGTGGAACGAAACACCTGTAGAACCGCAAAGAGAATCGAACTGGATGCCTCTTATTGCCGTCTTGATGGTGATTTGGGGATTGAGTGCAGGGGCTATCGGTGGTGGCAGCCTGTGGGCATTATTTTTGCTGTTGCCTGCGTATAAGAATTGGCAGCGCGTTAAGGAAGATCGCCAGAGCGGAAGAATGACTGACCAGACACGCAAATCGTTGCGTGGGGCTATGTTTGCCCTACTGTTTACATTTATGTTCATTTTTAACGCTTGGAATATCTTCTTCCCACTCTTGCTCATCAGTTGGGGTGTCAGCGCAATTCTCGCTAATCGCTGGCAAAGCGATCCCGTTTATTACTAACTTCTCTTTCTGCTACCTTAAACATGTGCAAAAGTGTGCAACACGCGATAAGTACCTGCTTCATCCACCGTCGCCGCAAGCGGTCTTACATACTTTTTGCAACCTTTTCTCCACGCTTTTCTGTGGTGTTACCGATGCTTTTTACTTTTCAAATATGCGAACGATGACATCATTGGATATTTCCACAATAGACATTATAGTTTGGGTGATCAAAAAAATCACGTTCGTGTTTTCGGTTTTTCGGCCGATTAGCCCTGCGCCAATCACGGCTATTTGAATCTGTTTCAAAAGCTATCTCTTTCGGCTAGGCAACTTGAAGTTGCCGCACCGTCGGCATTTGATCCGAGCGTAACGGCGCGATAGCTGATAGGGGAACAACGGACACACCAATCGATTCGCCAAGCGCGTTAAATAACTCCAGCACAGCACCTTCGTCACCGCCCGATGGATGTGGCACGATGTCCACCAATACAGCGACATCCCCCTTCCACAAATTCTCCGTAGGCATATCTCGCACAAGCGCGACTTCTTTGTAAAGTTCAAGTTGCTGCATGATTTATTACCTCGCTAACTTTTTGTCGATCATTTTCAATTGAAAGAATTGAAAATTGAAAACGGAAAATTGAAAATAGCATTGCCGCTTGCGGCCTTATTTTTCCAGCATCGTCTGGAAAAATTACTAGACATTATAGTAGTATAGGCTAAGGTCAATCAAACTCAATTGGGTCAGGCGTATCAAAGCCCCAAAATCGGCCGATATACCCCATCTGCCCCTTTGACGTATCCGCCCCAAACTGAATGCGACACCCTTTTGCCTGTGCTGCCGTCAGCCACGGGGTCATGCGTGGACGGGTGACGACATCGGCGACGAACGTTTCGGCCGAAAGCATCTCCACAGCAAACGGTAAGCGCACATCCTCATTCATCCCTAGCGGCGTGGCATTCACCACCAAATCAAACCCCGCCAGTGACTCGAAATCAAACGTAACCGCCGTTTCTGAATTCGCCGTTTTGACTATCGCCTCCAACTCTGGATAAATCGCCTTGCGTAAGTCGGTAAAGGCGATCTCGCGCACCCCTTGTTCGGCGCAGGAATAGGCGATGGCTCGGCCGACACCACCCCCACCGATAATTGCCACCCGCTTCCCCGCCAACGCAAACCCACGCGCCCGATTGCCGATCACAAACCCTTCTCCATCAACATTATCCCCGATCAGCCGCCGCCCTTCGCGCCGCACGACGTTGACCGCCCCCAACACCCGCGCCCGCTCCATTAACTCGTCCATGCACTCAACCGTCGCCTGCTTATGCGGAACCGTCACCATGCACCCGTGCAAATTATCCGATCCGCGCATCATCGCAAAGTACGCCTCCACATGCTCAACCGCCACATCGAGCGCAACCATCACCGCATCGATCCCCTGCTCCGCAAAGTAGCGATTAAAGTACGCTGTTGAGCGCGTAAAAACCCAACGCCCGCGATTTCTCAAAGATGGCGCGTGCCTTTTCGGGGGCGAGTACGCCCGCTTCGTCAACTTCGTCTTCAAGTGGAGCCAACTCATTGGCGACAAAGTCGCGGATGGCAGCGATCAGCATTTTTTGTTCGTCGGATAGGGAGAAGTTCATACCGTTTTACTCTCACGAAACTGCAAACTCTGTAAAGCGACGTTTGTACGGAGCTTGAAAACCTAATACGATGTCAGATTTCGAAATTCCATTTTCAATCAACAGACTTGCTACACCACCATCAATTCCGTCGTGCTGAATCCATATTTTGCCATCGATAATATCAATATGAACCACAATACCAAGAATACGCTCGAGTTCATTGTGCCAACCCACGCGCAAAAGTTGGTAATGATCGCGTTCTGTATCAAAAATAAGGACATCATCACCCACGCCAATCGCAGGATGTTCCGTGTGATTTTTCAAGATTTTCTGGATCGTTTCACGATAGTGTTCTACTCTTGCCATGCGTCTATCTCCTCTGTCAATGGATTGTAGATAAGCAACTTGATCTGTGTTTGTCGAATGACTGTTGCGATCAGATCATCTCTAAAAAGTGTGTCGCTCACATCTTTTGGTGCAGCTAAATAGAGCGTGCGATCTGGCTCGACTCGCCAAAGTGCTTCTTTGTAAACCAGCGTTTGCCCAAGTGCTGCATAGAAATCTGTAATTGTTGAGTCATTCAAAAAGCTTTTGACTTCTATTGCAATTTTTTGATTTGACTTCGTCGCCGCAATCAGTTGCTCTGCACCTAAATCAATTTGCAGGTCGCGTTTACCTGACTTCACTGTGAGCGGATCATGCGTGATTGTCCAACCATCTTTGATGAGGGCATTACGAACCGTGTTGTGAAATTTGTCGCGTGCAGACATAAAATTATTTTAGCATGTCGAGAAAAGAAAAATCTCCGAGATTTTTCTTTTCTAAATTCTATCAAAGCCTGACCAATTGGCCTGCTTCGGCCGATTCCTGCAACGCCAACACGCTGCGTAAAAATTCGCGGCTGCGGGAG
>CAYMGE010000042.1:0-51890 GCA_964389925.1 uncultured Ardenticatenaceae bacterium
ATGGCATTTTGCGGCTGCGTTCCTTTGCCGTTGTGGCGTTGGGGTTTGAGCGGTTAGTTTGGGAGGAAGCGGTGATTTAAGGGGATTATCGGCCGAACCCACCACCACAACGAGATCAGTTGCGCTCGCCATCCCCTGAACAACTGCCTACAACTCACTCCGAGCTACCAATTTGCTTGCCCTTATTCCGATGCTTGATCAACGGTTGCGCCACAACGCCCAGTTGCGGAACCCAACAAAAAACATTGTAAGTAACCGCTGCCATAAATCCCCAGCCAAAGAGGAACGTTGCGACCAAGCCGAGCGACTCTGGCACAACTGATGCGGCAAATGTTCTGCCAAGATGCTCATTGAACTCCTCAGCTAGCTCAAACATTGCAGGCAATTGCGTCAACTCTCCATCCATCAACACAATCTGGGCTGTATCGGTGGCAATCGTCGTTGCACCACTGAGCGAAATGCTGACGTTGGCCTGTTTCAGCGCGATGGCATCGTTAATCCCGTCGCCAATAAAACAGACGGAGCGACCTTCTTCCTGTAGCTGTTTGACCAAATCGGCTTTGTTTTCAGGTAGCGTATTGGCAAAATATGTCTCGATTCCCAACTCTT
The DNA here is from genome assembly GCA_964389925.1 of uncultured Ardenticatenaceae bacterium. Taxonomy (GTDB): domain Bacteria; phylum Chloroflexota; class Anaerolineae; order Promineifilales; family Promineifilaceae; genus CALECP01. The sequence continues at coordinate 610 of CAYMGE010000042.1, forward strand.
CTGCCAAACGACGTGTCGGTGCCTCGCTGTCGCCTGAAATGATGCACAACTCTTTGCCGCTGGCGGTCAACGCTTCAATGACACACCTTGTTTCGGGGCGAATTGTCGGCCGCAATTCGATTGCGCCGCCCAATTGGTCATCAATTGCTACATAAATCAGCGCGAACCCATCGCGTTGACAACGCTCCTGTTCGGTTGCGATATGTGCAGGAATCGGAACGCCGCACATCGCCATGAAGCGGTCGCTCCCGACGCGAATCACCGTCTCGCCGAGCATGACGCGCACGCCGTAGCCGATTTCATAGTGTGTGTGGTCAATTTGCGGCACGTCGAGTTGATGTGTTTCCGCCGCCCGCAAAATTGCCAGCGCAACGGGGTGCGTTTGCCGAAACTCGGCCGCCGCCGCATAAGTCAGCAATTCATCTGGCGAAACGCCGTTGGCATTGAAAATTTGGCTGACGGTTGGCATATCGGTCGTCAGCGTGCCTGTTTTGTCAAACACAACGGTGTCGATGTCGTTCAACTGTTCGAGCGACTTGCCATCTTTGACGAGAATGCCCCGTTGTGACAGGAGATGCAGGTAGTTCAGCATACTCATTGGCCCCAACACAAGCATTCGGTATCCGGGAACAGCCCAGAGAACGGCTAACGCTTGGTTCAGCCCCAGCACAGGCAAACAGACGGCGGAAAGGCCTAGCAACCCGACGACCATACGTTCAATAAACGTTTCTGTCCGCGACTTGATCGACAGGTTGAAATCGGCCGTTTGATTCAGAATTTGCCCCATCTGTGCCGCAACGGTGTCCACGCCCGTTTGCTCGACCTGCACAACGATTCTGCCAGACAGAACAACGGTTGAAGCCAAGACGCGATCCCCGATTGTTTTTTCGGCCGATTGTCCCTCCCCCGTCAGCTTGTGCTGGTCAATCGACGCGATACCCTCACTAATTGTGCCGTCAATCGGAATCATTTGCCCCGCAACGACCACCACTTGGTCGCCAATTTGCAAATTCTCGAACGGAATCTCTATCTCCGTATCGTCAATGGCTACCCAAACGGAACGGGGCTGATCGCCCAATAAATCAACCAACCCCTGACGCGAGCGATCCGTCGTTTTGGCAAGCAGCCAGCGCATCATCGCTCCTTGCCAGACAGCCAGTGCCATCGGAACGTAAAAGCCACCCAGCGTCGCCCCCGCCGCTATGATGCTCAACAGCACGTTGCCATTGGCACGCCGCTCGTGGACGATGCTGCGATACGCATCTCTTAGCTGATTTGAATAGGCGTAGAAAACGGCCGCGACGCTTGGCACGATCAGCGGTGCATAGAAGAGTGAGCCAGCCGCAACAGATATGAGACCGCCTGAGGCGATGACCAGATTGCGTTTGCTCTCGATTTCTTCGGGGGTTTCGGCCGAATCATTCTCCCCCAACGCCGCAAGCTGCTGTTGGCGTTTCGCATCCACAAACGGAGCCAATAACTGACCGATCCACCCGTCATCGGATGCAGGACTGTGCGGCTTCGTTACATGTTCTATCATCGTGCCTGTAACGCTACACCGTCCCGTAACTGAGTACATCTTGTTCCCATCAACCTCATTCAAGGTCGCAACTAAAGTCATGGTTTGGTTGCGACCTTGTTTCTCCGTTGGGCGCTGGTGGATGTGAATTCGAGGCCGCTGAACGCGGAAGGAAGGATTTATCATCTGTTTTGTTGCAAAAGTGCTGGTCGCATTTGTGCATCCAACTGCGGCGCATACTGCTCCAGCAATTTCATTGTTTCGGTAATGCTGTTATGAGTAACGGCGCTGCTCACAATGCAGGCACGCAGCACGCGACTGCCGTGCAGGTTTGTGCCAGAGACAAGTGCGCGACCATCTTCAACCAATGCTTGTTCAATCGCCGTATTGAGCTGACTCAGATAAGCGTCGCTTTCGGGGGTGCCGCGCTCGAAATCTTTTGGCACATAGCGGAAGCAACAAATGCTCAACACGGGAGGTGAGACAACTTCAAAGTGGTCTGATGCGTCGATCAGTTCCGCAAGATAACATGCCAAACGGTTGTGGTTGACAATCATCTCGCTGAATTGGTCAACCCCATACTGCTTTAGAGCGATCCAAACTTTGAGCGCGCGGTCGGTGCGCCCTAACTCAAAGCCATAATCCCATTGGTTATGCTCTCTGCCCATCATGCCACGAATGTAGGGTGGTGTCAGGTGAAACGTGTCGCGCAGCGTGTCCCAGCTTTTTGTCAGGATGCCACCCGCTTCAAACGGTACATTAAGCCATTTGTGCGGATCAACTGTCACAGAGTCGGCGCGTTCGATGCCGCGAAATAAGTGGCTAACGGCCGGATCAAGGGCGGCAAAGCCACCATAGGCTGCATCTACATGAAACCAGAGGTTGTGTTGTTCTGCTAAGTCTGCCAATTTATCCAGTGGATCGACTGCCCCTGTCGAGGTTGTCCCCGCATTGCCAATCAGACAAAATGGTTTATGCCCCGCCGCAACATCACGAGCTACAGCCGCCTCCAGTACATCCAACCGCATCCGATTGTTTGCGTCAACGGGAATTTTGCATAGGAATTGGCTGCCGATGCCCAATATCTGGATCCCTTTTTCGATGCTCGAATGTGCCTGTTCTGAAACATAAACGACCAAATGTGGGCGACCGCCCATCCCTTCTTGGCGAATGTCCCAACCTGCCTTATGCACACGCCCCATGGCGATCCCCATCAAATTTGCGATTGAGCCACCCGTTGTCAGATAGCCCGCCGCATCATCCGCATAGCCGATCATCTGTCCAATCCAGCGCACAACAGTGGCTTCGATGTGGCAACTGGCGGGCTGTGCCTTCCATGTGGAGGGGCGCAGCTTAACGGCGGCGGAAAGGGCTTGGATCAACGCGGGCAGGGGGAGCGAGCCAGACAAAACATTGATCATCATGTTGGGATGATTGGGGTTTCCGGCTGTCGGCAACACGTCTTGCATGACTTGGTCGAGCAGTTGCTCGGCGGGTGTTCCTTGGCGGGGGAGTTCGCCGCCAAATGTGGCTTCGATTGTGGTTTTGCTTTGTTTTGGGGGGAAAATCGGCCGATTTGCCGGATTGCTAAACTCTTCAGCAATCTGATCAACGATCAGGTAACCCAACCGCTTAATCGTCTCTCTGTCCAAGTTGAATTCTTGCTCGTACATGCAGTTTCCTATCCTGCAAACCCAATCGTCTGCTTTTGACCGTTTGTATACGTCACGATATGCTTTCTGATGTATTCAGCAGGAAGTGGCGACATCTGCTGGAACGAGCCATGTTCGATCTGCTCAAGCGCCTGCTCTAAATCTGCAATCAAACAGTCAATCTCCTCAAAACCGACATAAAGACGAATCATGCTCTCAGAAATGCCTACATCTCGCGCTTCACTATCCGAGAAGTTGTTAAAGACCGCAATTTGCTCTACCATGCTGTTTTGCGAACCAAAGTTTGTGCCGATCACGGGAATCGTCAGCGAATCAACAAAACGGCTCGCCCCTTCTCTGTCAGTATCCAGTTCAAAGCACAAAACAGAGCCATACCCCGTCAGATATTTTTGAGCCAATTGATAGTGCGGATGGTTTGGTAGTCCGTTATACAGAACGTGACGCACTTTGGGGTGCGCCTGCAAATAGTGCGCCATTTCCATTCCAACAGCGTTGAGATGCTTCATACGCATCGGCAAAGTAACCAAACTCCGATTGAGTAGATAGGCGGTGTTGGGATCGACGATGTTGCCCATGACGTTGCGTGTGCTGCGTATTTGCTCGATCAATGTGTGCGACCCAGCGACGCTACCCGCCACAATATCGGCGTGACCCGCCAGATATTTGGTACAGCTATGAATGACCAAGTCTGCACCAAAGTGCGCGGGCTGAAAGTTTAGCGGAGTGGAGAAGGTACTATCCACAACCAACAACGTCGTGTCATCTATGCGCTGATTGATGTATTCAATGTCAACAAGGTGCTGATGCGGGTTCGACGGCGTTTCTACCAAAATTACTTTGGTGCGCTCGTTTAGATATTGGTCGATACTCGCATTAAACTCATCTGGATAGGTGGGGTCAAGCCCAATTACCTCAACCCCTAGTTTGCCCAAGTAATCGTTGCACAAGCGGCGAATGTTTCGATACCCTTTTCCCGTAAAAAGGACGCGATCTCCTTGCTGGAGAAAAGTAAACAGGACAGTTGCAATTGCGCTCATTCCTGAGGGAAAGAGCAGTGCTTCTTCGCAATCGTCTAACTTGGCAAGTTTTTGCTCTACTTCCAGCCAATTAGGATTATGATAGCGACCATAACGCCCCAACTTTGTCTCACCCGTGTGATATTGTAAGACCTGCGCTGTGTTCTCAAATCGGTAGGTAGCTGTTTGATAGATAGGGGTGACAAGTGAATTTGTATAATCGGTCAATGTTTGACTCATTTTTTGTTTCCCGCGATATAGGTTGTTACTGTCAGTAGAAGCAGGTCAGCCGTGCCAATTGCTCCACCACACTAAGAATGGTAACAGCGTACATCTGCAACGCCTTCGCAACGCCTTCCAAAACGAATTAAATAAGGCGTAGCGTAACGAAATCGTTTGCGTTCAGCCATGCTATACTCCCCCTATGAAACTTCCCTATGGCCTCAGCGACTTCTATAGCATTGTGACAGACGGGTACTGGTTTGTAGACCGCACAGACCGTATCGGCCGTTGTGAGGAAATTGGCAAGGTGTTGCTATTCCTGCGCCCGCGTCGATTCGGCAAAAGTCTGTGGTTATCGGTTCTCGAAAATTACTACGATGTGCTTAAAGCAGACGAGTTTGATCGGCTGTTTGGAAAGCTCGCCATTGGCAAAAACCCAACCCCCAACCGCAACAAATACCTCGTCATGCGTTGGGATTTTTCCAAGGTCAAAGCGCAAGGCACAATAGATGAGATTCAGCAAGCTCTCCACGATCATATTAACAATCAGGTACACATCTTTGTCAACCGCTATGCTCATCTATTGGATCATGACCGAATCATATTTAACGAACAAAATAGCACAGTTGCATTTGAGTTGGCTGTCGTTGCCGCAGCACAGACACCATATAAAACGTATTTGTTAGTCGATGAATACGACAATTTTGCCAACGAAGTGATGATGAGTCGCGTAGCGGGTAGCCGAGGTCGGTATGAAAGCTTGGTGTATGGTGAAGGGCTATTGCGCTCCTTATTCAAGGTGGTCAAAGGGGTTGCGGGCGGGCAAGGGTTGGATCGTGTTTTTATCACAGGTGTTTCACCGATTGTGATGAGCGATGTGACAAGTGTGTTTAACATTGTCAACGACATTTTCCCTCTGCCGGACTTCAATGATCTGTGCGGCTTTTGGGAACATGAAGTCGAGGCACTGTTGCGACAAATTCAGGCGGAAAATCAACTGTCAACGCCTACCATCACGTATGCCTTGGACGTGATGCGTACTTTTTATAATGGCTATACATTTGATGCTGAAGTTGAAAACCGTCTCTACAATCCGACACTCGTTCTCTACTTCCTGAAATACTTTCAACGCTACCATCGCCACCCGCGCCAACTACTCGACAGCAACTTTGCAACAGATCGCAACAAAATAGCCTTTGTCGCCCATTTGCCGCAGGGGGAGCAACTCATTACGACGGCGTTGCAAGATCACGCCCCGATCGAAATTCAGGAGCTATCCTATCGGTTTGGCGTGCATGCGATGTTGCGTGAACAGCATGAATATACGACGATGGCTTCGCTGCTTTACTTTTTGGGCATGTTGACGTTCGATGGACTCAATCGCTTTGGCTACTATCGGCTACGAATTCCGAACGCCGTTGCGCGGGATTTGTATGCCGAGCGTGTGCGCGAGATATTGCTGCCCCAAGCACATGACCGCGACATCGCGGAACGGCAGGCGGCGGCGTTGTTCCAGCGGGGGGATTTGCAGCCACTGGTCGATTTTATGGAGCAACGCTACTTCAAGGTGTTCGACAACCGCGACTATCATTGGGCGAAAGAGATGACGATCAAGACGGCGTTTTTGACGCTGCTGTTCAACGACATCTTCTACATCGTCGATTCGGAGCTGGAGATTGAGCGCACCTATGCCGATCTCACGCTCATCGTGCGTCCCGACATGCGGAAGTACGATCTGCTCGACATCTTGATCGAGTTCAAATTTATCAAGCCCAAAGGTGGCAAGGTGGATGGCAAGGAGATCATCGCGCTGTCGATGGGTGAGTTGGCACAACTAGAGACGGTACAGACAGAAATGGCTGATGCCAAAGCACAGGCGATTGATTACCATCGTAAGCTGCAAGCGAAGTATGACAACATTTTACGGCTGCGTTCTTTTGCCGTCGTTGCTTTGGGGTTTGAGCGGTTGGTTTGGGAGGCGGTGGCGGTTTAAGTTCGCTAAATCGCAGATGACCTTTTTTTACAATGCACAAACGACACATTCGGTGACGCAAGGGGGTGGCTCTCTTGGTCAGCGTGAATCCCGACAAATAATAGCTAGCCGCCGGCCGATTGCTCGAATATAGTCAACGTATCACCGTCTGAGAGTGGCGTATCAAAGGCACTTTCATGCGCCGAGTTGAGAGCCGCTTCGACAGGACGCTTTATGTTCAATGCCGAGATCGCATCCTCAATCGTCGCGCCCTCGTCGAGCATTAATGTGCCTCTGCCCCGCTGCTCACGAGGCAAATAGTCGCGTAAAGGGCCATGTAGTTTTACGTCAATTTGCATAGATTTAGAGAATTGCCAACGGTCATGCAAGACCTGTTGGCAAACATCTGTTGGCTAGAGCGAAAGTTCGTCAGCGACCCAAGCGAGTCCGCAATCTTCTAGCGTCTCACGAGTCGGAATGCCATTGTTGTCCCATCCAGCTTGGCGATAGTATTCATCCAACCCCGCTTCTAACTCGCTGCGCTCAAGAATCATTCCATCACTTCGGCCGCCCTCAAGTGCTTTTTTGAACAATTTTTTGGGAAGGGTATCTGCATCACGAGTCAATCCTTCACGGGCGTTGTAGGCACGCATGAGGTTGAGGCGTTTTCGGCCGATTTCCTGAATCTCATCTGCACCGATCTCCCATCCCGTCGCCGCGCTCATCAACACCCCCATGCTCTCCGTGTCGTACAGTTGCCATGTCGGGCCATAGACAAACTGGCAGACCGAAATCGTGTCAGACGCACTGTAAGTGTATTGAGTTTTGAGTGTGTACTCAATTTTCTCCGCGTTCAGTGCCTTCGCTGGTTGTGGCTTATTCAACCCAATCTGATTCAGTCGCTCCTTGTAGTATTTTTCATACGCTTTTTCCGTATAGGCTGGGTCATGCTCAGAGGATTGATGATCTGCGCCAAACGGGTTGGCGGCGTACATCAGAGCCATGCTGCGCTTGACCTGTGGCATGTGGGCGGGCAGCTCTTGCCCTTTGACGGTCAATAGATAGTCGTGTCCTTTGCCTAGAATGTCGGCCGCCTTCGCCGACCCATTCGCCAACACATCGCCAAATCCTTCCTGATTAAGCGTCTTTTCCAACATCGCAATCATGCCTTCCGCATTGCCATAGCTCAGGTCGATGCCGTCGGTCTCGTCCAATGTCAGAACGCCCTGCTCAAAGCATTCCATCGCCCACGAGATCGTTGCACCACACGAAACGACATCGACACCGTATTGATTGCAAAGCTGATTGGCATAGAGCAGCGCGGGCATGTCGTTGATGCCACAATAGCTGCCAAATGTCGCCAGCGATTCATACTCAGGGCCACCATATTCAGGGAGCAATGCCTTATCTTTATATTCCGATTCAACGACGCGCTTACAGCGGATGACACAGGCATAGCAGGTGTCGCGCCCCTTGCGATCTTGCTTTTCTTCGGCCGCCCCCGCCAAAAATTCATCATACATGCGTATCCCACCAATCGCCTCCGCATCTTCGGGAGCCATCACGCCCGAATCCCAGTTGCGCGTCGGCAATCCGCCCGACCGCTGCTGCCCCGCAACCGCGCCCGGCGTACCGTATTTGCCAAAGCTATCTAACCCCCATGGCTCCAACGATTTCGGCCCCAGCTTTGACAATGCCATGGTTGCCTTGCGGTCGGCCGCTTCAACCCTGCGCTTCCCGCGCACAACAATCGCCTTCAGCTTTTTACTGCCCATCACCGCGCCAACCCCCGTGCGTCCCCATGCGCGATTGCTCATGTTCATGATCGCGGCAAAGTTCGCTAGTTTTTCACCTGCGATGCCAATTTGTGCGATCTCGATCTTTTTGTCGTCCAGTTCCGCTTTGAGCGTTTCATCAACCTCAAGCGTCGCCTTGCCCCATAGATGACTGGCATCGCATAGCTCCGCTTCTCCATTGATAATTTTGAGGTAGACGGGCGTTTCGCTCGCACCCTGAATCACAATCGCATCAAAGCCGGCAAACTTGAGTTCGGCCGGCCAAAACCCGCCCGCCTGTGCATCGGCCGCCCCGCCACTGCTCGGACTTTTGCACGTGACCGTACAGCGCGATTGCCCACTGACGGGCAACCCCGTCGGCGCACTCGTCGCAAATGTCAACACGTTGCGTGGGTCAAATGCGTCGATGTTGGCTGGTGTATTTTTCCAGAGATAGTGTAATCCCATCGTGCTGCCGCCGATTGTCTCGCGGTAAAATTGTTCGGTTGGTTCTTCGATTTCGAGCGTCTGGTCGGTCAAGTTGACGTGTAAAATTTTGCCTGTATAGCCCTTCATGGTGGGTTCGCTCCATTGATAGTTAGATATTCGCTCATGTGGGAAATAAGGTGAAGTAGAAAAGAAGGAAGAAAAAGAGAAAGAGGTAAAGACAGTTCTTTTTCTTTCTCTTTCTTCTTTTTCACCTATTTGCCCACAAGAGCGTAGATATTTTGGGGAATTGTATGTTGGATGGCGCGTTATGGCAGCGATTTGGCTATTTCGTTATTGTTTTGTGGCGATCCGAATAATTTTGCGCTCAATGGCAGCGGTGACGGCCGAGGTGCGGTCGACCGCATTGAGCTTGCGAAAGACATGAACGAGGTGGGTTTTGACAGTCGCTTTGCTGATGTGGAGGTATCGGCCGATTTCCACATTGCTCATCCCCTTCGCAACCAGTTCAAGCACTTCGATTTCGCGTGCGCTCAAAATGGCTGAGGTCTCCGCACGGGTGCGTTGGGGCAGAGGCAATCTCTCACCCGCAGCCACCGTCCGAATTGCCGCGAACAGATCGGCACGTGGTGCATCTTTGAGCAGATAGCCATACGCGCCAGCCGCTAATGCGTGTGCGATGTCGCGGTCTGAGTCGTAGGTTGTTAGGATGATCGGCCGACAGACAGACCCGCTTTCAACCAACCGACGAATCGCTGCAATCCCGTTGAGCAAAGGCATTTCCAAATCGATCAGCGCGACGTTCGGCGTATGTTGTTCGCAGAGCGCAATTGCCTCAACACCGTCACTCGCCTCACCGACGACGACAAAATCAGGCTGACCGCTCAACATGCCAAACAGCCCCTCACGCACAACGGGATGGTCATCCGCAATCACAATCGTGATGAGATGTGGGCTATATGGGGAGGGTGACGACAATCGTGGTTCCTTCATTGGGTGTACTCTCAATATCAAATGAGCCATTGATGGCGGCGATGCGCTCACGCATGGCAGACAGTCCATAGCGGTTGGATTTCTCCGATTGCTGCAACCCAACCCCGTTGTCCTGCACGTCAAGCATAACCATATCTCCCATGTATGACAACGTGACATTGACCGCATTTGCATCGGCGTGTTTTCGCACATTGTTAAGCGACTCTTGCACCGCACGTAACAACGTTAATTCGGCCTCTTTTGAAAGCGGCAATGGCGTGCCTGTAATGGTCGAGTTTGCTGCGACATCGCCCGCTGTAGCCCAATTGTCGACGACACGCCGAATGGCATCGGGAAATGAGTGGTCTTCGAGTGGCTGTGGACGCAGATCGGAGATGACGCGCCGCGATTGCTCAAGACTCTCGCGGGCGGTCAGTCGCGCTCGATCAAAATAGGTTTGTGCCGTTGGATTGAGTTGACCTGCGTTTTGTTCGGCCGCCTCCAGATTCATAACAATGCTCGTAAACCCCTGTGCCAGCGTATCGTGAATCTCGCGTGCGAGTCGTTGGCGTTCTTCCAAGATGCCTGTTCGTCGTTCTGCTTGCAGCAACTCACGGCGCACCTGTGACAATTGCTCGATCAACTCGCGCCGCTCCAGACTTTGTTTGATAATTGCGCTGATCCAGCCTCTCATCATCAGCGCAGAAAGCGTAAGTAGCAAAAACCACAAAATCGTCTCTGTCTTCAGCGTTGGCAACCGATTCCAACTGCCGCCACTGACCCCCACCAACCATAAGCCAGCCACCAACACGTTGAGTGGAATAGCGACTTTGGGGACGTGATAACGGTTGAGCAGTGGAAATAGACCGATCAACATAAACAGGTAGGTCAGCTCAAACGATGTCAGGATAAACCAGAGTGTGAGCGCAATTAAAGTATACCCCAACAAGATAGCGGAATAGGCTCTTGATTGTGATGCGTGACAGGCATATTGTGGCAGATACAGGTGCATCACAAATGGATGGAGTGTAATCAAAACGGTGACGATGGCGACCTGAATGAGCATCGCCTCAACCGTTTGCTCGGAGCCAGAGCGGAGCAGAACGATTAGCAACGAGCTGACAGTCGAAATGATAAAGATCGCTGTCAGTATCCAATCTCTGCGGAGCCAGATGTCGGCCGAATTCTTTCTATCAATCAAAGAGGTCATGTCCTATTCCCAGCGAAAAACAAACGTCGAAACGGCCGCGCCAATCACCAACATCACGACAAGCACGAGCAACGATGTTTGATTCCAGCCTGCACCAAACCACAAATCCTGCAACAACGTAACCATGTGGGTCATGGGGAGCAGTTCTGCAACATTTTGAACCCCATCGGGCATCATTCGCAACGGAAATGCCGCCCCCGATAAAAACATCATCGGAAAATAGACGACGCTGCCGACGACTTGCGCGATGCGACTCGTCGGGGCGAGACTAGCGATGATATATCCGATGGCGATAAAACCAACCGCGCTAATTAAAAATCCCAATATGACATTTAGCACAGAGCCACCAAAACGCAAGTTAAAAACCAGTTTGGCGACGACAATCAACAGCACCATGCCAACCAGCGAAACGACAAAGTTGCTGACGACATCGGCTAAAATGTAGGTGCTGGACGGCATTGGCGTTGCCTTGAAGCGACGCAAAATTTTCTGTTCCCGCTGTGTCGCCGTATTGATTGGAATCGACTGGAGCGCAACCGTCCCAATCACAATGGCGGCGAGTGCGGGAATATAGGAGTCAATGTAGCCAAATGTGCCATTTCCATAGAGCGGGTCTGGCTCGTTGCCAAACATCGCGCCAAACATGAGCAACAGCATGAGCGGAAAGGCAATCGTAAAAAAGAGCGCGACGGGTTCGCGTGCAAAAAGTTTAAGGTTTGTGTTGGTCAGTTTGAGAAAGCTATTCATGATGTTCTCCCTTATGCACGCAGAGCGTGACCTGTTAGGCTGATAAATACGTCTTCGAGATTGGGTTGTTCAGTGCGAAGGTTGTCGTAGCGGATAGCGTGATTGTCGAGGTAGTTGACGACAAGCGAGACGAGATTATCGGCCGAACCCTGCACACTCACCCGCTGACCACTTTTCATGACACTCGCAACGGTCGGCAACTGCTCCATCTCCTGTATGTTGAGCGCGGTCACCGTCTCAAAGACGACGCGCTTCCCCTGCCCCATCCCGCGAATCAACTTACTAGGTGAGTCGAGCGCGATGATCTTGCCGCCATCAATGATACAAATGCGGTCACACAACGCTTCTGCCTCATCCATAAAGTGGGTCACTTGGACAACTGTTTTGCCCTGATCCCGAATCGCGCTCACCAACTCCCACGTTTGCCGTCGTGCCTGCGGGTCAAGCCCCGTCGTCAGCTCATCTAGCACGACAATTTCGGGATCATTGATCAACGCCAACGCGATAAAGAGCCGTTGCTTTTGACCGCCAGAGAGATTGCTAAAGTAGCTATCTTTCTTCTCGGCTAATCCCCATGTCTCCAACAGAGGTTGCCATGGTATGGTGTGATCGTAGAAGGATGAGTAGAGATCAAGGGCTTCCCAGACGCGAAGACGTTGGGGGAGTTCGGCCGATTGCAACTGAATGCCGATCCGCTGTGCCAACGCGCCCCGTTGCGCTTGTGGGTCAAGCCCCAACACCGAGACGCTTCCGCCATCCCGTTCACGCAACCCGATCACCGTCTCAACCATCGAGCTTTTTCCCGCCCCATTCGGCCCTGCTACCCCAAAAATCTCGCCTTTCTGAACGTTAAACGAAATGTCGTCCACCGCAGTAAAATCACCATAGCACTTCCTCAAATTATTGACCTCAATCACGCTGCCCATATTGGTTCTCCTTGTTTGTCTATGTGTTTGAAATATGTCATGTTTAACATTGTACTTAGCCCATTTCAATTTTTTCTATCCCATAAAGGAAATCAACCGATCGGTTGACCGCGCAAATAAGTGTAAATTACTTTACAAAACGACAGATGGTTCGTAAGGGTACTGAGGTACTATCTAAATACACCACCTGATGAACGGGGAAAGCCATCAGACTGAAATTTTGTGACTGACGAGAAAAGGAATTAAAGCGGCGCACATTTGTGCGCCGCTTTCTGTGTGTCATGGAGGTATTAGATCACGAAAAATAAAGCACTACCTAATTGATCGTGAGTGATAATTGAGCGGGCATGAATAAAGCCCTCCCGACCACACCGCCGCCAATGAAGCTGCTCTACAGTTTACTGCTCCCAGCTGTCATCATACCGTTGACAAGCTGGATGCTGTCATTGGCCTTGCCGATCATTCGGGACGATTTTGGCATCTCGGCCGATCTCACCGCATGGATCATGACTGCCTTCTCCCTTCCCTTTTTGATCATCATGCCGATTTATGGTCGTCTGAGCGACGACTTGGGTAAACGCCGTCTGTTGCTGTGGGGAATCAGCATCTTTGCATTTGGCTCACTGTTGACATTACTATCGCTCAATTTTGGAATGTTGATTATCGGCCGCATCATTCAAGGCACCGGCATCGCAGGCTTGATTCCCATTTCACTCGCCTTCATCACCGAATACTTTCCCGTGACGGAGCGCGGCCGAGCAATGGGAATTTGGAGTACCGTTGGGCCTATTTCTGGTGTGCTGGGGCCAGTTTTGGCAGGCATCATCATCGCGCGTTTTGGTTGGCGTAGCGCGTTTATCCCTTCACTCTCCTTCTCACTTCTTAGCCTGCTCATCATCTATCACACGATTCCGATTGCTGTGAAAACGATTGATCTGACCTTTTTGCGCTCGTTTGATTGGACCGGGGTTGGATTACTTGCGTTGACGTTGATGTTGCTGTTTTTTTGGTTGTCGAGTCGGCCGATCACCGGCCTCCCACCCCTACAAGATTGGCGACTCTTATTGCCAGCCCTGTTATTTCTCGGTCTGTTTATCTGGCATGAACAACGCCACCTGAACCCATTTATCGATCTCGCTATTCTTCGCAATAAAGGGGTGACAAGCGCATCCATCTGCGCGTCGCTACGCATGATTGGTTTGAGTGGCGGTATTGGCTTCTTGATGCCGCTTTATTTGGCAGATGTCGTCGGATTAGACCCCGCTGTTTCTGGTCTACTTCTGTTGGCCAATCCCGCCGCGATGATCGTGACGGTGCGCTATGGCGGCCGATTGTCTGACCAACTGGGTAGCCGCTCAATTGTGCTAACAGGGTTTGCCGCCTACACAATCGTGTTTGTGCTGCTTGGCCTATTCTCCGCACATGCTTCGCGCTGGCTGATCGTATCTCTTCTATTCCTATTTGGTAGTGGCGGTGGCCTGATGCTTGCATCGCTCCATCGAGCTGCCCTCAACGATGTCCCTGACCCGCAACTCGGCGCAGCCTCTGGCCTCTATAGCATGATCCGCTTTATCGGTTCCGCATTTGGTGCGGCATTTGGCGGCATCCTACTACAGTTCTACTTAGATCAACCTGAGCTAGCTATCGCCATTGCATATCGGAACGTCTTCTTCGGCTATGCGATTTTCTGCCTATTTGGGGCGTTAATCGGCACTCGTTTATCCAACGTCTCAACATGAAAATTCACCCCTTTACCGCCACCCCACATCGGACACTGATCTCGCTTTCACTACCCGTTCTGATCTCCCTCGTCGCCGAGCCAATAACAGGTTTGGTTGACACGGCCTATGTTGCACGCTTGGGAAGCGTGCCGCTCGCCGCGCTTGGTGTTGGAACGGCCGCATTGAGCAGTGTCTTTTGGGTATTTGGCTTTCTGGGTGTGGGGACACAGACGGAGATCGCGCAGGCTCTCGGCCGAAAAGATACCGCTCGTGCCGCGCAAACATTAACCCTCGCCCTATTGCTGGCACTTCTCTTCAGTATCATCGCCATGCTCTTGCTGGCAATAAGCGCAGATGGACTCACTGCGTTGCTGGGTGCGATGGGTGACGTGCAGGTATCGGCCGCTCGCTACATCAACATCCGTCTCTTCGGCACACCCGCTGTCCTCATCACACTTGTCGCATTTGGCGCACTGCGCGGTGTCCAAGATATGCGAACCCCACTCTACATCGCCGCCCTCGTCAACATACTCAACATTCTGCTCGATTATCCTTTTATCTTCGGCTGGGGCATCTTTCCCGCCCTCGACATCACAGGGGCCGCATTGGCCAGCGTCATCAGCCAATGGATCGGCGCATTGCTTGTTCTCTGGCGCGTTTCGCATGTCTTTGGCTTCTCGCGCGATGTCAATTGGCGCGGTGCGCTCGATCTGCTCAAAATTGGGGCTGATCTTTTCATTCGCACGAGCATGTTGATGCTATTTGTGCTTCTAACAACTCGACTTGCTACGCAAGCAGGGGCCGAAGAAGGAGCCGCGCATCAAGCTATTCGCCAATTCTTCATCTTCTCGGCACTGTTTCTCGATGCGTTTGGTGTGACCGTTCAAAGTTTAGTTGGGTACTTCATCGGTGCAAATGATGTACGTGAGGCGAAACGTGTTGTGCGGCTTGGTTTGGGTTGGGCAATTGGCACAGGCTGTGCGATGACGATTGCGATGCTGCTCGGCGAAAATTTTATCGCGCAACTGCTCGTGCCAGAGGAGGCATGGTCACTATTCCGCCCCGCATGGCGCGTCGCGGCACTCAGCCAGCCAATCAACGCCGCGACCTTCCTGACTGATGGCGCACATTGGGGAACAGGCGACTATCGCTATCTCCGCAATGGCATGATCTTTTCCACTGTTATTGCAGGTGTTGGCCTCTTGCTTTTTACAAATAACGACAATGCTCTCACGATAATCTGGGCTTCCGCTTTGGTTTGGACAGGCATTCGTAGTATTTGGGGCATCGCGCGAGTCTGGATGGGCGGTGCTAGCAGTCCGTTTATGCAAGTGAATTTGGTCAAATAGCTGCTAAAATCCACCGATGGCAAGAGATTTATACCATGATATCAAAATGGATAGAATAATG
Source organism: uncultured Ardenticatenaceae bacterium (assembly GCA_964389925.1). Classification (GTDB taxonomy): domain Bacteria; phylum Chloroflexota; class Anaerolineae; order Promineifilales; family Promineifilaceae; genus CALECP01. Next base: position 16,220 of record CAYMGE010000042.1, read on the forward strand.
AACTATCGTCAAAAGGTTGAGCGGGTCTTATCTGACTATGCAGAACAAATCTCTGATCATTCACAAAAGATCGAGACGCATCTGCTCTTTGACCGTGACCATGAGCATTATCAAGTGTTGCAGCATGGTTGGTATGAGAAATACAAGCAAGCATTTCGTGTGATCATACATGTTGACATAATTAAAGGTCAAATCTGGATTCAGCGAGATATGAGCGAGGATGGCATTGCTACTGAATTGCTTGAGGCAGGCATTCCACAACACGACATCGTACTAGGCTTTCACGCACCCTATAAACGTTCTTATACTGAATTTGCCACCGGTCTCGAACCTGCCTAAAACCTCTCTTGTAATTCCGTCGCTCCCCTAATGACGGGAGTCCGTTCTTCCGACATTGCATACGTTTGTGCGATGTACGCTTAAAATATGACAACACACCCCCTTGCACGCCTTCTAAAGTATGCAGAAAACTATCGTGGCGACATTTCGCTCGCCACACTTTATTCTGTTCTCAACAAACTATTTGACCTCGCGCCACCGATTTTGATCGGTCTTTCGATTGATATCTTGGTCTCTGACCAAGACTCATTTATCGCTGCATTTGGCTATACCGAGCGCATAACGCAACTTTATATTATGGCTCTGATTACCGTCTTTGTATGGGGAATGGAGTCGTTGTTTCAGTATCTGTTCGCGCTCAAATGGCGCAATATCGCACAGGATTTGCAGCACGATGCGCGAATGGATGCGTATGCCCATGTGCAAGGGTTAGAGATGGCCTATTTTGAAGATCAAAGCACCGGTGGATTGATGTCTATTTTGAACAACGATGTCAATCAGTTGGAGCGATTTCTCGATACGGGAGCCAATCAGGTGATTCAGGTGATCGTGACGGTGGTGGCGATAGGCACCTATTTCATGGTGATCGCGCCTAGCGTAGCGTGGATGGCGGTTGTGCCGATGCCGCTGATTGTGTGGGGATCGATTGTCTTTCAGCAGCGACTTGCCCCACGTTACGCAACTGTGCGCGAGAAAGTTAGCCTGTTAAACGGGCAATTGTCGAACAATTTGGGCGGCATTGCGACGATTAAGAGCTTTGCGACGGAAGCATATGAAACCGGCCGCATCGCCCATCACTCCAACGCCTACCGCCACGCCAATCGCGCCGCTATCAAGCTCTCAGCCAGCTTTGTGCCGCTGATTCGTATGGCGATCATGACGGGCTTTATTGCGATTTTGATCTTTGGCGGCCGATTGGTCATTCAAGGCACGCTCGCTGTTGGCCTCTACAGCACGCTCGTCTACATGACACAACGGCTGCTCTGGCCGTTGACCCGATTGGGCGAAACGCTTGACCTCTATCAGCGTGCGATGGCTTCCACGACACGCCTGCTCGATCTGCTCGACACACAACCCACACTTATAAGCGGCGAGAAACCACTGCCAACGCAACAGGTGCGCGGCTCGATTCGTTTTCAAAATGTCTCTTTCGCCTACGCCAACGGCCTTTCCGTCATCGAAAATCTCTCCTTTGAGATTCCAGCCGGCAAGACCGTTGCCTTTGTTGGCTCGACGGGCAGTGGGAAGACGACGCTTATTAAGCTGATGCTGCGCCTTTATGATGTAACTGGTGGCGTGATTTGCGTTGATGGGGTTGATGTGCGTGAGTTAGATACACAAGATTTACGCCGCACAATTGGCTTGGTGAGCCAAGATGTCTATCTGTTTCACGGAACGGCGTATGAAAATATCGCGTATGGGTCATTTGACGCGGCCGATGAAGCGATATTCACCGCCGCACGCACGGGCGAAGCGCATGACTTTATCACCAAACTGCCCGACGGCTATGACACAATTGTTGGCGAACGTGGGCAAAAGTTGAGCGGTGGACAGCGGCAACGTCTGTCGATTGCGCGGGCTGTTCTCAAAGACCCGCCGATTCTCGTTCTCGATGAGGCGACATCGGCCGTTGACAACGAGACAGAAGCCGCGATTCAACGCTCAATGGAGCGTATTTCTGTCGGCCGAACAACCATCTTAATCGCCCATCGCCTCTCCACCGTTCGCAACGCGGATAAAATCTATGTGTTGGAAGACGGCAAAATTACGGAGCAGGGCGATCACAACTCACTGCTGGCTGAGAATGGCACCTATGCCGATCTCTGGCGTATTCAAACGGGTGAGCGATCCGCAACGGATGTTTACAAACAGGACGCTAACTAGAAAATGCGTTGTTGTCTAATCAACCTACGCTACAATCTAGCCAGTTCATTGACTGGCTACCAGCGACGATAAATCTATGTTTCAAATCCAATCAGCATCCGTACCCGATCAGCGCGGCAAATTTGGCAGCTATGGCGGACAGTTTGTCCCCGAAACGCTCATGCCCGCGCTCACAGAACTCATTGCCGCCTATGACGAGGCGATCAGCGACCCGACCTTCATGGAGGCGTTTCGTCATTTGTTGCGGACTTATGTCGGCCGACCCTCCCCACTCACCCATGCCAAACGCCTCAGCGAGCATCTAGGCGGCGCACAAATTTACTTCAAGCGCGAAGACCTCAACCACACCGGCGCACACAAAATCAACAACGCACTTGGCCAAGCACTGCTGGCAAAGCGTATGGGCAAAACGCGCATCGTCGCCGAGACGGGGGCAGGCCAACACGGAGTTGGTTCCGCGACCGCCTGTGCCTTGCTCGGCCTAGAATGTGTTGTCTACATGGGGTCTGTTGACATTGCACGCCAAAAGCCCAACGTCTTGCGGATGCGCCTGCTCGGAACGGAGGTTCACGCCGTCGAGAGCGGCAGCAAAACGTTGAAAGACGCGATCAATGAAGCGATCCGCGATTGGGTCACCAATGTTGACACAACACACTATCTGCTCGGCTCTGTACTCGGCCCCCACCCCTATCCCATGATGGTGCGTGATTTCCAGAGTGTCATTGGCTATGAAGCGCGACAACAAATCCTCGATATTACGGGACGCTTGCCCGATAGCATCATTGCGTGCGTCGGCGGTGGCAGCAACGCGATGGGCATCTTTCATGCCTTCCGCGATGATGAGGATGTCGATTTGATCGGTGTTGAAGCTGGCGGGCATGGCATCGCTAGTGGTGAACATGCTGCTCGTTTTGCTGACCTCGACATCGCACGCATCGGCGTACTGCACGGCACAAAAAGCTATGTCATGCAGACCCCTGATGGACAGATTATCGAAACGCACAGCATCAGCGCGGGACTTGACTATCCAAGCATCGGCCCAGAACACGCCCTCTTACGCGATGAAGAACGCGCTGGCTATACCTACGCAACGGACGAGGAAGCGATGGAAGCGTTCCAACTGACGTGTAAAATGGAGGGGATCATTCCCGCATTGGAGTCAAGTCACGCGGTTGCCGAAGTGGTTAAGCGTGCGCCAAAAATGCGCCCCGACCAAATTATCATTTGTAATATGAGTGGACGTGGAGACAAGGATTTGAACACGGTCGTTGAGGTGTTGGGAATGTAGGTTATGTGAGTAGGTAGATCGCAAATGTTGGTATCCAATGCGAAACCATATATTCACCGCTGGTCGCATAGGGTAGGCCAGCGATGCGATGATTTTCGGCCGACTTCAACAGTTGCTTTCGGCGCTCTCCATTCTCCAACAACGTTGCAACCCCTGCCAGCATCCAAGCCCGACTCAAGTTTAAGCCTGCAAAATGGGCTAGCTGCCCGTCACTCGGATCAACGACGGTGACGGGTTGAGGGAGTTGGTTGATGTCTGGAATGAATCGGCCGAACCACCGCAAAAACGCATCCCGCTCCAGCACCCTTCGCATCAAATCTGCTTCTGCTAAACAGGGTGACAAAAAATCAGTCGCAGACGGTTCGTAAGCCAACGGTGCATTGACATCCTCTGCAAACCATTTCTGGCATATATCCGCAACTAGCAAGCGCATATCGACATCATCGGCCGCTTTCGCCCAATCGTGCATGAGTCCGAGCGCGAAGGCAGAGTTGTAATGTAGACCTGAGCGGATCGGATGTGAGAGGTTGCCAAAATAAGACACTAATCGCTTAGTTGCCAATCGTTCGAGTGGATACAGATTGTCAAGCCAATCGGCATGTTCGCCCCACTCGTGTAGTTCGGCGCATAACTTTAGCAGCCACGCGAGACCATACGGCACTTCATAACGCGGTAGGCGACTGAATGAGAGCGTTTCCACCTGCAAACGACCATAATTGCCGAGATGTTTTTCTAGCAGCGTTTGTGCATCCAATGCAAAGGGTGCATTGGGAAAGAGACGCACGGCACGGATAAGTTGCCAATGGGAATGGACGGCCGAATGCCAATCAAGACAACCATAAAAGACAGGATGGCTCTCCCGCGAATTTTTTAGCACATTTGGGGATTCCCTCTGGATATTGGCAATCGTAATGGGAATAAACTTTGGAATGAGTGGGTTCATGAGATTTACGATTTGAGATTCGCAAGCTGACGATATGCGTCAATTGTTTGCATGGCGGTGCGTTGCCATGAGAAGTTCGTCGCCTGTTGGAGGCCAAGTTGGGCGCGGTGAGCCAGTTCATCGGGAGCGGTGAGAAGTTGATTTAGTGTGTGGGCGATGGAATCGGCCGAATTTGGGTCAAAATACACCACAGCATCTCCACCCACCTCTGGCAAACTCGATGTATTGCTACACACCACCGCTGTCCCACACGCCATTGCCTCGATCACGGGCAAGCCAAACCCTTCGTATAGTGACGGAAAAACGAAGAGCGTTGCGCCACTATACAGCCCCGCAAGATCGTCGGTTTCAATTCGTCCTAAAAAGCGCACACGATTTTGCAAATTAAGCCGTTCAACGACCATTTTTGATTCTGGATATGCTTTCAGCCATGCCCCTGCAATCACGAGCAATGGCGCATCGGGCAGTTGAGCAATCGCTTCAATGAGTGCGACGATATTTTTGTGCGGCTTATTGCTGCCAAAGTAAAGCAGGTAGTTTTCAGGCAGATCAAATTTGGCACGCACGGGGGCGGGGTCAACGGGACGAAAGTGCGGGGCGGCCGCAAGCGGTGTAACGTGTATGGGCTTCTGAGGATTGTAGAAGCGGGTTAAGTCGCGTTGTGTGGCGGCCGAGATAGAAATAAGCACATCGGCCGCCCGAATTGCCAGCCAGTGGGCAAAGCGAAAAAACAGACGAGCGCGTACCGAGAACGAGTGAGGATAATGCAGTAGGATAAAATCGTAAACTGTCAAAATCGTTGGCACACGTGGTCGATAGGGCATCAAATAGTATGGCGAGTGGTAAAGCGTTGCGCCATGCCGCTGCAACACACTCGGAATCTCACGCTGTTGCCCAATCGAAAAGTTATTACCATTGACCGTTATCCGTTGACTATTGACCATTAACCGCGACTGTGACATGCCAATTGCGGTTAGTGACTCATGTTGCGTCAATAGCGGCAGCAGCGCGGCGTGCAGATTGCGCGTGTAGCGGCCGATGCCCGGAAAGTGTGGCGTTGCAACGCGGGTGTCGAGGATGTAACGGCTGCTCATGTTACTATCTCGCTGCCTTGCGTAGCCGTCGATTTTTCCACCAGCGCACACCCGACTTGCTAATTTGTCGTGGAATCCGTTTGCCGTGTGATAATCCCGCGAAAAAGTGCGGCAACGCGGCAAAAAGTTGACCTTCCCGTAAATAAGTTAATGCAACTGCTCCATGTGTTTTGGTCACATGTTCATTATAAGCGTTACGGTATTGTTGAGTTAAATCTGGAAAGTTTTGTTTTGCCGCACGTAATATATCAAGCAACCGCAGCTTGCTGGCGAGAAAATTGCGCGTGATGCTGCCCTCGTGGCGACGGATAGCGGCAACATCGGCCGAAAGATAGTGAAATGGGTATTGAGCCGCAAGGCGCAAAAATAACTCGTAATCTTGGCCTGTCTTGAATTGTGGATTTTCGTTAAACTTGCCAACCGCATCCAACGCGGACTTTCTGAAGAGAGAAGTTTGCAAAAACAAAAAATTGCCGCGCAGAAGTTCCTCAAAAACCATGCCGGACGGATGTGCCAAGCCATCTAGCACATGCCCCGTGATGTTCGTCACCTCCCCTTGAAAAAAACTCCCGTTGCTGTAAACAACGCCGACATCAGGCAATTCCCGCAGGGCGGCAACTTGAAGTGCGAGTTTGTTGGGTCGAAATAGGTCGTCCGAATCTAAAAAGGCGATAAATTCACCCGTTGCGTGGGTGAGACCATGATTGCGAACCGCAGCAGATAAGCCACAATGAGGCAATCGAAAATAGCGAACTCTGTCTAAAAACGACGCAAGCAAACTTTCTGTTTCGTCAGTCGAACCATCGTCAACAATGATCACCTCATAATCAGAAAACGTTTGATCAAAAACGCTGTGCAATGCAGCCACGATGTATGCAGCACGATTGTATGTTGGAATGATGACGCTGACCTGTTGCATCAAGCCTCAACTAACTCACGGTAAAGAGTTGCCAGATGATCGACAATGACTTCCTGCGAGTAACGTTCCTTAACAAGTTGTAACCCTCGCTGCACTATCTGTTTGTGCTGTGTCGCCGACTGATATAAGCTGTGAATCGCTTTTGCTAGAGCAACGGTATCCCCCTCTCGGAAAATTATTCCCGCATCGGCGATGACCTCTGGAATCGCACCCGAACTGCTGCCGATAACTGCTGTCCCGCACGCCATCGCCTCGATCAACACACGCCCAAATTGCTCTTCCCATTGAGTGGTGCTGCGTGATGGCAATACGAGAACATCCATCTTGGTGAGCTGTTTGGCTAACGCTAGATGTGGTACATAGCCGATAAAATTCACGCGATCCTGAATGCCTAGCTCCTTCACTTTTTGTCTTAAAAGAGGCTCAAGCTCGCCTTTGCCGATGAGATTGCACGAAACAGTCTCAGGCAAAAGGGCAATTGCTTCCAATAGGTCGATGATTCCTTTCGCTTGAACAAATCGGCCGATAAATCCCACCACAAATGCATTCTGTGATGCTTCTGTGCGTCCTTCCACCATGGAAAAATGATCCCCATTCACGCCCACCCAAATTTGCTTCCGAACCTGCCCACGATACCCCCATTTTTCTAGAACAGATCGACCTGCCTCATTTGCAATCAATATCAGATCAGCTAACCGTAGCGTTTGATCTAATACAACTTTTGCCATCGTTGATAGTGGTCTGTGGACATTTTGCCACGAATGTAAAATCAGTTTTGCGTTGGGTACGAATAAACGACGCGCAATGCCTGCCTGCAACGCGATGAGCGAATCAGGATCTCTCTCAACAATAATTATGTCGGGCTTGAAGTGACGCATCCAAGCGAGTGATGATTGAATGAGCGCACGATGAGGATCACTTATGCGCCAAATCGCCACGCGAAATAGCCGATGAAATGGATTGTTCACCACACCAACTGTCGCATTGTCATATTTGCCCGTTGCGCTCACTTGTCGAACATCAAACCCCAAATCAGCAAGCATCGCCCCCTGCCGATAAGTTGAAGGCGTAAGAAACGGGGTGACATAGACGGCTTTGATTCTTTTATCCACGTCTATCTTCTGCTCCCCAAACGATTTTGTATCACTTTCAGTCCGTAGCCAATTTCGTTCGGAGCGGTCAAAACACCGCGTGCAAAACAGCCAATCGCTTCAGGTTTATTCGATTGCCACGCGGTTGCAAACCGATAGAAAAGCAATCGCGCCCGGAAATGGGCCGGGTATCGTGAAAAACGTTCCGACTCCACGCTGATTTTGCTGGCAAGCCGATTGCCGGCATTGATTGTTGCAACATTTTTCGTTTTATTCGTTTCGTGCAACCGATAATCGATGAGCGGCTCGTCAATGAATCCCATCGGATAATGTAAACTCATCTCAACGGCAAAGAGCCAATCTTCCCCACCCATTCCTTTTAAGGCTGGCTCAAAGTAACCAATTTTTTTAAAGCATTCGCGGCGAATTAACATCGTGCTTGGAGTGGGGCAGTATGCTACTGTTTCCCAACGAAAGTTTGCATGATTCTTTGGTTTTTTTGAAAGTTCAGATTTGAGTCCAATAATTTCTGAGCCGCGTTGTAGGTAAGCATCTGAGACGACCATGCCGAATGTTGGACGCTCTTCTAGGAACGCTACTTGTTTGGCAATTCGCTGCGACCGACATATATCATCGCTATCAAGCAGCGCAATGTACTCACCTAATGCAGCGCGAATGCCTGTGTTGCGTGCGGCCGATAGCCCCAGATTTGGCTGCGTAATGCACTTCACCTGCTCGCCAAACGCCGCGCACACCGCTTCCGTCTCATCAGGAGAGCCATCGTTCACGATGACAATTTCGATTGGCGTATATGTCTGTGCTAAAACGCTTTCGATACATTCCTCTAGGAAATGTGCCTGCTTGTAGCAGGGAATCACGACCGTGACCAGCTTTGACATCATCCCATCCATTGAATATTTGGAAAGCGATGTTGCAAGGAGTAGTTGTACACCGCCTCATTTTTGAAGTAGCTGTTGGGAAACATCTCGACCCCTTTCCCTAAGAGTGCCGCCGCAATTGCAACATGCAGTCGATTTGTGCGAATTGTGTCAAAGTGTTCAAGGAATCTGAAAAATAGGTAAGAAGAGTAATTAACGATAGTCGGGTTTTCCGTTCCATACTCGAAAAGTTTCGAGAGATCGACGTTGTCCTCTGGAATCGGAGCTGTCGTTTTTTCAACATCCATGCGAAATGCGTTCAGGATAGGGCTTTGCAAATTGATCTTTACCCCACTCAACCCTACAAAACGCATGTTTTTCAGCAGTTTTAACAGTCGCACGATTGCTAGCTTACGCTGAGGCTGATTGATTTTGATAATCTGCTTCGGGAAATATAGTTGCCATCCCAGCGGCAATCCTGAGGCGAGCAGCGAGTCTACGTTGATGTTTAGGGCGAGATCGTCTGCGAGATGCACGCGGCAATTAGTTGCATGGTCGTTGACATAGGCGAATGAACGCTTCTCGCGCAGGATAAAGTCAACGTTATCACCAAACGAGCGAACGAGCGCATCGCAGTCAAACACTGTATGAGGCAGGATGATTAACCGTTCGACTTTATCATGCCATCTCTCGATAAACTTACGTGCGTGACCATAGTGCGGATTGATTGCGCCACCACCCGCATAGTAAACAATTTGCCCCGATAAATCGACCTCATCTATGTATCGTAATGTGCGTACGTTGGCATTTGCGTTCTCGAAAAGTTGATACGCCCCCAGCGCAATTAGCGCATCGCCAGCGTTGCCGGGATTAGACTTATAAAAAACAGTTCTATCAGATTGACCATCGAGCTTGAAAAACGAATTTATGTCCAAAGTTGAAACTTCTCCACTATCTACCGCTGTAGCTTCCACATTGAGTTGTAACGCCCTTGCAATGCTAGTAGCTCTGTGTGTGAGCCTACTTCCACCACTTTTCCCTTATGCAAAACGAAGATTTTATCCGCTCTTGCAATGGTTGAAAGGCGATGGGCAACGACGATGATTGTGCGTTCGTTGCGAAGCGATTCGACTGAATCTTGAATGAGGCGTTCTGATTGGCTGTCGAGTGCGCTGGTTGCCTCATCGAGAATCAATATGTCAGGATCGCGTAAAATAGCACGCGCAATGGCAAGTCGCTGCCGCTGCCCACCCGATAGGCGCAGACCGCGGTCCCCCACAATCGTATCATATCCGTCGCGCAATTCCATGATGAAGTTGTGGGCGTTGGCAACTTTAGCAGCCTGCTCAATCTGTACATCAGTTGCATCAAATCGACCGAAACGTAAATTCTCCCGCACGGTCGTATGCAGCACAAACGTCTCTTGATCAACAACACCGATTCGGCCGAGCCAGTCATCCCGTTTAAGTTGTTCAACTGATATGCCGTCAATCAAAATCTGTCCACTCGTTGCATCATAAAGCCGCAAGAACAAGCTGACGATTGAGGATTTCCCCGATCCTGACTCACCGACAAATGCAACCATGTCCCCTCGATCAATTGTCAGCGAGACACCCGCAAGGGCATCTTGCTGTGTATCTGGATACCGTAGCGTGACATTTTCGAGCGTGATTTGTTTGTTGAGTTGCTGGAATGAATGCGTGCCAGACTGCAAATACTGTTTATCATCCGTCCGCAAATGGGTAGCTAAACGGGTCGCAAACGGATACTCTTCGTTGATTTTTGCCAACGCTGTGTTGATTCCAGTGACGCGAGGCAACATACGGTAAACAATAAACACAAAGGTCACGAGGCGAGGAATGAGCGTCAAATCATCCGTGCGCTGCACGGTAAGATAGCCAAACGTCAAAAAGAGCGCAACGCCAATGATCGTCAGTGACTGCACAATAGCTGGAACGCTGGCGGCGAGCATCATCGCTTGACGACGAGCCAGTATGCTGTCATTGATTGTTGCCTCAATACTCTCACGCGCATATCTTTGTCGATGGAACGTATGTAGCAAACGCATTCCGCCCAAAAATTCAACGATGCGCGAGTTGATCGAAACGTATGCTCTCATAAATCCTTGTGAGCGTTGTCGAACGCGCCTCCGAATTGAGCGGAGCGAGAATGAGAGAATCAGCACCCCCGCAATGGCAGTCAGTGTGAGTTGCCATGACAGCCACAGTAGAATGATTGTGTAGGCACAAATGATGGTGATGTGTCCGAGCAGGTGGTTTGTGAAGGTGATCAGGTTGCCAACGCGAGTTACCTCGCCGACAAAACTAGAGAGATCGCCGACCCTGTATTTGGAAATGTTCGCATAAGTGATCGTTGTGAATTGGGTAAAGATTCGACGGCGTAAATCACCTTCCGACCATGCACGTAGATAGGCAGCGGCCGATTGTGCGGAAAAATCGAACCATGATCGGCCGATTTGCATCAAAACGGCAATTCCCACCAATCCGCCAAATACCCCACCTGTGCCAAACCTCATCTCAAACGTCTGAATGATAGTTGAAACAGTTCCCAACTGATCAAGCGTCTCGCGGCTTCCCGCAGCATACTCTAGCGCGGCCGTGAAAATTGCCATTGTCCCACCTTCAAAGACGGCCGCAATGACGTTTGCCAACACGCTGAGAAAGAGAAAGGTGCGAAACTTCCAAGCAAGCCCACGCAACAACTGCGCTCCCGCCTCTTCACCTCCACTGATCCGGCGCACGAGACGACGAATGCTGACGGGAATCACCGTTGTGGGCTGATAGCGCTGTGTTGCTAATCTATCATTGAGACGAGAACGTATACTCATGAGGAGGTAGCTGCAATCTGTAACTTCTTGTGTGGGGAAACTCTATGCCTACTTGTCTGTTGCTCTTAATCCGTATAATACAGTTATTCTATGCAAATTCTACACGTCTACAAAGATTATTACCCGATTTTTGGCGGAATTGAAGGCAATCTTCAACAAATCGCTGAGTTACAGGCGGCGCAAGGACATGATGTGACAGTGCTTGTGACGAATCCGGGCAAACTGCCAAGTCAAGAAGCGATCAACGGGGTCGAAATCATTCGTGCTTATCGTCTCGCAACTGTTGCTTCGACACCGCTGAGTTTGACGTTGCCCTATCATCTGCGTCGCCAAAACCCCGATATTGTGCATCTGCATTTCCCCTACCCTGTCGGAGAGGTTAGCCAGTGGTTGTTTAATCGGCGCATTCCGTATGTGATAACCTATCAGAGCGATGTGGTGAAGCAGAAGGGGATATTGAGGGTTTATCGGCCGATCCTCACCCACATCCTCCGCAACGCCGCCCGCATCATGGTCGCCAGCCCCAACTACATTCGCACAAGTGAGTTCCTGCGACCGCTTTCTGATAACTGCACGCTTGTTCCGCTTGGCATCGACCCAACACCCTATCTGAGCGAACAGTTAACGGCCGACCATTCGCCGCTGACCATTTTGTTTTTAGGGCGACATCGCCACTACAAGGGAGGAGATGTGCTAATTCGAGCGATGGCATCTGTTGCAAATGCCCGGCTATTGGTTGGAGGAACAGGTGCAGAAAGCGACAAGTGGAAAGCGTTGACAGCGCAACTTGGCTTGGAGGATCGAGTTATATTCTTGGGCGATATTCCTGAAAATCAAAAGGCGGGACTCTATAAACAGGCCGACATTTTTGTTCTACCGGCGATCAATCGAGCAGAGGCATTTGGTATTGTGTTGTTGGAGGCGATGGCGAGCGGGCTGCCCTGTGTGACGACCGAGCTTGGCACAGGGACGAGCTTTGTTGTCCAGAATGAAGAGACAGGGCTGGTGGTGCGGCCGAATGATCCCGCAGCCTTGACAATTGCCTTAGACCGACTTGCTCAAGATAGTGTGCTGCGTCAAAAAATGGGCGCGAACGGCCGTCAGCGCGTGTTGCAAGAATTCACAATTGAGCGCATGGTTATGCGAGTTGAACAAGTTTATCGAGAGGTGTTAAACAAAGACCTCGTTCCTGATGACATTCTGACGTAGAATTGCCGCAAAATGCAGTAGCGGAACGTGAGAAACCGCCCATGCTTGAGTTTGTGATCGCTTACTATCAATATCTAATTATTCCGTTTATTGCGGCGGTTGTTGGCTGGCTGACCAACTGGATTGCGATTCAAATGACGTTTTATCCGATTGAGCCAATCGGCCGCCCCCCCTTCTTTGGCTGGCAGGGAATCATCCCGTCCAAAGCCGAAAAGATGGGTCGCATCACCACGCGCTCAATTCTGTCGAAACTGGGGAGCTTGTCTGAAACGTATGCCGCGCTTGGCCCAAAAGATATTGCCCAGCACATTGTTAGACATTTTGATCCGCTGATTGAAGGCTACGTTGATGATGTGATGTTGGCTAATGAGCCGACGGTATGGGAGCTAACCCCAACGCAAATGCGAACGGTGATTTATGGCATGGTGCATAGAAAATTGCCGGATACGGTCGATGCGATCTCGGCCGATCTCCGCGAAGCCATCGAAGATTTAATTGACCTCGAATGGCTCGTCGTGCGCGAAATAGAAAAAGACAAAACGCTCATCAATCGCATCTTTCAAGAAGTTGGTCAAAAAGAGTTTGATTTTATTATCAATTCAGGGCTTTACATCGGCTTTTTCTTCGGCATTTTCCAAGCCCTGTTTTGGTATTTTGTGCAACAGCGTTTGGGCGGCATTGATCCCGAAACAGGCGAGCAACTGATTATTGCGCCGTGGCTGCTGCCCGTTTTTGGCATTTTTGTCGGCTATGCAACCAATGCGCTGGCGATTCGAGTCATCTTTTCGCCCATTCAGCCCATTAATTTGGGTCTATTTACGTTGCAGGGGCTTTTTCTCAAACGACGTGAGGAAGTTGCAGAAGTTTGGTGTGGGTTGGTAGCGCGAGAGGTGTTGAACGTTCGCAACATTGCCAACGGAATGTTGTACGGGCCGAAAGCGCATCGCACGATGTCGATTGTGCGTCATCATGTGCGCGAATCGGCCGATCAAGTCATCGGCCCCCTCAAGCGCGTCGCCCAAGTTGCTATCGGTCTACAAGATTACGCTAAACTCAAGGATGACAGCGCACAGCGCAGCGTCGAAATTGGTGTTGCCGCTTTTGATGATTTACAGTTCAATCTCAATCGTGCCGCCATTGTCAAGAATATGCTGGTTGAAAAGATGCTACTACTGACACCGGAAGAGTTTCAGCAGCTATTGCGCCCCGCCTTTCAGGAGGATGAGTTTAAGCTAATCCTGCTCGGCGCGGTTCTCGGCGGAGTGGCTGGGCTAATCCAAATTTTGACGCTCTACTAAGCTGTTGAGGCAGGCTGAAGCCTGCTCAACGTGAGAAATGGAAATAACTTTACGACAATATCAACAGGCTGTCGATCAATGGATCAATGATGTCGGTGTGCGCTACTATAGCGAATTGACCAACACCGCGATTTTGATGGAGGAAGTGGGGGAGGTTGCTCGCATCATGGCACGGGTCTATGGGGAGCAGAGCTTCAAAAAGGGGGGTGAGCCGCCTGATTTAGCGGACGAAATGGCAGATGTGCTGTTTGTCCTCACCTGTCTCGCCAATCAAACAGGCATCGACTTGACCACTGCTCTACAGCGCAATCTCGACAAGAAAACCAAGCGCGACAAGGAGCGTCACGCAGCCAATCCAAAACTAACTTGAAAAGATGCGAGTGGTAAACGTCGAGTAATAGGATTGGGAAATGTCGTGAAAAAAGGGAAAATGAAGGTGTGCTAGTTGCTAGTTGGTAGTTGCTAGTTTTATCAGATCTATAGTTGCTAGTTGCGAGAGACGTATTTCTTTCCAGCCACCTGCTACTAGCTGCTAGCTACTTTTATGCTGCTTGCTTTACTTGAAACGATGCGCCCACGTCAATGGGTGAAAAATGGGTTTGTCTTTGTCGCGCTGCTGTTTGATGGGGTGATCTCGGCCGAACGAATCACCCACACGCTGCTCGCCTTCCTTTTACTTTGCCTCATGTCTGGCGCAGTCTATCTGATGAACGATCTTGCCGACATCGAAAGCGACCGTCAGCATCCGCGCAAGCGCAACCGCCCCCTCCCGTCGGGTCGTCTAAACCCAACCTTGGCTGCTATTGCCGCCGCTGTTTTTGCCGCCGGCAGCGCATTTGCAGGTTGGCTGCTCGCCCCCTACTTTGGGTATGTCCTGATCGCTTACTTTATTGTTCAGGTCGCCTATACTTTTTATCTTAAGCGCATCGTTCTACTCGACGTATTTGCTGTCTCGGCCGGGTTTATCCTGCGTATTGCAGCAGGCGTGACCGTCATCGAAGTTGAACGCTTCTCGCCATGGCTCTATCTATTTGGCGGCTTTTTAGCCTTATTTATGATTTTGGGCAAGCGGCGACATGAGCTAACGTTGTTAGGCGACGATGCAGGCAGCCATCGTGCTGTCCTAGCAGATTACAGTGTCAGCTTTGTTGATAAGCTGATTGGCATCGTCACGACAAGCTGTATCGTCTCCTATTCACTTTACACCTTTCTCTCTGAGGGGCTGCCCGAAAATCACGTTATGATGCTTTCCATCCCATTCTTGATTTACGGAATGTTTCGCTATCTTTTTCTGATCCATGTGCGCGATGAAGGTGGTGCGCCGGAGGAAATTTTGTTGAGGGATCGGCCGATGCAGCTTGACTTAATCCTATGGGCTATTATCGTCGTGCTAGCTCTCTACATTCTCTAGGACATGACAACGTGACGCACATTTATCGCGTGACAGTAAAAGCAACTGTTGCTGTCTTGCTAGGGGATTGCAAAATCACATAAAGTGGATTGCTGACATTTGGAACCCCCGCACTAAGCGTAACTGTTCCGTTATTATTCACGACTGCCGATCCAGAGCGCATAAACGCATTATCCGGCGAGACACCAAACAGCATTCGGACTTGTTCGCCCGGAACAAATCCACTGCCAAATGCGGTGACAATCGTGCCAATTTTGCCAGAACTTGGGAAGAGTGTCACGTTTGCTTGCGGTGCAGCTAGTGTCGGCACGATGGGCGCTTGTGGTTGAGCGGCTGGAATAAATCGGATTGCATCAAACGCCACCATCGAGACGACATTTTCATACGTCACGTCATCGAGATAAACGCCGTCGCGGCTGCTATCTTCCATGTAAAATGTGCCGATTGGAACCCATCGGCCGTTATTAACCGACTGATTAATGACCCGCAACGTGCGTTGACCTTGATGCAGGACAAAATAACGTGCGTTGGTCGTCGTCGCAAATGCCTCTGGCACAAACACCTCGATCTCATAGTTACCGCTGTGGGCGAGCGACGGCAACCAGTAGACGGTGTTAGGCTCTGAAACGGGGCCGCGATTGCTATATGTCCAATCTAGCCTGAAGCGGTAGCCAGCCTCTTCAGTGTGCCAATCTGCCACACCATTTTTGACATAACTTGGCGAATCGTTGTCGATAGTAGCCGTCTCGAAAATGGGAACGTTCTCGTCGCGGGCGGCCGAAATCGGCCGAATTATTGCAAGTACAAAGACGAAAAGCAGGATCAGAAAGAATGAGTAGCGCATGATGCCATTATGTTCCATCTTGCAATTGGATGTAGTCACAAAAAAAGATACAAACCTATCGCTTACATTATTCAGACAATTGCCGCGAGCAAATCTTCCACATCTGGCTCTCTCTGCTTCAAGCCGACAGATGCCACCACTGCACAGATGGCATGGGTATCATATTCATTGCGCTTGACGCTGTGGATCGTGTAGCCATTTTTGCGATAGAGATGCGGATAATTATGGGAAAATGTATATTCTGTACCGTAAAGAACGGAGTTTTGGGTTGTGTCGAGATCGTGTTCTAGGCCAATTGGCTCGATGCTGATCGAAATTGCGGGGCGTTTTTCGCTGGCGATCTTAGCGAACATCTCATCTAGGTCAGCTTGTGTAAAGTATTCATAGACACCGCGATAGGAGAGATAGATTGTGTTTGCGCCACCGGTCTGTTCCACCCACGTTTTTCCATTTTCGACAACCCATTCAAGTCGGGGATCCTCAAAGATGCGCTTATTTTCTGCAATGATTGCTGGGGAAAGATCAATCCCGACAAAGCGTTCGATCTGCGGAAACTCTTTTGCCAATAGATCGAGCAAACTGCCGCCGCCGCAACCAACTTCGACCAATGTTGTAATCTCACGATTGCCCAAGAGCAAGCCGCGTAAGATGTCATTGACATAGCTGAAGTATTGCTGGTAGCTGTCTGTGACGTGGCGGCGGGCGTGAATATGATACTCTGTGCCTTGATCGGTCGCCCAAAATTGACGGTGGTTGGCAGAGAGTTCATCAAGCTGGTCGCCAGCGACAAGCCGCTCCGCTAGCCCCGCACGAATCAATGAATTGAGCGGGTTGCGATGCCCAACAGACATGGAGAACTCATTTTGGCGCACTTGTTCGGCGCGATGTGGCATGAGCGAGACGAGAATTTTTCCGAGTGTACGTTTGATTTGTTGTTTCATTTCTAGTGAGTAGTGGCTGGTTGCTACTTTACTACAACGAGCCATTGATTTTTCGCAGTGAAAAAAGAAGCCTTTACCTCTTACTTCTTTCTCCACCTATACGAGCGTTGAGTTTTAATAATTCGGCCGAATTCTCCCCCAACACCCGCTTCAACTGCGCTTTATCACAAACCTGTTCCAAAATTTTGAGTGAGACATCCATTCTGCCCCACGGCCAGTCGGAGCCGAACAGCACGCGCTCCGTACCAAAGGTGGTCAGCAGTTGGCGGGCGTTCTCGGCCGATTGAAACGAGACATCGACGAACACGTTTGGCAATTGACCAAACAATTCGATCACGGCTTGAAAACCATCTAAGCCAGCGTGTCCAACGATAAAGTTGACATGTGGGAAGTTCTGAATCAGCGGCAGCGCATCTTCTATTGCGCCAAATTCAGGTGAAGCACGCCGTTTGTCGGCAGGATCAATGTAGTATTCGCAAATACCTGCGTGGAATAGAATGGGGAGTTGATAGGGGGCAAACGCTTCAACTGCGATGAATGTGCGCTGATCGCAGAGGCGGACGTTTTGTAGGATAGGATGGAGTTTTAGGCCGTGAGCGTTGTTGACGTAATCGGCCGAAAATTGCTCGTCAACATCGCCCAGATTGTCAAAATCGACCCCCGTAAACGGCAACATCGCCTGATCTTTTTGATATGCTGCGACTAAATCAGCAAACGTGACCGCGGGTGGAACCGCCATCACTGCCGTCAAATCGACCCCGTATTTATCCATTTCGCGGCGCATATTGGCACGGGTCGCGGCGCGACTGCGTGCCATTCCCGTTCGCATCGCCCACTTTTCAAGCAAGCGCTGTCCGCGAAAGCCCCGCCAGTTGCGTCGCTCAAAAATTTTGAGTGGGTCAACTCGCGGCATTCGTGTCAACCCGTCCTCAATAATACTGCCCCCAGCAGGGTACAGAACGTCGCCCAGATGTGTATGGATGTCGATTATCATAGTTGCAACGGCAAATAGGTGCGTTCAATCCTCTGCCGTGCAGCTAGGATACTGTCTTTAGCTTGGTTTTTGTCTTACAACGTGGATGTAATAAGCGAGATTTTTACTCAAAAACGTCTTCTTCAGGATAGTCAGGCCAAAGCCACCTTGAAAAAATAAGAAATGAAATCGAGCCAATTGTTGCTGTCAGCAAGTAGAGAGGGCCGAGTCTCATTAGCTCAATTTCCATTCCCTGCCCAAAAAAGTGACCGACTAGAAAGCCGATATTAGACATGACGACATAGAGTAATATGCGACCAGCCGGCCCGCCCAGTAATAGATGGAAAAGGGACGCAAAGATCGTAGAAAGCAGAAAGCCGAGAATGAAGCTGACAAATGTGCCTGTCATAGATCAAGATATAACCGATTACATCATTCCCGTTGCGATGATATTTTCCGGCTCGATGGTTAGTGCATCCTCGCGCACGATGATGCCGCCACCGAGAACGCGGTCACTCCTGTAGAAGACGGCTCCCTGCCCAGACGCGATGCCGTTGACAGGGTACTCGAAAGTGATGCGAACGCGCTTGTCGGGCAATGGTTCGACGGTGCAGGGGTGCGCGGCCGATTTGTAGCGAATTTTGGTCTCGGCCGAAATCCGCCCCTCTGGCTCCCCATTGACCCAATTCACCCGCTCTGCAATCAACTCGCGCCGCCCCATCTCATCGCGTGTTCCGACGATCAGTTGATTTTTGGCAATATCTTTATTGATGACAAACAGCGGCTCAGGGGCAGAAATGCCCAACCCTTTGCGCTGACCAATCGTGTAGAATGGCAGCCCGTTGTGTCTGCCAATCTCGACCCCGCTTGTCGTGACGATTGCGCCGACTGTGCCGATTTGGGGGGCGTTGCGGCCGAGAAAATCTTTGTAGCTATCCTTGCCCAAGAAGCACAAATCCATGCTGTCGCTTTTCTTGGCGACAGGCAGATTAAACTTTTCAGCCAGCGCACGCACCTCTGGTTTGGTGTATTCGCCAATAGGAAACATGACTTGTGCTAGCTCGGCCTGCCCCATCACATGTAGCACGTAGCTCTGATCCTTTCTAGGGTCTAATCCTGTGTGCAGAGTGTAGCCCAATATGTCATCATGCGAAATTCGAGCATAATGTCCCGTCGCCAAATAATCCGCGCCAACTGCACGCGCTTGATCGAGTAGAAACTCAAAGCGAATGTGCCGATTACACTCGATGCACGGGTTTGGCGTATGGCCTTCTGCGTATTGATCGATGAAAAACTGCACAATCGTCTTGCGAAAGTAATCTTTGACATCGACGGCATAAAATGGGATGCCCAGTTGGGCAGCCATGCGGCGTGCGTCTGCCATTTGATCGGGCGTACAGCAACGATTGAATGCTGCCCGTCCCGGCTCGCTCCATAATCGCATCATCATACCGACGACATCATGCCCCTGTTCTACCAGCAGCGCAGCCGCCACTGAACTGTCCACACCGCCACTCATGGCGACGACCACTTTTTTCTTGCTCATGAGTTTATTTTACGCGATTTGAGAGGGAGGCGGCAGGGGTTCTTACGAACTCGCAAGCAATGTAGGCCGCAAACGTTTGGTCGATTTCACCAACGATCAAAACGCCTTTTTCATCGGTCATGCGTTGCCAATAGTGTTGGTAAACTGTGAGGGGTTTGTGCCAGCCTTCGGCCGCGCACGCCTCAAAAATTGTGTCAATATCAGCCCCTTGCATCAGGCGAGCGGTAATTTTGTTCACAATCCACCATGCTCCTGCCAGTACGCCATCGCCCAACGAACGGACTTTGCGATGCCTTCGTTTAATGGCGTTGTCGGTGTGTAGTTGAGCATTGCACGCGCTTTGCCGACGTTGGCGATGTAGTGTGTCACTTCGCCTACTCGTGATGGCTCTATCGACATATTAGGCTCTTTGCCTAACTCAGCCCCGATAAATTTTGCCATGTCGGTCAAGCTGTTGCCTTGTCCATAGGCCAAGTTGATCGTTTGATTTGCGGGCTTGCCTGCCACAAGCAGATCGATGCCCGCCCGCACGCCGCTAATACAGTCATCAACATAGGTGAAATCTAGTACTTTATTTTCACCATAGACGACAATTGGCTCCTCGTGATAAATCTTTTTGATAAATAGGGGGATGACACGCTCCATTCGCTCTAAGTCATTGTCATATCGGCCGTAAACATTGCTAAAACGAAAAACGAGATATGGAATGTTGTAGCAAGCCGCATAGGAGTAAACGAGAGCTTCCCCTGCGATTTTGCTGGCAGCGTAGGGGCTTTCAGTATAGGCGAAATCGGCATGTGATTCCTCCGTGATGTAGCGATGAATGTCGCCATAGACTTCGCGCGTGCTACCAAAGATAATCGGGATGTTGCGGCTGCGGCAAAATTCGAGCGCGTTAAACGCCATTTGGATATTTTCAAGCGCACGATAGGGCTGCTCGACCAGTTCGTGGACTTTGGCGTGGGCGGCAAAATGAACAACGATGTCGATATTTTCGGGATAGGGGACGTTGCCAATGCCTTTGTCAAAATTTTGATAGGGGATAGAAAGGTCTTGGAGCAGGGTTTCGATTTGATTTGTCCATGTATTCGGCCGATTATCCACCCCAAATACATAGTGACCTTCTCGCTGCAATCGCAATCCAAGATTTGTCCCAATTTGCCCGCTGGAGCCAGTGATGAGTACACGCATATAATACCTCTGTTCTTTCTGTTTGTAAGTAGGAGCAGACAAAAGCCTGCTCAACTTGTGCTAGATTACGCCAATATCCGCTTCAGTAGCCGCAACCAGTTTCCGTGCATGATCTTTGTGATGCTCTCCGCATCATAGCCGTATTCTTTGAGAGCTGTCGCTATTTTTGGTAAATCAGCACTTGTGTCTATCTCCGCGGGGGTATCTTCAGACCCAAAGCCACCGTCCATATCGCTGCCAATGCCAACATGATCGGCGTTTCCAAGCAGTTGACAAATATGGTCGATATGAGCAACGACATGATCTAGTGACACGAGTTGTTTTGGATCGCCTTGACTGTGACCCTGACGGAGGAAGCGATTGAATAGGACAACACCGATCACGCCATCCCGATCAGCAAGGGCGCGGATTTGGTCGTCAGATAGCTGCCGCGTGCCTGAAACGAGTGCGCGAGCGTTGCAATGGGTGGCGGCAACAGGCCCTTCATAGGCTTCCAACACATCAAACGTTGCCTGCTCGCTCATGTGTGTTAAATCGCAAAGTAGATTGTATTGACTCATGCGCTCAAGTAGCCGATAGCCATCGCGGGGCAGTTTGCCGGCTTCGCGCCATTGCCCCGGCGTGTAGCGCGTGTCGTCCCATGCGAAGCCGATAGAGCGCAAACCGCGTTCAACCCATAGCTCGATCTCTTCAGGCTCACGCACCGGATCAGCCCCTTCCATGTGAACAAGAATACCCAACTGAGGCTTATCGCTCTCATGGGAGGCAAGCACACCTTCGACATCTGACCAGCTTTGTACGAGGGTGACATGTTCATTTTCATCGGCCGTCCGCCAATAATAATCCAACTGACGCATCGCAACCTCATGAGCGCGGGCTTGGCGAAAGGAGAATGGCGCATCGTCGGGATAGTTGAGCGCAGGCAGATTGAGCGGAAACTGCGCGGCGACGGTGCGCGGCATGGCAAATAGTGTGCCAAACGCGATCGCGACGTTGCCTTCCAGCAGTGCAGGAACAGACACGCTGGCGATGTTGGTTTTGCCAGTTACGGCTGCGCGGATTTGTGGGACGGTGTGGAGGAGATTGCGGCCGAAGCCAACCGCGCTTGCCGCCAAATCTAAATGTGCATCTATTATTATCATGGCAATAAATTTTCTACTTGAGCAGTGACCTTAGACGATCCAGATTCATTTTGTCAATCGCAAATTCGTCCCGACTGTCCCCTTTGATTTTCTTGGGCGTTTCTAAAATGGCGGGGCGGTCTTTCCAGCGCGGATCGTTCAAAAAGTGGGCAAACCCATCGGGGCCGATGAATCCTTCACCAATGTGTTCATGGCGATCACGTCGCGAACCGAGTTCGTATTTGCTGTCATTAAAATGAAAGACTTTAATTTGATCGAGGCCAATGATGTTGTCTAGCTGCTCGATCATGGTGTTGTAGGCTTCGGCCGAGCGAAAATCATACCCGGCCGCAAACGCATGACAGGTATCAAAGCAAACCCCCATGCGCTCAGGTGTGTCAACCTCATTGAGCAGATAGGCGATATGCTCAAAGCACGCGCCCAAATTTGTACCTTGCCCCGCCATTAGCTCCAGACAAACCTGCGTTTTGTAACCAGCGGTATCGGCCGTCACCTCGCGCAATGCTTTTGCGATCCGCGCCAAACCTGCCGCTTCACCCTCGCCCATGTGCGAGCCGGGATGGAGGACAACCAACTCAAGATCAAGCTGTTCGGCGCGAACTAGCTCGTCGCGCAACGCATTGCGCGACTTTTCCCACAGTTCGGGCTTTGGAGAGGCAATGTTGATGAGATAGGCGGCATGGACGACAAGTGGATCAATCTGCCCCACATATTTTTTAGCCTCAGCCTTGAATTTGACAATAGCTTTTTCGTCCAGTGGTTTTGCCTTCCACTGACGATTGCTTTTTGTATAGACCATCGTGGTCTCGCAACCTACTTTCTCTGCGCGGGCAAATGCTTTCCATACGCCGCCGGCCGCGCTCATCTGTGCGCCTAATTTCATGCGGATGTTCCTGTTTATTTGCGCCGCATAACGAGCCAAAGACCAATGAATCCCGACGCGGCTGCGCTGAGACCAAGCAATAACATGTTTTGAAAAAGCGGCGATTTGTTCAATTCTATCACCTTTGGCTCGGAGCTGGGGATAGAGGTTGGGACTTGTGTCGGTACGGCGGCTTGCGCTGCGGCCGATGGTGAAGCCGTCACCGTCGGTGTCGCTGTCTCTGTGACAGGGGCAGGCGTAAGCGTCGCAGTGGGGGGCAACGTACTTGTCGCCAATAGGGCTGGCGTTGCTGTTGGGGTCGCTGTGCCTACCGTTGATGGTTGTCTCACGAATAGTTCGTCACCCGGCCGAATGAGTGAGTTTTCCGTCAGATTATTAAGCACTAGTAGCTCTTCCAGCGTTAAATCGTAGCGCAGCGCGATACCAAGCAGCGTGTGACCCGATTGGACGATGTGGGCAAGCTGCGGTGTGGCGGTCGGTGGTGGTAGTTGACCCGGCCGAAGCCGCACGACGAGTTCATCACCCGGCGCGATCAGCGCATCCTCATTGAGACTGTTGAGATAGAGTAGGTCGTCCAACGCTAAGTTGTGAAATTTGGCAATGCTCCATAGCGTTTGTCCCTCACGGACAATATGTTCATAGGGCGGCGTGGGAGATGGCAGCGGGGTCGGCGTTGGCACACCCTCTGCTAACTGAACGACAATTTGATCGCCAGGATTGACAAAATCGTTCTCTTTTAGGTTGTTAATCCGCAAGAGATAGGGGATTTCGACCTCATAATAAGCGGCAATCGTCCAAAGTGCTTGACCTGCTTTGACTTCATGGATAATGGAGCCGTCTTCGTTTGGGGCAGACATAATAAAGCGTGGGGCGCGGATTGGTGGCGGTGCGGGGGCGGCTGCTGTGCCGCCGTTTGCGCTGCGATTGGTGGGGGGTGGGGCGGTGCTTGGTCGGCCGACCACAATCGCATAGATATTTTGCTCAACTGTGCCACGCGCAAAACCACCGCCGATTTCTGTATAGTTGGCTGAGGTGATGGTTGCATAGTGAACGGAGCTATTTTGCCACCAAATCAACCCCTGCCGCGGGGTCATGCGGCTACCGCCCACGATATTCTCTGTGGCAACCCCATTGTAGCCAGCAGCATTGGCGCGAGATTGCGGGGATGAACCACCATAGCCCGTGTGCGAATAGATGTTGGTGTCGGCGATGTACTGTGCTTGCTGCTGGGCGGCGACGGCGAGCTGTGGATTATAGGTAAAGGGAGGTAAACCAAGTGAGGCGCGAAAAGCATTGACCTGCGAGACAATTTCAGATGCAGATTGTGCCTGTAGCGAGGCGGTATGACCAAAAATCAGCCAGACAAAAAATAGTGTTGCACCAACCCATTTTCCCATCATACGTGCAATGGTAATCGGTTTTCTGTTTTGTGGGAATGGTTAACAGGTTGTTATTCATCTTTTGAGAATACGGTTCCTCAAAGCAACTGTATTCCTGCCGTCTCTCCGACCAGCCGTTAATGGTTGGATTAGGTGTTATGTGTTAGATTGACGGGCTGATGAAACGACTTGCGTCTAATCCATTTGTGACGACAACTATCTCGCTTGGGATGTTGCTGATCGGCTGGCAACTGCTTGTCACGCTGGGTGATTATGAGCAGTTTATTTTGCCCGGCCCGCTGGCTGTTTGGGAAGCATTTATTCAGTCAGTCCGGTCAGGCATTTTGCCACGTCACACGTTAATCACGCTGGGAGAAGTGTTGCCGGGCGCGTTGATTGGCTGTTCGCTGGCGGCAGTTTTGGGCTATCTCTTGGCAAAGTCAACCTTAGCCGAGCGAATTGTGAGTCCTTACCTCGTCGCATCGCAGGCGATCCCAATTATTGCGGTTGCGCCATTATTGACACTATGGATTCCCTCAACCTACTGGATTCGCGTCACGGTGGCGGTGTTGGTTGTTTTCTTTCCCGTTTTGGTCAATATGGTCACGGGAATGCGATCGGTCTCGGCCGATCTCTACGACCTCATGCACTCCCTGCACGCGACACGCTGGCAGATATTTACCAAGTTGGAACTACCCGCCGTGCTACCGATTTTGTTGACAGGATTGCGTGTCGGCATGACGCTTTCGGTGATCGGCACACTCGTGGGGGAATTTGTGTTGCCGAGAGACATCGGGCTGGGCTTTTTGTTGGTGACCTCACGTTATCAGCTAAAAACGCCGCTTGTTTTTGCTGTCTTACTAACGCTGGGCGTGATGGCTCTGAGCATGTATGGAGCGGTATTCTTGCTTGAAAAGCGATTGTTGCGTTGGCAAATTCAGCGATAAATTTTGAAGATTGGTGAGTGTCATTAGTTATTCGCCACAAGGTTAGACGTATTGCGTATCAAGCTTACGCAATACGCAATTTATTCAACTGGAGATAGAAATGTTGAAGAAATTTTTGTTTTTGAGTTTGTTTTTTTTGATAGGGTGTTCAGCAGGTGGGACAGGAATCGCTGAACAAAATGTGGAGTTGATTAGCCTGCCAATGGGCTACATTCCCGATCCACAGTATGCGCCGTTCTATGTGGCGGCCGATAAGGGCTATTTCGCTGAGGCAGGCTATGCGGTTGAGTTCGACTACAGCTTTGAGACGGACGGCATGGCGTTGGTTGGGGCAGGCGAGCGTCCCTTTGCGCTTGTCAGCGGCGAACAGGTCGTCTTGGCACGAGCGCAAGAGGTTCCGGTCGTCTATGTGATGGAATGGTTCCAACGCTTCCCGATTGCGATTGTCAGTCGCTCGGCCGAAAACATCACGTCACCTGCCGATCTCGCTGGCAAACAGGTTGGGGTTCCCGGCCCGTTTGGCGCAAGCTATGTCGGTCTAATTGGTCTGCTCGCCGCTAGTGACTTGAGCGAAGCAGACATTACCCGCGAAGACATCAACTTTACCCAGTTTGAGCAAATTTTGAATGAGCAGGTGCAATCGGCCGTTGTCTATGCCAATAATGAACCTGTCCGTTTGGCAGGTGAGGGGATTGACATCAACGTGATTCAGGTCGCTGACTTTATCGACATGGTGGCAAATGGCATCATCACAAACGAAGAAATGGTTGCGGAAAATCCCGAAAAAGTCGAGGCGTTTGTCCATGCTGTTTTGCGTGGCTTGACCGATACGCTAGACGATCCTGATGCCGCTTATGAAATCACTAAAAAATATGTTGAAGGATTGGATGATGGTCGCAAACCTGTGTTAGACGCATCTTTGCCGCTGTGGGAGGCACAGGAGATTGGCGTGACCGACGCTGGCTCATGGACAACCACGCAAGACATTTTGTTGACGGCGGGTCAGCTAGACGCACCTCTCAACGACCTAGACGCAGCGTTTACAAACGAATTTGTTGAAACATTTGAACGCTAATCGTAAGACAGACTTGCCGAGTTCCCAACAATTGGCAAGTCTGTCGGCCAAGAATGTCTGCTATTCCTATTCCGATGGAACGGTCGCTATTCGTGATGTTTCTCTGAGCGTGGAGGAGGGGGAGTTTGTGGCGTTGGTCGGCCGATCAGGAATCGGCAAATCAACGTTGCTGCGGGTATTAGGCGGTCTGCTGCAACCGAAAACTGGCACGGTCATACATAGCACAGATGAAGCAGTCGGCATTGTCTTCCAAAATCACAATCTCATGCCATGGCGCACCGTTAAGCAGAATGTTCGGTTGCCGCTAGAGATCAACAACAAACCCAACGCCAAACGTGTGCAGCAAATGATCGACCTTGTTGGACTAAGTGAGTTTGCAGATAGTCATCCTGCCCAGCTATCTGGCGGAATGGCGCAGCGCGTGGCGATTGCGCGTGCGTTGGTACACGATCCCAACTTGCTATTGCTCGACGAGCCATTTGGCTCGCTCGATGCGTTGACGCGGGAGCGCATGGGGATGGAGCTTGTTCGCATTCGCCAAGTCCATCCGATCACCGTCTTTATGGTCACGCACAGCATCGACGAAGCCGTTTTGCTAGCCGATAGGGTTTGCGTGATGGGCAAGCAGCCCGGCACAATTGTCGCGACGGTTCCAGTGACATTGCCACATCCCCGCGAGCTAGCGATGCGTTACTCGGCCGACTTCAAAGCCACCGTTATGGAAATTCGTTCGCTTATCTGAAACTGGCCGGCAGTTCTACCTATCGCAACCTTTAGCAAGTTCCCCATTGCCATTTCCTGATTTCGGCCGATCCGTTACACTTACCCATAAGAATTTGACAAAAATAGGAACCGTATGTCTGTAGATTTATCCCAACTTCAACCCTACCTCGCTGCCGTCGCCCCACGTGGTCGTACCATGTTGCTGCCCGCTCTGCATCAAGCTCAATCGCTGTATGGCTGGTTATCGGCCGAAGTCCAAGACGCGATCAGCCGCGCCCTGCGCGTCCCGCTCGCCGACATTCACGGCGTGATCGAGTTTTACACGATGTACTACAACGACCCGATGGCAAAGACGGTCGTGCGTGTCTGCGAAGATTCTGCTTGCTCGATGCACGGCGGCATGGAAATCGCTCATCTAATCGAAGAGAAGCTAGGGCTGAAACATGGCGAAAGTGCCAGCGACCTGTCAATTGGCTTTGAAGTTGTGCCATGTCTGGGGATGTGTGAACAAGCACCCTGTGCGCTGTTTGGCGAGAAACCGGCGGGTGATCTGTCGATTGACGATGTGCCAGACTTTCTCGCAGGAACTTACCCCGAACCACAAGCCAAGCCACACGGTGAAGTGCGCCACATGCTGGCACGAGTTGGCAAAGTCGATCCACTGAGTTTAGACGACTACATTGCACATGGTGGGTATGAGGCATTGCCCAAAGCGATGGAGATGGATGCGAGTTCATTGATCGAGACGGTGGAGGGGTTTGGGATTTTGGGGCGCGGTGGGGCGATGTTTCCATTGGGCCGAAAATGGAAGTTTACGCGCGGCGCACCCGGCAAGCCGAACGAAAAACATATCGTTGTCAACGCCGACGAGAGTGAACCCGGCACCTTCAAAGATCGCGGCCTGTTGGAAGAAGACCCGTTTGCCCTAATCGAAGGCATGACGATTGCAGCCTATGGAGTTGGCGCAGAAAACGGCTGGATTTTTATTCGTGGCGAATATCCTCGCGCTTACAAACGCCTCCTCAATGCGGTCGAAAAAGCACGCGAAGCTGGCTATCTCGGCAAAGAAATTCTCGGCAAACCGTTCTTCAACTTTGACATTGAGGTGCGGCTCGGCGCGGGTGCGTACATCTGCGGTGAAGAAACTGCCCTCTTTGAAGCGATTGAGGGCAAACGCGGCTTCCCACGTATCAAGCCGCCGTATCCAACGACACATGGCCTTTTTATGCAGCCAACGGCCGCCAACAACGTCGAGACGTTCGTTGCCATGGTCGCCGCGCTCAACATGGGCGGTGAGAAATGGCGTGAATACGGCACAAAGGATTCGCCCGGCACAAAATTGATGTGCTTGAGTGGCAACATCGCCAAACCCGGCGTTTACGAAATTCCATTTGGCGTTACGTTGGGTGAGCTAATCGACATGGCGGGCGGTGTGCCAAATGATAAAAAGATACAGGCGATTTTGATGGGCGGTGCGGCGGGTGTCTTTATCGGTGTGGACAAAATGGAGATGCCGCTGACGTATGAGGATATGCGAAAAGAGAACGTGCCAATGGGGTCGGGCGTGGTGATGGTATTTGATGAGGATGCCAACTTGCAACAGCCAATGTACGAGTTGGCTCGCTTTTTCGCACACGAAAGTTGTGGCAAATGCTTCCCCTGTCAGCTTGGCTCACAACGCCAAATGGAGATACTGGATCGTGTCAATCAGGGGGAGACGCGGGCCGACGACAAGCAAATTCTGCTCGATGTCGGCTTCACGATGACGGAGACATCGTTGTGTGGGTTGGGACAGACGGCCGCCTCCGCAGTTGTCAGTGCTATTGAATTGTGGCCTGAACTTGTGGAATAATGTGATTGATGCAAGGTATCCAACCTGTCCACTACCGCGCCCTCAATGGACAATCCCCTCGTGAAATCGACGGTGCAATCGTCGAAGAGGCGCAAGCGTGCATCTCGGTCAACGGGCGCGAGTTGGCGAACTTTATGTGTTCGCCCAACCAGCTTGATTTACTGGCAATCGGCTTTCTCTATAATGAGGGCGTGATCGCGGGAATGGATGACATTGCAGAGTTACATATTTCAAAAAATAATTGCGCCGATGTTTGGCTCAATCATGACTTTGAACCACCCGAACGCCTGATCGTGACGGCTGGCTGCGGCGGTGGCGTGACCTTTGAAGATTTCTCACAAAAATACGACCCGCTGCCTTCTTCACTAGCAACTACCCACCAGCAACTAGCCACTTTAATGCGCTCCATGCACTTAGGTGCAACGCTCTACCAAGCAGCACGCGGCATTCACACGGCGGCGTTGGCAGACGAAAGTGGGATCGTGTTGCAGGTTGAGGATATCGGCCGACACAACTGCCTCGACAAGCTGCGCGGTGCATCACTAGTCAACAAGATTGAGACACGGGGTAGAATTTTGTTTACTAGCGGCCGAATCAGCAGCGAAATGATCAATAAAGCACGTCGCCTCGAAACACCGATTGTCTGCTCACGCACGTCGCCGACGAGCCTATCTGTCGCCCTCGCAAAGGCGTGGAATATCACCATTGTTGCCTATCTACGACAAGACAGAATGCGCGTC
Source organism: uncultured Ardenticatenaceae bacterium (assembly GCA_964389925.1). Lineage (GTDB taxonomy): Bacteria > Chloroflexota > Anaerolineae > Promineifilales > Promineifilaceae > CALECP01. The sequence goes on from CAYMGE010000042.1 coordinate 45,658, forward strand.
TACACACATCCAGAGAGGATTCATGATCGATGATAGATATTTTGAACGGAAATACGCGATTGCAGCACTTATTTTAGGTATCATTTTATCAGTGTCGCGTGGCGTTGAGCTAATCCCCGATAGTCTTGCACCGTTTAGTATTCTTTGTTTTGCCTATGCTTTTCACTATTTCTTTTTTCACAAGAAACGCAAGGACAACTAATTCACAACTGGTCGATGACCGCAATAATTTCAGAGAGGAGAAGTATGAGTGAACAAGTAACAGTAACAATTGATGGACAGGAAGTAACAGTCCCAAAGGGAATGACAATTTTGGACGCAGCAAAACAGGTCGGGATCGAGATTCCCGTGATTTGCTACCATCCTCATTTGACGGCGAATGGGTTGTGTCGTGTCTGCTCGGTTGATTCGGGTGGGCGCGTGCAGAGCGCGGCGTGCGTGACCCCATGCTGGAACGGTATGGAAATCGAGACGAATAATGAAGCTGTGCAGCGGGGACGGCGCGTGCTGTTGGAGCTATTGGCCTCAACGGTTAATTTAGAAGAAGCTCCTGAAATTCAAGAGCTGATCGATGAGTATAGCGCGGATACCAATCGCTTTCCCGATGGCAAGCGACGTGATGTGCCTGTCTATGATGACAACCCGTTTTACGTGCGTGACTATAGCCAGTGCGTGAACTGTTGGCGTTGTGTGCAAGTCTGTGCGGAGGACGCGCAGTTTGCGTTTGCATTGAATTTTAACGGGCGTGGCTTCGATACGACGATTGCGACGTTTGATGATCGGCCGATGCCAGACACCACCTGCGTCTTCTGCGGAGCCTGTGTCGGCGCATGTCCCACCGGCGCACTCAAGCCAAAACGCCAATCACTGCTCGAAGGTGGCATCGACCCCGACGATATTTTCGCACAGACGCGACCACGACTGAAGAAAAGGATGAAATAGGAAGGATGAAGGATGAAACACCCTTCATCCTTCACCCTTCATCCCTCAACTATGTTTAAGAAAGTTTTTGATCGCTTTGATGACTTCGATTTTGAAAAGATGAAAGCCGTTGTGGAACTCGTTTGGGATAACCGTGAGCGCATCATGGATATTGTCGAACGATTGCCGCAGATGCTTGAGGAGACGGGCGACAACATTGAATCGGCCGGCTCCAGCGCGATTCGTGCCAGTTCCGTTTTGACGGGTGGCACGGACGGCAAGGGTGGCGCGACGCAGCTTGCCAAACGTGCCTCCTTTGCATTGGAGCGCATGGAGACGGAGCTTGGGGAGGCGGCCGAGATCATGGCGGATGTCGGCCGCGAGATCGACAGGATCAAAATTCCTAGTTTTCGGCCGAAGCGCACCGAAATTATGGGTATCAACGTCATCAGTGGCTTCGACATGGATGAACATCCGATGGTGGATCGGGCGGCCGATAAGCTACAAGATGGCTCTAAACGGCTGGTCGAAATTGCCAAAGACCTAAAGCTCGTCGCCGAAAATCTGCGCGAGTTAGGCGGTTCACTGACAGAAACGGGTGATGATTTGAACAACGTTGGCAATAAGCTGGTCAAGAGTGGGCAGACGTTGCGTGGATTTTCAGGGTGGACGAGTTCATAAATAATGGCACAAACTGATTCTCCACTCAAACTCTATTTGCGACACAATGTTAAGGAGATCGCTAGTTGGCTGTTGAATGAACAGGTTGTCTCCGCCCAACATCATCCACTCAAACTGGTACGCGCAAAATTCGCGGTTGATTCGGCCTATTTTGTACAACTTGCAGATGGACGACAGTGTTTGCTACATGTCGAATTTCAGGGTCGTCGTACCCAAAGCCCAATGCCAAGACGAGAGCTAAACTATCTGACATTGCTCACGCTGGAAAACGAATGGCCTATCACGATTGAGAGCTTTGTCATTTATGTTGAAAAGGGAGCAGGAAAAAATGATACGGGTGACTACAAGATTCCACGTATCAGCGGCAAAAGCGCACTGAGTTGGAATTACACGGTGATTCGATTGTGGGAAATATCGGCCGAAACGGTCTTAAAATACAACCGCCCTGCTATAATGCCTTTTATCGGCTTAATGAAAGTCGAAGCGCCAGAGACAACTATTCCCGCTGTCCTAAAGCAAATCGACTCCGAACCTGATCCTGAACACCGCGCCGATCTGTTTGGAACCCTTATCGCTCTCCTCTCAGATCAGGAGATTATCAAAATGGTAAAACGTTATATACAGGAAGAGGGGTTGTTGATGAACACGCCGTTCTTGCGCGAATTGCGACAGAACGAGCGATTGACATTGGCTCGCAAGTATACAATCATGATTGTACGCGAACGGTTTAACCCCCCTGTCAAGCTGTTTCTCTCAATCGAGAATCAGCTACATGAGTTGGAAAATGATGAGGTGGTCGATCAACTCTTTAGCTATGCGCTGACGCTGCCAACATTGGAAGGGTTTTTAGAAGTCTTAGAACATAGATTGACAGAACAGGCCGAAGGCAAGGAAGAAGATGATTAAACCAGATAAAACAGTCCGCACCACCTGCCCCTACTGCGGGGTTGGTTGCCAAATGAATTTGAACGTCAAAGACGGCATGATTTACTCCGTCGAAGCACCCTTTGATGCGGCTCCCAACTATGGGATGCTCTGCGTTAAGGGACGCTATGGGACGGATTACGTCAAGCATCCCGGCCGTGTCAGAACGCCGCTCATTCGCGTCAATCGTGAGGAAGGGCGCAGTGCGAAACCGATTTGGCGTGAAGCGTCATGGGAGGAAGCCCTCGATTTGGTCGCATCTGAACTGTCACGCATCGCCAAAACGTATGGTGGTGATGCAGTGACGAGCTACGCCAGCGCGAAGGCGACCAATGAGGATAACTACGTCTATCAAAAGTTGATGCGTGCGTTGTTTAAGACGAACAACGTCGATCACTGTGCGCGGCTTTGTCATGCGGGGTCGGTAACGGGGTTGCAGTTGTCGATTGGCAGCAGCGCGATGTCAAACAGCATCGCCGAGATGGAAAACCTCGAAGCGTTCATTGTCACGGGTAGCAACACGACCGAAACGCACCCAGTCATCTCCAACTTCCTCAAACGCGCTGTCCGCAAGAATGGCGCAAAGCTCGTCGTGATCGACCCACGTAGAATTGAGATGGTCAACTTTTCAACGCTGTGGTTACAGCAGAATCCGGGAACGGATGTCGCCGTGTTCCAAGCGATGGCACATGTCGTGGTGAAAGAGGGGTTGTTTGATCCTGACTTCATTCGTGATCGCACGGAAGGGTTTAATGATTATATTGAGTCATTGGAACAGTTTACGCCAGAGTGGGCGGAGGGTGTGACGGGGGTGTCGGCCGAGTCAATTGTCGAGGCCGCACGCATCTATGCAAAGGCAGAACGCGCCAGCATCTACTGGGGCATGGGCATCAGCCAAAGCACACACGGCACAGATAATACACTGGCACTCGTTAACTTGGCATTGATGTGTGGACATGTCGGCAAAGCTGGCACGGGGCTAAATCCGTTGCGTGGTCAAAATAATGTGCAGGGCTGCTCTGACAGTGGCGGCTTGCCAAATGTCTATACCGCCTATCAAAATGTGGGCAGTCCCGATGTTAATGCGAAGTTTGAAAAGTATTGGGGAACAACGCTCAACACAAATGCTGGGCTGACAGCGACGGAAATGGTGACGGGTGCGGGCAATGGCTCGATCAAGGGGATGTTTGTCTTGGGCGAAAATCCAATGATGAGTGAACCCAACTTGAATCACACGCGCCACTGTATGGAAGAGCTTGAGTTTTTGGTTTGCCAAGACATTTTCATCAATGAGACCGGCGAGATGGCAGACGTGATTTTGCCAGCGACCAGTTTTGCTGAGAAAGACGGCACGTTCACCAACTCAGATCGGCGTATTCAACGTATACGAGCCGCTGTCCCACCTGTCGCTGATTCCCGACCAGATTGGGATATTTTGTGTGATTTGGGGCGGCGTGTTGAGAAGCTGATGGGTGAGGAACTCGCACATGGCTTTGATTATGCGAGTCCTGAAGAGATTTGGGAGGAGATGCGCGAGGTTACGCCAGACTTTTATGGGATCGACTATGCACGATTGGAAAAAGAAGGTGGTGTGCATTGGCCTTGTCCCAGCTTTGACCATCCCGGCACGCCATTTCTGTTTGCAGAAGATTTTCCACGCGGCAAGGGGAAATTCTGGGAGATCGACTTTGGAACGGAGAGCGAACAGCCAGACCCAGAGTACCCGTACAACTTGACGACGGGGCGTGTGCTTTACCATTGGTCGGGCAGCACGATGACAGGACGTTCGCGGCTGGAGGAGATTTATCCAGAGGCGACGGTCGAAATTCACCCGTATGACGCGAGTGAGTTGGAGATATTGACGGGGGATTGGCTCGAACTAACCTCGCGGCGTGGGGCAGTTAAGGCGCGTGCGTTGGTGACAGAGCGTTCGCCAAAGGGGACGGTTTTCTTGCCATTCCACTTTGCGGAGGCGGCCGCCAATCTCTTAACGCTAGATCGTGTAGACGGACGAGCGAAAATCCCCGACTACAAGAACACGGCAATTCAGATTACGAAGACGGATGCGCCAACCGATTGGGCGGCGGGGTATGATATGCCGCTGATGGATCGTGGGGCGATCAAAGACCCCGTCCAAGTGCATTAGAATAAATTGCTTTCTGCAAGGACAAACTCGGCGCAGCGTGCGCCGATCATCATGACGGTTAGATTGGGATTTACACCGATCATGGTGGGGAAAATAGACGCATCGGCAACGCGCAGATTGTCGATGCCGCGCACGCGCAACTGAGGATCAACGACGGCCGTTGTGTCGGCCGCCCCCCCCATTTTACAAGTCCCCGCCGGATGATAGACCGTTCCCGCCACTTTGCGGCCGTAAGCTGAAAGCTGCGCGTCGCTCTGCACATCCGCGCCGGGAAATAGTTCGCGCTCAATCCATTTAGTGAGCGGGGATTGGGCAGCAACGTTGCGAGCAAATTTAAGCCCGGCGACGAGGATTTCTTCATCGTAAGGGTCGGTGAAGTATTGGAAGTCAATGCGCGGCGGATCGTTTGGCTCGGCCGAGCGTAAACGCACCGTTCCCTGTGACCGCGCACGCGCCACGTTGGGGGCGAGCGAGAATCCATTTTCGGCCGATGGATACCCCTGCGGTTTTGTATAGGTGTCAAACACCTGCAAGCCCACGTGACACATGATGTCTGGCACGGGCTGCATGGGGTCACTTTTGCCAAAGACGGCCATCCCCATCGCGTTGAGTTCAGTTTGGGGAATCGGCCGATTGGTCTCCCAAGCGATCATCGTATCGGGGTGATCGAGCAGGTTTTCGCCCACGCCAGACAGCGCAACGCGAACCGGGATGTTGTGCTTTTGCAGTTGTTCCGTGCTACCAATCCCTGAGCGCAACAATAATGTCGGTGAATCAAACGCGCCACAACACACGATCACATCATGCGAACAGGTCAATGCCCCTTTGTCTGTCTCCACGCCGATGGCTCGATTGTGGTCAAACAGCAGATGTGAGGCGCGTGTCTCCGTAAAGATCGTCAGCTCATCCCCCCACTGGTCAAGCGGGTGCAAAAAGGCGACAGAAGCCGACTGACGCATCGTGCCTTTTTTGTTGAAATAGAGATGTCCAATGCCGGGCTTGACCGTTGACTGCGGTGAAAAATCGACAAGCGGAAGACCGGCATTGTTCGCCGCCGCGATCAGGTCTTGCTGGAATGGATTGTCCAGCGAGCCTGTTTCGAGATGGATGGCTTGCAGGAGACGCTCGAATGTGGATGCAACGGCCGATGGCTCCCAGCCGATTGCACCGGCCTTTACCCACTGTGCTAAATCATAATTGGGCGTTTTCCATGCAATGACGGTATTGATCGAACTTGTGCCACCCAAAATTCGGCCGCGCGTGTGGCGAATGGTGCTGTTGCCGCGTGGTTGAGGTTCGGTGAGATAGTCGTAGTCGTGTTGCGTGCCGACCAAATTTTTCCAGCGGCTTGCATCGAGCGCATCGGGATTACGCTCGTCGCTGGCTCCCGCCTCAATGAGGGCAACACGCCTGCCTGCTCGTGCTAGCGTGCTGGCGACAACACAGCCTGCGCTGCCCGCACCAATGACGATGTGATCAAATTTATTCATAACGGAATGTTATATCATACTGAAAACTCTGGAAAAGGCGGTCAAGTGGCAAAGGCTAAAATATCATCCCA
>CAYMGE010000043.1:0-51624 GCA_964389925.1 uncultured Ardenticatenaceae bacterium
TCACCGTGCGTCCCCCACACAGCAACGGCCCCAAAAATTGCCAGACCGAAATATCCGACGACGACGGCGCACTCTGCAAAAACGCGCTATCCTGATGAAATCCCATCAACTCAAACTCACCGTAAATGTGGTTGACCGCCCCATCATGCCGAATAATCGCCCCCTTCGGCAATCCCGTCGATCCCGACGTGTACAGCATATACGCGCTGTCTCGCGCCGACGAGTCCACGCTCCTACGCTCAAACGGTTGCTTATCATCTGCGTTTATCCGTATCAGTGTGAAAGTTTCTTCAACCATCCCCTCGTCATGCGACAAAACAGACTCAACAGCTGTTTTTTTCCATTCAACCCCTTTCAAATAGGATGAACGCGACACAACGACGCGCACTTCACTATTCGACAGCATGTATTGAATTCGCTCAGGCGGATAGCTCGGATCGACGGGAATATACGCCGCGCCAGCCTTCATGATGCCCAAAATCGCCGTCACAAAGTCGATGCCGCGTTCATCTAATATGGCAACGAACTCATTGCGGCCAACACCAACCGCTTGCAACTGATGCGCGATTCGCTCCGACCGCGCATCTAGTTCTGTATACGTCACCTGCCCAAAACCATCAACCGCCGCAACCCGATTTGGCGTTTTTGCCACCTGTTCCGCAAACAGGTCATGGATCGTTTTGTCCAGCGGATAGTCGCGTGCCTCGCCCATAAATTCGGTGAGCAGGTGATCTGTCTCACGTTGAGTTAGCAAGGGCAACTCAGAAATTGTGCGATCAAAATTCTCCGCAATCCCAACCAGCAGCGTTTCAAACCGCTCGATCATCCGCAAAATTGTGGCGCGATCAAATAGGTCGGTGTTGTATTCCAGCACGCCCACCAATCCATTTTCCGACTCCCACATATCCAAGACGAGATCAAACAGCGCAGACAGTCGTTTCGTCTCTATCGCCGAGACGCGCAAGTTGGGCAGTTCGAGATTGTCAAGCGGTGCGTTTTGCAGCGCAAACATCACTTGAAATAGTGGGTTGCGGCTCAAATCGCGCTCTGGTTGAATCGCATCGACCAGAATCTCAAATGGCAAATCTTGATGCGTGTATGCGTCGAGCGCGGTTTGACGGACACGGCGCAACAGGTCAGCAAACATCGGGTTGTCGCTCAGATCAGCACGTAGTACCAGCGTGTTGACAAAAAAGCCGATCAGCTTTTCTAGCTCAGGGCGCGTGCGGTTGGCAATCGGTGTGCCGAGCAGAATGTCATCTTGACCACTATGGCGATGCAAAAGGACAAACAGCGCGGTTGCCAGCGTCATGAACAGCGTTGCACCACTTTGTTGGCTGATCGCATTGAGTCGGCGCGTCGTCTCTGCATCAATAGCAAACGTTTCACTGCTGCCAGCAAAACTCTGCACGGCGGGACGCGGCCGATCTGTCGGCAACGTCAATTCGGGTGGCGCACTCGCCAACTGACCACGCCAATAGTTGAGATGGCGGGTTAGTCGTTCGCCCTGTAGTTGCTGGCGTTGCCATGCGGCAAAGTCAGCGTATTGGATCGGGAGCGGGGGTAATGGGTTTGCGTTGCCGCTGACGGCTGCATGATAGGCTGCGCCGACCTCTTGAACGAGGACACCGAGCGACCAACCATCTGAGATGATGTGGTGCATCGTTAACAGGAGGGCGTGGGTGTCGGGTGCGATGGTGATGAGGGTCGTGCGGAGAAGTTCGGCCGATAAATCAAACGCCTGTTGCGCCTCTACCTCCACCAACTCCATCAATTGATCCTGCCGATCACTCAAATCGATCAGCGTGAGCGGCAACACAAAATCGGCCGAAACAACCTGTCGCGCCTCCCCTTCAACCATCACAAAGCGCGTCCGCAAAATCTCATGTCGCTGCACAACCGCGTTGAGCGCATCGCGCAACGCCGCCACGTTTAACGCCCCATCCAGCCGCAACGCCAGCGCGACGTTGTAAAACGGGTTGCCCGGTTCAAGCTGATCCAAAAACCAGAGCCGTTCTTGGGCAAAGGAGAGCATTTGGTTGTTCGTTTTCGGTCGAATTCCCCCAGAACGTTTTGCCTGTGCGACCGACAGAAAATGCACGACATCCGCCTTGCGTTGCTTCAACTCAGCCAGCAGCGGCGGCGTGAGTGCGCCGTTCGGTGCGCTGAAGCACAAGTCGCCTGCTTCCAGCCAAACGCGCACTTTACGCTTCCGCAACGTCGTCAAAAGTTTGGTTATTGGTCTCATAATCGGCCGATTGCCTCCCCACTGTCATCACCCATCATCACCCATTGCAATGTCTCGATCTCCTCAGCCAGCCCCGCCACCGTCGGCGCTTCAAACAGCGCACTCAACGGCACATCGACCCCAAACAAGTCGGGAATTCGCGCCGTCACCTGTGTCGCCTTCAAACTATGCCCGCCCAGCGTAAAGAAATCATCATCTATCCCGACACGCGCTACATCTAAAATTTCCTGCCACAATTCAGCCAACTTCTGCTCCGTTTCGGTGCGCGGCGCGATATACTGCAACTCATGTTCGGCAACATAATCGGGCGCGGGCAATGCTTTGCGATCAATTTTTCCATTGTGTGTCAGCGGCAATTCATCCAGCACGACGAACGCGCTCGGCATCATGTACGCTGGCAAATACGCCTGAATCTGCGCCGCGATCTCCTCCTGCACAAATGCCCCAGACATAATCAGGTAGGCAACCAACTGCATGTCAACCCCCACCTCACGCGCCAAAACCACACATTTTTCCACGCTCGGATATCGCGCAATCACCGCCTCAATCTCGCCCAACTCGATCCGAAATCCGCGCAACTGCACTTGGAAATCGTTGCGCCCCAGATGCTCTAGCGTGCCATTGGGCAGCCAGCGGCCTAAGTCGCCCGTTCGGTATAGGGTGACGGGGTGGGTTTGGAAGCGTTGGGCGGTTAAGTCTGATTTGTTGAGATAGCCATTGGAAACACCCGCACCGCCGACGTAGATTTCGCCCGGAATACCGATGGGTTGTGGCTGTTGCGCGGCGTTGAGAATGTGGATTTGTGTTTCGGGCAGCGGTCGGCCGATCAAACTACGCCCTCGCGCCGCCTCAATCGCCGCATCGGTGACGGGGAAAAAGGTATCCACCACCGTCGTCTCCGTCGTGCCGTACATGTTAACGAGTTGAATTTGATCCAGTGGATACAGCGCTGCCCATTCGCGCAAATAGGCGAGTTCGAGATGATCGCCCCCGAACAGGACGTAGCGCAAATGCTGATGCAGGGTTGGTTCGGGATCGGCAAGCGCAGCGGTCATCAGATTATAGAAGGCAGCAGGCGTTTGGTTGAGGACAGTCACGCGCTCTCGCTTCAGCAAGTTGAGCAGCGCAACGGGATCACGCAGCGTCTCGCGTTCCGCCACGATGACACGCCCGCCGCGTAGCAGTGCGCCATACATCTCCCAAACGGAAAAGTCGAAACAGAAGGAGTGGGCGACGATCCAGATGTCATCGGCCGAAAATTCATACGGCAACCCCTCATTCTTCACCAACGCCAACACGCTCTCATGTCGCACAACACATCCTTTGGGCTGACCGGTGGAGCCAGAGGTGTAGATGATGTAGGCAGGGGAAGACGGTATTCGGTATTCAGTATTCGGTGAGTTGCTACCGAATAGCGACCTACCGTTCGCGCAGCGGTCGCGTAGCGACAATACCGAATACCTTTCAATATCGAGTTTAAGAAGAGGCGTATCGAGTTGGGCAATGTGGGCAGTGTCGGTGAGGACGAGGTTTGTGCCGCAATCTTCGATCATGTAGGCGATGCGACTAGTCGGGTATTCTGGATCGACGGGGACGTAGATGCCGCCCGCTTTTAGCACGCCCAAGATGGCGACGATCATTTGGTGGGAACGACCTAAGAAGATTGCGACCGTTTCGCCCGCGTTGACCCCGTTCGCTTGCAAGGCGGCGGCGACGGCATCGGTACGCTCGTCGAGTTCGCGGTACGTTAGCTGGGTCTCGCCAAAGATGATAGCGACGCTGTCGGGTGTCGCGGCAACCTGTTCGGCAAATAGGCTGGTGATAGTCGCATCGGCCGGATAGCTGGCGGCAGTGTCATTCCATGCAGCGAGTTGAGCGCGTTCAGCTCCCCCAACCATCTCCAACGCCAAAATCGGCGCATCGACGTTGTGAACGGCCGACTGCAACAGCGTCTCAAAATGTGTCACCATGCGCTCAATCGTCGTCGCATCAAACAGATCGGCGTTGTATTCGAGTGTCCCTACCAACCCGCCATCCTGCTCCCACATCAGAATCGTGATGTCCAGCTTGGCAGCCGTCTCGACAATTTCAAGCGCAGAAACCTGCACATCGGGCAGCGCGATCTCGGCCGTTGGCGGCAAATTTTGCAACGTGAAGATCGTCTGGAAAAAAGGTGAGTGGCGCATATCGCGCTCTGGTTGCAACAACTCGACCAGTCGCTCAAACGGAACATCTTGGTGCGTGTACGCCCCCAGCGTTGTCTCGCGTACCCGTGCCAGCAAGTCGGCAAACGTCGGCTCGCCGTCCGTATCCATTCGCAAAACGAGCGTGTTGACAAAGAAACCGATCAGCGACTCGACCTCTGGGCGCGTGCGGTTGGCGATGCCCGACCCGATGGCAAAGTCGGTCTGATTGCTATAGCGCGAAAGCAGCGTCGCATACCCCGCCAAAAGCAACATAAACAGCGTCACATCCTGATCGCGTGCCGTTTGCTTGAGGGCGCGGGTTAACGCTGGGTCAAAGTCAAAGTAGTGAATGCGCCCATTGGCACTCTGAACAGCGGGGCGCGGTCTGTCTGTCGGCAACTCGATGCGCGGTGGCAATCCTGCCAACGCCTCGCGCCAATAGTCGAGTTGAGGTTGCAGTGCCGTATCGTTCAGCGCAGTGGTTTGCCACTGAGCATAATCGACATAGCGCAGGTGAAGCGGGGGCAATGTCAGCGCGTCATCTGCGTAAAATTGCGCCACCTCACGCAGCAAAATGTTGAGCGACCAGCCATCAGCGATGATGTGGTGAATCGTCAATAGCAGGGCGTGGGTTGCATCGTCGAGTTGTAATAGCTGGGCGCGGATGAGTGGTGGGGCTGTCAGATCAAATGGGCGGCGGGTTTCATCAGCGATTCGCTGTGCCAAATCCAGATATTCAATATGTTGAAAATATGGCATATCTAAGGGAGCGTGATCGTGAATCGTCTGCATCGGCCGATCCCTCACCACCTCAAACCCCGTCCGCAACGCCGCATGTCGCGCCACCACCTGCTGCACACTGCGCTCCAATGCCCCCACATCCAATGCCCCTTCTAATTTCAAAACGAGTGGAATGTTGTAGGCGGCGCGTTGCGCTTCGATTTGATGCAGCACCCAGAGGCGTTGCTGTTCGGCCGAAAGTGGATAATGTGTCCCTATCGGCGCAGCCGTGATCGGCGGCAATACCTCTTGCACATCGCGCATTGCAGCCGTGACATGATCTGTCAGCGCGGCAATCGTCGGGGCTTCAAACAGCGCACGAACGGAGAGTTTTGTCTTGTAAATCGGCCGAATTCGCGCCACAACTTGTGTTGCCAACAGCGAATGTCCGCCCAAATCAAAAAAGTTGGCGTGCGGGTCGATGCGGTCGCGTTGTAAAACGGTCGCCCAAATCGCCGCGATCCCTTCTTCAAGCGGACTGCGATAGACAATCGGCGCATCGCTCGTCGTGCGCTCAGGTGTGGGCAACTGCTTGCGATCAATTTTGCCATTTGGCGACAGCGGCATCGTCTCCAACACGACGACGTCACTGGGAACCATATAATCGGGCAGCAGCGGCTTGAGATACGCACGCACCATCTGTGGCGCAACCTCTCCAACGACATACGCTACCAATCGCTCATCCCGCAACACCACGACCGCCTCGCGTACCGCTTCATGTTGCAACAAAACCGTTTCGATCTCCCCTAACTCAATCCGAAAACCGCGCAGCTTCACCTGAAAGTCGATGCGCCCCAAGTAATCAATCGTTCCATCTGCACGCCAGCGTGCCAAGTCGCCTGTGCGGTAAACGGTATTCGGCATTGTCGCTACGCGACCGCTGCGCGAACGGTATTCGGTCTTGTCACCAATGACCGAAAATCGTTCGGCTGTCAGTTCGGGGCGATTATGATAGCCGCGTGCGACTTGGGCACCGCCAATCAAGAGTTCACCAGCGACACCGATTGGCACAATCTGATCGTGTTTATCCACAATGTGGATTTGTGTGTTGGCAACGGGTCGGCCGATTGGCACACTCGCCCGTTCATCATGCGGGTCGCATTGCCAATATGTCACATCGACCGCCGCTTCGGTGGGGCCATATAGGTTGTGTAGTTCGCAGGGCAACCGCTCGAAGAAACGGCGTTGCAATTCGGCCGATAATGCCTCCCCACTACAGATCACTCGTCGCAACGACACACAGCGCGACACGTCCTCATCTTCCAAAAACAATGCCAACATCGACGGCACAAAGTGCATCGTTGTGATTGCGTGCCGTTCAATCGTCTCGATCAAATACTGCGTGTCCTTATGCCCCTCTGGTTGCGCCACGACGAGCATTGCCCCAACTTGCAACGGCCAGAAAAATTCCCACACCGACACATCAAAGCTAAACGGCGTTTTTTGCAACACGCGATCTTTTGCTGTCAGTTGGTATTCGTCCTGCATCCACAGCAAGCGGTTGACGATGCCGCGATGGGTGTTGGGAACGCCCTTCGGCTTGCCCGTCGAACCAGACGTGTAGATCATGTAGGCGAGGTCGTTGGGGGTGGCGATGGGGGGGAGTGAATCGGCCGAAAACGCCCCAATCATCTCCCAATCTCGATCTAGGCAAACCCCCGCTATCGGCAAGCTCGCCTGCGTCAACACCAACGATGGCGCGGCATCTTCAATCATAAACGCCAAACGCTCCGTCGGATAGGTCGGGTCAAGCGGCACATACGCCCCACCCGCCTTGATAATCCCATACAGCGCGATCACCATCTCCAGCGACCGCTCCATACAAACCCCAACCAACACATCACGCCCCACCCCACGCTCGATCAAGAATCGCGCTAGTTGATTACTCCGTGCATCTAACTCCCGATAACTCAAATGTCTGTCCGTGTTCGTCCGTATCAGTGTCCCAAAAACAGCATTGGCCTCTGGCGTTCGCTCAACTTGAGCCTCGAACAGCGCAACCAACGTCGTCTCAGGGTAAGCTACCGTCGTTTCATTCCACGTCGCAAGCTGTGTCCGCTCCACCTCGCTCATCATGGGGAGCGTGTGCAGTGATGCCGTCGGATTCGTAACAGCGGCGCGTAGGAAGATCAGGAAATTCTCTGCAAGTCGTTCGATGGTGTCTGCATTAAAAAGGTCGCGGTTGTAGAGCCAGAGCAGTTGGAGATTTTCGGCCGATTCATACACCTCCAACGACAAGTCAAACCGCGCTGGCGCAAACCCCGTCTCAATCGGCACAACATCGACATCCCCCAGCTTGGGCGTGCTGCCTGCGCCATCTAGCCAGCTAACCATCACCTGCACCAGCGGCGCATAGCTCATATCGCGCTCTGGACGCAGCTTTTCGACGATCTGCTCAAACGGAATCTCCTGCTGTGCCAACCCGTCTAGCACCGTGCCGCGCACCTGTCGAACGATCTGTTCAAATGTCGGTTGCGCCGATAAATCAGCCCGCAACACGAGCGTATTGACAAAAAATCCGATCAGCGGCTCAAGCTCTGGCAACGTCCGATTGGCAACCGAAAACCCTGTCAGCACGTCATCTGTGCCACAATAGCGGCTCAAAAACGCGGACAATGCCGACTGCACAATCACAAATAGCGACGTGTTTTCGGCCTGTGCCAGCGTTCGCAATGCGTCCAAATCGGGCAGGGTAACGGTGTGTGATGCACCGTTGAATGTCTGGACGGCTGGGCGTGGGTGGTCGAGTGGCAACGGCAGCAAATCGGGCGCGTTGGCAAGCTGTTTCTCCCAATAGGCGAGTTGTGCGTCGTACTTTCCCGCTGCCATCCAGTCGCGTTGACTGGCTGCAAAATCGACATACTGAATGGGCAAATCGGGTAAGTTGGGTTTTTGATGGCGCGACAATGCGGCATAGCAAATTGCCAATTCGCGGTTGAACAGGTCGAGTGACTGTCCATCGGTGACGATATGATGGAAGTTGAGCAGGAGGATGTGACTTTCGGCCGAAATCTCCCAAACCCGCGCCCGTATCAACGGCTCATCCCCGATCTCAAACGGCCGCGCTGCCTCTGCTCGCAACAGATCGGGCAAATCTGCCACACCAATCGGTTCAACAGACAGATCGAGCGTCAACGTCGGCGCAACGACTTGGGCAGGGTCGCTCGAAAAAGTCGTCCGCAAACTGGCATGTCGCGCCACAATTGTGTCGATGCTTTTCTGCAACGCCGCGACATCGAGCTTGCCCAGCAGTCGAAACGCCCCCGCAATGTTGTACGTCGCGCTCGACCCATGTAGCTCTTCCAAAAACCACAGTCGTTGCTGTGCCGGTGAAAGCGGAAACGGCTCTGTCGCAGGGCGAATCGTCAATGCCGCTGCGTCTTGTCGCATCGCCTGTTGGCACAATGCCAAAATCTCTGCCTTGCGCCGTCGCACCTCTTGCAAAATCGCAGGGGTCAACGCCCCTTTGGGAGCCTTGTAGCGCAGTTGGTCGCCATCAGCCCAAAAGGAGACATTGCGTTTACGGAGCGTCGTCAAAAATTGTGCGGTTGTCGTCACAAAACACCTTCTTCAAATTCAAAATCTGCATCGTCATCTATCACGCCCACTTCCAGCCAGCGCACAGTTTCGACATATTGTGCCAATGCGCTGACCGTCGGTTCGTCATACAGCGTGCGGATTTGCAAGTTCATTCCCAACGCATCTTGTAGGCGTGCGATCAACTTGAGCGCGATCAATGAGTCACCGCCCAAGTCGGAAAAGTTGTCATTTCGGCCGATTCCCCCAATGCCCAGAACCGCCTCCCATACCGCCGCAATCGCCACTTCCGTTTCCCCTTCAGGCGCGGCAAAATCGGTTGCCAGCATAGGGCGTTCATAGCGTGTCGTCGTCTCATCTGCTGCCAAATTGCCCAAGCCATAGCGATTCGACGCGGCGACCAGTGCGGGAAAATCGACTGTCGAGACGATGATTTGTGGGGTGACATCGGCCGAAATCAGCCGCGCAAACGCCGCCTTCCCCGCCTCCCGCGTCAACCCTGTCGTTGCCGCATCCACCCCCAACTCATCCAGCACTCGCTCTAAATCGACCGCCATGCCAACCGCTTGCCAGCGATCCCAGTTGATTGCCAGCGTCGGCGCACGGCGTGATCGCCAATGGGCAAACGCATCCTGAAACGCATTCGCTGCGCTGTAGGCCGCTTGCCCTACGCCACCGACCGCGCTCGTGTGGCTCGAACACAGCACAAAAAAGTCGAGGTCTTCGGTCAGCAGTTCGTCCAAAAGCAGTGCGCCCGTGATGGGGGCGGCAAATTCGGCCGAAACTTCCTCTCGCGCCTTCGTCAGCAGCAACCCACCCCCCGCAATCGCCGCTGCATGAATCACCCCATTGTTCTCGCCAAACTGTCTGCGAGCCGTTTCAATCGCCGTGCTTAACTGTGCTTTGTCGGCGACATCGGCTTGGAGGGGTAAAACTTGTGCGCCGAGTGCGCTGAGGTGGGCGATTTTTTGCGGATCAGCTGGGCTACGTCCTAACAGGGCTAGATGGGGGGAATCGGCCGATTTTGCAATCTGCTCTGCCAACGCAAACCCAATTCCACCCATGCCGCCCGTAATCAGATAAACACCCTCATCACGTAACCCCATCGCGGCCTCATGCTCAACCTCGACGGGGACAAAGCTCGGAACCCATCGCTGTTTTCCGCGATACGCCACGATCAAATCATCGCCGGTCGCCTCTGCAACAATCTGTCGCGCCAACCATGCTACATTCCCGTCATCGACATCCACGATCCGACCCTGAATCGTCTCAATCTCCTGCCGCAACACGCGCACCAAACCGATCAAAACCGCCCGTTCTGGCACAACTGGATCGCGTCCCGTCACATCTTGCAGCCCACGTGTCACAAGCGTCAACGTTGTCGGCGCATCTCCAAGCGACTGAATCAGTTGCAGAAAATCCGCAAATATCTCAACCGCGTTCCCGCCCTCAACAAACGCGATGATGTTCTGTGGTATGACAGCTGTTTCTAGTTCGCTAAGTTCTATTGTGACAGCGCGTGTGCCTAACTGTGCGGTGAGTGCATTGGCGAGGTCAGAATGATCGGTGATGATGAGGGTATTTTCGGCCGATTCGTCCCCACGCGGCCGCAAAGACCGCTCCCAAGATGGCAAATAAAAGCCCATCGTTTGATGACGCACAGGTGCGGCCGCTTGTGGCTCCACCCAATAGCGTTGCCGCTCAAATGGATAGGTCGGCAACGAGACGCGCCGCCGATCTTCCCCCTCATAAAACGCCGCCCAATCGATCTCAACCCCCGTCGTCCACAGCGTCCCAACCGCATTCAGAACGGTCGCCCGATCATCAACATCCGACTTTGCACTCGGCAACGATGACACCGCGACGACTGACCGATCCATCTGACGTGCTAGTTTGCTCAACGTCTCCCCTGCGCCAATTTCGAGCAGGACATCGGGCTGCGCCGCAAACAGCGTCTCCAACCCTTTTGCAAACTGCACCGTTCCGCGCAACTGCCGTCCCCAATAGGCGGGGTCAGTCACCTCATCGGCCGCCAACGCACCCGTCACGTTTGAGATGTAAGGTGACTGTGGTGGATGCAGGTCGATTGTTGCCATAAACGTGGCAAACTGTTCAGCCGCTGCCGTCATCGAAGCCGAGTGATACGCATGAGAGGTATGCAGTCGGCGGCACATGATTTGTTGGGCTTGTAATGTTTTTTCGTATTGGGCGACGTTTTCGGCCGATCCCGCAACAACTGTCTGCTCAACCCCATTGACAACCGCTACCTCAACCCCAGCGGGCAAATCCAGCGCATCGACCCCCGCCAACACTGACAACATCTGCCCCGTCGTCATCGACTGCATCAACGTCCCACGCTTCACGATCAGCCGCAGCCCATCCTCTAGCGAGAACACCCCCGCCAAACATGCCGTGACAAACTCTCCCAAACTATGCCCTAGCATCATGATCGGCCGAACACCCAATGCCAACCACATCTGCGACAGTGCATACGCCACCGCAAACAAAACAGGCTGTGCCAACCGCGTCGCCGTCAAATCGACCCCAGACCTCAGTAACCCGATCAGCGTACGCCCCATCCGTGTGCCTAAAATCCGATCACACTCGTCTAAAGCCTCACGAAAAACGGCATTCTGCTCGTACAATCCCATTGCCATCCGCGCATACTGTGTCCCTTGTCCTGAAAAGAGGAAGGCAACACGCGGGGATGATTTTGCTTGTCGGTATGCGGTATGGCTCTTTAGGAATTCGTTAGGTTGGAACGTATTGCGTACTGCGTATTGCGTAACGCCCTCTGGATACGCACCACGCAATACGGAATACGTCTCGTCAACCCCTTGCGTGCTTAGAGACCCTTCGGTATCCGATATTTGGCAATCTGTGACAGCAAATGTGCGCCAATTGAACGCCCGTCGCCCATTCGCCAGCGTAAAGGCGACATCCTGCAAAGGTAGGCTGTCATTTCCGCGCAGGTGGGAATCCACTCTTTCCACAACCTGCGACAACGCGCTTTGAGACTGCGCCGACATCACCAACAACTCAGCCTGCCCAGATGACAAGCGCGGTTCTGATTCAAACGCCTCCAGAACAACGTGCGCGTTTGTCCCACCAATCCCAAACGAGCTGACCCCTGCCAATCGCTCTGTCTGTTCCCATGCCGACAATGCGGGTCGCACAGGGAACGGTTCGCTGATCTCAGGATTTGGCGTTTGGAAATGTAGCGTCGGTGGTAATTGTGCGTGCTTGAGAGCCAGCACCGTTTTGATAAAACCCGCGACACCCGCTGCCGTATCGAGATGGCCGATATTTGTCTTGACAGAGCCGACGATGGGGTGATGGTCGCGGCCGAATACCTGTCGCAATGCCGCCATTTCGATGGGATCACCCAAGCGTGTTCCCGTCCCGTGCGCTTCGATGTAGCCAATCGCCTCTGGCTCAACGTCAGCCAATGCGAGGGCTTCCGCGATCACTTTCGCTTGCCCCTCTTGGCTGGGCGCGGTGTAGCCGATTTTGTGTGCGCCATCGTTGTTGATCGCCGAGCCGCGCACGACGGCGTGAATCGTGTCACCATCTGCCAGCGCGTCTTCCAAGCGTTTGAGAACGACGATCCCCGCCCCACTGCCACCGACTGTGCCGCTGGCCTGTGCGTCGAAGGCGCGGCAGTGACCATCGGCCGATAATATCATCCCCTCTTGATAAAAATAGCCGCTCATCTGTGGCAGCGAAATCGTCGCGCCACCTGCCAACGCCATGTCGCTCTCGCCGCTCAACAAACTTTGACATGCCAGATGAATCGCCACCAGCGAAGTCGAGCAAGCTGTCTGCACGCTCAAACATGCGCCGCGCAAATTGAGCTTGTAGGCGACCCGCGTGGCGAGAAAATCTTTGTCGTTGGCGAGCCATGTCTGGTACGCATCGGCAGAACCGCCCCCGTTCTGCCCGACCAAGTTGTTCAACCAATAGCTGCTAATCCCAACCCCCGCAAACAGCCCGATCAATTCCTCGCTCGTCTGCGCGTCATACCCCGCATCTTCCAACGCCGTCCACGCACATTCGAGAAAAACGCGCTGCTGTACGTCTAAAATTTCTGCTTCTCGCGGACTAAAGCCAAAAAACGCCGCGTCAAATTGACCGCAATCATCTAAGACGGCGCGTGCTTTGATGTAGTTGGGGTGGTTGAGCGTTTCGGCCGATACACCCGCCGCCAATAGCTCATCATCCCTAAAAAAGCGAATCCCCTCCACACCATCGCGCAAATTCGCCCAAAATTGGTCAATATCCGCTGCACTGGGAAAACGACACGCCATCCCAATCACCGCGATCTCTGTGCCACGCAGGTCGCTAAATTCGTTCATCGCCGTCTCCTGCGCTGGCGCATCGTCGCCAAGCGATTTTGACGCGCTGTGCCACGACCTTCTTTGACGAGAGGAGTGGCCTCTTTTGTCAAGCCGCTGACGTGCTGCGCCAACGTGTGAACGGTTGGGTAGCGGAACAGATCGACGAGCGGCAGTTGACACTCAAACGCCGTCTCAACCCGCCGACGCACCAATGCCAAGAGCAGCGAATGTCCGCCCAAATCAAAAAAGTTGTCGTGAATGCCGACTTGCTCAACGTCCAAAATCTCTTGCCAGATGGTGGTGAGGGTGATTTCGGCCGAATTCTGCGGAGCCTGATAGACAATCGCCTGTGGTCGCGCCGCCTTTGGCTCTGGCAACGCCCGCCGATTGACCTTCCCATTTGGCAACAGCGGAATCTCATCTAGCGTCACAAAATGGCTCGGAATCGCATGATCGGGCAGCACCTCGCGCAACCCGTCGCGCAACCCGTCCACATCCCCCACGACATAAGCGACCAAGTGTCCGCCGCCCGCATCCTGCTTCGCAACCACAACCGCGCTGTTTACCGCTGGTTGCGCCATCAACACCGTCTCGACCTCTCCCAACTCGATCCGAAAACCGCGCACTTTGACCTGAAAATCGATCCGCCCTAAATACTCGACCGTTCCATCTGCTCGCCAGCGTGCCAAATCGCCCGTTCGGTAAACGGTATTTGGTATTCGGTATTCGGTATTCGGTATTGTCACTGAATACCGAATACCGAATACTTTCTTCTCAACAAATCGCTCCGCTGTAAGTGTCGGCCGCTTGTGATACCCTTGCCCAACCTGCACACCACCAATCAATAACTCCCCCGCTACACCAATCGGCACAGGCTGGTCATGTTTGTCCACAATATAGATTTGCGTGTTGGCGACAGGTCGGCCGATTGGCACAGTCACTCGCGTATCATCTGGTTGGCACTGCCAATAGGTCACGTCAATCGCTGCTTCCGTTGGCCCATAGAGGTTGTGCAATTCGGCCGATAAATTCTCAAAAAACGCTTGCGTCAACCCCTTCGTCAACGCCTCCCCACTACAGATCACGCGCCGCAACGACGTACAGCGCGACACCTGCGAATCATCCAAAAACAGCTTGAGCATCGACGGGACAAAGTGCAGCGTCGTGATCCGCTCGCGCTCAATCGTCTCGATCAAATAACGGCTATCCTTATGCCCCTCTGGACGCGCCACAATCAGCGTTGCGCCCGTCATCAGCGGCCAGAAAAATTCCCACACTGACACATCAAAGCTAAACGGCGTTTTTTGCAGCACGCGATCATGCACCTTCAACCCGTACTCATCCTGCATCCACAGCAACCGATTGACGATTCCGCGATGGGCATTCTTCGCCCCTTTCGGCTTGCCCGTCGAGCCAGAGGTGTAAATCATGTACGCCGTGTCAGTTGCATAGGTGATGGGCGGTGGATTTGTACGTGGTTGCTCGACAAATGAATGCCACTTGTCGAGATAGAGCTTTTCGGCCGAAATCTCAGGCAACGTCACCCCACTCTGCGTCAACACCAGCGGTACATCCGCGTCCGCAATCATAAACGCCAGCCGCTCAGTCGGATAGGTCGGGTCAAGTGGCACATACGCGCCCCCCGCCTTCAAAATCGCATAGAGCGCGATCACCATTTCGGCCGATCGCTCCATCGCCACGCCGACCAACACATTCGCCCCAACCCCCTTCTGGCGCAAAACATGTGCCACCTGATTCGCCAGCTCATTCAGCTCCCGATACGTCAAAGAACGCCCCCATAGCTGTAGGGGAGTTTCAAACCGCAATGCCACCGCGTTCGGTGTTTGCAAAACCTGCTGCTCAAACAGTGTGTGCAGACAAACGTCTCGCGGATAATCGCGGTAGGTGTCGTTGAAGCCGTGTAGAAGCTGGGTTTTTTCGGCCGATCCCAACATCTCAACCCGCTCAATCGGCAACGTCACATCCGCCAACACCCCGCGCAACAACCGCTCGTAATGCCCCATCATGCGCTCAATCGTCGCACCAGCATAGCTGTCGGCATTGTACTTCATGATGCCCGTCAAGCCGTCTGTCTGTTGGGTCAACTCCAAATGTAGGTCAAACTGCCCCTCCATTTGTGGAATTGGATAAGCTGAGACGGGAAACCCGCCCCATGTTTGTGTTGCGGGGGGCGGTTGCTGATAGACAAAAAACGTCTCGAACAACGCCGCGCTCGTCCCCCCGCGCTCGACGCGCAACTTTTGGGTCAGCAATGGCAGCGGATAATCTTGATGTGTCAATCCACCCAATACCGTTTGACGCACCTGTTGCAGCAGATCGGCAAAGGTTGGATTGTCGCCAAGTTGGGCGCGGAGTGGGATTGGGTTGACCAGATAGCCGACGATGTTGCGGAAATTCGGCCGATTTCGCCCCGCCGTCGGTGTCCCCACAATCACATCCTCTTGCCCCGTATATCGCTGCAACAGCACAAAGTAAACCGTCAACAAAAAGACAAACGGCGTTGTGCCAAGCTCTCGCGCACGCTGCTGCACATCATGCAATAAGCCAGCCTCTAGCTTGAAAAAGTGCGAGGCCGCTTGGGGCGTTCCCGTCACCTTGCGCGGAAAATCGGTCAACATCGCCAATGTCGGCAACTCACCCGCCAAATTCTCGCGCCAATACGCCAGTGCTTTCTCCCCCGCCGCACTCTCGACGTACTCGTTCTGCCAAGTCACAAAGTCGCTATATGGGAGTACCTTTGGCAAAGTGCCGTTTGGTTCGCCCAATAACTGCCCCAACTCCCCCACAATCTGCCAAATCGCTGCTGCATCACAAATGATGTGATGAAAAGCGATCAACAACACATGATCGTTGTCGTTGCGCGTAAACAAATCGACGCGCAACAACGGATCGTTTTCCAAATCGAACGGCTTGCGATACGCTGCGACCACGCGCTCGTAAAGCGTTTGCTCATCCCAAAGACGCGCATCTACTTGAGTAAATTGTGGCGCACGATACCCATGCACAATCTGCATCGGAGCCGTGCCACGCACGACAAAGCGTGTTCGCAACGCGGCATGACGCGCAACGACCTTTTGCAATGCTGTCTGTAACTGGCCAGCATCGACCGTCGTGTGCAGGCGGACGCTAAACGCTGTGTTGTAGGCAGGGTTGGCGGGGTCTTGCTGGTGCAAAAACCAGAGAGCCGCTTGCCCAGATGATAATGGCAGTGCCGTTTGATTTTGCGCTGCCTTTTCCTGCAAGCGACGCACCAGTAACGCCCGTTTCTCTTGTGGGGTCATGCTAGTCCCTCCTCTGCCAACAGGCGATCCACTTCCTCATCGGAGAGCGTGTCGAGATTGGCGAGTAGCCATTCGGCCGATATTTCCTCCGTCATCTCAACCATCTCCTCTACATTGTTTTCAGTCAGTTGGTCAGCGAGCTGGGCGGCTAGATTTTCGGCCGAAATCCCCTCCAGCAACGTCGCCAGCGGCAGATCGACATTTAGCGTCTGGTTGATGCGATTGCGAAGCTCGACCGCCATCAGCGAATCCATCCCCAACATCGTCAGCGAACGGCGCATATCGATCTGTTGACCACCCAGCGTTTGGGCAACCGCACCGCGCACAAAATTGGTGAGCAGCGCGGCTTGCTGATCGGCCGATGCAGTCGCAAGCTGACTGGCAATGTCGGTCAACGGTGGGGTCTCGACTGTCGCAAAGCCGCTAAAGGCGGGTGGCACAGTCGGATAGTGGCACAAATAGGTCGCCCACTCAATCGGCGCGACAATCACCTCTGTCAGCGCAGTTTGCAACAATGCACCCAGCACCGCCATCCCGCTCACGGGGTCGATCATGCCCATTCCCGATCCCGCCAAACGCAAATCGACCGCGCCATCATGCGCCACGCCGACTTGCGACCACGCACCCCAATTGATGCTCAAAGCGGGCAGATCACGCGCCCGTCTGCGTGCCGCCAGCGCGTCCATAAACGCATTCGCCGCCCCATGATTCGACTGACCCGGCGACCCCAAAATGGCGGCCGTTGAAGAGTAAAGAACGAAGAAGTCGAGGGGGCTATCGGCCGATAGTTGATCCAAAATCAGCGCACCATCCACCTTTGCCGCAAACACTTTCTCAAACGAAGCGCGTGTCTGATTGACGATCAGGGCATCATTCAACGTCCCCGCCGAGTGAATCACGCCGCGCAACGTCGATGCAATTGGCACGATCAACGCTGCCATCTGCGCCCGATTGGCGACATCCGCTTGTGCCACGTCAACCGTCACACCCGCGTCGCGCCACGCACGAATTTGTGCCAATGTCGTCGCGCTGGGCGCACTACGTCCCGTCAAAATGAGATGTCGCGCCCCCTGCTCAATGAGCCAACTCGCCGTCACCAACCCCAATCCGCGCAATCCGCCCGTCACCAAATAACAACCATCTTCGCGCAGTAACGGCGCACTCTCTACATTATCAAGAGGCAGTCTCTCAATGCGCCACCCATGCCGCACACCATTGCGATAGGCGATTTGATGCTCGTCATCTTGTGCTATCAGGGCGGTCGCTAAATCGGCCGATCCATCCCACTCAATCACGCGACAGCGCAACTCTGGATGTTCCTGCATCGTCGTTCGCGCCAATCCCCACAGCGGCGCGTTGGCGACATCATCACTCGTCACAATCGTGAGCGGTTTCGGCCGATTCACCAACATCTGAATCAACTTGAGCGCGTCAAATGTGCTGTCCAACTGTGGCGTTGCGACAAAAACAACCGCATCGACATCTTCAACCGTTCGACTGGCTTGTTGCCCCACCGCCATCAATTGACCGATTAACTGCGCTGCCGCATCCTCATCCGCGCAAACTACCCCCCATCGCTGTGTCTCACTCGACACAACAGGTTCAGGAACAGCTTGCCAGACAGGTTCGTAAAGCCAATCGTGCCACGCGGGTCGCTGCGCCAACGTCGTCGTGCGCTTGAGTTGCAATCCGTCCAACACGGCGACCAGTTGCCCATCTGCGTCGCAAATCTGCACATCGACGTGCATCGTTTGGTCATCGGCCGAAACAGGCTCAACTACCGCATCGCTCCACAATGTCTCAGTTGGCGTGCCAACCAATTGCAAGCGTTCCAGCGCAATCGGTAAAAACGTCATTGACTGCTCCATCGCCGCGCCAACCATCCCAAACGGGTGCAGGCAACCATCGAGCAGCGTCGGGTGCAACAAATATGGCTGGGCTTGCAAGGGTGCAACAATTTGTGCGTGTGCTGACCACGCTTTGCGCCATGCTTTTTCCACCACGTCAAACGCTGTGCCAAACTCGACCCCACGCTCGGCACACAGCGCATAATGAGCGGCTAAATCGACCGTCTGATCGGTTTCGGAAAATCCAACTTCCAAAACATGATCTGACATGATGTTGGTAGAAATGCGACCCGCTGCGTGTTGTGTCCACGTTTCGCCTTGATCGGCCGAACTGTAAATCACCACACGCCCATCCGCCTTTGCCACCGTCTGCAAAAGCACAGGCGCGTCATCGGGCAAACTCAACGCCGCTTGAAAGGTGCAGTCGCTCAACGTTAAGGCCGTCGTTTTGAACAGCGTATGTCCCGCCGCCAGTAAAATTTCGAGATAGGCAGCGGCGGGTAACACGGGGTCGCCAAAGACGCGATGATCGTTGAGATAAGCGGGGCTGTTTCGGCCGATTTCCGCCTCAAAGCGCACCTCATCCGACCCCGCCAACGGCACGCGCCGACCCAGCAACGGATGCAGATAGTTGTTGCGCGAAATACGGCGCGGCGGCGTGTACCAATAACGTTGTCGCTGAAACGGGTAGACGGGCAGCACCACTTTGCGCCGCGCCCGATCTTTGTCAAAGGCAACCCAATCAACGGGAACGCCATGCGCCCACGCCACCCCCACGCTGTGGAAAAGCTGCGTCGGCTCTTTTGGATGCAGCGAGGGCAACCAAACACTTGCGCTCTCTTTTGGCAAACAGCGACGACCCATGCCGATCAGCGTCGGCTTCACGCCGATCTCGATAAACAGATCACAGCCGCGTTCGGCAAGTGTCGCCATGCCCTGTGCAAATTGGACGGGTTGGCGGATGTGGGCTGCCCAATAATCGGCCGAAATCTCCCCAATCAACTCCCCCGTCACATTGGACACCAGTGCAACTTGCGGCTTGCTATATGAAATCGTGGCGGCCACAGCGCGAAACTCAGCGACCATCGGCTCCATCAGGGCTGAGTGGAACGCATGAGAAACGGTCAATTTGCGCGTTTCGATCTCTTGGGCATTCAGGTCAATGGTCGCACGCGCCAACGCCATCGTCTTGCCAGACATTACAACGGAGTCAGGGGCATTGATCGCTGCCAAACTAATATCCCCGTTGAGATAAGGGGCGACGCTTTCGGCCGATCCAAACACCGCCACCATCCCACCCACACGCGGCAAATTCTGCATCAGGCGACCCCGCGTCGCGACCAAGCGTAACCCGTCTGCCAATGAAAAGACCCCAGCCACACACGCTGCCGCAAATTCGCCCAAGCTATGCCCCAACATCACGGCTGGTTGCACGCCCCACGATTGCCATAATCGGGCAAGCCCAATCTGCACAGCGAACAGCGCGGGTTGAGCGTAGCGCGTTTCATCGAGATCGCCCGCCGTGCCAAGCACCACGTCACGCAACGAGCAGCCAAGTTCGCTATGCAGTAGGTCGGCGCACTCATCAATGGTGGCGCGGAAAAGCGGTTCCGTTTCGTAAAGATCGCGCCCCATCCCGATATATTGTTGCCCTTGTCCCGTGAATAAAAAGGCGACTTTACGCTCCGTTTCACCATCGCTGGCGGGGGGCAGGTTGTGTAACTGCTGGCGTAAATCGGCCGAATCGCGCCCCACCAACGCAACCCGTCGCCGTAACTGCGCCCGTCCCGTGTTGATCGTGTGGCATAAATCGGGCAACGGCGCATCGACATCTGCAAGATCAGCCGCGATTTTGGTCAGAGCTTGATCTGTCTCAGCCGATAATGCCAACACCAGATATTCCATTTTTGCCAAAAATGGAATATCTTCTTGCGCGGGTGCTTCTTCCAAAATAATATGCGCGTTTGTGCCGCTGATGCCAAATGAGCTGACAGCCGCACGCCGTTTTTCGGCCGATTGCCACGCCATTTGCGCCGTCGTCACGCGCAATGGCAGTTTGCCCCAATCAATGAACGAGGTCGGATTTTTTAGATGCAAATGTGCGGGAAGCGACTTATTTTGCATCGACAACACCACTTTTATCAATCCCGCAATGCCCGAAGCGGCCTCCGAATGCCCGATATTGGTTTTGACCGACCCGATCAACAGCGGGTCATTGAGCGCACGACCGCGACCATACACCGCATTGAGCGCATTCAGTTCGATTGGGTCGCCCAACGCCGTGCCTGTGCCGTGCGCTTCGACATAGCTGACCTGATCGGCCGAAACGCGACCGTTTGCCAACGCCTGCTCGATCACGTCGATCTGGGCGCGACCGTTTGGCACAGTCAAACCACTGCTCGCGCCATCGTGATTGATTGCCGATCCGCGAATGACTGCCCAAATTGGGTCGCCATCCCGCTTTGCATCGGACAACCGCTTGAGGACGATCATGCCTGCGCCTTCGCTGCGTACCATCCCATCGGCCGATTCGTCAAACGTCTTGCAGCGCGAATTGGACGACATCACCTGCGACAGGCCAATCGTCGGCTCAGGACGCAAAATGACGTTGATCCCCCCCGCCACAGCCCGTTCGCACTCACCCCAGCGCAAACTGTGAACAGCCTGATGCACGGCGACAAGCGACGATGAACAGGCCGTATCGAGCGAAACGCATGGCCCTTGCCAGCCAAACGTGTAGGCGATGCGACCTGCTGCGGTGTGATGGGCGTTGCCCGTGATGTCGTAGGTGTCGATTTCGGCCGATCCTTCCTGCAACAGCGAATAGTCGTTGGTCGAGATGCCGACAAACACACCCGTGCGCTCCCCCGCCGAACGATCCCGCGCCTGCCCCGCACTGTCGAGAGCCGCCCAGCTCAATTCGAGCAAAAGTCGCTGTTGGGGGTCAAGGCGTGTCGCCTCGCGTGCTGAAATGCCAAATAGCCCCGCATCAAACTGCTCCACGTCGTCGATAAAGCCGCCTTCACCGCGATAAGGCAACTCACTCGTCGCACGGTCGGCGGGAAACGGCGTGATCGCGTCGGTCGCATCACACAACATTTGCCAATACGCGGCGGGCGAATTTGCGCCACCCGGAAATCGACATGCCACGCCGATAATCGCAATCGGTTCGTGGCGGGCATTCTCGGCCGATTTCAGCTTGCCTTCCAATTTATTCAGCGCAAGAAATGCCTGTTTTAAGGGCGAAAGTCCACTCTTCTCAGCCATATTTCTGCATTAGCATCGCCGCGATCTCGTCATCTGACAGATCATCCAAATCATCGGCGGTCAATTCGTCATCCTCTGTGGCGACGATCTCTAGCTCTGGCGTGACCAGTTGACTCAGCAAAAAGTCGGTCACGGCAGCGGTTGTTGTGTAATCAAAAACGAGCGTCGTCGGCAGCGTCAAGCCAAACGCCGCATCGAGTTGGCTCTTAATTTCAAGCGCGATCAGCGAATCGACTCCTAAATCGAAGAAACCGACACGACTGCTGGGGGGCGCGTCGAGGTGTAAGATTTGGCTGACGATTCGGCCGATTTCTCCCAATAGCCAAGCGCGTTGCTCGCTGGGCGCAATCTGCTTCAACTGTTCGCGCAACGCTGATTGCGACGGCGCAGCTTCGACTTCTTCCTGTGTGACACCTAACTGCTCAAACAGCGGTCGCGGCCGACGCAACTCGTAAAATGACTTAAAGCGCGACCAGTCGATGTCAACAGGCGCAATCTGAGCGCGTTCTGTGCCGAGCCACTGATCTAGTGTCGCGCTCAAGACCGCCAAATTGCTGACAAAAATGCCCATCTGTGCAAAAACGTCGTTTAGCTCTTCGCGGTACATGCCGGCGTGCAGCGGTCCCCAATTGATCGCCAGCGCGGGCAAATTCTGGGCGCGGCGATAGTGGGCAAAACTGTCGAGGAATTGATTGGCAGCGACGTAATGGGCTTGATACAGTCCGCCCCACAACGCGACCATTGACGAGTAGCAGACGAAGAAATCGAGATCGGCCGAAAGCTCATGTAGATGCCATGTCCCCGCCACCTTCGCCGCCAGCGTTGCACTCAACGTGTGCGCGTCCATCTCGCTCAACAGCATGTTGCCCGGCAATCCCGCCGCGTGAATAATCCCGCGCACAGGGGCTGACACGTCGGCAAAAACGCGCGCCATATCGGCACGCTTGGCGACATCGGCCGCTATCACCTGCACGCGCACACCGCTTGTTTCCCACTTGACAATTTGCGCCGCTGCGTCAGTCGATGGGATACCGCTGCGCCCCAGCAAAACGAGGTGACGTGCGCCGCGCTGGACGAGATAATCGGCCGATGCCATCCCCAAACCGCCCAACCCACCTGTAATCAGATAAGCTGCATCGGTGTGAATCGGCACGGGTCGATGGACAGGTTCGGCTGCCTCGACCAGTCGCGCCACATGACGCGCCCCATCGCGCCACGCGACCTGCTGCTCATTGTCAGGCTGCAAAAGATGATCGACCAAGTGTGAAATCGTGCGCTCATCAGCAGTGTCGATGTCGATCAAACCGCCCCACAAATCGGGATGCTCCAACCCAATCACCTTGCCGACACCCCACGTGGGAGCCTGTCCCACTCCCATCGGCAATTCTCCATTGACTGACTGGGATCGCTGTGTCAACACCCACAGCGTCGCGCTCTCTGGCAATGTTTGCACCAGTTCGACCAGCGGCAACGGGGTTGTCTGCGCCAACGTGTCCGTCGTCAATGTCGCCATATCCAACGCACGACAGTCGATCACGTTTGTCATGGCAAGTGATTGCGCTCCATTTTTTACAATCACGCCGCGTCGCCGCATCTCGGCCGCAATCCGCGCCCCAACGCCTGACCCATCTTCCAAAATCGCCCACGATTGCGTGGCAGTTACTACACTATCATGCTGATTTTCTCGCGCTTCCCAAATCAGTTCATAATGCCCAACCGCCGCTACATCATCGTTTGGCAAATCGAGCCAATACCGTTTGCGCTGAAATGGATAGGTCGGCAAGCGCAACTTGTGGAATGTGCCGTGCTGATAGACAGTCTGCCAATCGACGGCAACACCCGCGCAATAAAGCTGCCCCAACGTCTGCGCCATCTGCACAGTGTCGTCAACAGTCGGCCGCAAACTCGGTAGCCAATTGACTCGCGCATCGGGCAAACAGGCGCGACCCATGCCCAGCAGCGTCGTTTTGGGACCGATTTCGACAAATTGGTTGATCCCCAAATCGGCGACAGTCTGTATCCCGTCGGCAAAGCGCACGGTGGCGCGGACATGGTTCACCCAGTAATGGGGAGTGGCGATTTCGGCCGAAATCACCCCACCAGTCACATTTGAAACGACATCCATCATTGGCGCGTGATAGCGCACAGAGCGAGCGACGGCAGTAAACTCTGCCAGCATTGGCTCCATCAGCGGGGAATGGAATGCGTGAGAAACGGTCAATGCTTTGGTGCGGAAACCGCGTGCGCTCACCTGCTGTTCGATGCGCGTCACGGCGCTTGCCTCGCCAGAGATGACGATGTTATCGGGGCTGTTGATGGCGGCGATGGTGACGAGTGGCTCGTTGGCGATGGCGGCTTGGGTGGTTGGCTCATCGGCCGAAATCACTACCATGCGCCCATTCTGCGGCAATGCTTGCATCAGACGACCCCGCGCCGCAATCAGGCGCAACCCATCTTCCAAACTGAACACCCCCGCCACACATGCCGCGACAAACTCCCCAACGCTATGCCCCAACACCACCTCTGGCACAACACCCCAACTGTGCCACAGTTCTGCCAGCGCATATTCCAATGCAAACAGGGCGGGTTGTGTAAATTCTGTCTGGTGAATGTCATCGCTGTCGCGCAGATGGGTGAAATCATAGCCTAGCAACTCGCGGCATTTGTCATAAGCAGCGCGGAAAACGGGTTCGCGTTCGTACAGTTGGCGACCCATGCCGACCGTTTGCGCCCCCTGCCCTGCGAATAGGAATGCGACATGCGGAACATCATCGATCTGCGAAGACAAGATCAGGTCTGGTGGGTTTGTGCCAGCGGAGTATGCCGTCAGTGCGTTTGAGGCCGCAGCAACTGGCACAGCGAGCCGCACATCAAAATGAGCGCGTCCTGTCGCTGCTGTGTATGCTACGTCAGATAAATTTTGTGTCGGGTTTCTCTGCAAATAGTCGGCGTATGTCCCTGCCAGATCGCGCAACGCCGTCTCGCTTTTTGCTGATAAAACGAGCAAGTCAAGATATTCCATTTTTGGCAAAAATGGAATATCTGGGGCAGACTCTAAAATGACATGCGCGTTTGTACCACCGAAGCCAAATGAGCTAACGCCAGCCAGTCGTTTTGCGCCCTTCCACACGGTCGGTTCACTTGGAACGGCGAGATTGCGCCAGTCGATGTCGGGATTCGGCCGATCAAAGTGCAGATGACGCGGCAACAGCTCGTGCTGCATCGCCAAAACTGTCTTAATCACCCCCGCGATCCCCGCTGCCGCTTCTGCATGACCGATATTTGTTTTAACCGATCCAACGAGCAGCGGCTCCTCGCGCTTCGCAAAAACCGCACCCAACGCGCCCATCTCAATCGGGTCGCCCAACGAAGTTCCCGTGCCATGCGCTTCAATGTAACTAATATCGGCCGCGCTGACCCCCGCATTGTTCAACGCCGCTCGGATCACTTTTTGTTGTGAGGGACCATTTGGAACCGTGATGCCAGAGGTACGCCCATCGTGGTTGACGGCCGATCCGCGCACAACGGCGAGAATGTTGTCCCCCGCCGCTTCCGCGTCCGCCAATCGCTTGAGCATGATGACACCACACCCTTCGGCGCGGGAAAAGCCATCGGCCGATTCCGCAAACGTTTTGCAGCGTCCATCTGGCGACAACATTTGAGCGCGAGAATGGTTGATGCTGACCGTCGGCGTGAGAATCACGTTCACGCCACCCGCCAACGCCTGCTCGCATTCTCCGTTGCGAAGGCTCTGCACTGCAAGATGTAGCGCGACGAGCGATGATGAACACGCGGTGTCGGTCGCCAATACGGGGCCTTGCAAACCGAGAAAAAAGGCAATTCGGCCGACGGCAACACTATGGGCATTCCCCGACCCAAGAAACGCATTCAGTTCATCGCGCCCCTTTTGCAACGCGAGTTCGCTGTAGTCGATTCCCGCCAACCCCATAAAGACACCCGTGCGACTGCCCATCAGTTGGTCGGGGGCTTGCGCGGCATCTTCTAATGCTTCCCAGCATACCTCCAACAGCAAGCGGTGTTGCGGGTCGAGATTGATCGCCTCACGCGGCGAAATGCGAAAAAACGCGGGGTCAAATTGATCGACTTGGCGCAGAAAGCCACCGTTGCGCGTCAACATTTTGCCGATAGCTTGCGGATCGGGATCATAGTAGCGGTCAATCGACCAACGACTGGCGGGGACTTGGCGAATTGCGTCTTCGCCCCGCGCTAACAGTTGCCAAAATTCGTCGGGCGAATCGGCATTTGGATAGCGGCAACCCATCCCGATAATGGCTATCGGCGCACGGGCGGCGTTTTCAAGCGCGGCAACTTTTGCGCGTAATGCTTGAATCGCGGCGAGGGCGCGGCGGAGGCGATCTTCATGCGTAACAGCCATCAGACTCCTAATTCGGCCAACTCTGCATCGAGCAGAGCGGCGAGATCATCGGTGGCGGGGTCATCTAGTTCGGGAGCCGCATCAATCGCTTCTTCCACAACAAACAGGCTAGAGATATAGTCCAGCAGTGTCGCCAATGTCGGATAATCAAATGCCAGCGTTGTCGGCAGCGATTGACCGAGTGACTTTTGCAGATTGTTACGGAGTTCAACGGCGGTCAACGAATCCATGCCAAGCTCGAAAAAGCCACTGTGCAGATCGCGCAGATGGGCGGGTTTGACACCCAAAACAACGGCGAGTTGTCGGCGCAATTCAGCGAGAATGACATCGCGCTGCTTATGGGCTGGGGCAGCGGCGAGTTGGTCGGCAAAGGATTGTGGCGCGTCGTCTTGTGGTTGCGTTGCGCGGGCAAAGTTGGCGAACAGTGGTTTTGCCAAAACGGATGGCGGCAGCTCCGACCAGTTGATTGGGACGGCGGCGACCTGTGTGGTCGATTGGCGCATGATGGTGGCGAGGGCTTGGATGCCATCGGCCGATTCGATCATCTCTGCCCCCATCGCCCGTACATTCATCGACCGCTCGGCCGCCGCGCCGACCGTCTTCCACGCACCCCAATCGATCACCTGTGCTGGCAATCCGAGATTGCGCCGATAGTGGGCAAAGCTGTCCAAAAACGCTGAGGCAGCCGCGTGATTGCTCTGCCCCGCGTTGCCAAACAAGCCGACTGTTGAGGAGAACAACACAAAAAAGTCGAGCGGAATCTCAGCGGTCAGTTGATGCAGTTGCCATGCGCCAGCCACTTTTGCGGCGAGAACGGGGATAAAGCGTTGCCACGTTTGCTGCTGCAAAATGCCATCATCGAGCGTACCTGCGGCGTGAATCACACCACACAGTGGGGCATCCAGCGCGTCGAGAACAGCTTGCATCTGCGTGCCATTCGACACATCAGCTTGCGCGACGGTGACAGTCACGCCGCGTTGTTCAAGTCGCTGAATCACATCAGCCGCGACAGGTTTTGGTTTGCTACGACCCAGTAAAACGAGATGGGTTGCGCCCTCTTGTGCCAGCCAATCGGCCGTCAGCAAGCCCACCCCCCCCAAACCGCCTGTGATCAGATACGTTTGGTTTGGCTTGATGGGAAGCTCGCCCTGTTCCTGTGCCTCTTCACGGATTAGGCGCGGCACAAATCGGCCGCCCGCCCGCAACAATATCTCTTCCTCATCCCCCGCATCGAGCAACTCTACCAACAGTGCCGCCGCGCTCTCTTCATCGGAGAAGGTGTTGTCTAGGTCGAGTAGAATCGGCCGAAATTCTGGATGCTCCAACCCGATCACACGCCGCATTCCCCACAACAACGCTTGCGTCGCCTCGCGTAAATCTGACGGCGCAGCACTATTGCTTGTGACGATGGCGAGACGTGGGGCGGCTGACCAATTTTGCCGCGCCATATCTTGCACCAATTTCAGCAGCGGTTCACAAATGGCTTGGGCAGCGTCGAACGGATCACCATCGGGTGCGTCGGCTAAAAAGAGAATGCCGTCGGGAGCGTCTGCTGCGATGCGCTGTGTTGTCCGATGACCGAGCGTATGTATCTGCTCAGAAAGCGGCGCGGCAATGCCATTTCCGACGATGACCCAATGTTTCGGCTCAGTCGTCGGCACAATGGCAGGCGCTTGCGCGACGATGACCGCTTGACGGCTAAACGCGCCCTTTGCGGTTGCAAGGGCGGTCGCTTGGGTGAAGCCGTGTGCGGGGAGAATTTTTTGCCATGTTTCGGCCGAAATCAACGCATGATCTGTCCGCCACGCATCCGCAAAATGCCACCACCCTTCCGTCATGCCAAACACAAGATCGACCCAACGCATCCGCGCTGTCCCTTCGATCAAAAATAGCTGCCCATTGGGGGCCAACAGTTGACGGGTGTGGAGCAGCGTTTGCGGCAAGTTGCGCGTCGCGTGCAGGACGTTGGCGGCAATGATGAGGTCATATTGTGCGCCGTCAAACCCTTGTGTGGCGGGGTCTTGCTCGATGTCGAGGCGGCGATAGTCGATGAAGGGGTAGTCGGCGAATTTTTCGGCCGATTGGCGCGTAAATGCCGTCGAGATGTCAGTGAAGGTGTACGAGGTGTGGGTTGCGGGAAGTAGCGGGAGGATTGCGGCAGTTGTGCCACCTGTTCCTGCACCGATTTCGAGAACGCGCAGGGAGCGACCAGCGGGCAGGGTTGCCAACGCGGCTTGTAGCGTTTGCGCCAGCAGGTCATTCATGAGGGTCGCGCCGAATGCGTGTTGATAGAGAATTTCGGCCGAATCGCGCCCATCCTCTGGGAACAACAGCGTCAATGGATCAACATCATCGCGCAGCACGGCCGCCAGATTCTCTCCGCAGCGTGTCAAAATGATTTGTTCAATCGTCGATTCAGAATCGCTGATTTCTGCAATCGGCTTTTCTGTTGTCGCCTCTTTCAAAATCGCCTTGAGACGCTCAACAAAGCGGGCGTGTTTTGGCGCAACAGAGAATTGATCTAATTCACGCATCGCCGCCGCGATATAGCCGACCGCCATCTGATCGAGCGCGTCCAATCGCCGTACATACGCTTGCACATCGTCGCGCTGTTCGGTCGCCGTGAGATAGGGCGCAATCGTCTGTTTGAGGTCGGCCGGCGTGGGCAAAAACGTCGGGGGCAACATCCAGCCTGTGCGGGGCTGATTGATCCAGTCGATTTTATAGAGCCAATCGAGAGCGGCATCGCCTTGTTTTTGCTGTGCGATGAGCGCGGCGAGTGTGCGGCGCACGGTGTCGTGTTCGGCCGATTCAAACGCCCCAACCAACCGCGCAAACAGCCCATCGACATCCCCAGCCGCAATCGCCTGCGTAATCGGTGTAGCGGTTGTTTTGGGCGGGGCGGGATCGACCCAATAGCGGTCACGTTGGAACGGGTAGGTCGGCAGCGTGACGGGGTTGTAGGAGTCGGCCGCAAAGACCCCTTCCCACTTGACCACCCCACCATTGACATGCCACGCTGCCAGCGCATCGCGCATCTGCAAATGATCCCGTTTATCTTTGTGCAAGGAAGCCAACCACAGCGCATCGCTCTCTGGCAAACAGCGTTGCCCGACGGTAATCAACGTCGGTGTGGGGCTGATTTCGAGAAAGGTATCGACGTTGAGCGTTCCGATGGCGCGTTCAAACTGGACGGGTTGCAGCAGGTTTTTAATCCAATAATCGGCCGAAGCCATCTCCGCACCGATCAAATCCCCCGTCACAGTACT
This sequence comes from uncultured Ardenticatenaceae bacterium, assembly GCA_964389925.1. Taxonomy (GTDB): domain Bacteria; phylum Chloroflexota; class Anaerolineae; order Promineifilales; family Promineifilaceae; genus CALECP01. Next base: position 29,170 of record CAYMGE010000043.1, read on the forward strand.
GACGATTTTGCGTTTAGGCGGTTGATAGTTGACCGTCGCCAACACTTGGGCGAACGGTGCGACAGCGGGGGTCAAGGCGGCTGAGTGAAAGGCGTGATTGAGCGGCAGGGACACGATGCGAACCGCTTCTGTCTGGAAATGCTCGGCAACGGTGGCAACGGCAGACGCATCGCCCGTGATGACGACGTTATCGGGTGCGTTGTAGGCGGCGATAGAGATGGAGCCATTGTGCGATTGGATAGCGGTTTGGACGGTTTCGGCCGATGTAAACACCGCCATCATCGCCCCCGTCGGCGGCAACTGCGCCACCAACCGACCGCGTGCCTCAGCAATTTTGAGACCATCCGCCACATCGAAAACACCAGCTACACATGCTGCCGCAATCTCCCCAACGCTATGCCCCAAAATCAGATCGGGTGCAACACCCCACGCTGTCCACTGCTGGACAAGCGCGTATTGCAGCGCAAACAAAGCGGGCTGGCTATCAGGATCGGAGGCGATGCCAAAGCGCAATTCGCGTCCCGTTTGAGTTTTGAAAATCGTTTTGCATTCGTCCAGCGCGGCGCGGAAAACAGGTTCGTGTTTGGAAAGGTCGCGCCCCATCGCGGCATGTTGACCGCCCTGCCCTGTGAATAGAAATGCGACTTTGCGGCGACGGGCAGCGATGGCAGTGTGCAAGTGTTGGGCGGGGTCGCGGTCGAGAAAGGCTTGTAGTTGCTCAGTTGCATCGGCCGAATTGTCAGCCACCAGCGCGAGGCGGTAAGGGAGGTGAGATCGGCCGAAAGCCGCCGCCCGCGCCACATCTGCAACGTTCGCCGTCGTCAAAATCGTCTGATACCGCTGTGCGAGTTCACGCAACGCGCCGTCTGTCTTTGCCGAAAAGGTCAAAAGTTGAGGGGATGCAGCGTGTGTCGTGTGGGACTGATCTGCATCAAAGCTGCCGAGCAAGATATGGGCATTTGTGCCACTGATGCCAAAGCTGCTGACCCCTGCCAATCGCTCTTTACCCGTCCACGCTTGTGCAGTAGTCGGCACGGCGACGGGCAGGTTGTCCCAGTCGATGTGCTGGTTTGGTTGGTCGAAGTGGAGATGTGGCGGGATGGTCTCATTCTGTAAGGAGAGAACGAGCTTGATGAGTCCCGCGATGCCAGCGGCCGATTCTGCGTGACCGATATTGGTTTTGACGGAGCTAATCCAGAGTGGGTCGCGTCGAGCTTCACCATAAACGTGTGCGAGGGCTTGCACTTCAATCGGATCACCCAGCGATGTGCCTGTGCCGTGCGCTTCGATGACCTGCACGGCGGAGGGTGTGACTTTGGCTTGCGCGAGTGCTTGGCGAATGACGGCGCGTTGGGCGATGCCGTTAGGGGCGGTTAGACCACTGCTCGCGCCATCTTGGTTGACGGCCGAGCCGCGAATAGTGGCGAGAATGTTATCGCCGTTGGCAAGCGCGTCGGAGAGGCGTTTGAGAACGATCACGCCACACCCCTCGCTGCGAACGAAGCCATCGGCCGATTCCGAAAACGTCTTGCAACGACCGTCGGGAGCCAACATACTGGCATGACTGAGCGCGGTTGTCACCTCTGGCGAGAGGATTAAGTTGACCCCACCCGCCAACGCCAACTCACATTCACCCTGTCGCAACGCCGCGCACGCGAGATGCACGGCGACAAGCGATGATGAACAGGCCGTATCGACGACCATGCTCGCGCCTTGCAATCCGAGCCAGTAGGAGAGCCGCCCAGATAACACGTTGCGCGTGTTGCCCGTGCCAAAATAAACATCGAGCGGGAGAGCCGCATTCATCAATCGCCACGCATAGTCGCTGTTGGTCACGCCAATGAAAACTGCCCCCTGCTTGCCCTTGAGGTCAGTCAAACCAGCCTGCTCGACCGCCTCATAAGCCACTTCTAGCAAGATGCGTTGCTGCGGATCCATGCTGACCGCTTCACGTGGAGCGATGCCGAAAAAATGGGGGTCGAAGTCGGTCACATTGTTGAGAAAACCACCGTGACGGGTCGTGTGTTTGTCGGGTGCGTCGGGGTCGTACCATTCATCGAGCGACCAGCGCGAGGCAGGAACATCGTTAATTGCATCCACGCCATCGCACAACAGTTGCCAATAGCTGTCGAGATCGTCGGCTTGCGGGAAGCGACAGCCCATACCAACAATGGCGATGGGTTCGTGTTTGGCGCGTTCGGCCGATTTCAGTTTCCGCACTGCCTCGTTCAGTGCCTGCAAGACACGCTGTGATTGGCTCATCCAAATCCCCCCAATAGCTGTTCAAGGGTAGCTAACTGATCGTCAATCGCTTCGTCAATATCCTCGACAACGATTTCCTCTTCCACGCTCACGTCTTCTACCTCACGCGACCAGCCCAACACCTCATAGGCGATGTGATCAGCGAGGTCAGAAATGGTCGGGTAGTCAAAGGAGAGCGTCGCGGGAAGCGTGCGCCCAAATCCATTTTGCAGCCGATCTTTTAGCTCGACCGCCATCAGTGAATCAAATCCCATCTCAGAGAAGCCGCGATCTCGTTCGATCTCTTCCCAATCGGCGAAGCCCAAAATGGCAGCCGTTTCGCTTTGCAAGAAGGTTTGCAACGCTTCAAAGTCGCTCTCTGCACTATCAGCTAACCATTGGTCAAAGCGGGCAGTCGTTGTGGTGATTTCATTATCTTGGGGCGCAAAATCAGCGAACAGCATTTTTTGCGCCGTCAAAGCGTAGAGGGCATAAAAGCGCGACCAGTTGATGTCGGCGACGATCAGCTGAGTTTGTGGTGCGCCGATAATATGCGCCATCGCTGCCGTGCCTGTGCTGGGGTGCATCACCTCAACGCCGATGCGCTCGACCATCTCAGCTAGTTCATCTGTGACCATCCCGCCCCCGCCCCACGCGCCCCAATTGACCGACCATGCGGGAACTCTTTTTTGGCGCAACTCGTGGGCGAGACCATCGAGATAGGCGTTGGCGGCAGCGTAATGTGCCAGCCCTTTTGATCCCCATGCCGCAGCGACGGAGGAGAAGAAGACGAGAAAATCGAGTTGGAATTGGCGTGCGTGATGGGCGAGTAGTGAGCCGCCAGCCACTTTCGGCCGCAACGACGCACGCAATCGCTCAGGAGTCAGTTCATCGAGCGCACACATCCCCGCGATACCAGCCGTGTGCAGAATCCCACGCAATGGATAGGGGGAGAGGGCGAGCGTTTCAAAAAGCGCGTCCATTTGGTCGGGGTCGGCAACATCGGCCGAAATCACCCGCACATCGACCCCCATCTGCTCAATCGCCATTTGTTGCTGCGAATTGGTCACACCACGCCGCGAGGTCAATACCAAATGATGCACCCCCTGCGCGACGAGCCAGCGCGCCATGCGTAACCCCAAACCACCCGTGCCACCCGTGATCAGATAGGTTGCGTCGGGTTGGATAGCAATGGGCTTGGTTTTGGGTTGTGATCGACCGATGCGCGGCACAAATCGCCGACCATCACGCACAGCAACTTGTGTCTCTGGCGCAGAATGCAGCGCAGAATAGAGCGCGGCAGCCTCGTTGCTGTCCCAATCGACCAACCCACCCCATTTGTCGCCCAACTCCAACGCGAGGGCGCGACCCATCCCCCAGAGCGTCGTCTGTGCGCTGGTGGTTTGTTCGGCGTGAACGGCGTTGCGCGTGACGACCCACAGTTCAGCGTTGGCTCGGTCAACCATTTGGGCGAGTTGCAAGAGGTCTTGCGCGGCGGCTTCGCTCTCTTCGGCGGTCGTCGCGTTGATGGCGCGGAAGGTGATGAGGCATTGGCCTGCCAGCATTTCGGCCGATGGCAATTGCGACACCAGTGTGTGCGAAACAGCTTGTTCTTGAAGATGATCGGCAAATTTTTGCGCGTGACCGTCAGAATCAGTCAGGATCAGATAGTCGGGAAAATGATATAGCTTCACATCCCCTTTGTATTCTTCCCAGCGCATCTCATACAGCTTATCGCTCAAATCATCCCCTTCAAGCTGCACCTGTCGCGTCAATGCGGCAACCAGTTCGGGCAGAAGTGCGAGCTGGTCGGCATTAAACTGCCCCGATTGTGCCAGTTTTGCCAAAACATCCGTCTCATCCCCCGCTTCGAGGGCGCGAATTGTCGCGGAGTGGGAGGGGGCAGCGGTCGTTTTAGGCGTTGGTGGTGGGATGAGATAGCTTTCTGTTTGGAAGGGATAGGTCGGCAGGACGACGCGACGATACGGCTTGTTTTTGTAGATCGCTTGCCAATCGACGGGTGCGCCGATGGTGTAGAGTGCAGCGAGCGTCGTCATGAGTTGCTGCTGTTCGGGCAGGCTGGCACGCATGGACGGGAGCCAATCACCAGCGTCAAGCGTCTGTTTGCCCAAGCTGCACAGCGTCGCGGCGGGGCCGATCTCCACATAAGCGTCGATGTCGAGTGTGGCGGTGTGCTGAATGGCAGCGGTGAAGTTGACGGGGGCGAGAACGTGATCGCGCCAATAATCGGCCGAAAACCGCCCCACTTCCCGACCCGTCACCGTCGAAACAAATCGCACGCGCCCCTTTCGATAGCGAACCCGCTGCGCGACACGTCCAAACTGCGCGACCATCGGCTGCATCAATGGCGAATGGAACGCATGGGACGTTTGCAAGGGGCGGCTGTCCTCACCAAATATCTGCTCTAGCTGCTCGATGGCAGCGGTTGTGCCAGACAGGACGACGCGCTCAGGGGCGTTGAATGCGGAGATGACGACGTTGCCGTTGAGATGGGGGGTGATGGTTTCGGCCGAAAGTCGCACCGCCAACATACGCCCACTTTCGGGCAGATTTTGCATCAAACGACCTCGTTCGGCCGCCAAACGGATTCCATCCTCCACATTAAAGACACCCGCGATACACGCCGCCGCCAACTCCCCAACACTATGCCCCAACACAACGGCTGGCGCGATCCCCCACGATTGCCACAACGTCGCCAGCGCATAGCCAATCGCAAAGAGCGCAGGTTGTGTGTTTTCAGTCGCATGGATCGCCGTTTCGTCAGTTACACCATAGCAGGTGAGCGGTAAGTTGCGTCCGCGCAATCTGCTGAAATGTGTGTTGCACTCATCAAGCGCGGCGCGAAAAACAGGGTAGCGGTCGTACAGCTCTGCGCCCATCGTCGCGTATTGGGAGCCTTGCCCTGTGAAGAGGAAGGCGATGCGCGGGGCGCGTTTGCTGCGGTGCGGCTGTGCGTCGGCAAAGTTGAGCGGAAGCTGATTGGTGGTGACAGCGAGGCGATGGGTGTGATGAGTGCGACCCAGTGCAGCGGTGAAGGCGAGATTGGGCAGCGATGCGTCGTCGTAATCGGTGAAGGCAGTTTTGAGTTGTTGGAGGGCTGGGGGATTTTCGGCCGAAATAGGCACAACAAACCAGCTACCTTCTCGTTCTGCTTCTACAACAGGTGACTTGTACGCCTCGACAATCGCATGGGCATTTGTGCCACTGATGCCAAACGAACTAATCCCAGCACGGCGCGGTCGGTCTAGCGCGTCCCATGCCGTGCGCTCTGTGACCACATCAAAGGGCAAGCTATCCCACGCGATGCGCGGATTGGGCGTGTTGAAGTTCAAATGGGGTGGCAGTTCGCCATGTTGCAAGGCCAGAACTGCCTTCATGACACCCGCCACGCCTGCTGCTGCTTCGAGATGCCCGATGTTCGTTTTGACGGAGCCAATCGGCAGACGATTTTGGCGTTTGCCATACACGTCTGCGAGGGCTTCGACTTCGATGGGGTCGCCCAAAATTGTGCCTGTGCCGTGCGCTTCGATGTAGTCGATGTCGTCTGCATTCAGTCGCGCATTGGCGAGGGCTTGGCGTAGCAATGCGGTTTGCGCGATGCCGTTTGGTACGGTAATGCCACTGCTTGTGCCATCGTGATTGACGGCCGATCCACGCACGACGGCGAGAATGTTGTCCTGATTGGCGACCGCATCGGCGAGTCGTTTGAGAACGAGGATGCCACACCCTTCACCACGACTAAAGCCATCGGCCGATGCGTCAAACGTCTTGCAACGTCCGTTGGGGGCGAGTGCGCCCGTGCGCGAGAGAAAAACGCTGATTTCGGGCGCAAACATCAACTGCACACCACCCGTCAGCGCAACCTCGCATTCGCCCGCCCGTAAACTTTGGCACGCCAAATGCAGCGCAACGAGCGATGATGAGCAAGCGGTGTCGATGGCAAAGTTCGGCCCCTGCAACCCCAAAACGTGAGAGAGGCGACCCGTCGCAAAGCAACCACCGTTGCCCGTGCCGTCGTATACGTCGATCTCTTCTGGCACACCCGCGAAGAAGCGACGTTGCGCGTAATCTTGGGGGCCGATGCCGATAAAAACGCCCGTTTGTAGCGCGGTTGCGGGGGGAATTCCCGCTCGTTCCATCGCCTCCCAGACGACCATCAATAATAGTCGCTGTTGTGGGTCGAGGCTGCGAGCTTCGCGGGGGGAGATGCCAAAAAAGGCAGGATCGAACTGGTCAATATCGTCGAGATACCCCCCTTCGCGGACATTGATTTTGCCAACAGCATTGGGGTCTGCGTCGTAGTAGGTGTCGTTGTCCCAGCGCGAGGCAGGGGCAGGGATGATCGCGTCTGTGCCATCGCGCAGGAGTTGCCAGAACTTTTCGGGGGAATCGGCCGAATTCGGAAAGCGACACGCCATGCCAACGATGGCGATGGGGGTATTTTCGGCCGCTTCTTTCGCATCCAGCCGCGCTCGTAACGCCTTGATCGCTAAAACCGCTTTTTGCAATGGGGTCATGACAATAACTGCTCCAACTCCGCATCGATCAAGGCGGCGAGTTCCGCTTCATCGAGGTCGGTAACAGCCTCTTCGTCGTGAGGTTCATTTGGTTCATCCAGCGATAGTTCCAACACATCCTCGGCTAAAAAGCGCGTCAAGGTCGCCACATTAGGGTATTTGAATGTCAACGTCGGTGGCAAAACCGCATCGAGGTCGGTCTGCAACTGATTACGCAGTTCCATCGCCATCAACGAATCCATGCCAAGTTCAAAGAAGCCGCTCGTCGGTCTGAGATCATCAGCCCGCGCAAAGCCAAGCACGCGGGCGACGCTCGCTTGCAGATGATTTTCGAGATGGCGTGGCTGTTCGCCCGCCGGCAGTTGTGCGAGTTCATGCTTGAAGCTGCTGACGGCGGCGCGTTGTGGGTGTGCGAGTTGGGCAAAAATGGCAGGTATGGTCGTCTGCTGACTGGCGTAGAGCGACCAATCCATCTCGAAAATAGCGAGTTGCGTCGCCTCGCTTGTCAGGGCGCGACCGAGCGCAGCGACGGAACGGGCGGGGTCAAGCGGCAAAAGGCCAAACGACTCCCACGCTTCCTCTTCATCAATTTGCGCCATGCCGACGTTTGCCCACGTTCCCCAGTTGATGCTGAGGGCGGTTAGGCCACGCTGACGGCGATTGTGTGCGAGGCTATCGAGTGCGGCGTTGGCTGCGGCATAGTTTGAGAGACCTTCTCGGCCGAAAAAAGAGGAAACAGTCGAGTAGAGAACAAAGAAGTCGAGTGGAAGATCAGTTGTCAGTTCATCGAGCAAAATCGCGCCCGTCAATTTGGCAGCGAGACCGCGCTCAAAGCGTTCCCATTGATGGTTAAAGACAAGTTCGGCGACATAGCTGCCAGCAGAGTGAATGACCCCGCGCAATGTTGGGGCGAGATCGTCGATCAAGGCAGACACCTGTTCAACTCGCGTTACATCGACTTGACGGACAGTGATCGTCGTGTCGGCAGTGGCGAGGGCAGCGATCTGTTTTTGTTGGTTGGAGGTGGGCTTGGATCGGCCGATCAACACCACCTCCCCTGCTCTTTGCTCGACTAACCATTGCGCCGTCAACAACCCCAGACCGCCCAACCCACCCGTGACGAGATAACTGCCGTCGGCGTGAACGGGTGCGGGGGCTGCGGGTGGCAACGGGACCCGCTCCAAGCGCGGCGTGACCAACTGCCCATCGTGGAGGGCAAGTTCGTCATCAGCGGCGGAGAGCGCGGCGATCAGTTGGGCGGGGTCGCCGTCAAAGAGACGGACGTTCAGTTCAGGGTGTTCTCGACGCAAGACACGACCAAATCCCCAAAACGCGCCCTGTGCTGTGTAGTCATTGCCATCGCTGACCCCTTGCGTAGTGATCCAGAGATTGGGTGGTGTAACGTTGCTGGCGATGATCGCTTGCGAGATGGTGAGTAAATTTTCGAGTGAGCCGTCGAGTAAACAGACGATGCCGCGTAAGTCGGTGCGGTTTTGCAGAAATTCGGCCGAAACCACCGCCACATCGCGCACAAAACAGCGATGCCCTGCCTTTTCCAGCGGCTCCACCAATGACACGTCATCTGATTGCGAAATGATGACCCATTCGCCGGCGGGAACGGTCGGTGGGGCTTGTGCGACGATGAGGGCTTGATGGAAAAGATCATCGGCGACACAATCGGCCGACGCGAACCCAATTTCGGGCAAGAAGGTTTGCCATTGATCGGCCGAAAGCAGCGGATGGTCGGCACGTAGATCGACATCATCAAATCGCCACCACCCTTCCGTCAAACCAAAGATCAGATCGACCCATGCCTGTCGCTGTGTCCCTTCGAGCATCAAAAGCAGCCCGTTGGGAGCCAGCAAGTCGCGCACGTTGCCGAGCGTCTGGCGCAAGTTGCGCGTCGCGTGAACGATATTGGCAGCGATCACTATGTCAAACTGTTGCGATTGAACAACCCCATCGACGTAGGGGTGTTCGATGTTGAGCAAGCCGTAGTTGACGAAGGGGAAGTCGATAAACTCTTGGCGTGCCTGTTCGGTAAGCAAGTCCGCGAGGTCAGTGAAGAGGTAGTCGGTGCGGTCGGGCGGGAGGTGTGGGAGTAGAGACAGCGTGGTGCTGCCTGTACCTGCGCCGATTTCGAGAATGCGAATCGGCCGATCCTGCGGCAACTTCGCCACCAACTCGCGCACCGCATCGCGCATCAAATGGTTCATCAGCCGCGCCGCCGTCGAATCCCGATAGAGTTTGCTGGCATCGCTCAGATTGCCACGCGGAAACAGCAGCTGAATGGGGTCAACGCGCCCCGTCAACACCCCTGCCAATTCGCGCCCACAGCGGATCAGCAACTTTTGCTCCGCGTCGATGCACGGATGTGCGGTGACAGCGGCTTCGTTTTTCGGCAAGTTGGCGGCGGGGAGGCGGCTCTGGATATGCCAATGGTCGTCTACGTGTGTGATCCAGTTGTTGGATTCGGCCGAAATCACCAACACTCTCTCCAGCAACCGACGATGATAGCGCGTTTTGACCCCCCATTGATCGGCGATTTCGTCGGCCGTCACACGCTCGCCGACGCGCCATGTCCAACCAAGTTGTGAGAGTGCGTGTAGGGCATACGTTTGGGCAAGCTGGTTGAGCGTGGGGAGCGCGGTGGCGTAGTCGCGCTGTTCGCGTTCGGTCACATCGGGGATCAGGGGGGTGGTGAGAGCGGTTGGCGTTGGACAAAAATCGGCCGAAATCACCGGCTGTTGTTCCGCCTCACGCCAGTTGACTGTGTAGAACCAATCGGCCGATGGCACGGCCGCTGACCGCAACAATGTGGCACGTTCAATGGGCTGTAACGCCAATCCCGTCAATGTGGCGATCAACGTGCCATCGGCCGCCAATAAGCGCACATCAGCCGTCAACGTTTCGCCCGTCACGATTTGCACATGCGCCCAAACCTCATTTTGCGGCAGGGCAAAGAGGTGCAGTTGCGCCAAACCGATGGGTAGATGGGGGCGGTCGGTAGCGTGGATCGCCAATTGGCAACACGCATCGAGCAGCGCGACGGGGACCGGGTAGGTCGCGCCCGCCGCTAAGTCGAGTTTAGCAAACAACTCATCATCGCTGCGCCAAGCCTGTTTGACGACGCGGAAGGATGCCCCCAGTTCGCTTTCGGCGTAAAAATCGGCAATGGGATCGGTGATGGTCGCTTTTAGGAAGTCGATTTCGCCAGTGGTGTTGGGGGTTTGGCTGTCTAAGGGGTGAATTTCGGCCGATGCAACCCCTTCCCAAACCTCATCACGTCGCTGATACAGTTCAAATCGCTCTGACCCATCCTGCTGCGGCACAAATGCCAACTGCATCTCGCGGGTCTCATCGAGCAGCACGTTGCTCGTCAATGCCAATTCGGTCAGCGCGATGGGTAGCTGATTGGCAAACGGGGTCAGCGCGGCGGCAATGGTCAGCGCGGCGGGGGCGATGGGGGTGTCAAATAGGCGATAGTCACCGACTGTTTCGGCGTTCCATTGGTCGAGGTAGCGGCGTTCGGCCGATCCCGCCAAATCGAGCGGCTGCCCCAACAGTGTCGATTTGACAAAGCGCGTCACGGTTGGTGGTTCCAGCCAGTAGCGTTGACGATCAAAACGGTAGGTCGGCAGATGTAAGCGGCGATAGCTGGCGGCCGCATAAAACGGTTCCCAGTTGGGGGAGAGGCCACATTCGTAGAGATGACCCAACGCGCTCAAAAATGTCTGGTGGTCAGGCTGTTTGTTGCTCAAGCTGGGCAACCATGTTTTGCCATCGGGCAGACTGGTTTCGCCCATTGTCAGCAGGGTTGATTTGGGGCCGATTTCGATGAAGGTGTTGCAGTCGGCAACTTGGGTCATCGCATCGGCAAAGCGCACGGGTTGCAGAATGTGATCGACCCAATAGTCGTGATCGGTAAACTCATCAAACGCTTGCCGCCCTAACAAAGTCGAAATAATTGGGATGCGTGGCGTGCTGAACGCAATTGTCTCGATGACGGCGCGGAAGTCGTCCACCATCGGTTCGACCAGTGGACAATGGAACGCATGGGATACTTTGAGCAAGCGGAATGCAATTTCGTCCTGCGTCAGAGCATCCAAAATCGCATCGACAGCGACCCGCTTGCCAGCGATAACGGTGTTGTCGTAAGTGTTGATGGCGGCAATCGAAACATCGGCCGCGTGTGGTGCGACGTAGCGACGCAGTTGCATTTCGGACGCAAAGACAATCGCCATTTTGCCATCTTGCGGCAATGCTTGAACCAAACGACCACGCGCCGAAACGAGCTTGAGGCCATCTGCCAGCGAAAAGACTCCCGCGAGATGGGCAGCGGCGTATTCACCCGCGCTGTGACCGAGCATAAAGTCGGGCTGTACACCCAACGCTTGCCACAGCTTGCCAAGCGCAACTTGCAACGTGAACAGCGTCGGTTGCAGATATTCCGTTTGGTCGAGATAGGTTTGCGTGATGCGCGTCAAGAAATTTTCGGCGATGCCCTCTTGTGCTTGCAAAATTGCGTCACACTCGTCAACCGTTGCGCGGAAGAGGGGCGTAGTCTCATACATTTCTCGCGCCATCTCGACATATTGCCCACCCTGTCCCGTAAACAGAAATGCGATTTGGGGCGTGTCCCTTTTAATAGTAGAGAGGTCGCGTAATTGCGCGATCATGCCCGAAATATCAGCGGCGACAAAGGCGCGACGTTCGGTGAAGTGAGTGCGGTGATGGGCGGCGGTGGCGCATAAATCGGTGAGGGAAATATCGGCCGAATCGCTCAAAAAATCAGCGTAAGCAGTCGCTAATTTTTGCAATGAGGCAGGTGTGCGGGCTGCCAATGGCAAGATGTGGTGTTGCCGTGTAGGGTCGGATGTAGGCGCAGCGGCGACAGGTGACTCGCCGACGATCAAGTGGACGTTTGTGCCGCTGACCCCAAATGCACTGACCCCTGCATTGCGTCCCGCCTCGCCGGCTTGCCAGTCATGCAGTTCATCGCTGATCTGCACGGGATATTTGTGCCATGAGATCAGGGGGTTTGGTTTTTCAAAGTGGAGATTGGGTGGGATTTGGCGATGTTGCAACGCTAGGACTGTTTTGATGAAGCCAGCGATACCGCCCGCCCCTTCCAAATGACCGATGTTGCTTTTGACGGAGCCGACTTTGATCGTATCGTTGCGATTTTGTCCGTAAATTCGGCCGATTGAATGAATCTCAATCGGGTCGCCCAGTGGTGTGCCTGTGCCGTGTGCCTCGACGTATTGGACATCTTTTGGCTGTAAGCGTGCATTTTTGAGGGCTTTGCGGATGAGGGCTTCTTGGGCTTGACCACTAGGGGCGGTCAAGCCGTTGCTTTGGCCATCGTGATTGGTCGCGCTGCCGCGAATGACGGCGAGAATGTTATCGCCAGCCGCTTGTGCATCGACGAGTCGTTTGAGAACGACGATGCCACACCCTTCGCCACGTCCATAGCCATTCGCCGATGCGTCAAAGCTCTTGCAACGCCCATCGGGGGACAACGCATTCAACTTCGACAAGCTGACCATCAAATTGGGCGAGAGCATCATGTTGACCCCGCCAGCCAGCGCACAGTCGATCTCGCCCGAACGCAAACTTTGTACGGCGAGATGGATCGCCAGTAACGAGGAGGAGCAAGCGGTGTCGAGTTGAAAGGTGGTGCCGTGCAAGCCGAGCCAATAGGCGATGCGTCCTGCCGTGACGCTTCGATGTGCGCCCAAGCTGTTGTATGCGTCGATGCGGTTGGTGTCGGCGGCGGCGATGCTGCGCTGGGCGTAGTCGTCGGTTGCCTGCCCGATGAAGACACCCGTGTTGCTGCCTTTGAGCGAGGCGGGCAAGATGGCGGCGTGTTCGAGGGCTTCCCATGCCACTTCGAGCAACAATCGTTGCTGTGGGTCAATGCCGTTGGCTTCGCGGGGAGAGATGTTGAAAAAATGGGGTTCAAATTGGTCAACGTCGTCTAAAAATGCCCCATTGCGCGTGTAGCTTTTGCCTGTGGCGGTGCGGTCGCTGTCAAATGTTTCGGAGACGTTCCAGCGGTTTGCGGGAACGGGCGCGACCGCGTCGATGCCATCGGCGAGAAGTCGCCAAAATTGATCGGGCGAATCGGCCGAATGCGGAAAGCGGCACCCCATGCCGACAACCGCAATCGGCGCGTGCTTGAGTTGTTCCAATGCTTGACGAAGCTGGCGCATATCAGCCAGCATTCCACGAATCGCGGTTTGTGACCCCTGATTAGTCATAGATACCCTTGTTGTTGTACTACTCTACAAACTTCTGAATGATGATCGGTCAGTCAAGTAGTCTCATTGACTGTGCGACCTCTTCTTGTAACAGTGCTAAAATCTCATCATCAGTCAAATTATCTTCGTCGTCGGTGGAATCGGCCGATTCTGCCACTTCGACAAGCGGTGTGTCCGCAATTTGGGCGAGATAGGCTGATAGCGTCTCAATCGTTGGGAAATCCCATGCAGCCGTCAGATCAATGTCATGACGCAGCCACGATTTGAGCGATGTGATCAACTCAACAGCGGTCATCGACTCGATCCCATAGTCGGCGAAGGGGCTTTGGTGGTCAATTGCGCTCGGCGAAATGACGAGGTGGTTGGCAAACCAAAGCGTGAGCCAGTTGGCGATTTCGGTTTGGGTGGGTGGGGAGTCGAGGGGGTTGGTGATGGTTTCGGCCGATTCCGTCCAAACATTGCGCCATTTTCCCAAAACGGGCAATTTTGACGCAAGATAGGCGCGTTTGCACGCTTGTCGCTGAATTTTGCCGTTGGACGTTTTTAGCACGCCGCCCGGTTTGAGAATCAGCAACTCATACGGCTGGACATCGTGGGCGACCGCGATGGCGCGACGCAACGCAGCAAAGAGCATCTCCGAATCGATGCCATCACCCAATTTGGGGCGCGGCTCCATGACGACGATCAGGCGTTCCTCATTGTCGACGGGTGCGGAGAAGGCGGCGACGCGGCCGGGCCGAATGGCGGGATGTGCCTGTTCAATGGTGCGCTCGATGTCGTGGGGATAGAGGTTGCGGCCGCGAATGATGAGTAAGTCTTTGATGCGGCCGGTGATGAAAAGATTGTCGTCGCGGATGAAGCCTAAATCGCCTGTTCGCATGAATGGCTTGTCATCTGCGCCTGTGATGGTGGCTTGGAACGTCTCTGCGGTGGTTTTCGGCCGATTCCAGTACCCTTGTGCCACACTGCCACTGTTGACCCAAATCTCGCCCACGCCGTCCGTCGGCTCGCACGTATCGGGGTTGACAATGCGAATGTCCGCGCCGATTTCCGACCAGCCGCTTCCCGCAATCGGAATGCCGCCCGCATCTAAGACAACGCGATGGTCTTCGAGTGCATCGGGGTCGAGATGATAAAAGATGGGGTCCGCTTCGATGCGTTCGGCCGCCACTTTGACGCTCGCCTCTGCCAAGCCATAGCCCGTTGAAAAGGTATCGGCGCGGAAGCCGGCAGGGGCAAATTTGTTGACAAAACGTTCAAACGTATCCAAGCGGACGGGTTCAGCGGCGTTGAGTCCCATTTGCCAACTAGTGAGATCGAGTTTGTCGCGCTCGGTCGTCGTGATTTTGCGAATACACAACTCGTAGGCAAAGTTGGGAGCGGCTGTGTGCGTGCCACCAAAGTTTGAGATAGCCTGTAACCAGCGCACGGGCTTTTGCAAAAATGCCAGCGGACTCATCAAGTAACAGGTGAAGCCGCGATAGAGCGGGGTCAAGATGCCGTAGATGAGACCGAGATCGTGGAAAATCGGCAACCATGTCACCATGACACTCTCGGCCGTGTGATTCCAGCCACGATGCAGGTCTTCGAGCGTGTAGAGCAGATTGCCATGTGTGACCATCACCCCTTTGGGTGTACTGGTCGAGCCAGAGGTGTATTGCAGAAAGGCGAGCGTGTTTTCGTCGATGTCTGGTTGTATCCAGACATCTCCCAGCGCAGTATCGACTGTATCAGTCGCCAACCAATTCAAATTTTCAAGCTGTGGCTCATCTTCAAAACGAGTTTGCAACGCGGACAGTGCATCAGAAGTCGTCAACGCAAAGGTGGCTTGAGCATCGTCGATGATCGTTTTGATGCGCGTAATCGGCCGTTTGGGATGGGGTGGGTAGGCTGGAACAGCGATCACACCTGCATACAAACAACCCAAAAAAGCTGCCACATAGTCGAGACTTGATTGGTAGAGCAAAAGCGCCCGCGCCCCTTGCGAATGGTGGGCTTGTAACCAAGCTGCAATACTTCTCGCTTGTTGGTCAAGCTCAGAATAACTGACTGTCTGAGCGACCTCCTCACCATTTTCAAGAAAGTGATAAGCGAGCTGTTGAGGCTGATTTTGGGCGCGATAGATTGTCAAATCAGTGAGCGTTACAGCTTGATTTGGTGTGAAAGTTAGCAACATATATCTCTTGGTTGGATTTTCAAGAACTTGCAAAGGTTTTGCAGTTCAACCTTTGGGCTCCAATATAGATATTCGCTCTTGTAGGCAAATAGGTGAAAAAGAAGAAAGAGAAAGAAAAAGAACTGTCTTTACCTCTTTTTCTTCCTTCTTTTTTACTTCACCTTGTTTCCCATATGAGCGTAGATATTTTATAAACTCTATTTAGACAAGCGATTTCAAGACCTTGTCCAAACTATTTATCACAGAATACGACGTGACAAACCGATACAGTTGCAAGCAAAAGACAGCTCAAAGTCATTCACGTTACACGCTTCACTATTATATTGTCGTTCCGCTTACAGTCGCAAAAACTATACAAAAAAAACGTATCAAAAACGTATCAAAAATGTGCTAAGAAGAAAAAGCGTGTAAATTTCCCGTTATAGACCGTAAGTTCATGATAGTGTGACTCTTTGGGGATTAGGGTTACATCTGAGTGACCCTTAAAGTATATCTCTGTTTTCCCAAATTGTCGCGGCTTGAAGGACAGAACGCCACTGCTCAAAGTTGTCGAGGGGGGTTGTGTATGCGGTTCGATAGTGATCGGCCGCAGTTTGGCGCAGTGATGGCGACAACAAAGCGGCGAGTGATTCTGGTAGGGGAGCTTCGCGGATCAGGTAGTCGGTGCGTGCAACATCGGCCGCACAACTCCCCAATGTTGCTGAAAACCAATCGATGATGACTGGTTCACCCGTCGGCCGTACTAATATGTTGTTTGGGTGAAAATCGCCATGGCACAACGAGCTTTCAGAAGGCAGCGCGGCGAGTGTCGCAAGAAACTGTTGCTTTTTAGTGGGGGGGATGTCGTCGCTATCGTTGATGTTGTTGTACAACCATTCGCGTTGGGACGGGAACAGGGTGGACGGTGATTTCGCTTGGTGTATTTGCTGTTGCAGTGTTGCAAGCAGATCGATGATGGGTCGATAATCAGCCAAATTGCCCAGCCACAGTTCGAGCAGCGAGACCCCTTCAATATGTTCCAACAATAAGCCATGCCGCTGATCGACGGTCACAACCTCGCCAACCAACGGCACAGGTAAGCCTGCATCTCGCACGTCCGCTGTCACTGCTCGCTCATGTTCGACATACTCAAGCGGCATCCCCGTATGAAACAGCTTGAGAACCCACCCCTCTTGCCACGCATACACTTCCGACAGTTCACCCACACCGATCAACGGTTTGTCATTCATCATTCTTTTCCTCATCAGTCTGCTCAAGCTCACTCAAAACGCCTTTGGCGAGATGAATGCGTCGCCAGTCGGCACTTTCCCAGAGGGTGCGGCGCACTGCCTCTTCCGCTTCTATCAGTTCTCGCAGACGCTGCTCTGCTTTTTCAGTTGGCACAATGCCACCATCTTCGATCACGATGGTGCGGTCGAACCCTTCAGCTTGGCTCACATCATGCGTGATGCAAATGAGGGTTGCATCTTTCCAAAACTCACGCGCACGGGCGAGCAGGAGATCGCGTTTCGGCCGATCCAGCCCACGAAACGGCTCATCCATAATGACCAAGCGCACATCATCTTGCAACATGGCGCGTGCCATCCGCACCCGCTGCCCCTGCCCCCCAGAGAGCAACCGACCGTTCTCGCCAATCGTTGTCTGCAACCCTTCTGGTAACACTTCAAGCACGCTAAATAAGTCTGATTTTTCAATCACGTCTCCCATCGGTTGATTGCTATTCGCTTGATTGGCATACCATAGATTGTAGATCAGGGAGCGATTCCAAAGCTGCACCGCCTGATCGATCCAAGCCGTTTCACGGCGCAACAGTTCAATTGTCTCCCCATCAAGCGGCAGTTGATTGACGGCAATCGTGCCTTCTGTGGGCGTGTACCAGCCGAGCAGCAAGTTAGCGAGCGACGATTTTCCAGCCCCTGATGGGCCGACGACAGCGAGATGTTCACCCGCCTTGATTTCAAGCGTGAGGTCACTCAAGATCGTCTGATCCTCGACGACGACCGAGACATTTTTGATGTCGATGTGAACACCTGTGGGCGAAGCATCGGCCGGCCATTGTGTCGATAGCTCTGCGGCAAATGGGGTCGCATCGGGAATCAACAGCGGTCGTGTCACAGTCTTGACAATAGTGCGTTTCTGAACATATTCCTGAAACGTATCGACCAACTGCTGCCCCAATTGAGGCACTGTGGTCGCCCAAAAAGCGAGCAGGAGCAGGGAACCAAGTTCACCAGCGCGGAAGATGTAATTAAGCACAATACCAGAGGTCAGTGCTGTCATGATGAGCAACCCAATTGACTGAACAACGGTGGCAAAATTGAAGTATTTGAGGTTGACCTCTACCCAATCGACCAACATCTCTTGGTATCTGCGCCAAATGGCACGCTCTGCACTATGGACGCGAATTGGCATGAGGCCAAACAAGGTGTCGAGATAGATACGGCTCAATTTGGTATTGCTGTCGGCCAAATCGACGCTGCTTTCCATCAAGGTAGGTTGGATAAAGTAAGGCCAGACGACGGTAAACAACACAAGCAGCACGACGATCCATGCGCCTGACGGTTCGAGCCAAATCAACCCAACTGCGGTCAGCAAAATTTGGAAGGCGAGTTGAACGATTTTCTGCGCCAGATCGGGCAGAATGCGAATACCGCGTAGCGTGTAGGCGCGTTGGGTCGTGGCAGAGATGGGGCTGCGTTGAAAAAACCAGTTGGGTAAGCGCGGCAACTTTTCGAGAAAATTGAAGCGCAGACGCAGTTCGAGGCGACGGCCTTGTTTTCGGCCGAGTTCATCGATCACCATCAACAAGATGAGCAATACAACAAGAAATCCAATGAATGCCCCCATCATCTGCATTCGCTGGGTCGTGTTGCTCAACTGCTCCCCTAGCTGCATCAATCCCTGCATAAAAAATGCTTCAACTGTCAACCCCATCGCGGCGATAAAGAGTCCCGCCACAATGGTCAACGAGGCGAGTGAGCCATCTTCGCGCAGGGTTTGCAAGATCGTTTGCTCGGTCGTCCCCGCTAGCGCATCACGAAAACTGGGTAAGGCTCGCTTGGTGGCGACCTTTGCGACATCTGGGTTACGTCCATGAATCTGGATCGTTTGTATGCCTTGAAATTGCCATTTGTCCGCCTCAATCGGCAGGTAAGTCCAATAGACGGCTGGGATGTGTGCAGTTGGGGCAAGCAGTGGCGTGATCGCACGGGCGGCAGCCTCTCCCTTGCCGAGACCCGCTCCAGCCATGCGATTGACCATGCGGAGTGCGGCATCGAGGCGAATTGTGGCAGCAGGGTCATCCGCAATCGCGTTTAACCATATCTCTTGCTGTGGGAGAGGAATTCGCAACTTTTTGAGTCGTTGGGTGATGGCGTGATGGAGATGTTCGGTGGGGAGATCGGCCGAAACTAACAGCTGCTCCCGCGCTAACCTGTTCCGCAGTTGTGCTGTCGTCACCCAACGCACGCCGCTGGCGGGATCCATCACCTGCCAAGACGCGCCAACTCGTGACCAGATCAGAACGTAATAAGGCGAAGCATCTTCTTCTCTCTGCCAGCGAACAATAATCGGTGTGGGGTTGCGTTCAGACCAAAGATAGTCGAATGGTTGATATATCGCCTCTAACAGTAACCCACTCTGTCTGCCAGCCGCAACTAAACGCTCAGGCTCAATCTCTTCTCCGTCAAATTGAGTCAATGCCCAAAGCGCCTCGTCTTCACTTGGCAAACCATACCCAATTAGGGCCGACTTCAAAACAGCTAATCCAGCAACATAGGTCGTGTCGAGCCGCTGGGCAGATGCAAGTAATTTGCGGGAGCGAACGGGTTCCATTATTTTTGCGGGCTGACAGAGACCGTCGGGGCGTTGTTAAATTGCCCGGCCGAGCGCAGAACTAAACGAGCAGGTGACACACGCTCAACTTCGACTTGGACTTTGCCACTGACCCCATCGGGAAAAGTTAAGCTGTAAAATATCTCATCAACAGCAAGTAGTTCAACGATGACCCGTTCTCCTTGCACGGCCGTGCGTTGTTGGACGATGAGCGGGAATTGACCAATGCCCTCCTCATCTATTTGTAGCCAACCAAGTTGACCAATGCGGATGCGACGCGCCTCTTCTGTCGAGAAGTTTGCCTTGACGATCCCTGTTGGGGAAATCGTAATCGAACCAGTTGCCGCCAAAACAGTCATATTGCTAAACAGAAACCAAATCACCCAAATCAATAAAAGGATCACTGCGGCACCAATAATCCACAGCGAGGGGCGAAATTTGTCAGCATCAAGGACACGGATAGAGCGAGAAAAAGAGGTCGTCATGGGGTACTGTTTTCTACTTGGCAGGCTTGTGTATTCGCATCAGCCTCTGGGGTCACTACATCGGCCGCCGCAATTACTAACGCGCAACTGTCTGGCGATTGGCAAACGCACTGCATCCCCATCTCCTCTGGCAGGTATGTTTCTGCATTGCAACGCGCACCAGCCAACTCAATTGATTCGGCAGCCCTCAAGCAACCTTGATAGCGGCTGCGCGATCTATCTACAGGTGTCGCATCACATAAATTGACCCCGTTCAAGTTTGCGCCGCGCAGCCGTGCGCCCAACAAGCAAGCACCAGAGAATGTTGCGCGTGCCAAAGTCGCCCCATCCATGCCCGCGACAATGATCAGTGTGCGTGATTCCTCGATCCCTTGCACTTGGATAATATCTGAGAAAACGGCATGATCTAGCGTCGCACCATTCAGGATCACCCCGTCCATTTTCACGCCCGCAAGATACGCTTCTTCTAGGTTCGCTTGATCAAGGCTCGCTCCTCCAAAGTCTGCGTCGCGCAAGTTCGCCCCACTTAGATTAACCAACCGTAGGTCGGCGCCACTGACCAACGCGCCGATAAGCTGGGCACCGGGCATTTCTGCCCCACTCAGTTTTGCACCGCGCAACGACGCATTGTTTAGGACAACCCCACCCAACGACGTGAAACGCATGATAGCGCCATCTAAATTACTGCCTGTTAAGTTACTGCCGTCGAGACTTGCGCCCGTTAGATTAGCACCGCTTAGGTCTGCACCGAGCATTTGCACACCGTTGAGGTGTGTGTGACTCAAATTGCTACCCATCAAAGTGGCATCAGTAAAGATGACACCATCTAATGAGGCTGTTGTGAAATCTAAGCCCGCCAAGCTTGCGTGAGAAAAATCGGTACTGTCAAAAACGGTATTCTCAATCGTTGCCCCGTTAAGGTGTACTTCTGAGAGATCGGCCGATGTGAAGTTCGCCCGCGTCAAGTCACTGTCTCGCAAATCAGCATCGCGCAAATTGGCACCTGTCAAATTAGCATCTGTCAAATCGGCTCCAATGATGTCGGCGCGTTCGAGATTGGCACGGCTAAAATTAACACCACTCAAATCCTCCCCGTTGAAGCTGCGACCAGTCAGCGTTTCGCCAGCACAATTTGGCGGGCAACTAACCGCTGTCTCAGATTCCACAATTTCTAATGAACAGGCTGGCAGCAACAAAATGAACAGGATGAGCCATTTGAATCTATTCATTTGTAAACTCCTTGACAGCGTACTTTAGTGGAAAAACTGTTGCAAACTGATAGGTTCCGTCCTTCAACACAACCTCCACTAACAAAGGTTCATGTTCATTTTGACCTGTTGTGTTGTTGAAATTGATTTGACCAAATAGCGTCTCGTCTTTCTGATAGGCACGCAACGTACTGCGGATGCAAATCCGGATATTCTTGACCGTGCTGAAATCCTCACAGGCAGCAATCACGTCATGGGCAACCATCAACGTCGTATATGTTTGTACTGTGCGAGCAGCCATTGGTTCACCGGGATACTCTTCTTGATAACGTTCATAAAACTGTACTGGTGTTGTGCCATCTTCCAGTTGCCATGGCACATCTCTTGACCATTGTGCTGTAACAAGCAATCTGCGTGCGTTCTCACCAGCTTGCTCCAGCAACGTTGGACTGGTAAAGATGCCTGCAACACCAACGTAAACCTCTGGTGCATCACTACGTTGACGACGTTCAAGAATTGCCAACGCGTCATCAAGCCGACTTGAAACAACAAAAAGGACGGTAGGATTGGCACGTCCAATGCTACGCCACATATCATCCACATCTCGAATACCTGTACTTAGAATGCCAGGCTGAAATCGCTCATTGACTGTGATGACAAAGTCCCTATTATTTGCTTGGGTTAGAAATGAGGTGGCAACACCCTCCCCAAAGACCGTATTTTCATAGAGTAGACCGACCGTTGGTAATGGTTGGATTGTCGTCAACAGGTCAAGTGGCGGCTCAATTAAATCGGCTCCTGTGGCATTGATCCTAAAAACCCAGTCGTTACCGAGCGCGGTAATTAACTCATTTGTCGCAGTGGGAACCAAAAGTGGAATTTGTCGAAATTGGGCAGCTTGGGCGGCGATCAATGTCTCACCACTACTATAAGCGCCGATCAACAGTGCAGCGTCCTCCTCAGCATATTGCTTGATTCTATCTGGCAAAACTGTTTGATCGTATATGTCAAATGGGACGAGCGAAAGTTGACAGCTCATCGCTTCGCCACCCGCTTCGATCTTTTTGTTGATGTCTTTGAGAGCCATCTCATAACCACGTAGATGCTCAACACCGCCGCTAAAGCAGGTCTCGTCTGCGGCCGTAAATCGATTGAGAATCCCAACCTCAATCACACATTGATCCTCATCTAGTGGAACTTCGGCTAGTTGACACGTTGGGTTGCTTCGAAAGGGTGGTGGTTTCTCGATAAAAGGTAGCTCAAAAGGTAGCGTTTGAACAAACTCTGTGAGCGGAGGCCAAGCAACACGAGGCTGCCTGTCAAGATTCTGGCGAACAGCCTCAAAACGATTGTAGGCAGCCACAGTTCCAACGGCCGTAACCAGCAAAAAAATGATTAGAAATACAAAATGCCTCATAGCTCTTTGGGCTTTAGCCCGTGTGGAAACCCTGTCCCTTTAGGGCGGGGAGGAAACTCACGTGCTTTAGCATATTATTTTTACACAAATGTATATTCGTATCCATCGGCACTTTGAATAAGTTGGCAATACTTCCAATGAATCCCGTCCACTTTGCCAACCCTAAAGGAGCCTTTGGCACGAACGGCAACACGACCTGTGTGTGTGCCTGCTTTCTTCCCTTTGGGAACGATGGCTTTTGTGTCTCGCCATCCTCACGGTCTTTCAAAATGATTGTGAAGGGTTGCAGCCTG
>CAYMGE010000044.1:0-51096 GCA_964389925.1 uncultured Ardenticatenaceae bacterium
CTCTGGTTTGTCGCCTTTTGTCTTTCTCTTTTTTTCCTTATTTGAATGGTATTGATTCTAAGATCCCATCATTTCTGATTCTTCATTTCCTGATACCGATTATAGTCGGGATGCTCTTTGTCCAACTCTGTGAACCCACGTGTCATGATATATCCCCCTGCTCCGATCATTGCAATTGCAGTCAACAAGCCAAGAACAAGCAAAAAACCCGACAGCAGAAATAGGACAGCGATGACCAAAACGCTACCAACCATCATTAACAAAATGCCGATATTATTTTTTGTCTCGTATTTCATCGTGATTTAACCCAAAGCATTGCAGCCTTGCTTCTAATTAAGAATGCCGCAAAAGCCAGAGCTTCAATAATTCAAGTGTAATTTTAGCAAAAAATGATGATAGAACTGCACAAGAGCGCGGTCAGAATCATGCCAGAAGTTCGGCTCATTATGCCACAATTTATCGAGTTTATCACTACGGGCAGTCTTGACAAACAGTGCCAGATACTCTATGGTTACGCGCATGATGTTTACCGTTTTCTTCGCTCCAACTGCCCCACGACCGCAAGCACGGTAAATTCGGGGCGCAAGGATCACGAAGTCGGTTCATCAACTATGAAACTGTCGCGCCCCGTGGAAACGGGGCGTTTTTCATTTAAGGAGTTGTTAGCAACGATGAAAGTATCAAAATTATTTAGTGAAACATTGCGAGAGGCTCCCTCCGCAGCAAGTGAGGTGACAAGTCACCAGCTTCTATTACGCGGTGGGTATCTGCGGCAATTAGCGGCCGGCGTATTTTCGTTGTTGCCTCTCGGCCGACGTACCTCTGAAAAGATCAAACAGATCATGCGTGAGGAAATGAACGCTATCGACGGTCAAGAGATCGAGATGCCCGTCGTCAATCCTGCCACCATCTGGCAAGAGACGGGGCGCTGGTATCAAATTGGCTCCGAGATGGGTCGCTTCTATGATAAAAACGGCCGCGATATGGTGCTAGCAATGACACATGAGGAGGTTGTCGCCGACCTGCTACGTCAAGAGGTGCAGTCTCATAAACAGTTGCCCATGATGGTCTATCACATTCAGACTAAGTGGCGTGATGACCCCCGCCCCCGCGCTGGCCTTATCCGCACACGCGAATTTACGATGAAGGACAGCTATTCGCTCGACAAAGACATGGCGGGGCTGGAACAACAATATCAGGCTCATTATGATGCCTATTTTCGCATTTTCGGCCGCTGTGGCCTCCCCTCTATCGCTGTCGAGGCAGATGTGGGCATGATGGGTGGCACAGGCTCACATGAGTACATGTATCTCACACCTATTGGTGAGGACACACTGTTGATTTGTGAGGCTTGTGGCCTCAGTGCCAATCAACAGATCGCCACATTTCGCAAGTCGGCCGTTGAGCAGGAAGCACTGTGCGATATCGAAAAAGTGGAAACACCTAATATGAAGACGATTGCGGGGCTTGCCAACTTTTTGGACGTTCCCAAGTCACGCACGGCAAAAGCTGTTTTCATCACGGCGACGATTCTGCCCGAAGAGGCGGACGGCGAGGAAACGGAAAAACTGGTATTCGCAATTGTGCGCGGCGATATGGAATTGAGCGAGACAAAGCTCTCCAATACGATTCGCGCGAAAGAGATGCGCCCTGCCACGGAGGAAGAGATCGTCGCTGTGGGGGCAACGCCCGGCTATGCCTCACCCGTCGGCTTAGATCAAAGCGCATTTCTCACGGTGGTTGATGAAGCAATCGTAAGTTCACCCAACCTTGTTGCGGGTGCAAACGAGGTCAACTATCACTTGCTCAATACGAACGTCGGCCGAGATTACACCGCAGATTTCACCGGCGACATCGCCGCCGCCCAAGATGGCGACCTTTGTCCCAACTGTGGCGAGGCAATGGCGAGCAAACGTGGCGTTGAAATCGGTAACATTTTCAAGCTCGGCACGCGCTACACGAAAGCAATGGGCGCGATGTACACTGATGAACATGGCAAGCAGCAGCCTGTGGTCATGGGGTCGTATGGGATTGGTGTCGGCCGATTACTCGCCTGCGTGGTTGAAGAACACAACGATCAGTACGGTATCATCTGGCCTATCACGATTGCCCCCTACCACGTTCACATCGTCTCAATGCGCGGCGGAGAAGCAGTTGCACAGCAACTGTACGATGATCTAAATGCGGCTGGCGTTGAGGCACTTTGGGATGACCGTAATGCGCGTCCCGGTGTCAAGTTCAACGACGCTGACCTGTTGGGCGTTCCCTTGCGCGTCACGATTGGCTCACGCTCACTCAAAAAGGGAGGCGTGGAATTTAAGGTGCGGGGTGAAAGTGAGAGCGAGATCGTGCCTTTAGACGATGCGGTTGCCGTTATTGGCACAAAAGTTCAGAAGATGCTCGCGGCATTGAATAACTTGACGTGACTGACTCGTGGTAGGTGAGAGACAGGCATGTAGCCCAAGTGTTCATAGAATATCGCGGCGGCAACTGTGGGCGTGAATAGTTGTAATTGCTTGAAGTAGCTGCTTGCGTGCTGTTCGATGTGCTGCATGAGCATTCGGCCGATGCCCCTCCTACGCGATTCAGGCTCGATGTAGAGATGACGAACTCGGCCGAGTTCGTCATCTGCAAAATATGGATCGATATTCACCCCACCGGCCCCAATCAACTGGCTCCCATCATGTACCAAAAACAAGGCCTCACCTCGTCTATCAAAACGATTTTTGCCTGCATGATAATTTTCGATGAGACGCTCTACCATCGTGAACCCTTCAAGCTGTGCAGTTCGCGCTAAATATGTTAGTTCGTTGGGCAAAGTAGCTGCCAAAGCAACTTTTACAATTTTCACAAAGTTTTCTCCAATAAATCTGCAAACTCACGCTCAAAATCACGGATAAGTTTATCCGGATTATCGACCAATTGAGCATCGGTCGTGATCCCAATCTGCACCCCGCCATTGTAGCTAATCAAGCTAATTCCCAATCCTAAACCGCCCGATTGTGGAACCCAGAACATCAGCTCCTTTAGCGGCACGCCCGCCAAATAGATCGCGCTGCGCGGCCCCGGCACGTTTGTAAAAACGCCGGATGCTTTCGAGGCAAATAGTTTCATAACCTGCCGCTCAAGCGCAGGCGGCATCGTGCCAATTACAGCCAGCAGCCCATAGGCAATCACTGCTTCAGGTGACCGTTTGATCGCGTTCATCGTAGCCTTGAGTTTGGCAAGTCGCGTTGCGATGTCGGCTTCGCCAACAGGGAGCGGTAGAAAGATAAGACCAAACTTGTTGCCGAGCTTGATTTCTCCGTCTAGCGGGCGCAAATTGACTGGAACGGCGATGCGAATTTCATCGACAAGGCTATCCGTTTGGATAAGATAGCGATGCAGTGCGCCCGTCAACGCAGTTAATAGAACATCGTTTATCGTGCCACCTAGCTCGGTGCTAATACGCTTGACATCAGCCAGTGGAAATGACTCTGACCATGTTGCCAGTTTATTTGTACTAAGCACGCCGCGAAATGGATTTTGGGTGTCACTTGCGCTAAAAACAAGCTTATTCAATGCGCGTGCGCTATCGGCCGCAATACGCGCATAGTCACCCAGTTGACTAAAAGTACTGGCATCCGCATCGCCCCCCAGCGTCTCGCGCAATGATTTGCGTCCACCCTGTTTCTTGATGGGCAGCCCTTGCTGCTCACTTCCTTCTGCATCGGGATCGGTCAACGAGATCAAAATCCGTGCCAGCGTGATGCCATCTGCCATCGCATGGTGCATTTGCACAACAACGGCACAACCGCTCTTATAGTTGTCGATAAAAAATAGATGCCAAAGCGGCCGAATCGGGTCGAGAGGCTGGCTCATCAAATGACCGACAAATTTTTCAAGCTCAGACTTTGTTGAGACACCCTCTGTTAGCTGCATCTCCGTAATGTGATTTTCGAGATCAAATTCGGGATCACTCTCCCAGTAAGTTCTCCCAATTACCTTGTCTGGGCGTAGCCGGAAGCGGTCAAACTTTTTCAAAAGCCGAACACGTATGATGTCGCGCAATCGCTCCCAATCGACGGGTTCATCAAACGTCAATACACCAACGACAGTCATCAAGTTTGTCGGGGTGTCCATGTGAAGCCATGCCGAATCGACACGAGACATACCACGGCGTTCTAATAGTTGTTGCTGCATGATGTGAGTATAGCTTGATCTGGAAAAGACGCTCAACTATGATTTTACAACTCCATCGATTAATGAAGAACAGCTCTATTTTAGATGATAAAATTTTTCTATTTCTCACTTGTTGGCTTTGTTCTCCTCATTTGGTTTGGTGCGTTTGACCCACAGCCGCTAGGTAACCTCTCTCAACAGCAGAGCATTCCTGCTGAAACCTCTTTCACCGTGCGAACAACTGGCAATAGGCTGTCACTCAAAACAGAATTAAGCACTTTAACGATTGCGATTGACCCCACAGGTTATGTCGCTATTTGGCGAACCCACAACGCAAAGCGTGAGTGGCTACAACGCTGGCAAACATGGCCGCATGTGCGTGAGGATGCCAACGAAATTTGGGTTGATTGGGAAGCTGACAAAATTAGTTTGCGAATCAATCGAGAACTGTTTTGGCACAACGTTTTCTTCTCATTCAACTGCCCTTGCACCATTGAGCAAGACATCGAGCTTTTTTTGCCATAGCTAATTGAGAAATCGCTCTATCAACCCCTACATATTCGCAAAAAATAAAATAACGAAGATAATATCTATCATTAAGTAGACAAACTCAGGTGTCTATATTTGTAATGAAGATAGTTTTTTGGAGAAGAAAATGCAAACAAATCTTGCAAAATATGCCCGCTTGATGCTTCTGCTGCTTGCGATCTTTATCGTCGCTTGTGGTGGCACATCAGAACCAGACCCCGTTGTTGATCCCGCACCAACAGACGAGCCAGCGGCCGCCGCGACAGACGAACCTGCGGCCGAAGCGACAGACGAACCTGCGGCCGAGCCAACCGATGAACCTACCGACAGTGGAACGACTGATGAAGCAGTCGAAGTGCGCTTTGCTTATTATGGTGATGGTGCAGAGCCAGAAGTGATGCAGGGAATCCTCGATCAGTTCATGGCAGATAATCCAGACATCAACGTTGTTCTCGATGTCGTGCCTTATGCAACGATTGACCAACAACTCCCCGTTCAGGTCGAGACAGGCGAAGGCCCCGACATGGCGCGTATCACCAACTTTGGCGTGTTTAATGGTCAACTGCTCGACATGAGCAGCATGATGGAAGATGCGGGCTACGTTCGTGCCAACTTCCCCGCCCCCGTTTTGGACGCACTAGGCGAACCCGGCGGCGTGTATGGTTTCCCCGATGGCTTCACCGTCACAGGCCCTTATGTCAACAAGACCCTCTTTGACCAAGCTGAAATTGAGATGCCCGGCCCTGATGCAGGTTGGAGCGATTGGGCAGATGCAACCACGGCGGTTGCCGATGCGACAGGCGTTCAATACGCAATTTCAATCGACCGCACAGGCCATCGCTTTGCTGGCCCTGCTATGAGCAGTGGTGCAACCCTGATCGATGGTGATGGCAACTTTACCGTTGATACAGACGGTTTCCGTCAATTTGCACAAGAACTGAATAGCTGGCATGAAAATAACGTCACGCCAAGCGAAGTTTGGCTCGTTGGCGATAGCGTAAATTCTTGTATTGACGCATTTAAGAGCGGTGAGTTGGTCATGTGCATGAGCGGTAGTTGGCAGGTTAACGGGTTGGCGGCCGATGTCGGTGACGCATTTGACTGGGTTGTTGTGCCAAATCCGACAGGTGATGGTGGCAGCACGGGTGTTGCGGGTGGTAGCGCGGTCGTCGCATTTGCTGGCACTGAGCATCCCGAAGAGGTCGCTCGTGTGATGGAATATCTCACCAGCGCAGACGCATACGGTCAGTTCAGTGCAGGCACGTTGATTTTGCCCGCACAGACAGAAGTTGCCAACAACGGCGTTGACTATGCTAGTGATGATGAAGCTGTTTTGGCGGCACTGGCGGCGTTCACGGCCGAAATCCCCAAACTGCAAGATCAAGCCGTCCAACTCAACGTCCATCCATTTGCGTTTGCATACTATCGCAACAGCGCAAATCGCATCGGTCAATATCTCGCGGGTGAGCTATCGCTCGACGAGGCTCTCGCAGGGTTGCAGCAAGATATTGATGACGCAATTGCTGAAGTGACGGGTGAAGCGGCAACAGATGAAGAAGAACCTGCTGATGATGAGGCGATGATGCTTGAGCCGGCCGAAATCCGCTTTGCTTATTACGGCGATGGTGCAGAGCCAGAGGTAATGCAAGGGTTGATCGACCAGTTTATGGAGATGCACCCAGAGGTTGAAGTCGTGCTTGATGTCGTACCTTATGCAACGATTGACCAGCAGCTTCCCGTTCAGGTCGAGACAGGCGAAGGCCCCGACATGGCGCGTATCACCAACTTCGGTGTGTTTAACGGTCAACTGCTCGATATGAGCGACATGATGGAAGATGCGGGCTACGTTCGTGCCAACTTCCCCGCCCCCGTTTTGGACGCACTAGGCGAACCCGGTGGTGTGTATGGCTTCCCTGATGGCTTCACTGTCACAGGCCCCTATGTCAACAAAACCCTCTTTGACCAAGCCGGCGTAGAAATGCCCGGCGAAGGCGCATCTTGGGCAGATTGGACTGCGGCCGCGACAGAAGTTGCTGACGCAACGGGCGTACAATATGCGATCTCAATTGATCGGACTGGGCATCGTTTTGCAGGGCCGGCGATGAGCAGCGGCGCGACTTTGATCGACAGTGACAGCAACTTCACCGTTGATACAGATGGTTTCCGTCAGTTTGCAGAGCAGTTGAACAACTGGCACGTCGATAATGTCACGCCAAGTGAAGTATGGCTTGTTGGTGATAGCGTGAACTCTTGTATTGACGCATTTAAGAGCGGTGAGTTGGTCATGTGCATGAGCGGAAGCTGGCAGGTTAATGGGTTGGCGGCCGATGTCGGTGACGCATTTGACTGGGTTGTTGTGCCAAATCCAACGGGCGACGGCGGTAGTACCGGTGTTGCTGGTGGTAGCGCGGTTGTCGCATTTGCCGACACTGACTATCCGGAGCAGGTAGCAGCACTGATGGAGTTCTTGGCGAGTGCCGACGCATACGGTCAGTTCAGCGCAGGCACACTGATTTTGCCCGCACAGACAGAAGTTGCTAGCAATGGCGTTGACTATGACAGCGATAACGAGGCAGTTTTAGCGGCGTTAGCGGCATTCACGGCCGAAATTCCAAAGCTGCAAGATCAAGCTGTCCAGTTAAACGTTCACCCCTATGCTTTTGCCTACTATCGCAACAGCGCAAACCGCATTGGGCAATACCTTGCGGGTGAGTTGACGCTTGATGAAGCACTCGAAGGATTGCAGCAAGACATTGATGACGCGATTGCAGAAGCTGGCGGTTAGTTAGCTATCCCTGTAGCGTCGGCATTTATGCCGATGTGTCAGATGCGAAGCCTGTAGAATTGGTATTCATGCCGAGGGATAAATCCCAACGCTACAGGCTTCGCATCGAAAACGTCGGGCTAAAGCTGCGACGCTACCATATAAAAATGGCAGAATCCCCACTAGCACGCCCAACAAACGCCCTCTACAATGCCGCCACCAGCGGTCTTGATCTCATTTTTGGCTCAATTCAGAAGTTGATTGGCGACCGCAATATGGCGTATGTGTTTGTATTGCCAAATCTGCTCATCTTTGGCGTTTTCATTCTTACCCCGTTTGTACTCAACTTCGCCTACGCCTTTACGAGCGGCACAAAGTTTTCGTTGTCTGAACGGCCGTTTACAGGTGCAACCAACTTTGAGCAGCTCTTTGATTGTGCCAGTTTTCTCGATCCCAACTCGTGCCGCGAGGATTTATTTTGGCGTGGTGTCTACAACACGGCTGGCTACGTCGTTTTTCAAGTCGTGTTCATGGTCTTTTTCTCATTGTTGACCGCCATCATTTTGAACCGCAACATCAAGGGGCGTGGGTTTTTCCGCAGCGTTTTCTTTTACCCCGTTTTGTTGTCCCCGATTGTGGTCGCGTTGATTTGGAAGTGGATTTTGCAGGAGAATGGCTTGGTTAATGGCGTGCTAGAGTCATTTGGCTTTGAGCGAATTCGCTTTTTGACGACAGCAATATGGGCGCGTTTTTGGGTGATTGCAATCAGCGTTTGGGCGTATATGGGGTTCTACACGCTGATTTTGCTGGCTGGTTTGCAGGGGATTCCCGCATCCCTCTATGAAGCGGCAAAGATCGACGGTGCAAACGATTGGCAATCGTTTCGACAAATCACGCTACCGTTATTGTCACCGACAATGTTAGTCGTCGTTGTACTGGCGTTGATTCGGGCGGTGCAGGTATTTGACATCATTTTTGCGTTCACACGGGGAGGGCCGGGAACGGCAACGCTGACAATTGTACAGTACATCTATGAGATCGGGTTTGCGAGTCCTGCGCGACGCTTTGGAATTGCTTCGGCCGCCTCTATCGTCATGGCCGTCTTCCTAATCATTGCAACCCTAATTCAGTTGCGCCTTAATCAGGAGGAGACAGCATAATGTCAGCCGTCACATTTCTATCACGTACCCGCGCACGCAACGGACGCTTCCATTTCACCGATATTCTCACCTATGGCTATCTGATTTTTGGCACGCTCATCATGTTTGGGCCGGTCGTTTGGCTTGTCCTGAGTTCTTTCAAATCATCGGGCGAGATCAACACCTTCCCGCCACGACTACTTCCCTACAAGCAGGAGACAGTCGTTGTCGAAGGCTATGACGAGCCACTGCCGATCTATCGCGTCACGATGGAAGATGGGACGGTACGTGAACTGGCACAAATTCGCCGCATCGGTTTGGAGTCACAGCTAATCGACCCCGCGAACCCAGAGGGGGACGTGGTCAAAGTTCGGATTGAGAATCGAGAGGCGGTAGAAAGCGTCTCGTTTAATCTGGACAATTTCCGTGAGGGGATTCAAAGTTTCAACTTTGCGCGTTATCTGCGTAACAGCGTTGTTGTCACCGTTTTGGCGACGATATTGACCTTGATCGTCAACAGTATGGCAGCATTTGCGCTGAGTAAATACAAATTTCGCGGCCGAAACACGATCTTCCTGATCATGATTAGCACGCTGATGGTTCCCGTGACGGTTGTGCTGGTTCCCGTCTTTTTGGTCATCACTGAGGTGGGCTGGAACAACACGTTGACGGGCATCATTGTGCCGGGCGCAGCAACGCCAACGGGGGTATTTTTGCTACGTCAGTATATGCTGACGATTCCTGACGAACTGCTCGACTCAGCGCGAATCGACGGCGCGAGTGAGTGGCGTATCTACATGCAGATTATCATGCCGCTGGCACGACCCGCGCTGGCTGTGCTGACAATTTTCTCCGTCATGTGGCGTTGGAATGACTTTTTATGGCCGTTTATCGTGCTGAGTGAAAGCGAGAATTTTACTTTGCAAGTTGGCTTGCAAACGTTTCAAAGCGATCTAACCGTGCAGTGGCATTTAATTTTGGCAATGACCGTTTTGACACTCCTGCCAATTACGCTTGTTTTTGCCTTTTTACAAAAATATATCACCTCAGGTATTGCGACAACGGGGATGAAATAAGAGGGTATTCGGTAGTTGGGTTCTGTGAACGCTACCGAATACGGAATCCAATCAATGACACAAAATAGAAGATATAACCGCGCAGGATTGATGCTCAATCCTGTTTTTCAGTATTTGGAGGATGAGGATCGCTATTTGGCGGCAAGAAATCGGCCGAAATACCGCTTCAACCTCATCGGCGCAGGCATCATTGGGCAGGAACATCTGCGCGTTACGCTGATGGAGGGTCGCGCCACAATCCATGGAGTCTACGACCCCAATCCACGCAGCATTTTCGTCGCACAGCGCGAGGCGCATAAATATGATCCAGACCTTCAGTTAGTTATCTATGATTCATTAGAGGCAGCATGTAACGATCCCGCCGTAGATGGCCTGCTCATCTGCACGCCTAACTACACCCATATTGAAGTCATACAGACAGCCACGGCAGCAAACAAGCACATCTTGCTCGAAAAACCAATTGCAACAACTGTTCCAGATGCACACACAATTATGCAGCTTGCAGAGCAATATCAAAAGGTCTTTCAAGTTGGGCTACAGTATCGCTTCAAACCACAGTACACTGAGGCACTCTATGAAATCTTGGAACGCAAAACAATTGGAAAAGTCAAGACGATTGGCATGGCGGAACACAGAATGCCTTTTCTGGATAAGGTCGGACAATGGAATAAGTTCGCCGCCTATTCAGGTGATACGCTTGTCGAAAAATGCTGTCACTACTTTGACCTGCTCAACCGAATTGCAGGAAGTCGGCCGAAAACTATCTACGCCGTAGGCAGCGCCGCCGTCAACTTTGGCGACTTCGAGCATGAGGGGAAAAAGCCCGACATTCTCGACAATGGCATGGTCATCATAACATATCAGAATGGGATAACGGCAAATTTCAACCTGTGTATGTTTGCGCCCATGTTTTACGAGGAGCTAGTTGTCTGTGGCGACGAAGGGCGCATCAAGACAATTGAGCATGAAGATTTCTTGGCTCACAATCGCCCTATCACACAGATGGAGATCGCCACTGTTGATGACCGCCCCTCGCGTATGACAGAGCCAATATACCCAGCGTTGATTCAACATTCGGGGCATCAGGGCGGGACGTATGTGGAGCATGTCGAATTTGTCGATCAGATTGAGGGGAAGCCCTCTAGGGCGGCATCGGCCGAAGAAGGCTTCTGGGCGATTGTTGTTGGGGCGGCCGCTCAAGAATCTATTGCAACTGGCAGCATTATCTCTATCAACGAGTTTCTACACGACAATGGGCTAAATACTTAGCTCAAATATACTGAATACCGCGCTAGCCCCCCACCCGTTCCAAATTGAGCGCGAGCAGCCGCTCCAAAATCTGCTCATCCGTCAGGTTGTGCAGCCAGCCGTAGCAGTCGAGAACGGCGTGATCGAGCGCGGTGTGGATGTCGTGCAGGTCGATCACTTGCGGGATGGTGATGTCGGAACGCACCGCATTTTTCCAGCCAGATTTGAAGGCGACGGTGTGCGTTTCGCCAGCAGCGCGGGCGGCGCGGTAATGTTGCAGCGCGTTGTAGAGGTTGGTCAGCGTGCGCCGCTTGAGCCGTTTTTCATAGGCGACATCAATCGCGCCCTGCGGTGCGGGCGGGTTGAGCCACGCTTGCCGAAAGGCGACGAGTTCACGCGCTGCGTCGGCAACGGCGGCGACGCGGTCATCGTCTTCTTCGCTGGGTTCTGTGCTGGGCGACCATGGGAAAGGGAACGTTTCAAAAGTAGTTGTTGATGTGTAACGCGGATCATTGCCTTTACCAAGCCATGTTCCCAGTCCTAAAGCCCACATTTCATGAAGTTTTGAATGTAAAACGCCAAGAAAATAATCGTCCTCACGTGCAAAAATGTACAGTGTGCCATCGGGCAACGTTTGAACAGGCAACCATGCAAAAATCCGATGCTTAGAGACGTTAGGAGTTGCAATATATCTACTAAGTAATGTAATGGCTTCACGCATTTGTGGGCGGCTTCGTCCGTGAATCCACCATTTTTCGCGGCGTTTGCGTTCTGAGTTTGTTTGTCGCTTCGGTCTTACATTTTCAATCACATGTGCAAATGGAGCATGGTATGTAGATGCTTCTGACATCGGCATTTCTTGAAAGTCAATTATCCAGACATATCGTGGCCTATTAACAAATTCGCGGGCGTTCACTAAAGGACGTAAAACCTGTGCATTATTCGGATCAAGTTCAATCATCCGCGTTGCATTTGACTGCGGTATATCGAATGCACCAGCTTTTGCGATACCCTGAAAACTAATATCAAAATTTTCTTGAAGTCGGTGTGATGAAGTAATGTCCACATTTGATGTGAGGTCGGAGTTGATGGTGGTTACAATTTCGCCATTCAATTTTATTTGCTTTTTTTGACCTCTATCAAATCCAATCATCGACACACGAACTGAGGCTCCGTCTAAAATCCAATCGCGATCACTCCATGCCCAGAAAATATCGCCAGTCTCTTTTATCCGTTCAAGAACCCGTCTGTTCAAGCCTCCTCTTATAGAGTTTGTCGCAAGTAGTCCAACTACATCACATTTTCCCATTTCCAATTGTTCGCGAGATTTCTCGAACCAGTAGCACACCAGATCGCTGTCGCCCGGTATACGTTTGGAATAGATGGCTCCAATATGTTGCACATATGTTTGGGGTAGTTTGTTTTGTCGATTTCTTGTACCAAGAAAAGGGGGGTTGCCGATGATGACATCGGCCGAAGGCCACTCAGGTTCGACGGGGTTGCCGTCCGCGTCGTAGGCGAGAATCGCGTCTTTGCGCTCGATCTGGTTGAGCGGCTGCAAAATCGGCTCATGCACGATGGAAAAGCCGTTTTCGTTGCGCCACTGGATGTAGCCGATCCAAATCGTGATTTGCGCCAGTTCGTGCGCGTAGGGGTTGATCTCGATGCCGTAAAGCTGGGCGGGGCTGACCGTCAGGCGAATGTCGGGCAGGTCGTTGCGCCGCGCATGGACGATGACCGCCTTTTGCAACGTTAACAACGCTTGCAGCGCGATGTACAAAAAGTTGCCGCTGCCGCAAGCGGGGTCAAGCACCTTGACGGCCGCGATCTTGGCGGCAAAGTCGGCCAGCAGCGCGTGGGCGGCGGCGGGGTCTTTTTTGGCGAGTCGCTTTGTTTTCGGCCGCAACGCCTCCCACTCACGGCGCAATGGCTGCATCAAGACGGGTTCAACGATCAGCAAAATGTCCGCCTTGCTCGTGTAGTGTGCGCCGAGTGGGGCGCGGGTGGCCGGGTCGATGATGCGCTCGAACAGCGTGCCAAAAATCGTCGGGTCGATCTCCTTCCAATCCTGTCGCGCTACCTCGACGAGCAGCTTGCCGATCCCGCCGGGCAGCTTGGGGATGTAGTCGTCGTCAAACAGATCGCCGTTGAAGTGCGGCACGCGGAAAAAGCCAAACCAGCCACCGTCGCGCATCGTGTGGAATAGCTGGCGCAGCAAGGCAGTCAACTCGTCGGGCTTGCCGAGCGCACGGCTGACCGTTTGCCGAAACAGATTTTCGGGCAGCAGCTCCATATCCTCCGCAAACAGCGCGAATAAAATCCGCACGATGAAATGCGCGATCTTCTCTGGCGTTTCAGCAAGATCATGCTTGTTCCACGCCTTTAGCTCATCAGCGACAGCGATAAAGGTGTTCGCGTTGGCGGCCGTGACGAGTTCCTGCGTGCGCGTTGGCTTGAAGACGCGATCAATCTCGTCCTTATGGGCAAAGCAGCTTTTGAGCAATGCGAGCTTGTCAGATTTGAGAAGATCAGCCAATTCGATGACATGCTGTTTGCGGATCGTATTGGTGTAGTTGGTGTGGATGATGATGCGCTGGGTGTCGCTGACGATCAGCAGCGGCGGGTTAAACAACGCATCGCGGTAGAGCAGCACCTGCTCATACGCCTTGTCGAGATCGGCGTGTGCGCCCTTGTACTCCCAGACAAATTTGCCCTTGTAAAATGCGTCGGCACGCCCCTTTTTGCCGCTCGGTTTGGCGGCGGGTTTCTCAAAGCGGAAGTCGTGCTGCGTCTCTGGGTTGTCGTAGGGATGGGGATGACCGACCAGATCGCACACATCGAGAAAGTGGGATTGGGCGGCGGCGAGTTCGTTTACGCCGATGGCTGACCATTTTTTGACAAATTGTTCTGGTGTCACACGCGCTCCTTCGATTGGGATCGTACCACAACTGACGTACTTTAACGGCTTCTTCAAAGTCACAACGCCGATCACCTTAGATTAATTGCGTAA
Organism: uncultured Ardenticatenaceae bacterium; assembly: GCA_964389925.1. Lineage (GTDB taxonomy): Bacteria > Chloroflexota > Anaerolineae > Promineifilales > Promineifilaceae > CALECP01. The sequence goes on from CAYMGE010000044.1 coordinate 13,927, forward strand.
CTCGTGTTATGCAAATTCGACGTAGAGGTTAGGTAAACGGCGTATGATTTTACCCAGCTTAGGCTTGAACGCCATTTATCTCACCCAGTTTGTGCCAATGGGCGAGACAAATGGCCTAAACAAGCGAACAGATTTCATATACCAATCAACGATGACTCACTATCTAGCATAGGAATCTTTCTGTTTGAGGGGGGCGTTGATCTCGCCTCAGATGGCTTCACAATTTGTTTGGCGGTCGCTGGGAAAAGCAAACTGAACTCAGTTCCCACACCGACCTCGCTATGCACCTGAATACCGCCGTGATGGCCTTTCATAATGCCCAGCACGGCGGCAAGCCCTAGCCCAGAGCCAGCTATCTTTGTCGAGAAAAATGGATCAAAAATTGAAGCAAGCGCAGATTTCTCGATCCCACAACCGCTGTCTTTCACTATAACGCACACGTAGTTACCTGCCTTGAGCGTTTCGCCAGCCAGATGCCATTCTTCTGTTTGATCTTCTACAAGCACTCTCACATCGGTTGCAATTTCAATAACGCCGCCATCGTCGCCCATTGCCTGTGCTGCGTTCAGAATCAAGTTCATGATGACCTGCTGCATTTGCGCTGTATCGGCCTCTATGCACGGGAGTGTTGGATGAAATTTAGTCTGCAATACGACGTTTTTGGAGATAGACGTTTCAAACAGACGAAGATTGTCTGCAATAAGCGCGTTCAAATCGATCAGGCGAATTTCAAATCGGCCGCGCCCAGAATACGCCAGCATTTGATTTGTTAACTTCGATGCTCGCTTGGCCGCTATTTCGACCTTCTCAATATTCTTATAGCCAGGGCTATTTGCCGTCATCTTGCGTTTGGCAAGCGACGATTGCCCCAGCATGGCAACAAGCAAATTGTTGAAATCATGTGCGATGCCACCTGCAAGGATGGCCAAACTCTCCCACTTTTGCATTGCTTGTAATGCCTCTTGCGCTTGATGTTGTTCATGAATGTCTTGCAAAATGATGAGATGAATCGGTTCTTCTGCAAAGTCTGTTCGTACAATATCAACTCGGCCCCACCGCAGACCAACTCCTTTTGGTTGATATTGAATCTTGCGGTTGCGGGCAATCCCCTTTTCCTCAATGTCCTGCCAGATACGCTTTAAGTTTTCATTATCCTGATAGAATGTCTCGATATTTTCGTGAACGAGGCGTTCGGCCGACAAATTGAGAATGACCGTTGATGCAGCATTTGCCCAAGTGATTTCGCCGTTCGGCCGAGCGAGGATAACTGCCCCCGGTATTGCGCTCAACGTCTGCTCTAAATATCTCCGTGAGCGCACTAACTGCTCATTCTTTTGGCGCAGAGGGTGAAATATCTTATCCTGAACAATTGCATAAGCGTATGCAACAGACCCCAAACCAGTCAATACAATCGCGACAGGAAGGATGTCGGCAATGTCGCTGACAATTTCAACTGCCAATGACGTTGAGATCACCGCGGCACCAAATGCGACCCACTTTCCGCGCGGCCACGCATATCGCCAAAGCAAATAGAGAGCAAAACCATACCAGAGAAAATAGCCGACACCAATGATCGGGAGCGCAAGCTCTGCTGGCTCCAGCGTGAGCATACCGTTTGGCGTGGCATCATAGCCACTCAACAGCCAGTTAGGTTTTCTCCATAGAATAATCGCTACAGCCCCGTTGATCAAAAAGGCAAGCCACCGCGCACCTCTGAGCAGCTTATCATCCCACTTGTCGATGTATTCAATGACAAATGCAAATAAAAATGGACTATTGCCAGCAAGCGACATGACGACGATGTAGACCAAAATAAATGGCGGAGTATCCGCATTATCCCACTTGGCTATTGGCATGATAATGCGCCCGGTCAGCGCACTGAGGCTCCACAGAAGGCAAACACTGACATAGAGTGCTAAAAGTCGATTGACTCGCGCTCTCCACGAAGACCAAATGACGACAAGCAATACAGCTATTAACAGTGCCGCCCCAACGGTATTTAGGAGAATTGAAAGGGTGAAGATTTGTGGATTGAACATACTTACCTGTGTTCCTCAATGCCAAGGTTGATGATAACATATAGGCTATATGGTCGGTCAATAGACAAAAGGTGTATGGGGCAGCGTATTCAAGCGTGAATCCATCAAAATTAAGTGAATTGAACAACGGAATTATGAAAACATACTCAATACCAAATACTGATCTCACCGTGTCGCGTCTTGCCTATGGAACATGGCACATGGGTGGAAACTGGGATCACACGGCCGTGACCGATGATCTGAATCATCGCGCTGAGTTGCTGATTCGCACGGCTTACGAAAACGGCATCACGCACATCGACCTAGCCGACATTTACACATTTGGCAAGTCAGATCAAGTTGTCGGCTATGCACTGTCGAAAAACCCCGGCTTGCGCGATAAGCTCATTTTGCAAGCAAAAGCCGGCATTATTATTGGTGAAAACGGTGATCCCGGACGTTACGACTTTAGCTACGATCATCTTGTCGGAGCGGTTGAGGGGACTTTGCAGCGGCTTGGTACAGATCACGTTGAACTCTTGGCATTTCATCGTCCCGATCCGCTCGTTGAATATGATGAGATTGCACGCGCTGTCGCTCATCTGCATAGTAGCGGCAAGGTGCGTTATTTTGGCGTGAGCAATCACAATGTGGCACAGATGGCCTTGTTGCAGCATCATCTCGATCAGCCAATCGTTCTCAATCAGCTTGAGCTCAACCTACTGCACAATAATCTGATCGCCGACGGTATTTTGACCAACATGACCGACGCGACTTACACGGCGACACATAACACGCTGGAATACTGTCGGATGCAGAATGTCATGATTCAGGCTTGGTCGCCGATTGCGGGGGGGCAGTTGTTTACGGCCGATGAAAGTTCGCCTGAGCATGTGCAGAACACGGCGCGACTGCTACGGGAGATCGCGGCTGAACACGACACCACGCCTGACGCGATTGCATTCGCATGGCTCTTGCGTCATCCGATGGGCATTCAGCCAATTATTGGGACGTTAAAGGCGGAGCGGATTGTGCAGGCGGTTGCGGCCGATGAGGTCGAGCTATCACGAATTGAATGGTACAAGCTGCTTGCAGCGGCTCGTGGGGCGGGGGTTCCATGACAGCAGTTGCCAGATGTACCGCACACATCCTGTCTGTGTTTCACAGACAGGATACCCGTGCTACATGAGCCGCTGCGCGGTCAACTGGCTACAAAATTACTTTCTTGCCGCCGTGCCAAGTGGGGTGCTAGGGGTTGCAGACGGGATACGGTTCTGCTCTTGGGGGAGTGAGACCGTTTCTAAATTGGGCAGGACATATTTGGCAAACAGTTCACATTCTTCAACGTGCGGATAGCCTGAGAAGATAAACGAACGAATGCCCATCTCCATGTAGCGATTGATTTTGGCGAGAATTTGGTCAGGGTTGCCGACAAGCGCGGCTCCGCAGCCAGAGCGAGCGCGGCCGATGCCCGTCCACAAATGCGGCTCCGCGTATCCTTCATCATCCGCCTGCTCACGTGCCTGTGCTTGCAACGCAACACCTAGCGTCTTTGCATCTTGCGCTCGATTGCGGATTTCTGCCCCAAATTGGTCGTCTAATTTAGACACGAGTGACTGTGCCGCTACACGCGCCTCTTCCTCTGTCTCGCGCACGATCATGTGGACGCGCAACCCATAGTCGATCTTGCGACCATAGCCGGCAGCGCGAGATTCAAGATCACGCATGTGACCGAGCAGGTTTTCTTCCGTATCAGGCCACATGAGATAGACATCACAATGCTCGGCGCATAAATCTTTGCCATGCGGTGAATAACCGCCGAAATAGAGTAGAGGTCCCCCATTTTGCTGATATGGCTTGACGGGGTCGGTGGTATCGAGTTTGATTCGATAGAAATCACCCTGATAGTCGATGTACTCTTGCGTCCATGCTTGTTTGAGGATTTCGATCACTTCGCGGGAGCGTTGATAGCGTGCGGCCGAATCGAGAATTTCACCGGGCTGATTGGAAGAAATGATATTGATAGTGAGACGACCTTCGAGAATATGGTCAAGAGTCGCAATCGAACGTGCCAGCATCGGTGGCCATAGTTCGCCCGTGCGGATAGCGGCGAGCAGGTTGATCTGTTTGGTCATGGGGGCAACGGCCGATGCAAATGTCCACGTATCTTGCCCAACTTGATACGAGGAGGGGCAGAGAATGTTGCGATAACCGAGCTTATCGGCCGTCAACAAAATGTTAGCGGTATGGTCAAACGTCGATTTGAGAGTATCATCTGGCACGCCGAGATACTGATAGTCATCACTGCATATCGGGGCAAACCATGAAACTTCTGCGCCTGTGAGATGGGGTGAGCGAATGTCGATCATTGAGGTTCCTTTATCTAAGGTAAGTCGTTATGCGCTTTTATCATCAATGCTAGATTTTAACGCGCTTCGAGTGTAACTCAACTATTTGAAAACGATGCTACTATTCCAACAAATCTATCCGGAGAATAAAGATGTCCACAAACCACCCCATTACAGCACAAGAAATTATGGCGAAAGCCAATGCCTTACAAGATCAAATTGTGACATGGCGACGCACAATCCACCAACAGCCCGAATTGAGCTTTACTGAAGTCAAAACCGCTCGCCTTGTCCAATCAGTTCTGCATGATCTAGGGATCGAAGCAGAGGCCGGGATTGCCAAAACAGGCGTTGTCGGGCATATCGAGGGATCAGGGCCGAAGGTCGGGTTGCGTGCCGATATGGATGCACTGCCAATTTTGGAGGAGAATGGCACAGATTTCGACAGTCAACGAGCAGGCATCATGCACGCTTGTGGGCATGACGCACATACAGCGATGTTGTTAGGCGCGACCACGATTCTTAAAGGGTTTGCCGATGAAGGCCGACTGCCCGGCTCTGTACGTTTGTTGTTCCAGCCAAGCGAAGAAAACCGTGATGAGAACAATCAATCAGGTGGCGAACTGATGGTTTTGGAAGGCGCAGTAGACGGCCTAGATGCTGTTTTCGGAATACATGTTAGCCCAGAGATGGATGTCGGCACAATTGGGTCACGTGCGGGTGGGCTATTGGCGGCCGGTGATAGCGTTGAAGTTGTCATTCGAGGGGTTGGTGGGCATGGCGCGATGCCGCATTTGGCAAATGATCCGCTTATTTTGACTGCTCACTTTTTGCTGGCTGTCCAAAATATCGTCAGTCGTCGCCTTGACCCAATCGAGTCGGGCGTTGTTTCCTTGACGACTATTCACGGCGGAACGGCCGCGAACGTCATTCCTGATGAGGTCAAGCTCACCGGCACAATGCGAAGTATGACTCCGGAGGTGCGTCAGCAGTTGCGTGATGAGTTGCGTCGCGCTTGTGGCGTGGTTGAAGCATTAGGCGGGGAAGTCGATTTGACGATCAGACATGGGTATCCGCCAACAGTTAATGATGTCGAGGCGACAGAAATTGCATTTGGTGGCCTCAAAAATCTTTTAGGTGATGAGAATGTAACTGAGGAAAGACCACTCATGGGCAGTGAAGACTTCAGCTATATGTCAGAGCGGGTTCCCGGCTGCTTCCTGATGCTTGGCACACATAATCCCAAATGGGCGCAACATTATCCCGTGCATACCTCAACATTCCGCATGGATGAGGGTGCGTTGGCGATTGGAGCGGCTTCGCTGGCAACGCTGGCGGTGGAGTGGATGCAGCAGAAAAGATAAGTAGTCAGGAAAAAGTTTTGGGGCAATGGTAAACGGTAATCGGTATTCAGTGTTCGGTATTGACCTGTGGTAGAACGCACACCGAATACTGATTTACCGAATACCGAACACCCGATTACTTTTGATTAAGTACTTAGCAGGGATTTACGATTTACACTCAGGGGTTCATTTTCGGCCGTCGCTCCCAATAGCGCGTCGCTTCTTGAAAGGCATAAGCGAGTTGGAGAACACCGAGATCGTCCTGATGTCGGCCGACAATCTGAATCCCTACTGGCAATCCTTCATCCGTAAATCCACACGGGACGGAGATTGCTGGCAACCCCAACACCGAGATCAAATAACATGACTGCATCCAGTCGATGTACGTTTCCATCTGCACGCCGTTGATCTCGGTGATGTACTCTTTTGTCACATCAAAGGGCGGAACTTGGGTGACAGGGCAGATTAGGAATTCATAGTCGCGCATGAAGTCGTGAACGCGATGATAAAGTGCTGTCCGTTTGGTGATGGCTGTGCCTAAATCGGCCGCACTCAACCCCAACCCCATCTCAGTATTCCAAATAACTGTCTCTTTCAACTGCTCACGTTTTTCTGCCAAAAGTGAGGCAAACATCGTTGCAAAGATGAAGGCTCGCCCGACCTTGAAGCACTGATCTGCATCGGTTAAGTCTGGTTCCTCATCTTCAACTTGGCAACCTAGCTGTTGAAAAATCGGCCGATGTGCCTCCAACACCTTTGTGATTGCCGAAGCAATGGGCAAACCACCCAAATCACGGCTCCAAGCGATGCGTGTGCCGTTTAGATTGCGTGTGAGGGGTTGGGTGAAGGGGGCGGCCGATTCTGGAATCGCAATCGGCGAACGCGCATCATACCCCGCAATCGCGCCCATGAAAAGCGCAACATCCTCAACTGTGCGTGCCATCGACCCCGAAACTGCCAGCGTTGACCAACCCATCATGCTTGGATAGTCTGGCACGCGCCCAGGCGAGGGTCGTAACCCGACAACATTGCAAAATGCGGCCGGATTACGCAGCGAGCCGCCCATATCACTGCCGTCGGCAATCGGCAACATCCCGCTAGAAAGCGCAACCGCCGCGCCGCCACTGCTACCACCACACGTTTTTGTCACATCATAGGGATTTTTTGTTGCCCCAAAGACAGCATTGAACGTCTGTGAGCCTGCACCAAATTCGGGCGTATTTGTCTTGCCAATCGTGATTGCGCCTGCCTGTTGACTACGCTCGATGAGCAACGTATTGTGGTCAGGAATATGGTTGGCGAAGATGGGAGAGCCGTAGGTAGTGCGAATCCCTGTTGTGTCAGCAAGGTCTTTGTGGGCGATGGGGAGACCATGCAGAATGCCAATATCATCACCACGTGCAAGGGCAGCATCGGCCGCCCTAGCCCCCTCCATCGCCCGTTCTGGTAACAGCGTCACAATCGCATTGAGGGCTGGGTTGACCTGCTCAATGTGGTCGAGATGTGCCTGCATCGCCTCTTCGGCCGATAGCTCCCGCTGGCGAATGTGGCGAGCCAGTTGAGTTGCGGTTTGAAAACAAATTTCGTTGGTCATAGAAAGTGGGCTAACAGCACAGCCGGTCAATCATTTCTCGATAAACCGTTACTGCATATTCTAATTGTGCGATCTCAATATGCTCACCGACGGTGTGAGCAACGGCAATATCGCCGGGGCCTAGAATAACGATCTGGTCAATCACCTTTTGGAGATGCAAACCGTCTGTGCCAAAGGGGACAGTGCGCGGTTGCTTGCCTGTTGCTGTGACCGCAGTTTGGACAAGGTCGGCCGAAATCGGCGCGTACAACGGGGGCTTAAAATGCGACGTGACCTCCAACCCATCTTGTCTCGCTCGCTCACAGATCATCTCAACCGCCTCCTCGCTACGGCTATCGGGCATTGCACGCAGCGCAACGCGCACAAAGGCATAAGGCGCAGTGACATTAAGCGCAGCCTCCCCCATGTCAAGCAGCAGGTTGAGTGCATGATGGGGTGGCGTGTAAATAGGATTCATATACGACTCATCGGTGCGAAGCATCACATCTATTTCTGTCAAATAGGCGAGAAAGGGCGCGATTTTGAGCAACGCCGATTCGCCCAAGCCAGTACTCGAATGGGCAGCACGACCTCTGGCAGTGACATCGACTAAACCATATCCTTTGTGGGAGTAGACGGGCGCGAGACGAGTCGGCTCGGCAACAATGCCAAAATTCGGCCGATCTCGCATCAACATCTCAGACGTTTCGACCAATCTCTCCGCCCCGATAAGCCCCAACTCTTCATCGGCCGTGACGACAATATAGAGTGGTTTTTTTAGCGTTGCTGGATCAACTGAGAATGCAGCAGTCATTGTCGCCGCCAGCGGCCCCTTCATATCGCAGCTACCCCGCCCATACAGCACGCCATCTCGAACAATGGGGGTAAACGCTGACCAATCCTGTTCCTGTCCCGGAACGGTGTCGTTGTGAGAACACAGGGCGAGTCCGCCCTTTCCCTCGCCTAGCTTGGCGACAAGATTGATTTTTTGCTCGCCGTTCGGGTCAATGTATTCGGTTCGCTCGATTTGCCAATGTGCTTCTTCGAGCAAGGATTGGAGATAGTCGGCAATCGGCCGATTGCTCAAACGGCTCACAGAGTTGATTTCAATGAGCGATTTGGTTAGTTCAAGAACGTTCAATTGTTGCATTTAGAGGAGTCCGATCAATAAGATCAATAGATAGAGAGTCAGTGCAGCAGCGATAAGCCGTATAGTCAGGCGACGGCTATTTGCGGCAAGTGTTTGGGCTTTGTTCCACTGACGCAGGCGGTATTCGAGGGAAGCGACAAAGCCAAGCCATAACATGCTAACCAAGAGGATGCCGATTTGTCCGATACCGCCAATTGTGGTTGATGACCAGCCCATCGGCCGAAAGCGATCCGATTGAATCAACAACCACCCCACAATCACAACCAACCGATACAGTTGAAAAGCCACGACTCCACCCAACACCGCCAATCCCAGCCATATCCCTATCAGCTTCATGCCAACGCTATTTAACGACCACGCAGACGTGGGTCAAGCGCATCACGCAGCCCGTCCCCGATAAAGTTGACGCTCAATACCGTCAGCGAAATTGCCAAGCCGGGCCAAATGACGCGGGTAGGCGTTAGGGTAATAAAATCTTTGCCATCAAAAAGCAGCCGCCCCCATGTTGGAAAGTCAGATGGAAAGCCCAGCCCTAAAAACGATAGGGCAGACTCTGTAATAATCGCTGCGGCAACGCCCAACGCGGCCGCCACCATCACAGGACTTAACACATTTGGAAAAATGTGGCGTGCGATGATTTTCCAAGGACGTGTGCCGATGCTTTTTGCCGCTGTCACAAACTCCTGCTCTTTCACGGCAAGCACCTCGCCACGCACAACTCGTGCCGTTTGCATCCAGCTTGTCAAACCGATCACAAAGACAATTAGCAGAAATATACCGGTTTCAGGGCCGAAAGCCTCGCGTAACACATCGCGGAACAGCAGTGTAATCACCAAAAGGAGCGGCAACACGGGTAGTGATAGAAACAAGTCCGTTAGGCGCATCAAAACGCCGTCCATCGCTGGAAAGTAGCCTGCGACAATTCCGACCAATACCCCGACCGTGATCGAGATGAACATTGAAGTCACCCCAACTGCGAGCGAAATTCGGCCGCCTGCCAACGTTTGCGCCAGCATGTCACGTCCCAAATTATCTGTTCCAAATGGGTGTGCGGCCGATGGCCCTTGATTCCTAGCAAGCGCATCTAGGTAAGTGGGATCAACGTCGTAAATGTATGGCCCTATCAGCACCGCAACGACAATAAGAGTCAGAACGGTCATCCCCACCATCGCCCCACGATGTTTTCTAAACTGCGACCAGACATCACCCCATAGGGAGCGGTACTGTTCGTTTTCAACTTTTGTTGCTTCGTTCGTTGTAATAGCAGCCATAGGCGATTCTATCTTCGATATTCAGTCACTTGAACCAAATATCCTCTTCTAATCATAGCGAATACGTGGGTCGAGTATTCCATACACAATATCGGCGATCAGGTTAAACGTGACGATCAGGAATGCAAAAATAAATGTTAGTGTCTGTACGGTCGGGATGTCTGCGCCCTGAATTGCCGTAATCAGTAACTGACCAAGACCATTTATGCGGAAAATCTGCTCGGTGATAACTGCACCAGCAAAGATGCCCGGAATTTGGATCGCAATTAGGGTGACGACGGGAATGAGGCTATTTCGCAAAACGTGGATTAGCAAAACGCCTTGCTCACGCACACCTTTTGAGCGGGCGGTACGTACATAGTCGAGATTTAGATTATCGAGAACGGCCGAACGAGTAAAGCGACTCAAACTCGCCGCGTTAAACAGTGCCAACACAAAAATCGGCATCACCATTTGCTTTACTTGGACGACAAAGCTAGGCCAATCAGTTACATCATGCGTTGTGTCGTAAAAGGATGGAAACCATTTAAGTTGAACGCTGAAAATAATGATCATCAGCAGACCCGTGAAAAATGTTGGGACAGAGTAGCCGACCATCGAGATGAACGTGCCAATCTGGTCAAATGCGGAATATTGCTTGTATGCTGAAATAACCCCGACGGGGACGGCGATCAAAATGCCTAAAATAAATGAGATACCCAGCACCCACAGCGTCTGCGGGATGCGTTGAATAATCAGGTCGATAACGGGGCCCCGCGTTTGCCATGAGACAATACGTGTGCGGCTTGCGCTGTCTCCAATGACGACCCCCGTTGTCTCTTCAAGAATGTTAAGCGGTTCATACACCAAAAACTGGCGCAACCACTTGACGTAGCGAATTGGAAACGATTCATTCAGCCCCAATGACTCTCGAATCTGTTCACGCACTTCGGGCGGCACAGTTAACGGCAGGTTGCCAGTTGGGTCGCCGGGTGCCAAATCGAGAATGGCAAAGATCACAAAGCTGATAATTAGCAGCGTTGGAATCGCTATCAAGATGCGTCGAATGATATAGAGAGCCATTGGTTTTTAGAGAGATTCCATTTCTTGAAGAAATGGAATCTCTTGGTTCAAATAGGGATTACTCGGAGCGTGACCAGTCAGCGATGTTCCAGAGTTCACTATCCCATGCGTTCATACGAACGCCGTCGATTGAGTTGGCGTGTGCAGAGACACTACCGCGATGGATCAATGGGATCATTGCACCTTCCTGAACAAGCATATCATTCATACCCTTGATCAACTCTGCGCGTTCTTCGGGGTCACCTGTCACAGCTAGTTCAGCAACCATTTCGTCAAACTCTGCGCGATACCAGCGTGGAACATTGCTGCCCTGCCAGTTGTTCGCCTCGCCAGAGATGTTGTCGAGCGTCCACTGACCGACGTATGGCTCAAGGTCTACACCGCTTGCACCATTGGTGTACATTTCAATGTCAGCATAGAATTTGCCGTAGGTGTCGGGGCTTGCAACATCACCGCCAAAGAAAACGGATGCGTCGATGTTACGCAATTCCGCGCCAACGCCGATTGCTTCCCACATCTGCTTAATCAATGCTTGGTTACCCTGACGGACAGAGTTTGTTGACGTTTGATACAGAATTTGGAGTGGAATGCCGTCTGGTGTTTCGCGAATACCATCGTTGTCGGTGTCGATGTAACCAGCGTCGTCGAGTAGTGCGTTAGCCGCATCAACATCTTGCGTTAGGCAAGCGTCGTTTGCGGTTGAAACAACGGCGGCTGGCGCAGGGACAACGTTACACGTTGGCTGACCGCCTGCGCCGTAGCCCGTTTCAACGAGCAATGAGCGGTCGATTGCGAGCGAGAGTGCGTTGACGACGTTAAGATCGGTCAAGAACGGATGCGGGTTTTCGCCATCCATCCATTCTGAGCGGTCATCGCCGAGATCGGCCGCAGGGTTTGTCTGGTTTATCATCAGGCGCTCAACGTTTGTGCCGAATGCGGTGACAACTTGACCGTTGCCAGCAGCGAGCATTTGGTCGAGAATTTCTGGCTCAACCTGCAAGTTCCATGCGTAATCAGCTTCACCCGTTTCGAGAACGGCACGTGCAGCAGCAGCAGCATCACCGCCACCTTTCAAGAAAACCTCACCGAAGAAAGGCTTCCCCTCTTCGCGGTAGTTGGGGTTTGCGACGTAAAGTGCAGAGTCATTCGGCAGGAACTCTTGAACCATGAATGGTCCCGTGCCGATGGGAGCAAAGTTCTGGTCTGTACATTCTTGAGCAGCTGCGCCAACGCAGTCAGCGAACTGTGCTTTCTGCAAAATTGCGCCTTGCTGTGTTGTGAATGGGGCATAGGGGAACGGCTTTGGCCCGTCAAAGGTAACTGTCACTGTGCGGTCATCAGCCGCTTCGACTGACGTGATGCCAGCATAGACTTGAGCGTGAGCGCAGCCCGTTTCTTCGGTGCTGCAATACTCATAGGTGAAGATAACGTCATCAGCGGTTAGTGCTGAACCGTCCGACCACATAACGCCCTCTTTTAGTGTCCACGTGATTTGGGTCAAATCTTCAGAGATGCCGCCATTATCGGCCGTTGGAATCTCTTCTGCCAGCACGGCAACCAGCTCACCATTTTCGTCATATCGTGCGAGTGGCTCGATGACGATAGAGGCCGCTTCCTGCTCCTTTGTGCCACCAGAGAGGTAGGAGTTTAAGTTAGAGGGGGCTTGCCAGTAGAGCAGCGTCAATCGGCCGCCTTGACCAGCCATCGACTCTTCCATCTCCGGCTCTTCTTCCTCTGGCTCATCTGCGGGAGCTTGCGTTGGTTCCTCAGCGACCTCTTCCTCACTGCCTGAATCAGCTTCAACAGATGGCTCCTCTTCGCTCACAGGTTCGGGGTCAGCAGGGCTGCCACAGGCGACAACCAGTGCCAGAATCATCAGCATTATCAACAGGGTCAATTTCTTAAATTTCATGATCTTCTCCAGAAATCAATTATTATTTTGCAGCGATTAGTCGCTACATTTCAACGTAAGCGATGTCGTATCAACATCATGACAAGCGGGTTACTGCTCAATTGGAAACTTTTCCTCAATAGAACCTCCAACTAAACAAACAAGAACAAATTCATCTCACAAGTTATCTTCAGCATAGTGGCAAGCAACCCAATGCCCTGCTCGCAACTCACGCCATTCAGGTTCGACAGAAAAGCAATCCTCTTTGGCAACAGGACAACGTGTGCTGAACGGGCAGCCGGGCGGTGGGTTAGCTGGGCTGGGGACATCTCCTACTAGAATGACACGTTGGCGCGTCTCCTCCAGAAACGGGTCGGGAATGGGGACGGCCGAAAGCAGTGCTTTTGTATACGGATGCAGGGGATATTCGTAAAGCTCATCTCCCTCTGCTAGCTCCATCGCTTTGCCTAAATACATAACGACGACGCGGTCGGCAATGTGGCGTACCATGCTTAAGTCATGCGAAATAAACAGATAAGTTAGGCCAAGTTCTGCCTGCAACTCCTTCATCAGGTTGACGACTTGTGCCTGAATTGATACATCGAGTGCCGCAATCGGCTCATCAGCGACGATAAATTCGGGATTGAGAGCTAACGCTCTGGCAATTCCGATGCGCTGTCGTTGTCCGCCTGAAAATTCATGCGGATAGCGATTGGCATGGTGGGGACTGAGGCCGACAATGGTGAGTAGCTCCGAGACACGTGCCTCTAGCTCCTTGCGGCTCATTGAGCGGTGTTCACGCAGCGGCTCGCCCACGATACTGCCAACGGTCATACGTGGATTGAGGCAGGCGTGAGGGTCTTGGAAGATCATTTGCATTTTCGGCCGCATCTTCCGCAGTGTCTCGCCTTTCAGCTTTGTAATGTCCTGTCCTTCAAACTCAACGGCTCCTGCTGTCGCCTCATAAAGCTGTAAAATCACGCGCCCGGCCGTCGATTTTCCACAACCGCTCTCTCCCACTAAGCCAAGCGTCTCGCCCTCATAAATATCAAACGAGAGGCCATCAACCGCCTTTACTGCACCAACCTGCCGCCGAAAAATCCCTGCGTAGATGGGGAAATGCTTCTTCAAATCCTGTACGCGAACGAGAACTTGCCCATTTTTATGCGCCATAACGCGGTACTCCTTTTTCCATATCCCACCAGCAGGCCACTTCATGACCCGCTTCGATAGGCTGCAAAAGCGGGTTTTCTTCCAAACAGCGTTTGTAAGCGTATTGACAGCGTGGGGCAAATGAGCAGCTTGTTGGCGGCGCGGTCAGATTCGGTGGCGTTCCCTGAATGTTTGCCAGTTCTTCACCACGTTGGTCGAGACGTGGCAGCGAGCCAAGCAATCCCAGCGTATAGGGATGTTGCGGGTTGCCATACAGTTTTTTCACCTCTGCCCGCTCGACTATTTGCCCTCCGTACATTACCATCACGCGATCTGCTAGCCCCGCCACAACGCCCAAGTCATGTGTAATCCAGATGACCGCCATCCCGATCTTCTCGCGCAACTGCTTAACGATTTCGATGATTTGTGCCTGAATTGTCACATCAAGTGCAGTCGTTGGCTCATCAGCAATCAAAACAGGTGGATTGCAAGCCAACGCAATGGCGATCATGACGCGCTGGCGCATCCCGCCAGAGAATTGATGCGGATAATCGTTTAGCCGCGTCTCAGCCATTGGAATGCCAACCAAGCGCAACAGTTCAACCGCTCGCTTGTCGGCCTCTTTGCGTCTCATTTTTTTGTGATTGCGTAGCGGTTCGGTTAGTTGATAACCAATTGTCAAAACTGGGTTGAGTGAAGTCATCGGGTCTTGAAAAATAAAGGCAATTTCAGACCCTCGTATCTTTCGCAGCTCGTCAACGCGCATTCCTAGCAGTTCGCTATCCCCATAGTACGCTTCACCAGCGACAATCTCGCCGGGCGGCATAGGGATCAGCTTCAGCAGTGACATCATCGTAACGCTTTTACCAGAGCCGCTCTCCCCAACGACTCCGAGCAGTTCGCCTGCATGAATTTTGAAACTCACCCCGTTGACAGCGTGAACAACGCCATCTTGGGTGCGAAATTGTGTTTTAAGATCGTTAACTTCAAGTAGCGGCTGACCCTTTTGTGGTTGTGTTTGCATTGTTAAGCGGCCTGTTACTTCTCAATCTTACAATGTGTAAATATCTTTTCTCGATCTAATGATAGCATATTAGAGTTTCATTATCCCTCAAACGCGCATTTGTGCCACAAGCAATTTTGCCTTTACTCATCATAAAAGTGAGTACGTGCTGCTCAAGCATTTAGCGAGTAAACATCGGCTCCATCTCCACATCATCTCCATCCGGAATCCGGTCAATGCCTACCATCTTGTCAATGATCATATTTTGGTAGCGGTGCAGTGGCTCTTCAAAATGATAACACATACGTCCACCACGATAGGGCTTCATCGACAATCCCGCCTGAACTTTTTCCACAATGTCAATGTCTTGATTATTCACCAGCGTCCAGAAGTCGTTTAGCTGTTCAATCTCATCGGCCGCTTTATCACCACCCATTTCAATAGATTCAGGGTGTACCAAAATGTATGTTTCCTCGATCGTGTAGGCTGGCCCTGCTGGGCGCGTAATCATCACAAAGGTGTGATTGGGCATGACGCTGATGGAAGCATTAGGGAAAAGCCAGATGAAACGCGCACTTTCGAGATATTTGTCCGCTAGTCCGCTCATGGGAGGCAGGCCAAGCCAACCGCCATCTTCGCCGGCCGAGATCGGCCACGTCATCATCCCCGTATACATCCCTTTACCTTGCCAACGATAGTGATCCTCCATGCGCGAGACCTTTATCAACTCAGGATGCACCCATGGTAGATGGTAATACTCCATAAAGTTCTCTCCGACGAGCTTGTAGTTGGCCTTAAAAATGAACTCCCCTTCCTTTGCCAGCACCCATTCATGTAGCCGATACGGGGCGAGTCGTTCTTCTAAGTCACCTAGCTGCTCCTGCAATGGGGCTGGATTATCCGATAGGTTGACAAAAATCAGGAATCCCCATGCTTCTACATGCACGGGGAAAAGCGGGTAGTCATCTTTTGTGAATTGATCGACCCCACCCATGCTGAACGCGCCCTGCATCTCTTGGGGAATGTCGGAGCCTTCAAAAAGTGGCGTGCCGATGCAGTTGCCGTTCAGATCATAAGCCCAACTGTGATAGGGGCAGCGAATGCGTGCGCCGCGCACAGCTTTGCAGTCGCCGTCTAGCATCTGCGCCCCACGATGGCGACAGACGTTGTAGAAGGCGCGTAGCTCTCCCTGTTTGTTGCGCGTGAGAATGATCGACTGCCCCACCACTTCAACGACGCGCACATCACCGGGCTTGCTCACTTGGGGCGTGATTGCGACAGCAACCCAGCTATTTGCCCACACGCGCTTACGCTCAATGTCGTAGAAAGTTTCGCACGTGTACGCTTCGGGGATAATCGTCAGGGCGGACTCGACGGGGGCGCGGGTATGTTTGTAGGTATCGGGGTTGATGTAATCTTCGGCCGAAAATGTCTCTGGGTATAACTCAGCATAGATGGTCATTGCTTCTCCTTATATATTTTCTGGAGAATACAATAGCGTGTCGCATCTATGCAAATTTATGCGATGAGTCGGAAGAAGTTTTCCAAGAAGATACGACCATCCGGGTGGTCATCATCGAACTGTTCAGGGTGGAATTGGGTGGCGAATATCGGCCGAGTGCGTCCCGCGATAAATTGAATTGGCGTAACATCCGACTCTGCGAATCGGTCAAAGCCCTTTGGCACTGCCTTGATCTCCCAATAGTGTGCCTGCATAAAGACCATTTCGTCCTCTAAGCCGTCAAACAACTGGTGCGGGGCAACCTTGTGAACCGACATAAAGCCGCGTTCATGTGTTCGCTCACGCCACACTTGTTCGCGGGTTGCGCTCGGTGGCGCATCGTCAATTGGCGCAGAATAGGTGCCAAATGTCTCGGCAATCAGCATCGCACCGCCACAGAATCCGATTGTCGGCCGCAATCCCTCACGCAAAATAGTTCGCAATCCTACCAAATCTGCTTCGTCATAATGCTCAAATTCCGTCGCATTCCCACTGACAACAACCGCTTTTGCGCCAACTTCGCGCAGCAAAGCAGGAGTGACTTTTTCATAGCGCACAATCAGACAGGCTTCGCGGCTGGCAAGTTCGAGATTGTATTTGATGGTCAGCATTTGTTGCAGATGTTCGCGCCACTTTTGCGGCTCATCTTTCAGGCGACCATGTTCGATGTCGATATAAACAATCATGTGATTTGCTACTTTGCACATGCAGGCCACGGCCCTGAAGCCGGGATAACGCATGGCTCGCCAACGGGCAGGCTACTCTGAAATGCAGACCATGAAAATGAGGAGAACGCGCCTGAGATGCGATAGACAAGCTGCGACGGCGTAGAAAGATAAGATGTGCCAGAATAGCCTGTGGCACAACATGACTGCACGTAGCCATCATAGCGTCGCGGAGTTGGTTCAACAGCCCAGCCCAAGCTCTCTAAAGACCAGACTGCACTGAATTCGGCCGATGGCTTATACAAGCCAGATGGAGCCTGCAACGTTGGATGGCTATCCTCCGGTGCATCTTCCCGCCATTCAGCCCAAGCAACGGCCTGATTCTCTTTTAGGAGAATATGAACTTGGGAGCCAACGCTGCCAATCATCACCCCTTTTTGGAAGTACTGAATCTGCATTAGTGCTGAATTCGGCCGCCCGCTCGGACAACGTTCCGGAGCAGGTTGGAAAAACCATGCGTCAGCACCACATTTGACCTGATAATCTCGCCCAACCGCACGCCCATCGTTCATCACCGCTATAAAGTTTAGCGGCGGTAAATCAGGGTGTGGTAGCTCGACCGAGCCGTTGGCAGGGCATGGTGGGGGGGTGATTGGATCATTTGCCGCACCGCAATAGACCTTATGACCTTTGCCAGAACGATAGCCAAGAATCACGTAATCTGTGTTTGTGCGCCAGTGAAGCGTGACAGGTTCGCCGGGTCGGGCAGGCGAAGGGGTTGTCCAGATTTGATAGATTTTGGGGTCTTGATGACCATCTGTGGCACAAGCTGGCCACGGACCGGAGTCGGGAATAACACATGCTTCGGCCGCATCAGTCGAGCCAAATTGAGCGACAACCAACAGACAGCACATAAGCAGAAAGGAGGAGAATCTCATGCAAGCAGTATAGCAAATAGACACCCGACGAGATCGCTACCATTGAACAACGATGGCGAGACGATTGCGGTGATTAGTAGGCCTACTCTTGCGGCGTTGGCTGGGCTGCTTCCGCTTGCGTCATGTGAGGCAGCGTCACAATAGCGGGGGCGTGGGGCAGTTGGGCAAGCTGGTCGAGTTTGCGACGGGCAAATGGGAGCGTGGCACGACGATAGACGGTGGCGGCTAGTTCGCGCACGTCATGACGGCGAATGTCGCGCGGATTCCGAATAAGTGTTTTCCAGCGATCAACGGTCTTTTGGCTGCGGAAAACTTTATGCAGAACGGTGTGAAGATGGCGATAGAAGTCAGTGGTGAACGGGCCGCGATAGAGCATGGCGAGATCGGCCGAGTCCGACCAATTCTGTTTATCACCCAACTCCAGCTTCACCCGCTCAAAGAAAGACGTTCCCGGTAATGGGTATGACACAGACATGCCGACATCATCGGGATTTGCCCGTTTGATCATCTCAAAGGTACGATCAATGTCGGCACGAGTTTCGCCGGGGTAGCCAAATTGGAGGAAAAAGCCAACGCGGATGTTATGTTTGTGGAGGAGATCGGCCGAGTCAATAATTTGCTCAACCGTCGTCCCTTTCTCCATCGCATCCAACACTTTCTGAGAGCCTGACTCCGCGCCCATCCACACGATGTCACATCCCGCCCGCGCCATCGCCTCGACATCATTGTTTTTTCGCAGAATCAAATCGGAACGGCTCAAACATTTGAATGGTGTACGTGTGCCATCCCTTTCGACAATATCGGCAAATTTCTCAAACCAGCGCGGCTTTAACCCCATGATGTCATCGGCAAACCAGATGTGATCGGGATTGACTAATTCTTTGAGCCAACGGAGTTCGGCCGCCACATTTTCAGGGCTGCGTGAATGGTAACGCTGTCCCCAGATCGGCTTGGCACACCAGTTGCAGTGAAACGGGCAGCCGCGCGTCGTGACCATGTTGATCGAGTAGTAGCCGTGTTTTTCCAGCCAAACTTGGCGATACTTTTCGACATCAACCAAATCCCACGCGGGAAACGGCAGCGCATCGAGGTCTTTGATGTCTGGACGGCGCAAGTTGCGGACAGGCTTGCCATCAATTTTGTAGGCAAGCCCAACAATTGATTCAAGCCTGTTTGTAGAATCTGCATTCTCAAGATGAGCCAGCAGTTCAGCGAGTGTCTCTTCGCCTTCCCCCAGTAAAACGTAGTCAGCCCCTGCGTCGAGATAGGCTTCGGCATGATCTGTCGCATCCGCCCCACAAACGATGGTTGGCAAATCGCGCTTTTTTGCCATTGCGATCATTTCAAACGCCGCCTCACGCATGTTCAGCAAGCACATTTTAGATAGGTAGTTGAAGTTATCTTCGTAGAGAATGGCGGTGTCAGGCTGGGTTGCCTGCAATTTGGCCTCCCACTCGGCCGTTGAATCAGCCAGCATCGCATCAAACAGCGCAACCTCATACCCACGCTCGCGCATGTAGCTGGCGGCGTAGAGCGTGCCGAGCGGTGGATAGGGTTGCATCGCAGCGTAGAGTTTGGGATCGAAGCGCAGAAAGTAAGTTTGTCCAAAGAGAAGTCTCATAAGCATCTTGAGCAGAGTTCACTCTACCCCTTCAACATTTTGCCGCGCCCATGCGTGATGTGCGTCGAAATGACCTTTGCAGCAATCGGCCGAAAAAGCCGCCTCACTAATCGCATTCCCCGCAATGCGAAATTTTGCAATTTTACGTTTCTGCTCCCATCCTTCAAGTGCTGCACCGAGAGGGGTTTTTAAGAGTATTTCGCCAATGCGCTTTGGATACGTGTTTGCAGGTTTGGAAAAACCGAAGCATTTATCCATTGGGGTCGCGTTGGGTAAATAATCAGCGATCCAACTATTTGCTGTCATCATTTGTTGATAGTAATCAAAGCCATGTAGGGGAACCATCTGCGCGAGTTCACGCGCTGTGTAAATGTCTCGCTCAGTCAGGGCAAGGGCGCGTTCGGACAGAAAGTAGTTGGGACAAAGCTCAATGCCCGTGCGTGCAACGGCGCGAACGAGGCCGATGATAATCATGCGGCAGAGCCAAAGGCGGTCGTTGGCTGTGATGATGAAATAATCAATATCGGCCGAATCCGTCACGTTATTGACTGCCAGCGAACCAGTCACACCTACCATCTTCACAAAAGGCAAGCGGGCGATTTGTGCGCCATATCTCTTGGCTGGCTGCCATAATTCGGCCGATTTCGCCGACCGTGCTTCCCGAATCGCCACATACGACTCTCGCTCAGGCAGTACAAAGTAGTCGCCAACCTGCACAATGAGGGTTTGTGTAACGGCCTCTTCCAACCACGCCTCAAGCTGGCTATGCGAAGTTTCATATTCGATAAGGTAGCGATGAATCTCGGCCGCTGTCATCGGATATTGGAACAGGTCAGCATAAGCAAGCGTTGTGCGGATCGCGTCGTGGGGGGTCATGTCGTGGAAGTACTCTCTATCCAAAGAGCCAGTAGCAGCCAATGAAGCAGCGATCCAACCGGTGTATCGTAGGAGGCAGGCGAGGTGAAATCGGTGATGAGATAAGGAACGAGCGCGATGGTGTAAGCGAGTGTCGGTACTGACAGAGTATGACGACGACGGATGGCGTAAATAGGCGGCGTTAATAGCAGGATGAGCCAGAGGAGGCCGGCGGGGAGGCCGAGTTCGGCCGAGATCAACAACACCGTGTTATGAATCGTATGCGAAATAGGTGTCTCTGCTCCAAAGAACTCAGTAAATCGCTCTCGCGCACTGTGCGCCCCTACCCCAACCAACGGTGAGGCTTGCACCATCTTCCAACCAATATGATTCTGCACCGCTCGCTCGGTCACCGATGTGCGTTCCAAAATCGATCCTCCCAAATCCAACCGTGACAAAATGACATCTCGATAGGCAAACAACATCATGCTTATCACCAACATCCCCATCAAAAAAAAGACACAGCGTATAAGCCGAGCATTGCGGACTTGCCTATTTTGTCTCGCTGTTGTCCACCCTTTTCCTACAAACAAAAGCAATCCGACCCCAATCACTCCACCCAATGTTGCAGCGCGGGAAAAGGTAAAAAACAAAGCGATTATTCCAAAGAATAGTGCAATAGCGGGAAGGGTGCGCGAAAATGAGGAGGTAGACCCACTGATTTCTTCAGGAAAAATTAGATAGACGAGAATAACAAGCAGCGGCACAACCAGTGTAATAGCGAGTAAATTTGGATGTTCTGCCAAACCTTGAATACGCAAAATCAGACGACTGCCTGTATCCAGCACGTTATAGCCAAGTTGTGCCATCTGTTTCTTTTCACCTAGCCAGTACAACCCAACATCACGTTGCAAGATAGCTTGAGCGATTGCGATTAGCGATTGCCCCAAGATATGCAGGCTAAGAAGATTCGCTACCCATCTAAGCGATGGTCGCAAATCTTGAATACCAATGACCAGCATCAACAATAGCCAGACGCGCACGATGCGTCGAACAGTCAACACAGGCGTGACCGTGACAAATAGCGAGGTGACCGTCCAGAGAGCGAAAAGAAAGAGAATAGTCAAGAGTGGTTTCTGTCTCGCCTCACGTATCTTAAGCGGGAACTCGCCCTTAAATAACCACTTTCCTAGAAATACCCCCACAAACAAAACAAGCAATACATCGGCAAAACGCAAATCAAATGTGCCGATTGTTATCGCTGGACCCCATGAGAAGGTTAATAAAAGAGATGTAAACAGTATGTCAATGGCAAGTCGCAATGAGGAAGTTGCTGTCTGTGAGGCAAGGATTGGGGCTGAATTTGAGGCAGTCATGAGATGGCCTCCTCATATAGTTTTGCGGTTTTTTGCGCTGTCTGCTGCCATGTGAACTCACGAGCGCGGCCGAATCCTCTCTCACGCAGCCTATCTCGCAGTTGTGAATTACACAACAGAAGATGCAACCCCTCTTGAATTGACGCATTGCTCATTGGGTCAACATAGTGTGCAGCATCAGCACAAATCTCCGACATCGCGCTATTATGGCTCGTCAGTACGGGTATGCCACATGACATCGCTTCGAGTGGCGGAATCCCAAATCCCTCATGCAATGAGGGAAAGGCGAGACACATCGCCAGCGAATAGATCATGGGCAGATCAGCATCAGGAACATAGCCAAGTCGCACAATTCCATCGCGCAAATCAAGCGCATCAATCTGGCGTTCAAAGTCGGGCATTCGCCAGCCATTCGCCCCAACGATGACGAGTTTTGTCTGACGATGCTCAGAACACCGTCTTAATTGGGCAAACGCTTCTAGGAGTCGCTGGAGGTTTTTGCGAGGTTCAAGCGTGCCAACGTACAAGACAAATTTTTCGGGGAGCTGGTATTGGTTTGTTTTGGGTGTGACAATCGGCCGAAACTCCTTCCCGGCCGCCAAATAGATCACCTCAAACCTCTCTGCTGGCAAGTTTAACACCTGCTGTAACTCGCGCCGCGCATAATGTGAATCGGTGACAATTTTCACCGCTCGACGTGCGACAATTGGCATCAATAGGCGCAAAGCGGCAATTCGCCGCCACGGATGATATTGACGATGCAAAAAGAGCGACGCATCATGAATTGTGACAACGTATGGAACGCGAGTGAAAAGCGGCGCAGAGTTATTGGGGAAATGAAACAACCGCACACCATCACGTTGTATTGTTCCGGGTAAAATCGTCTGCTCCCAAAGCCAGCGGCTGCGCGGGAAATAGGTTTGGGCGTGATGGGCATAGGTGAGCGCGGGGTCGGCGGGAATCGGCCGATTGGCATACAGCCAAAAATCATAGTCGGGCGCGACCTCCCCAAGCGCAGACAGAAGTGCATGAGTATATTTGCCAATGCCTGCACGAGTCACTAGCAGCGGCGTTGCATCAAACCCGATCCGCAAAATGAATGTCCTTATGATAGTGAATGTTCCGATCTACAAAAACGGATTATAGAAGGGGTGAGAAAGTTTCGCATCGATAGCGCGATGATTATAGGCAGGTTATGAATTTGGAGATGTGAGGGCGACCAAGTGCGTATTATGCAAGACGTTCTAGTTTTGCAAAACTCGCAGATAGTCGCTTGATCCCATACTCACTAAATGCAATGGCAATCTCCTCATCATTCTTTGTCACCTTCGATTCAATCACGACCCCGTCTCCAAACTTTGCGTGCCTAACGCGCTGCCCGGACTTGTATTGTGCCTCAGCTTTTGGCTTCTCACGTGCTTCTCCAAGATGGCGTGGTTTGGGCAAATCACGGCGTGGGGCAGCTTGTTTTTCCCATGACTTTCTTTTTACACGTTTTTCCGCAAACCCTGAGCGTTTGCCATAGGATTTTGAGGTCGCTCGTTTGGGCTGCTGTGTAGCACTTTGATCCCATGACCACGCTCGACTTTTGGCTGCCTCGTGCCGTTCCGAGAGCCGATTCCCCCCCTCAACTAAATTGGTTGGGATGTCTCCCAAGAAGCGTGATGGCTCTGACATCTCTGACATACCGTATAGGCTGCGTCGTGTGGTATGCGAGAGATAAAGCTGCTCCTCTGCCCGCGTTAACCCAACATAGAAAAGTCGCCGCTCTTCTGCCAACTCCTCTGCATCCCCCTTCGCGCGACTATGTGGCACAAGCCCTTCTTCCAATCCAGCAATAAACACAACTGGAAATTCCAATCCCTTGCTGGCATGTAGCGTCAGCAAGGTCACCGCATCGCTGCCCGCTTCTAAATTATCCACATCAGCGACCAGCGCGACCGTCTCCAAAAAGTCAGCCAGCGAAGTCTCCTCCGCATCTAGTGCCACGCCTAAAAACTCTTTGACATTTTCCCAGCGACCTACCCCTTCATCTGTTCCATCGTCAATATATGTTTTATAGTTTGTTTCGTCTAATACTCGCTGCACTAATTCACCGACGGAGAGTTCATCCCGCGCCCGCACCCATCCATTGAGCATTGTGCCGAAACGCATCAAAGAGGCCAGCGCCCGCCCCTTAAACGGCAGCGGAATCAGCGGATCAGTCACAAGTTTGATGACCGCCTCGCCTGCTTGAACCTCTAATTTGCTGCCCCATTCTAGCAGTTTGGCAAGTGTCTTTGCACCCACGCCGCGTGTCGGGACGTTGATGATGCGGCGCAAGCTGACTTCATCCTGTAGGTTATGGATCACGCGCAGATAGGCGATCACGTCCTTTATTTCACGTCGGCCGTAAAAGCGCGTCGCACCGACCAATTTGTATGGCACACCTTCATGGATAAATGACTCTTCCAATACACGTGATTGCGCGTTGGTACGATACATCACGGCAAAATCACCATAGTGACGCTTGCCATATTTCTGTTCTCGTGCAATTGTTCCAACAATCTGCTCCGCCTCCTCATTTTCATTATAGGCCTCGCGCATGACGATTTGTCGGCCGCCCCTACGCTCCGTAAACAGATTTTTATGTACACGTTCTGGATTCTTCTGGATAACCGCCATCGCCGCATCGAGAACAAGCTGGGTTGAGCGATAATTCTGCTCAAGCAGGATTTGCTTGGCTGTGGGATATTCGTCGCGGAACTTCTGGATATTGCGAAAATCTGCCCCGCGCCATTTGTAGATCGATTGGTCACCATCCCCAACCACAAAGAGATTATTGTGTTGACGCGCAAGATGCGCGAGCAAGCTGTATTGAACGCTATTTGTGTCCTGAAATTCATCAACTAAGATATGTTGATATTGTCGTTGATACTTTTCGAGAACGTCGGGGGAAAGCTCGAACAGTCGCACCGTGTTGAGCAACAAATCATCAAAATCCATCGCGTTGTTGGCAATGAGTGTGCGCTGATACTGCTCGTAAAAGCGGCGAATGAGGTTAGACATATAATCTGACGCTTCATAAAGCTCAGGTGTAATCATTTTGTCCTTCGCACGACTGATTCTGTTGAGTATTTTTGTAGGTTGGAAGGTGGTGTCAGAAAGGTTGCGCTCTTTGAGGATCGTCTTGATGACGTTACGCTGGTCGTCGCTGTCAAAAATAACAAAGTCTTGACTGTAGCCGAGTTGGGCGAGCGCGGCCGATTCCCGACGCAAAATACGCGCACAGGTTGAGTGAAACGTTCCCATCAAAATACCGCGCAAATCTGTTGTGACAATTTTCTCGACACGCGCACGCATCTCTTTTGCAGCTTTGTTGGTGAACGTTACCGACATGATGCGATAGGGATATACGTCTAGTTCGCTCACAAGATAAGCGATGCGATGGGTCAAGACGCGCGTTTTGCCGCTGCCGGGGCCAGCCAGAACAAGGACGGGGCCGAAAGGGGCAGTGACAGCTTCTTTTTGAGCAGGATTCAGTCCAGAGGTTAAATTCAAGGGTATAAACAACGAAGTTTGTGGAAGCAGCTTCATTGCTGGCTAATCAAATCGGTCGGGAATTGTACCAAACTCAGCTTGCCCTGCGAAAATTGGATTGCTATAATTTTGCTTCGGTTCGCCACTATAGCTCAGATGGTAGAGCGATGCTTTCGTAAAGCATAGGTCATGGGTTCGAGTCCCATTGGTGGCTCAAAAGGCCTTCGCATCACGCGAAGGCCTTTTTGTTGTCTGGTGCAACTTCATGGAGCTGATATGTCTATTTTTCAGAAAAGTTCAGATTGATTCAGCAAACGGATCATAAATGGGGAAGCGTGTTTCAAAGTGGTGTGTGTTGCCTTTTGATTGAAACGTGACACTGGCTCCGTGCAGGCGCATATATTCGCTGAAAATCAAAAGATTATTGCTGTAAGGGAGCATTGTGGGGGGGGTGTTGTCGGTGAGGTACGTAATGATTTGTTGTTTCTCGGCCGCTCTCAACCCTGATCTTTTTACTGTCAACCCACAACAAATCTCTTCTCCCGCATCTCGGAGGGTTAAATTAATTTTTCCATCGACACTCCACGCAACATTGGCACGCAACCATTGTGTGAATGCGCCGACTAACTGTTTACGCTGACCTTTTACGGGTGGCAGAAAGCGCGGCCGATCTAGCTGAATGTACGATGAAGCAGGCAAAAATGATTCAAACCATTCTTTTTGGTCATTCGCAATTTCAACTGCCTCGATCCATAGATAGTCAAAACTATCGATCATGCGGGCGCGTTTTGCAAAGCTACGATGCGCCACGCCAGAGCGCAGTTCAACTAGTTGAGAAGCATCTTCCACCAAGTTTGAGACTTGACGAGTTGTCATCTGGATGTTGACAAGCTGCTTTCGCAAGCCGGCAACATTATGACTGTCTTCTAGCGATGCAGGATCGAGGAATGATTGCAACACATCTGATTGCGCGGTCAGCGTCATAAGAGAACTCAGTAAGTCGAGATCAATCGCGCCGATGACACCTTGTTTCAACAAATCAAAGTCGCGCTGTTTCGCCTGCGCTTTTTGGAGATAACGGTCGAGGCTCGTGTCGATAAGGTTGAGTAGATAGTCGCTATCGTATGGTTTCGTGACATATTGGGCAACGCCCGCCATGCGCCCACGATGCACTTCTGGACGGCTACCATGTGCCGTGAGCATGATGAAGGGAATATCTGACCAGCGGTCATCGTTGCGCGTCCGTTTGAGAAGCTCATATCCATTCATTACCGGCATTCGCACATCAGATATGATTAGATCAGGCTGTTCTTTTTCCAATATAGCGAGTGCTTGCTTACCATTGGATGCCGTGAGGCAGCGATAGGTGCGCTCGGCCGAGCCATACGTCAATAAATCGTGTAAACCCTCCAGCAAGTAATCTTCATCTTCAACAATCAAGATAGTCGCGGCGGCCTCGTCAATGGTTGCAATCGAGCCAGTCGCATCATCACAGCCATAGCAAGGCAAGCTGATGAGTGCCGTCGCACCACGATTTTCACTCCCCGTCAGCGTCAGCGTGCCGCCGTGCGCCTGAGCAATTTCGCGGGCAATTGTGAGACCAATTCCCGCACCCTGCTGTTCATATTTATTGCGGTTGTGTTGATAAAATAGATCAAATAGCTGCTCACTGAGATGAGAAGGAAAACCAACCCCGTTATCATGGATGCGGATATGCAGTTGATTGTTCGATTTTTCGGCCGAAATTCGCACCGCCCCACCCCGCGCCGCTTTTGTAAACTTGATGGCGTTGTCTATGAGACGCTCAAATAGCTCCTGCAAACTGTCTTCATCAGCACAAACAGAGAGATCGAGTGGTCGTGGTCGGTAGAAAAGTTTGACGTTTTGCGCGTTCGCTGACTTTCGATGTGACGCGACAACCTTCTCAAGCAGCATCAGGGGGTTATTGAGCGGACGTAAATTGCGCTGCACAAGCTGCGCGTATTCACCTGACAGGCAATCAACCACACGCAGCAAATCAGAGACAAGCTGCCCCATCCGCTGTGAGCCTCGCCGTAGGCCGGTCAGATGGTCGTTGAGTTCGTCCATTTTTTCGGCCGAGACATCCGAATACAAAAATTCCATATTGGCAACAATAAATGTTAGCGGTGTTCGAAATTCATGTTGCAGTCGCCGTGAAAGCTCGGTCTTGAACTGGTTGACGCTTTGCGTGTGTTTATCCCGCGTCTGTAGCGTTTGCGAAAGCTGGCTCTCTACTAGGTCAATTAACTCAGTGCCGTCAAATGGTTTCGTTAGATAGAGTTCAACTCCTTTCAGCAAGCCATCATAGATTTGATGCTGCATCGTGCGTGCCGAAAGAAAGATAAACGGGATGTGTAACCATTCTGCATGGCTGCGAACTTGCTCTAATAGGCCAAACCCATCCATTTTTGGCATTGAAATATCTGAGATGATTAAGTCTGGGGTCTGTTCTTTAATCACGCGCAGCGCATCCTCCCCATTCAACGCTTGTAAAACACAAATGTCAAACTGCTCGACTCCGATCTTCAAGAGTTCGACGATACCAGCTAGGATGTGAGGATCATCTTCTACAGATAAAACGGTGACCGTGCGGCGGTTTTGTGATGCTTCCATAGGTTCAAACAGCAAGTAACAAATGATACACCTTAGAGTATAACAGTTGCAGAGGGCGGTTTGATGACCCAAAGGTACTAACAGGGGAAAAGATGGCGTAAAATTGCGCGATGGAAAATTTGGAACAATCGTTACGGCAACATCATCTTATCGTCCTGCGTATGTTAGGCGAGTGGTGGGAGATGGAGTTGATCGGTAAAGACAAAGATGAATGTGCTGCATTATTAGCCGAACAGCTACAGCAGACAGATTTGCAGATGGAGCTGTTGTACTTGCAGCCAGAGGAGGCAGCGGCGTTAAAGACACTGGCAGCAAATGGCGGCCGCATGACAGTGGGTGAATTCGGCCGAAATTACGGAACGATCCGCGAGATGGGGCCAGCCAAACTTGAGCGGGAAGAGCCGTGGTATAGTCCTATCAATGTCGCCGAAGCTCTCTGGTATCGCGCCTTTCTTTTTCGCGCTTTCGACGAGACGGATGACGGTTTGATCGAATTTTATTATCTGCCCCAAGAACTGCTCGCACAATTTGAAACAATCGCTCATACGGGAACAAAAAGCGTTCTCAAAGAAGCTATTGAACCATTCCATGATGAGCCAAACAAACGTGATGATCTAACCTTTCTTGCAGCGGCCGAAGCGACCGTGTTGCTGGAAGTAGATGCACCTGCAATCTTCACACCCGCCAATACAACCGCTGTGGATGACTTGACAACGCTCTTGGCCTTTGCCCAGCGCAATCAGTTGAATGGCAAAGAGAACGAATGGTTGAGTGACTATCTAGTTGATGCCAATCGCAGCCGCCGCTCTCTCTTGTTGACACTTGTGTGGGAGCTAGGCATGTTGAAACGCGGCGAAGAGGAAATTCGGCCGACGCGCACCGCCGTCAATTGGCTAAAAGCTGACCGCGAAACTCAGCTCGCCACGCTGATCGATAAATGGACGGAAAGTGATTGGAATCCACTGCGCCATCTTCCAACAGTCCGCCTTGAAGGGGATGCGCCCAACGACCCCACTGCTGCACGCAATGTTCTAATTAGCATATTACCGCGTGATGAGCAATGGTTTAGCATTAATACCCTAATCGCCCTAGTCAAACAAAATGCGCCTGACTTTCAACGGCCGACGGGAGACTACAATACGTGGTATGTGCGCGACGGGACAACAGATGAGTACCTCCGAGGTTTTGCAAGTTGGGAAAAGGTCGAAGGCGCACTCTTACGCTTTGTGCTGACAACAGTCATGGCTTGGCTTGGCTTGGTCGATTGTTCAGGAGAAAATGCACGTTTGACCCCGCGTGCCGTGGCATGGCTTGATGGGCGCGTTCCCAACGTGCCTGATTCCCAAATGATACCCATCATTCAGCCCGATGCGACAATCATCGTTCCACGCCAGACAAATCGCTTCACGCGCTTCCAAACAGCACGGATTGCAGAACAACAACCCTATTCACAGGACAAGCCTTACTTCTATCGCATTACGCCTCAATCATTAAAATTTGCCCGCGATAAACAGGGAATCGCGCCACAGCGTGTTTTGACTTTTTTGCGGAGTTCGGCCGATGGGCAACCCTTACCAAAAGGAATCCAACGGGCAATTGAACGCTATAGTGAACGTGGCACAGAAGGCACGTTGTCACAAATCGGGGTTTTACGAGTCGGTGACGAACATGTAATCGAGACATTGCAAAAAAATTCAAAAACACGCGAGCTACTGGGCGAACGTCTAGGCGAACTGGCTATCGTCGTCCACGATATGGAGAAACTGCGTCATGTGACGGCGCAGCTCGGACTTTTACTTGAGCTATCATGAGTTGTCATAATCGTAAGCGTTTATTCGCAACGTTTGCATGATTGTGATTCGCGGCTACTATTCAACAGAACGGTCACAAAATAGGAAACCCAAAAATGGCATTGACAAAACAAGAAGTCGAACAGATCGCTAATTTGGCGCGTCTGGAGCTGACACATGAACAGGTCAGCATGTATCAAGAGCAGCTATCCGCAATTTTGGCCTATGCAGAGCGACTCAATGAATTAGATTTAGACGATGTTGAGGAGACGACACAGCCTGTGACATTGCGAAATGTCATGCGTGCGGATGTGGTAGAGGGGTCGCTTAAAATCAAACAAGTGCTGGCGAATGCGCCAGAGAAACAAGGCAGACAGTTTGTGATTCAGGCTGTGTTGGATGAGAGCGCAAGTTAACAGATGAAATTAGATATTGAGTCCTTGTGTATAGAGGCTGGTAACTTTGCGCGATTGGAATCAAATCATGCTGAACCAATACTATTTGGTGTGACCGATGGCAAACGCATCGGCACATACTTTGAGCAGAAATTTCAAGCATACCTTCATACCAAATATCAATTTGTGCGGGAAATTCAGCTGATGGATTGAGAAAAATAGTGTGACAAAGCGTGTAAAAAGCAGGCACGTTGTTGCCTATGGTGATTTTCAAACACCGATTTGGTTAGCCGAACAAGTGTGTAGTTTGTTAGTGTAGTAGATATCGAAACTTTAGTTGTAACTTGAAACAATTAGCATAGGATACGGTTGAACGCATGACGAAAGAGTTGACCCAATTAAGTTTAGTAGAATTGCGCGACAAGCTGCGTGCAGGTGAGACGACAAGTGTTGCTGTCACAGAGGCGATGCTGGCGCGGATCGATGCGCTTGACGGCACATTGAAAAGTTATCTGACGGTTACGCCTAAGTTGGCGATGGAGATGGCTGAATCGGCCGATACCCGCCGCCAAAACGGCGAAACATCCCCCCTGCTCGGCATTCCCGTCACCGTCAAGGACATCATCTGCACCGACGGTGTTCAGACAACGGCTGGCAGCAAAATCTTGGAGGGATTCATCCCGCCTTACGATGCGTTTGTCGTCGAGAAGCTCAAGAAAGCGGGCGCAGTCATTCTTGGCAAGACAAACACCGACGAGTTTGCAATGGGGTCGTCAACCGAGAATTCGGCTTACATGACAACGCGCAATCCATGGAATTTAGAACACGTGCCAGGCGGCAGCAGTGGTGGCCCAGCAGCAGCAGTTGCAGCAAATCTGGCGTATGCGTCGCTGGGAACAGACACAGGTGGCAGCGTAAGGCAACCTGCCTCATTTTGTGGGATTGTGGGGTTGCGACCGACGTATGGGCGCATGTCTCGCTGGGGCGTGATCGCGTTTGCGAGCAGTTTGGATCAAGTTGGGGTTTTCGGCCGAACTGTCCGCGATGCCGCTGCCATTTTCCAAGCAACCGCGGGCTATGATCCACATGATAGCACTAGCTTGCAAACCCCCGTCCCTAACTACGAAGCAGGATTAACGGGCGACATTGCAGGGCTGCGCGTCGGGATTCCAAAAGAGTACTTTATCGACGGCATGGACAGCGAGGTGGAAACGGCTGTGCGTGAGGCGATTGCCAAGCTCGAATCGCTCGGTGCGGAAATTGTTGAAATCAGCTTGCCGCACACTGAGTACGCATTGCCCATCTACTATTTAATTGCGCCATCAGAGGCCAGCGCAAACTTATCGCGCTATGACGGCACACGTTATGGGCCTCGCGTAGATGGCGGCGATTTGATTCGCACCGTTAAAAAGACCCGCGCCCTTTTTGGTGAAGAGACTCAACGCCGTATCATGCTCGGCACATACTCGTTGAGCGCGGGCTACTATGATGCGTATTACGGGCGTGCAACAAAAGCACGCACTTTAATCAAGCAAGACTTTAAAAACGCTTTTGAACACGTGGACATCATCGCCGCACCGACGACACCGACGACCGCTTTTAAGATCGGGGAAAAGTCAGATGATCCATTGAGCATGTACTTGAGCGATGTATTTACCGTTTCGCTCAATTTGAGCGCAAGCTGCGGACTCTCTGTGCCGTGCGGCTTCGACAGCAAGGGGCTGCCTATTGGCCTTCAACTGATCGGTGACACACTACAAGAGGGACAAATTCTGAACGCGGCGTTTGCGTATGAACAAGCGACCGATTGGAAAGACAAACAACCAGAATTAGTAGTTCGTGGTTAGTGAGTAAAATTTGCCTTCACTAACTACAAACTACGAACCACGAACAAATGAAAGTTATTATCCTACTCGCCGGTTATGGCACAAGAATGCGACCACACACATGGAGTCGGCCGAAAGCCCTCATGAAAGTAGCTGGCAATACAACAATTGGGCATCTACTCGATTTGATGAGCGATATTACGACGGAAGAGGTGATCTTCGTCGTTGGGTATCGTGGCGACCAAATCCGTGAGTGGATAGACGCAAACTATCCTCACCTCGATACACATTATGTCATTCAAGAACAAGCTCTAGGACAGGCGCACGCCGTTCATCTCTGCAAAGCGTTTTTAGAGCAAGATGGAGAGGTTGTTGTTGGATTTGGCGATGGTGTCATTAAGGCTAACTATGGCGATTACCAAAAGGTCGCCGGTGATGATGCAGACGCTGTGTTGACTGTGAAAGAGGTTGAAGACCCGCGCCCGTTTGGAATTGTCAAGCTAAATGATGACGGTTTTGTGACAGAATTTGTAGAGAAGCCTGAAACAAAAGAGCATAAAAATGCAGCGGTTGGGATCAATTGGTTCCGCAGCAGCAAGCAACTTTTGAACGCCATCGAAACGATTCTGCGCGAGAAACGCATGACGAAGGGCGAGTATTTCATGGCGGATGCGTATCAAGTGTTGCTGGAAGAAGGTGCGAAGATGCGGACGTTGGAAGTTGACTATTGGCTCGATGCAGGGAAGCCAAATCATATTTTGGAGACGAACCAGAAGCTATTGGCGTTGGGGAATGGCGTTTCGGCCGATGCGCTTGAGCGCGGCTATGGAGAAGGGTTCACGGTGGTACCGCCCGTGTATATTCATGAATCGGCCGAGATCGACTCCTCCGTCATCGGCCCCTTTGCCCACATCGACGCAAATGTAAAAATCAGCAATTCTGTTGTCCGTAACAGCATCATTGATCCCGATGCAGAAGTCAGCGACGTCGTACTGGCAGATGCGTTGATTGGCGAACAGGCGGTTGTGAAGGGGCGGCCGACAGAAATGTTTGTTGGGGATAAATCGACGATTGCTTTGAGTTAACCCTAAAAGTAGTAGAATGAAAAAGTGCGACCTTAATGGTCGCGTTTTTGTTTCTCATGGCTCTCGCAAGCTACAATTCAACTATGTCTAAACAATATGAAGCAGTAATCGGCTTGGAAGTCCATGCCGAAATGATGACCGAATCGAAGATGTTCACGGGCGCACCTGTCGTCGATAGCATTGAGGCAGAACCAAATAGTGCAGTGCATCCACTTTGTTTGGGGATGCCCGGCACCCTCCCCGTCATTAATAAAAAAGCGGTCGAATATGCAATCCGCGTTGGGCTTGCGTTGGACTGTGAGATCAATCTCTATAATCGCTTTGCACGCAAGAACTATTTTTACCCAGACTTACCCAAAAGTTATCAGATCAGCCAGTATGAAGAGCCAATTGCGACCAATGGGCATCTCGATATTACGTTGCAAGACGGAACGACAAAGCGCATTCGCGTGCGGCGCGTTCACATGGAAGAGGATACGGGCAAGCTGACGCACATCAACGACTATGAGTCGCTCGTTGACTACAATCGGGCCGGCGTTCCACTGTTGGAGATCGTGAGTGAGCCGGATATCCGCTCGGCCGAAGAAGCCCACGCCTACGCCACGACCCTACGCCAAATTCTGCGCTATCTCGAAGTCAACAGCGGCGACTTGGAAAAGGGCGTTTTGCGCGTTGAACCCAACATCAGCATCCGCGATTTTGGCACTGATGACCTCAACACGCGCACCGAAGTTAAAAATTTGAACAGCTTTAGCG
Organism: uncultured Ardenticatenaceae bacterium; assembly: GCA_964389925.1. Lineage (GTDB taxonomy): Bacteria > Chloroflexota > Anaerolineae > Promineifilales > Promineifilaceae > CALECP01. Next base: position 47,699 of record CAYMGE010000044.1, read on the forward strand.
TTTTGTTCAAGGCGACAGAATATGAGTTAAAGCGACAAGCTGAATTAGTCAATAACGGTGGCGCGGTTGTGCAAGAGACACGCGGCTGGAATGAAGATGAAAAGCGCACTTTTAGTCAACGCGCCAAAGAGGACGCGCATGACTATCGCTACTTCCCCGATCCCGATTTGCCACCCCTCTATTTAGAGCAAGACTGGGTTGACACAATCGAAAGACAGTTGCCAGAGTTGCCCGCGTCTAAGCTGGCACGTTATCAAAAAGAGTTTGGTCTTTCACTTTATGACGCACAACAACTCACAGAAGAGCTAGCCGTCGCTAAGTGGTTTGAATCGGCTGTCTCTGCTGGCGCAGACCCCAAGTCAGCCACCAACCTGCTCATCAATAATCTGTTCGGTATGATGAGTGAAAGCGGTTTGACAATTGGCGAGATGAAAGTATCCCCGCGTTCATTGGCGGATCTATTGCAAATTATCAACGCGGGAACGATCAATAAGAATATCGCCAAAACTGTTCTCGCTGAGATGTTTAAGACGGGGCAACCTGCGGCCGAGATCATCAAGAAAAAAGGTCTTGCACAAGTTTCTGACGAGGGCGCGATTTTGGAAGTTGTCCAAAAAATTATTACCGACAATCCAAAAGAGGTTGCCGCCTATCGTGGTGGCAAGACAAAGCTACGCGGCTTCTTTGTTGGTCAAGCGATGCGTGCGCTACGTGGCAAGGGCAATCCAAAATTGGTCAACCAACTTTTGGACCGAGAACTGTAGGTACAAGAGCGAGATAACAGACATCTTGCCTATCTTTTGCAGACAAGATGTCGCCAGAAATTTTCGCGCCTTTCCTTGTCCTACTGTGGAAGCGGGGTCTTCTGGCTCAATATGTATGTGAAATAGAGGCTAGCGACGACATAATAAACGATATACAGTAGCGATCCCCACGTCAACCAGCGTGGTGCATCTGGATAAAGCATGAGTGCTGCAATGAACATTACTGTCCAAGCAAATGAAAGTGGAACTGTTATATGTCGCAGAAACTTAGTTCGTGAAGGGTAGATGTACTTAACTGGCACAAACACAAGAATACAACACAAAATCAGCACGATAAAGTTTACCCATTGGGATGTGCCAAGAATAAACAGATACATGATGACGACGTTCCAGTAGGAAGGAAATCCCTTAAAAAAGAACTGGTTGCTATCATCTGTTTTCGCATCAACTTGGCAAAATTGAAACGCAGAGGTCAATGTCACAATGGCTGTTAGACCAATCAGCAAATTAGCGGGAACCATTCCTGCCATGTGAACGACGACAAGTGGCACGATCGTGTAGGTGAAGTAATCGACGATATTATCGAGTAGTGCGCCGTCAAAGTTCGGCGTGACTGTTTTAACTCGAAACCGTCGTGCCAGTGCGCCGTCCACCCCATCAATAAACATCGTGACCGCCATCCAGAAAAAGGCAAGCATATAACGCGACTCAACGGCCGCAAGGATCGATAGCAGCCCCCAAAGCGCACCACTACCCGTATAGAGATGGACAGACCAAGCGAGTGCTTTGTCACGGCGGGTTATGTCTTCATGTTGTATATATGTCATGATTTCCTCTAAGAGAATCAACTTAGCATACTGCGGCAACATTTTAGCACAGTTATTGTGCTATTCGTTCTCAACTGTGATGAGCCCTTGCATATCTTCAAACTTCCCCTCACCAATACCTGTCACATTCATAATATCTTCAATGGCTTCAAATCGTCCATGATCTTCCCGATAAGTGATGATATTTTTCGCCGTCGCTGGCCCCACATTTGGTAACGTCTCCAATTCGTCTTGCATTGCTGTATTGATATTAATGCGCTGTTCGACAGATGAGGAAGTACTAGAGTGTACAATGGGCTGACTTGATTGCAGGGGAGTTATGAATAGCTGACTCTGAAGTAACTCGGCCTCTGCCTGTGTGCTGACAAAAAGCTGCATCCCGTCGTTGAGTTCGGCCGCCAGATTAATGTTGTTTGTGTAGGCATCGGCCGAGAAGCCGCCAGCAGCCTCAACTGCATCTTGAACTCGACTCCCCTTTGGCAACTCATAAACATCGACCTGATTAACCGCACCATTGACAAAAATTTTCATCGCTTGTGAGGCTTCTGTTGGTACAGGAGATGCTGAAACTGGATTTATGACAATAGGTGCAGGTGTAATCTGCCTATTAAGCGCAAAGAATATGATTGTTATCGTAGCACTCAGCAAGGCAGACACACTTACATGAGTCCAATTAACCTTACTGTTCGACTGGCTGTTCATCTTCAACTAAAAAACTAAAAAAGGAGGCGGCACGCGCACCACGGCTTGTGTAATAAAGCAGTAATCCACCTACAATAGAGATAATACCTAGCCCAATTCCACCTAACTGCCACGGTCCGATAAACGCGCCACACACCACATCGTTTGCAATCATCTCATCAGTGCAAGGGATATGTGTGCCAATCTGCAACAGATCAGCAAACCCCGCAGCGAAACAAAAAACAAGGCCAGTTGCCGCAAATCGCACGCCAATATCAGCTTGTAGTGAGCGGGGGGGATCTGGCAAACGCATCGCGTAAATTTGCAAAAAGCCTGAAAGTGTGAGAAAAGAAAGTCCTGCGAGCAATTGTGCCATCTGGACAATGCCAAAGCCGGGTGTGATGTTTAAACCTAGTATTTCGGCCGAAAGTGATAATCCCACGAACCCAAATCCCAAAATGAATAATACAATCACTGCTGCCTGTCGCACTTTTGCCAATATATGTTGACGATTCTGCAAAATTTCATTTCTACTCACATAATAAATTGTAGCAGAAAAACGTGACCGACAGTTCCAAAAACTAAAAATCGCCATGCAGTTGCATGACGATTCTTAGTCGGGGCAGCCAGATTTGAACTGACGACCTCTTGTCCCCCAGACAAGCGCGCTAACCAAGCTGCGCCATGCCCCGTACTATCAAGATGCGGATTCTAGCAGATAGTAATTCTGATAGCAATGATAAATTTTCCATATTCCCCCTTGCATCATAAAAATTGATCCGCTATACTTTTCTCTGCGCACGGTTGAGTGCAAACTAATCCGTGTGAGGTTAACAAGCCGACGTAGCTCAATTGGCAGAGCAACGCTTTTGTAAAGCGTAGGTTAAGGGTTCGAGTCCCTTCATCGGCTTTGTGACTGCTTTGGTATTTTTTGGGTCAGTGTCCCGAGCGGCAAAGGGGGCGGGCTGTAAACCCGCTGGCTTCGGCCTTCGTAGGTTCGAGTCCTACCTGGCCCACATTTTTTCACAAAACGAGCCGCGTGCGGCTCGTTTTGCTGCAAGCCTTTGTAGCTCAGGGGTAGAGCGCATTCTTGGTAAGAATGAGGTCATGGGTTCAATTCCCATCA
>CAYMGE010000045.1:0-50792 GCA_964389925.1 uncultured Ardenticatenaceae bacterium
GCCGAACTGGTTTGCAATGCGTTCGAGATGGCAATGCGTCAGCGGCAACCCGCTGCTGGAATGCTTTTTCACTCCGATCGCGGCAGCCAATACACCAGTGACGACTTCCGTCGATTATTGGCTGACCATAACGCAACCGCTAGTATGTCACGCAAAGGCAATTGTTGGGATAATGCGGTGGCTGAATCTTTTTTCGCCACCCTCAAAATAGAACTGATTGATGAGGCCTCCTACGCCACGCGCCAGCAGGCGCAAACCGACATCTTCTTCTCTCGCGCAGCGGTTGCGGAGCAACATTTAGAAGGGTTTTACAATCGCTCGCGGCTGCACTCCCATTTGGACTATTGCAGTCCCGTCGAATTCGAGGAAAACTACGCCCGTCAGCAGACGCAACATCACCCTATCTGATGTGTCCATTAATTTCAGTTAAGTTCAGATCCAACTGCAATACATTCGTCGTTATTGGAGCATCGAAAATGAGTTGCATTAGGTGCTAGATGTTGCCTTTCGCCAAGATGCTCCAACGTGCTCGCAAGGCTAACAGCAATTCCCGCAGCTTGAAGCCCATATGTGGTTCAATCACGTGATATTGCCCATATATAGGACTTTAGACTTTAGCAAAACCACTATCGTCGGCAAAATCAGGTCTCAGGGCTGATTAACACTTCTTCCAGAGCAACCCTCTACCAGAGGTAAGGAACCTGCGGGAATTGCTGCAAGGCTAACAGGGCCGCCAATCTGGTTAGTTTGCATCATATGGTGCTCAATCTGCTCCGCCTTGATAAATCGAAAAAGTACATTTCATTTGAGTAAAAGATGAAGCATAACAAACATGAGGTCAAATCAAGCGATAGAAGACTTGGTTGCTGAGAAATTCGCCCTTTTTTGTGAGCAAGAGTCGCCGATCACGCTCTTGCAGCAGCCCCCAGTCGAGCAGTTCATCGAGCGATTTGCCAAACGCCTGCTGAGGTGAGAGCGAAAACTGTTGCTCAAAGGCACGCATGTCTAAGCCCTCGTTGAGCAGGCGCAACTGTGTGATGACGGTATCGCTCATTTTTTCATCGTGGTCAAGTCGCGTTGATTGGGCAACTGCGCTAGAGAGTGGGTAACTGCCGCCCCCTGCCGCGATGTGCTTGATGTAGGTGCGCGGCTGGCGAACGACAGAGTAGCGAATGCCGTCGGCGTGGCCGTGTGCGCCCGCGCCTAAGCCGAGATAGTCGCCATTACGCCAATAAGTGAGATTGTGCTGACATTCGTAGCCCGGCTGCGCCCAGTTTGAGATTTCGTAATGGTCATAGCCAGCATCGTGAAGCAGGTCGCGTGCGAGTTCAAACTGATCGGCCGCTAAATCCGCATCCGGCGCAGCCATCGTGCCACTGTGTAGCCAACGAGCCATCGGGGTTCCCTCCTCAATGATGAGGCAGTAGAGGGAGAGATGTTTCGGCCGAAATGCCAACACCGCCCGCACGCTCTCCTCCCAACTCTCTAGGGTTTGCCCCGGTACCCCGTAGATCAGGTCGATGTTGAAGTTGTCAAAGCCAGCCGCGCGTGCCGTTGTTACCGCATCGACGACTGTCTGAAAATCATGCTGGCGTTCCAACAACGCTAACTCTGACGGCACCACCGACTGCACGCCAAAGCTGAGGCGATTGATGCCCAACGCCCGCATTGCGTCGAGATAGGGGCGCGTAATCGTGTTGGGATTGGCCTCCATGCTGATCTCGGCCGCCACATCCACATCAAAGCACTCATACACCGTCGTCATGATCGTCTGCATATCAGCGGGTGACATCAGCGATGGTGTGCCGCCGCCAAAAAAAATCGTGTGAACAGGGCGAGAAAAAGCCCCTGACATTTGTCTAATTTCTGTCGATAATGCCCCTGCATAGGCGGTTTGTAGGTCGCTTAAACCTGTGTACGTGTTAAAATCACAGTACGCGCAGCGGTGACGACAAAATGGAATATGTAAATAGAGACTAAGTGAAGGATACATAAAATTTTTAGTCGCCTCGTAAGACGATTTGCAATCATAAGTTGTATGATTGTATTGTAGACGATACAGAAAGTCCTACCCAACCGATTGAACCTCGCACGAGAGTAGTATGAGCGTGACAGAGCAAATTTCCGATGCAAGTTGGCAGCAGATGGCAATGTTTTTGCGCGATGTCGCGCAATCTGATGGCGCACGTCTCAGTGATTGGGTGGTGCAGGTGGCCGATTTATTATCGGCCGATGCCGTCGCCATCGTCCTCAACGAGCCAAAACGCAAACGCCTGCGTTGCGTTGCCACGACAATTCCGCTAACCCCGTCAGTCGAATCGGGGCAGGCAATTGTGCCGTCAGTGCGTTCCCTCTCTGCCACCGTGATCGCGTCGGGTCAGCCCCATCGCAGCACGGGGCGCGACCGCTCTCTCTTTGAATATCTCTCAACTGTCTATGTGGAGTCCGCGTTTGCCGTGCCGCTCTTGTGTGGAGATGAGCGGGTGGGTGTGTTGGAAGTGATGCGGCCGCGCGACGGTATCAACCGGCTCCCCATCGCCCAAATGATCGCCAGCGCATTTGCCCTTGCCATTGTGCGCGACCGTGACCAAGCCGAATTGCGCCGTGCCAAAGAGGAGATCGCCAACTTTGACCAGCTCAAAGCTGACTTTGTGGGTGTCGCGTCGCATGAACTCATGTCGCCGTTGGCCGTCGTGGTTGGGCATGTTTCGATGATGCGGGAAGATGTGTCGGGGGAAATGGGCGAGCAGCTCGACATCGTTCTCAAGGCGGCAGCACGAATGCGCGAACTGGTCGATGACATGATCAACCTGCGCTACATTGATGCAGGTCAGACGCAACTCAATCTCTCGCGCTTTGACTTAGCCGAATTTATCAAAATCGAAGCGGAAGATCGCCACGATCTTTTTGAAGCAAAAGGGCTTGCACTGCGTTTGCGGATCACAAAGCGGCCGCTGCCCATTGCCGGCGATCAGCGCATGTTGTCGGTTGTGCTAGACGTGTTGCTGAAAAATGCGGTCAAGTTTACAGATGAGGGTGGCACGGTCGGTGTCGTGGTTGAGGAGCGCGATGGCAAGGGGTGGTTCGCTGTTGCCGATACGGGGATTGGGATTCCGAAAGCGGAGTTGGAGAAAATTTTCGGCCGATTCTACCAAGTCGAACACCACCTACGCCGCAAATACGACGGCATGGGGTTAGGGCTTGCCATCGCCAAAGATTTGGTCGAGCTGCATGAGGGGCGCATCTGGGCCGATAGCGAGGTCGGGCAAGGCAGCCAGTTTAATGTCATGTTGCCACTGATGCGCGATTTAGACTTCTAACATAAAACAGGCAGAAATCCCATTTTTTCAAAAAATGGGATTTCTATATGTTGTTAAATCCCCAAATTCTGCATCATCGGCGCGAAAACCGTTTCACCATAGGAGGGGTTTTGTGCATCTGTCCAGTCAGTGATTTTTTCCCAATTTTGGGCAACGTCTTCAATTGAGTAGCCAGTATTTGAGAATGTTGCGCCCTGCGTGCGCTGCCAGCGCGTTTGGGCAGCCCAGCCACCGCCGACTTCAAACAACGACCCCGTGACATCACACGTCTCATGGCAGAGATAGGCGACAAACGGCGCGACCAGATCGGGACGCAGCGCGTCAGTAATTTGCTTGGGCATCAGCCCTTCTGTCATGCGGCTGCCGGCAGTGGGCGCAATCGCATTGCTGTGGATGTTGCGCTTGGCTCCTTCGATTGCCAGTGTGTTGCTGAAGCCAAAGAGAGCCAGCTTCATCGCGCTGTAGTTGGCTTGTCCGAAGTTGCCGTAGATGCCGCTCGTCGAGCAGACAAAAATGATGCGGCCGAAATTTTGCTGGCGCATGTGTGGCCATGCAGCCCGCGCCGTTTTGAATGAGCCGAACAGATGCACGTTGTAGACGGCCTGCCAGTCATCCTCGCTCATTTTAGCAAAGGAGCGGTCGCGCAGAATGCCGGCGTTGTTGATGAGGATGTCAACTCGGCCGAAGGCATCCAACGCCGTCTCGATCACCTTCTCGCCCTCTGTCACCGAGTCATAGTTGGCAACCGCCGTGCCGCCAGCTTCCATAATCTCATCGACGACCAAATCGGCCGCCCGACTGTCGCCGCCTTCACCGCGCACGCTGCCACCTAAATCATTGACCACCACTTTTGCGCCACGCGCCGCCAGCAGCTTTGCGTAAGCGCGTCCCAATCCACCGCCCGAACCCGTGACGACGGCGACTTTTCCATTAAATTGATACTGTTCACTCATGTTGCTGCGCTTCCTTCTGACCCATTATCTCCCAACCGCTACCCAGATTTAGATCACGCTGTGGGAATGGGATTTCGATTTCATGTTCTTTCAAGACACTCCAAACACAATAATGCAGGTCGCTCTTGACTTGTGGGGTGTTAAACGCCTCGTTTATCCAAGCTAGGAGGCGGAAATTGAGGCTTGAATCGCCAAACTCCGTAAAATAGACAAGCGGCTTAGGATTTTCGAGAACGCCGGAATGCCCGTTGGCGGCCTCAAGCAATAAATCGCGCACTTGCACCGGATCACTATCATAGCTCACGCCAACTTCGACTGACACGCGCACAAGTCGATCTGTTTTTGTATAGGTTGTAAATTGTGACGAGAGAAAATTTTCATTTGGCACGATAATTTCGACATTATCATACGTGCGAACAACGGTTGAGCGGATGTTGAGCCGTTCAACCACGCCGATTTCATCGCTGATTTTGATGATGTCTCCCGGTCGTAGCGACTGCTCAAAGAGCAAGATGAGGCCACTGAAGAAGTTGCTGACAATGGTTTGCAGACCAAAGCCGATGCCGATGGAAAGACCGCCACCGATGATGGCAAAGGTCGAGAGGTCAAAGCCAAGCGCACGGAAGGCGAACAAGATGCCAAGACCGATGATGGCATATCGGCCGATGGTCGTCACCGTATTGATCATGCCCGGTGTCGTGCTTGTTTGACTGCCCAACGTGCGGCTAATCAACTGTTGGGACAGCCATGCCAGCGTGATAAATATGTAGAGAACGAGAATTGCACCAAAAACCTGTCCGACAGTTAGCGTGATGCCAAATGGGTTGAAAATCGGAAAGTTAGTGAGCGTCGAAAGGGATCCGGCAAAGTTGTTGAACAAGCGAGTTGAAATCAAGAAAACGAGTATAGGCAGCAGAATACGATAGCGATAGGTGCTTGTTTCATCCGAGCCGAACCGCAATGATAAGATGGCAATCAAAATCTGATAGATCAGCACAAACCAAAAAATGATCAGCGCATCAGCCAGTAACCCGATAATAATGCCACGCTCTCGCAAGAGATGAACGGAGAGATAGCCTATCAGCAAAGTCAGGACAGAAAAATCAAGGTAGGTGATTGCCCGAATGGGACGACTTCTCTCACTAACAAATCGACGGCGAATATAAGGGTCAATCGCTGTTGTGATGAGCCAACTTGCCAGCACGATGCCCAGCAATGCGAGTAGCTGATTTTGCACAATCGGCCGCTGTAACAAAATCCACAACGTCTTAAATTGTTGTGCCAAAAGATCAAAACTTGGGTTAGACTGGATGATTCCGTTATTCATTCTCTACTCCCTCGACCAAACAATTTTCATCTTCCTGTGCTGTCGGTGTTCCGTTCGCGTCTGTTGCAAACACAAGTTGCGTAAAGCTGCAAACGGATGACTTTGGATCGGCGATTCCTGTCAACACGTTGGCATAAAGCGTCTCGCCAATTCGTCGCACGGTGGCACGGTCGATATTCGATGGCAACGGAACCGCTGCTTGGGTCTGTTCCCAAAATGTGTACTGGGGCTGATCGACTTCATCACTGATCTTGACAAGCGAGTTTGCCGGCACGCGCCGCGTTTGGCGCATGAAGACGGTGCTTTGGGTTGTGTTTGTCAAAAAAGTAGCGAGCTGTTGAGCTAGCTCAAACTGTTCAGACGAAGAGGCATGATTGAAGAAAAGGCCTTCAACACGCAGAATGGGAGTCGAGACACCATTGCGCTCGGACTCAACGAGTTGTGCAGGGCTATTTGGAAGCAACGTCACACCGAGCGTATCACCTCCCACCTCGTCAAGTAAACTGCCAAAGTCGGCCGAATCTGCCACATAATAATCAACCGCACCCAGCGTAAACAGCTGTTGCAGCGTCACTTTGTCCTTGCTCAAAATGATATTTGGATTGAGTTGCGCCTGTTGTAACCACTCAAGCCAGCCTTGGAATCCGGCCGAAAACTGGCGCAACTGCCCATTCTCATCCGTTATCCCCTCGCCAAACACGCCAATTCCCCACAACGCCTCATCAAACTGCGTGCTGATGGCGAGAACACACCCCTCTTTTGTCAACGGTGCAATCTCTGAGGCAACGGTTGGCACAGGGGTGCTATCTTCTGTTCCCTCTGGCGTTGGCGTTGGCTCATCTTTTTTCGCCTGACAGCCTGTTTCAGCTTGGTTGAAAAATTCGAGGAAAGAAGTGACAGGCTTATCTCCCACCGTTTCTTTATTGTAATAAAGAACGTTGGTGTAGAGCGCAAAGGGGAGACCGTAGAGCTGACCGTCATAGCGCAGCGCATCGATTGCGTTCTGCTCAAAGGGCATGGGGTTTGGGATGGGAATTGACCGGATCAAATTTGACTCTGCCAGAGGCATAACCCACTCCTCCGAGCCAATCACGATGTCAGGCCCTAGCCCTAATGCGCTCGTCTCCTCAAAGCGACTCAGCAATTCTCTCGAATCAATTGCCGTTGTCACGATGTCTGTGTCGGGATAAATCTCCCGAAACTGATTCAACATGCGCTGCAAAACAAGCGCGTCGCTCTCATTCCAACTATGCCAAAGTAAGATGTCCCCTTTTGTCTGCTCATCGGTTGCGGCCGATTGGCAGCCAACAACACTAAAAACAATGAATGTTAGCAAAACAATGATTTTTCTGACCAATTTTGTGACCTTTTTGAGTTCGATGTGTCCAATACTAGCAACATCAGTTTCAATGTAAGCACGAATTTGTGACTATTTGAAATAATGTGAATCTAAGGGATCATAAGGGAAAGGTGATCAAATGAAAAGGCACAGCTATCAATTTCTATCTATCCTAATCTCGTCTGAGCGTGCTAATTATTGATTTATAGGCTCAACGAAATCGCCTCACAGACTGATTGAACCTCTCTTCCCTCCGATCTTTCGCCCCCCTCGAATCTCATTCGAGGGGGGCTTTCATTTATCGCTTGCGCCGGCGATATTTTTCTCGTCCGGGGCCGATGCCCGGCACAACCCAAAGCTCATCATCTTCAAGCGGATTGACAGGCAGCAGTGGTTTGTCTTCTTCCAAGCCGATCAGGCGATTGCCCAGATAGATAGCTGTAAGAGCGTACATGACACCACCGATCACCCAAATGACGATAGCCCCCAAACTGTTGTCCGCGATCTGCACGTTGCCCAACTCGATCATCAGTCGCCCATTTGCCCCCGTTACATAGCCACCGACACGCGATTCTTGCCCAAACAGCATAATTAACCCTGTCAGCTTCACGGGCAGAATGCCGATAAAGGCATAGAGAATGCGGACAAACGGGGTCATCGGCCGATGCAAATGCGGCAACGCCGCAGCGATGTGCCACCAGTAGAGACAGGAGATAATCAACAGCGAAACAACCTCTATGGCGTGTAACCAATTGTTGCCACTGACGGCAAGGATGACGGCTTCATCATGCCAAAACCAAAATATTGTGACAAATGCTCCCCAAACGATGGCGGGCTGTGTCAATTGACGCAGGCGATTTTTGTGATTTTTTAGAAATTGGAGTCGGCCGAGTAGTGTGTTTGGCATCCCGCGTCTCAAAAAGGGGATAGGGTTAGCCGCCATCAAACAAAATGGAATAATTTCGGTGAGAAAGAGCTGCTGGACTGCGCGAGCCGAGTAATAGGTTGCCACGCTCTGCTCTAAACGCGAAACGAGAACAGCGGCCGTAAAAAATAGGCCAAGATAAAAAAGACGACTACGCACATGTAGCGAGACAAACTGCATACCCCGCCTATACCAAAATCCAAGCAACAGTAACAGCAGCAATAACAAGCCCCGCACAATCCAGCCTAACAGTGATATATCCATATTGTTCAAGTCAAACAAATCTCAAATGAGTGCATTTCATCTGAGCCATCTATAATCCATGAAGAAAAATGGGTTACTCCAATCTTACTGATTTGAAATGCACTCATCTCAAATACGACTAGCGAAGTGTAGCATCTGAGTTGAACAGATGGTACGAAATTGTTTTGGCACAAACGCTATTTTTGGCTACCGGATTTGTCGCGCATATAAATCGAGAACGCTTTTTATCGGTGTTATCATTAGTATTCCCTTCTCTCTGAGGGGCTAGGGGTGAGGGTTCTGCGGCTTACGACGCTCCTTCGCCTAACAAGGAAAAAATATGATGCTCTTTCTGCAAATTTGGGGTGGTGGTTTCTATTTGGCCAATAAAATTTTCCTCGCGCTGGGCGAAGACAATCAGCAGCGCAAAGTGTGGGGTTGGGCGTGTTATCTGCTTGGCTTACCGGCGTGGGTGGTCATCCTTAGCTTGGAGCGCAATTGGATTGCCGCTGCGCTGGAATTGGGCAGCGCGCCCTCTATGCTTTTTGGTCTCATTGTGGCACTGCGCGGTGTCGAGAAAGCGCAAAATACGCTTGTCGCGTCGCTTGCGATTTGGTTTGCCTACGTGCTGATTCCAATTGGTGTCGGCTATAGCCTTTATGATTATGGCGGACTTGTCAGCACAACACAGTTTTTGGAGATAGGGGCGATGGTCGGCTTTATCGGCGGGACTTACTTGCTGGCAAAAAACCACCGCACGGGCTGGCTGCTTTTTATGTTGATGAATGGCAGCGTCACTGTGTTAATGCTGATTCAAGAAAACTACATCTTGTCGGCCCAACAGTTAATCTCGCTTGGTTTTGTGATGTTGGGCTACATTCGCTCTGGGCGTTAATCGCCCATCTTCTCAATCATGATCTCAATCGCGCCACGTTCGCCCCATACCTTGTGCGCTTCTAGGCTGACGACGTGGTCATCATTTTCTGGAAAGAGTGCATCCATCACGCCGCCAATGATGTTGTCGATGTCGGGGGAGGGTTTGGCAGGCTCACCGAGCATCATGCGCCGTTTCGAGCGGCTCCAACTTTGTGGCATCGGCCGAAAGGCCACAATCGACAGCTTCAACATGCCCTCAACAATCACGGGGCCGAACTGTTCGCGCAAAAATGATTTCTTGCGCCGATAGGTGGGTCGCATGTATGTGCCATTTTTTGTCACGCGCGGCCGCTCCTTGCCAAACGGCTCCATGTCGATTCGGCGCCGCTGAACGACTGGCACACCATCTAAATAGGTGACGACACAACCACTTTGAAGCGTCTCGGTAATCTCTGTTCGCATCGCTGAAAGTGTAACAAAGAGCGCATACCTGATCTACTATTAATTTGCCTCGAAAATATTACGACACCAAATCTGCCTGTTCTGTGTTAGATCATCACCTATTCAGCTTTATATGTGACCTTTTGTGTAAATTGTTGTCTAACTGTTTGTTCGCGTGAAAATTGCTTGGAAGAGGCAATGCGCGAACGTCCGTGTTGAAAGACAACTGTCACCCTCAACACGGAATTAGGGAAAAGGGACGATGGAAACGGGCGACCACTGGTCGCCCGTTCGATTTTAGACGCGGGCGAGGAATCGCTCGGCCGCCTCATTCCAAAGACGCGGCTGCTCCATATTGACCAAATGCCCCGCGTTGGGCAAGACGACCATCTCCGCATTGCGAATCTGCTCTGCCATTTCGATGGCTTCTTGGACAGGAACAAGCTTATCTTGCTCACCGTGAATGACGAGGGTGGGGATGTTGATGTAGGGGAGAATCGGCCGACTGTCAACCCGGTCACGCATTGCTTCCAGCGCATTTGCCATCCCATCGACCGTATTCGCTGCAAGCATCTCGCGCAACGCTGTCATCAGGGGTGACTTGCGACGCATATTGTTTGGGGCGAGCAGCTTGCGCGGCAGTGTGCTGGTGATCGAGTTGACCCCATGTTGGCGCACGCGCCGAACCGCCTCATCACGATTGCGTTTGCCATTCTCATCATCTGGCAAGGCGCGGGTCGCTGTCAAAATCAGGCCGCGCACCATCTGTGGATAGCGGCGAAAGAACTCTAACGCCACATACCCCCCCATCGACATGCCACACAAGACAACGGGTTCGCGGTGTCTCAATGCCTTCAACAAGTCGAGAAGATCGTCAGCGTAGCGGCCGATGTCATGTGGCTCTTTCGTCGTTGCTGTCTGACCAAAGCCGCGCAGATCGGGCGCGATCAGGCGAGCTGCATGATCTAACCCGTTGATTTGCGACCACCACATGGTGCTGTTGAGCGGCCATCCGTGTATGAACAAGAGCGTTGTTTCAGGGAGGGTGTCGATGTAGACGAGGTTTGTCATTGGATGGTTAGAATAAGGATGAATTATGATGTATGAAAGAAGACCTGTATCCTGTGATGTTCATTCCTGCGCCGGTGAGCCGTTAGGTTTCCTTTCGTGGTTTTTCTGCCAGTCATAATCTGGAACCAGCGTTTGGCAAAGTTCGAGCAATGAGGTGAGTTTACCCGCTTGTTGGGCTGCTGTCATGACGGCGAGGACGCGCCGCCCTTTGCCACCAGAGAACGTGATGGGCAGTTGTAACTGTTTGGCAAGAACGTCGATCTCGTCGACAGAAAGCTCATTGAGCATCCCTTCGCGCAGGGGAACTGGATTGATGTCTATGGTCTTTTCGGCCGCCCGCGCCGCCTCTACCTCTCTGCGTGTCGAAAGTGATCCTACCTCTTGTTGCGCGGCATCGATCCATTGTTGGGGGATGTTATCGGCCGATGTCGCTGGCTTCTTTTCCTCACCAAAGCGTGGCAAACGACTTTGTACAAGCGTTCGCAATTTCTCAAATAATGTCATAGTGTCCCTCTCCGTTGAACAGGCATCGCATAGATTTCTTGCAAAATTGGGTGAACGCAGCAGATAAAATCGGCAACTCGTTTCCCCAACCGTTGCTGAAATGCCTCTGTCAACGCTTCTGCTGGCACCACTTCGTAGAGCTTTGCCCAGCCCTTATCCCATGGCTCCACAACCACCGAATCGCCTAAGCGTGCATGGATTTCAAACAGATAGCGCGAAAAGCCGCGTAACAGGTGTTGATTGAGCTGTTTGCTACGCGATTCAAAGTGCAAGCCGATTTCAAACACCCCACGACTGGTGAGACGCTGAACCTCGTAATGCACACGCTTGTCTTGATCGTATACTTGTAAGAGCCAGCGATATGGCTGGTGGAAATGCAGCGGTAGCGTCTTGGGCAGATGAGCGCGGATAGATGTAGGTAAGCCCTTAAGAAATATGTGGTAGCCTAGTTTCGTCATCTTTGCCATTGTAACAGAACAGTGAACTGTCAGCCGCAAACCGCTATTCATGGCTAACAACAGAATGACAGCGAAGCCGCCTTCTCGTCTAATATCTCAGCAAATATCTCATGTTACGCAAATGCGATGTAGGGATTCGGTAAACGGCGCATGGCCTCAACCAATTTAGGCTTAAACGCCGTTTATCTCACCCAGTTTGTGCCAATGGTCAAACTGGGCGAGACAAATGGCATAAACAATCGAAATGGTGTATGCGTGATGCCATTTGCCTCGCCCCTACGACAGTATGTGTAACATAAGCGAATAATATGCGTTCCGAAACAATACATACCCGCAGTCAAACTCAGCAAGCCCGCCTTGCCGCCATTTATGAAGTCAGTGCGCGGTTGGGGTCTACGTTTGATCTCACCAAGCTATTCAACCTAGTGATGGATGCGACGATTGAACTCACACAAGCCGAGCGTGGGTTCGTTATGCTAATAGACGATCAGACGGGCAAACTGGAAGTTGTTGTGGCGCGTAACTTTGACAAGCGCACGATTTCGACGCAAAACTCGACCGAAATTAGCACAAGCATCGTCGAGCGGGCGATTATGTCGGCCGAACCCATCCTAACCAGCAACGCCCAAGAAGATCACCGCTTCGCCAACGTGCAGAGCGTCGTCGGCTATCAGTTGCGCTCAATCATGTGTGTGCCGTTGCGCGTGCGCGGCCGCGTGATCGGGGCGGCCTATGTCGATAATCGTTTGATGAGTGGTGTGTTTAGCCAAGATGACCTCGACCTGCTGGTGACGTTTTCCAATCAGGCCGCTGTCTCTATTGACAATGCGCGTCTTTTTAATCAAACTGATCAGGCACTCTCGCGCCGCGTCGAAGAGTTGACCGTCTTTCAGCAAATTGATCGCCAACTTAATCATTCACTCGACCTAGATCGAATTTTGGGACTGGCACTCGATTGGGCAGTCAATTTGACGCAAGCAGAGAATGGCGCGATTGGGTTGGTGAATCATTCGGCCGACCGCAGCCGTACGCTACAACAATCTATCAACATGCTCGCACGCAAAGGTGACCAAGCAGACGCAGAACATACCATTCATTCCAATCATCCTATCCTCACACAGGTGATGTTGGGTGGCGACACCGCTCGCAGCCGGCATGAATCGGTCGTGACTGACAAGACCGTGACGCAACTCGCCGTGCCTATCCGCGAGCAGGGGAACACCGTTGGCTTGATCCTGCTTGACAGCCCGCTCGAAAATGCGTTTCCACGTGAAGATATTGATTTTGTCGGCCGATTGGCCGACCGTGCGGCCGTTGCCATCAAAAATGCGCGTCTCTACGAAGCACTGCGCCACGCCAAACAGCAGCAAAATGACTTTCTCGCCGTCGTCACGCACGAATTGCGCTCACCTATGACGACAATTATGGGTTACACCGATCTGGTTCGCAGCGGAGCGGTCGGCTCGCTCAACCCCCAACAGATTGAACTGCTTGACACTGTGATGGGCAACGTCAAACAGATGCGCCTGCTCGTCAGCGACTTGGCCGACATCAATCGGCTCGAAATGGGACATCTGCCGCTCAAATGTAGCGCGTTTGAAATCACGCCCGTTTTGAAACAGGTCAAACGCAGTTTGCGTGAGCGTATCCACGCCAAAAGTCAAAGATTTTCACTGACAATCGATGAGAATCTGCCGCGCGTCTATGCTGACAAGGAGCGTACCATCCAGATCACGACCAACCTCGTTACCAACGCAAATAAATACACTCAAGAAGGGGGACTGATTGCGATTCGGGTGCGGCTGGATGGTGCGTATGTCGCCATCGATGTGATCGATAATGGGTATGGGATTAGTGCGGCCGATCAAGAAAAGTTGTTCAGCCAATTCTTCCGAGTCGAGAGCGAAAAGGTGCGTGAAGAAAAGGGCTGGGGATTGGGATTGTCGATTGTCAAAATGCTCGTCGAAGCACAAGGCGGTGAGATTGGTTTTCGCAGCGCACTGGGGAAAGGTAGTGTCTTCACGTTTAAGCTACCGATTGAGCAAGATAGCAGCGATGAATAATGGGGTTTTTCTTCCCGAAATATCATCTGTCGATTATACTGTGGCAAAGTTGGAGAGACACAGTGAAACGATTACTATTGGCCTTATTACTGCTTACCGTTACATGTGCTGCACCGATGCAGCCAGAGGATTGTTTTGATGACGAGAACTATGATCCCATCGATCAAGTTTGTTATTTAGCGTGTGAGGATGATGATTCCTGCCAAGAAGTCGAAGATGGATTTGGCAGTTGGTTAGGGGGATTCTTGGATGTGATTGTAGGGTCGGTGTATGAGGTCGGCTCGACCGAAACGGGTGAGCCATTTGTGACCTATATGGTGAGAAATGACAGCATTGAAGACCCAACATTTGGGGAGGCAGGCACGGATGAGGCGGCCGATATGCAAGAAGACGAAACACAACACGCAGAGATGTGGGCTGAGTTTACGCGCATCATTCCAAGTGAGCAACGCACGTTTGTCACACAATTCGGTGTGTTCAGCGATGGCACAGAGGAGACCCTCGCATTTGTACAGCCCGTCGATGAGACACCTACCAACTGGATGTTGGCGATGGATCCCGCAGACACAGCGGATGAAAAGGAACTAACCTACACGCTCATTCACGAATTTGGCCACTTGCTGACGCTCAATAATGGACAGGTTCCACTTGATGAAGCAGCCTACTTTGCGGAGGATGACGCTGAATATGAGGCGGCCGCGGCGGCTTGTTCGCGCTTTTTTACAGGAGAAGGGTGTGCAAATGCGGGATCATACATCAATGGATTTTATGCGCGGTTTTGGGTAGATATTGCGGCCGAACACGCCAACATAGACCAAGAAGACCCCGATGCCCTCTACGATTTCTACGAAAGTTATGAAGATCACTTCGTCACCGACTACGCCGCCACCAATCCGGGCGAAGACATCGCTGAATCGTGGACGCACTTTGTCCTCAATGAAGAGCCAACAGGCAGCTCAATAGCAGACCAAAAAGTGTTGTACTTTTACGATTTCCCCGAATTGGTGACGCTACGCAACGATATTCTGCGGCGTGTGTATTCACAGTCACGACGGTAATTATGCAACGTCTTGAACGGATAAGAAGTGATTTGAGACTGTACAATGCGGGATTGCCGCGTTTTCCGCGTAACTTTACGCGGGACAGCGTGATTGCTGCGCTGTTAGCGGATGACGTGGGGATGATGCGTGACCAGCTTATTTTTTGTGCGCGACATATCGGGAGACGCAACGATCCACTGACAGGGGAAGAGGTGGGCAAGGTGCATCATGAGTGGCCGGGCTACCCGCTGCGGGAGCGGATGACGACATACAACGCTTGTGACGGGTCGGCATTTTTTCTGATTGGCCACGCTTGGCTGGTTGAGAAATTGGGAAATCGAGCGTTGCTGGAAGCACACTCGGCCGAAATCAACCTAGCCATCATCTACATCCAAACCCATCTGAACGCCCAATTTCTCTTTGAGGACAGCCCCACCTACTGCGGCGCAGATCGCTACGCGCTCAAAGTAACCTATTGGAAAGATTCGGTGATTTCGGATCGGCCGAATGGCGAACCGGTCTGGCCAGCCGTCTTTTCGCTGGCGCACGTGCAAAATCTGTGTGCGCTACGCTGTGCGGCGCGGTTGTTAAACTCAACAACTTTGCAAACAACTGTTAACAATATGGCAGCCGCGCTTGACCTACTTTGGGATGCAGAAAACGGCGCGTTTTACGCGGCGATTGATGGCGATGGCGCGATCTCGGCCGTTACGTCAGATGCGCTTCACGCGCTGTACTATTTGGATGTTGGGGATTTGTCGGCCGAAAAACAAGCCGCTATCGAACGCAGTTCCGAAGCCCTCGAAACCAGCATCGGCTATCTCGTTATGTCGCCCGAAAATGCTGCCCGCATGGAACGCGCCTATCACGGCGCAACCGTTTGGCCTTTTGAGCAGGCCATGATCCACGCGGGAGCAGGCAAATTTGGGCTAGAGCGCGTGCAGCGTGTGTGCCGCCGCGTGTTGCGAGCCGTTGACGCGGGCGATCCAGAGGCGATTGAAATTCAACTCATCAAAGACAGCAAACTGTCATGTGACCCACAACTGTGGACGATTGCGGCGAAGCGATATTTTGATGTGACTGGAAAGTAAAAACCCCACGCGGGGGGTCGTGGGGTTTTTTCTGTGAGAAAAGGAGAAAAGGAGGAAATTTGTTTATCAATCAATCTATGTGCATAGTATAAAGGTAAAAATGAGTTTCGTTTGTGGCAGTCTTTACAGCCAAAGTAAATAGGGGGTAAAGCGAGCGTAAACCTGTCGTGAAACAGAGCGAATCTACATATTGCCTCAGTCTTGTTCTTGCAACTTGCAAGTTGCAACTTGCAACTCCTACAATCCCATTATGGCAGAAAATAAAAAATTTAACTACGGTGGGCAAGCCGTAATCGAAGGGGTAATGATGCGCGGGTCGCGGTCAGTCGCGGTTGCTGTGCGGAACCCCCAGAACAAAATTGTGATTCATACGGAGCCGCTGAACCAAGCAGTTTATGGCGGCAAGCTGATCAAAACACCCTTTGTGCGTGGGTTGGTGATGTTGTGGGATGCGCTGGGGTTGGGAATCAAGGCGTTGATGTTCTCGGCCGATGTGTCAATTGATGAGACGGGGAGCGACGAGCCGGCCGAAGCATTCTCTAAGCCGGCGCAAGTCGGCACGATTTTACTGTCACTCTCTATGTCCATTGGACTGTTTTTCGTCTTGCCAGCGTTTCTTGGTGGCTTAGTCGAAAATTGGCTTGGCGATACGCAATCTGCAACCTATTGGAGTCACATCGCGGAGGGGATAGTACGTCTGCTTTTGCTGATCGGATATGTTTCGCTGATCGGCTTGATGGAAGATGTGCGCCGTCTCTATGGTTATCATGGCGCAGAACACAAGACGATCAATGCGTATGAAGCGGGTGCAGAGTTAACGCCCGCCAATGTTGCCACCTATCCGATTGAACACCCTCGCTGTGGCACAGCCTTCCTCTTAACCGTCGTCATCATCTCGATTATTCTATTTACGCTCATTCCCCTCGACCCACTTGAGGCGATTATGCACCCCATCTTGGCACGTATCCTAACGCGCATCGCATTGCTACCGGTTGTCGCGGGATTAGCCTATGAATATATTCGCTTCAGCGCAAAGCATTTAGAAAACCCAATCATCAAGTTGCTGACAAAGCCAAATCTCGCGCTGCAACATCTGACGACAAAAGAGCCAGACGAGACGATGTTAGAGGTCGCAATTGCGGCGTTTGAGAGCATGATGGCCTACGAAGTGGGGGAAGAACCGATCGTTGAGAAAACAGTTGTTGTTGGCCAACCTGCGCTCGGTGATTGACTTTTGTCTAGGAGTGGTGAAGTTGCAGAGTGGGCATGTTTTTTACGACGCTTCTTCGCCAATCCGCATAAACAATATCGCGCCTGTAACGGTGAGCCAGAGCGCATTGAGTGCCATAATTGTTGGGAGTTGGACAAGGGCATCGTGCCAGAGGGTGAAGGCAATGTATTGTGTGATGACACCAATCCAAATGAAGTAGACGAAATAGACACGATTGAGCGACAAAAAGTAGTTGAGCCAAACGTTTGTGAGTGAAAGCAGCCACATGGCGAGACCCAGCGTGCCGAGCGTTCGGCCGTCCATCACATACGCTTCTCCAAACAGCGTTCCAACCAGCAGATCGGGAAAAATAAAATAGAGAATTGAAACGCCTAAGCAGACGAGCGTGATGAGCGCGAAGGCTGGGGGTAGAACGGCGGCTGGATTGCGCTGGGTTGCTTGGCGGTGAGCGGCTTTGGGAAAGAGAACCATGATGATGGCGACAGGAAAAAATTGGACGACCTTGCCCAACGTGACAGCTGCCCCATACATCCCCGCCGTATCAGCATCAAAAAATCGCTTGACGAGAATCGCATCCATGTTGATGAGAAGAGCGAAACCGATCAGACCCGCGGTGGTATAGCTAGAGTAACGCGCCAGTTCGTGCAGAGGGGTATTGTCGTTGGTGGTGTTTGGGTCGCCGAATAGGTCGCGCAAAAGCCACGCGCCGTAAATGAGTGCGATGAGGCTGGCAATTGGGAGAGCCAGCATTGCGCCAAATGCCCCCCAGCCAGCTAGAATCAGCAATGCGCCAGCGAGCAGGCGAATCGACGCTTGGATGATTTGGATGATGCCGAGTGGCAGGAAACGCTGTTGGCCTTGTAGGGTTCCGCCGATTATCGGCCGAATCACCATCAGCCCCACACCACCCAACAGCGCAAAAACGGCTCCCATATCCTCAATCCGCAGAAATGTTGCTAATGGAAAGGCGAGCAGACAGAGCAAGAGCGTCAACCCTAGTCCTCCCCATGTCCCAGCGCGGACGGCCGCTGTGATAAACGGCCGAACTTTTTCCTCGTGGGTGTCGGCGCGGAACTGGGACACATAGCGCGTCGTGACCGTTTGAATGACGCGAGAGCCAACGACCATGATCTGACCGACCCCTGCCAGCGCGACCAGCGTGCTGAACTGTTCTGTGCCGAGCCAGCGCCCGCTTATGATGTTAAACAGGTAATCTAAGCCATACGCCAGCGTTGTGGCGACGAGAAAGGCGAGGCTGTCGCGCTGGGCGGCGAGGCGATTTAGCAAAAGCTAGTGCCTCACAATGGGTAGGTAGAAGTCTAGCCCGTTGACCATCGTCGGCGAGCTAAAGTTGATTACTTGGGTACCGCCGGTTAACTGCCCGTTGAGCATAATCAAGGTTGGCTCAACGATCTCTTCATTGATCTCGACAACAATTGTGATGATAAACGTGTCACCCGCCGCGGCTGGCCCGCTTGCAGAGATGCGATTGGTGTTGCTATCATAGACTGCACCAGTGGTGCTGACATACGTCACGCCCGTTGGCAAGGTCGCGTCATAGTTGTAGAAAACGGTTTGGCCGCCTCGATTGTGGATACGCACCGTGTAGGTTAGGAGGTCGCCGGCATCGGCCGAACCCTCTGCCAACTGCTGCGAGGTAGAAAAATCAGACAGCAGCGTAATATCCCGCATAAATAGATCGCGTACCCCATTTGTATCGTTGGGAATCAGGTTGTCCCCCTCGTTTGCATACATGATGCTGTCACAATAGGGCGTGAAGTAGGATTTGTACGAGCGACCGTTGCTCAATTCGCCCGTGTGCGTCTGTGAAACGACATCGACAACGCCAGTTGCCATGTGCTTGATGTAGACATGACGCTGCCCGTTTTGGCTGTTGGGCGCGAGATTGGTTGCTTCTGATGTAAATGAGACAAATGTCCCCCCCTCACAGGTTGCTGCATCTTTGCTTTCACCATTGGCCTCTTCGCCATTGACGGAAACATTGACGCGCTCCAATTCTTCTGTCGCAATGTTGTAGAGAAAAATGTCGCTCGCGCCGTTGTTGTCATTTGGAACGAGGTCGCTGGCAGATGAGCGGAAGGCGATGAATGAGCCATCTGGCGCAATGGAAGGGGCTGCGCTGTGGTCATTGCCAACCTGCCCCGTTGGTGTGTGGCTAACCAACTTTGTCTCACCCGTCAAAATGTCATGCAGATAAATATCTTCCTTCCCATTGATGTCATCGGGTATTATGTTGGTTGCAAGGCTTGTGAAAACGATGTAGCGACCTGAGCGGTCTGTTTGAACGCCAATATGTGCGCCATTGATAGGGGTGCCATCGTAGGACATTGGCACGTGCGTAATGGCACCTGAAGCGACATCGCGCCTGTAGAGTTCATTGGCATCAACAATGACACCGGGTACGATGTCTTGCCCATTTGAGAGAAAGTAGATGACTTTGCCATCTCCCGTGATGTGGGCATAGCTGTTACCCTTGATCTGTGCGCCATTCGCTTTTGTTGTCACGCGCACAAGCTCCCCGGATTGCCACAAGAATCCGTCGCTGCCAAAAAAGTCGTCATCATCGTTGGTGTCATCCGGTATCAAATTATCCGCAAGCGAATTAAACAGCACTTTGCTGCCGTCCTCTGTCACAATGGGCGGATGGCTGGTATTGCTGCCCTGATAGCCGCTCAAACTTGTGCTAAGTCGCGTGGTGACGTTGGCGACCCGGTCACGGAAGAACACATCGGTACAGATGAAATTTTGTAGACATTTCGTCACGCCATCCGTTTCAGGCGCGAGATTGCTGGCAAAGGAGATAAAGCCGATGTAGCGACCATCGGCCGATGCGTAAGGATGATATGATTCATCATTGGC
Source organism: uncultured Ardenticatenaceae bacterium (assembly GCA_964389925.1). Taxonomy (GTDB): domain Bacteria; phylum Chloroflexota; class Anaerolineae; order Promineifilales; family Promineifilaceae; genus CALECP01. The sequence continues at coordinate 19,763 of CAYMGE010000045.1, forward strand.
TTCCAAATTATTTGTTCCCACACTGATGCGTTCATTTGCACTCAGGTCAAACACGGCGTTCTCAGCTCGTGTGGCTGGCGTTTGTGAAAACAGGACAATAGCTAAAAATGCGGACAATAGAATGCCCACAAAGAGCAGTGGTGTTCTCGGTTGCATTTACCTTTCCTTTCAAAAATAAGTTCCCATAATGAGTGTGAAATACAGCCCAGATTTTAGTCAGATTGCTATGAGATGACGAGATTGTATAGAGGAAACTCATCCACCGATAGCCTTACGGCGCATGGCTGGTAGCGACATTGAAGAGGGGAATTGGTTCCGCGAGGCGTTGTTTTGTTTCGGCCGAATATAGCCCCACCGTTACTGTATAGGAGCGCAAGGTCAAATCATCTAGCTGATGTTTGTGAAGATAAACGTCTCCTGCTTGCCATTTTGAGAACGGATCGAGCGCGACCGTATCTGATTGAGACAAAATTTCACCCGATGTGTCTGTCGCGTGGGCGAAAATTTGGAGGGGGGTGTTTATCGGCCGATTGACTTCCCAAGCTGTCACGAAATTAGCCTCAAACTGAGGCCAGAAACCCAGAAATGCTAGCTCATCGCTATACGTCACTCGTTGCGCCGCCTCTACAGCATTTTCGACCTCATAGACGTAAATGCCATCATTCACAAATACCTCATGTCGCGGAATACGATTCAACAGATGACTAGCTGGCAACTCATTTGTGACAATGTAGACTCGCTTGCCAGATGGCACAACAAGGCGCGTATTAGGAAAATCGAACCAGCGCACGCGCACATCATTTGTTTCCCATAATTCATAAACAGATTCGGGCAGCAACTCAGGTCGTGTCCCCGCAAATGCGACATCAACTGTTTTGCCCATCGCGGTAACTTCATAGATAAAAATCGCGTTGCCGACCTTTGCAATTGGCTCCAAATCGCGGAAGCTGGCATAGAAATCGCGCTGTCCTGTTGGCATGGGAAACCCAATTAAATTGTTGATGCTGATGGCGTAGTAGCCGGGGCGTGGGTAGCGTGGATCGTATGCCTGACGTTCGGCCGGCGGCTGGTCAGGCGTGATGATTGGCGCAGGAATCGGCTCAAACTCGATCCCATAAGCATTTGCATGTGCGGTGCCAAAGTAACTGAGATAGAGCGGTTTATCACGATGGTCGCGCTGCCATTGCGCCAATGCAGGCAGCTCCTGCCCCCAATCGACATTGCTATCTGCTAGATAGAGCCAACCATTTTCTGAGCCGCCGACAAACTGATTAAAATAAGACAAATAGTTTGGAAATGCCCGGGCCGAAATGAAGATAGATGTGGCAAGGAGCATCATCGCCACGCGCTGCAATCGCATAAGCCACCGTGACGGCAAATCGCGGCGATGAAAGAGACTATAAGCTGTAAACAGATACAGATAGGGATAAAGAGGCAGCAAATGGCGGATGCCAATGTTAAATCCTGCCATAAATGCAGTTACACAGAAGATAAAAGCGGGTACGAAAAGATAGCGATTTTCAGCGATGAAGTTTCTCAAAGGAGCTTGGATGCTGAGGGTGAAAATTGCCAAGAGGAGCAGTAAAAGTGTTGGGATTGGCGTTTTGATGAGAAAGGCGATGGGGAAGTAAAAGAGAGAGCCATCGGGATCGTAGGTTCCTAGCAGATATCCGCCGGTATTTCGGCCGAAATACCCCATCTGCCAAAACAAATCCTCCCAGAATGCCCCCCCCGGCAACGGCGTGAACGCAAAGCGATTGACCCCCCAAATCACCACGCCACCGATAAAAATCGTACCAATTAGTGCTACAAGTGGCTCACGATTACGCCGTTTCCACCATTCCCATCCCGCCAAGATCGCCAAAGTCGGTAGCAAAAATGCCGCGTTGTATTTCATCAAACTCGCCATGCCCAAGCCAAAACCAGCTAATAAAATAGAAGTTCGTTTCCCATGTTGCGCCCAAAGCCAGAATCCATAGATCGTCATTGCCCAGAACAGCGTCAGCGTCACATCCGATGAAACTAATCGACCATGTGCGAGGATATTTGGATCAAATAAAATCAGCGTCGCTGCAAATAGCCCTGTCATGGGGTTATTAAGCTGCTTGCCCCAACGAAAAACCAAGCAACCCAAAATCAGCGTGCAGAAGATCATTGGCAAGCGGCCGAGAAAGAGAACGCGCTGTGCGTTGTTGCCAATACGCCAGAGAAAATAATCCCCCGCAACCGACCAGTTGCCGGCCTCCCACGCGGGAATTTCTGTTGGTAGCCGTAATTCTGGCTCGGTTAACACAGGCAGAGCAGCCAGTGCGCTGTTGCCGATTGGGTGGCCTAGCAAAAAATGGGTTGCATTGGCTTTGAGATAAGCCGCCCCACGAAAGAGATGGCTTTGCTCATCGACTGTTGCACTTTTTTGTAACGCACTGCCGATCATTAGACTAAAAGCCAGCCAAAGAAGGGGAAGCAGTAGAAAGCGGACTGCCGACTGTGATTGTTTCACCTGATAGTTACCTCGCCAATCTGCCAGCTATCTGCGCCATCGGCCGTCCACAGCCGCACCCCGCTGCCACGCTCATACCAACCAATTGAGAGCGTATAATCGCCAGCAGCAACATCTGTGAGCGGAAGCGTGCGACGGTCGCGCAACGTGTCATCAATTTGCCAGCGCGAGGTTGGCGCGAGGAAGTTGAGGGGCTGACCGTCCGTCTGGGCGACGATATTGCCCGTTGGGTCGAGCAGATGGATGAATAAATCGTAATCGGCCGACATCGCCCCGATGCTTTGCCAAACAAATATGATTTCTACTAGATTATCTGTTTGTTCAATCACCACATCCCGTACTCCAATCTTTTCCTCAAACACAACCGCGAGATTATCTGAGGGTGGCAGCACAAAGTAAGGCCAGTCGGCGCGATAGATGATCGCTTCTTGGTTGCCTAGAATGGTGTGGGTCTCGGCCGAGAATCGCGCCACCTCTTCCATAATTTCCTCATTCATTGCCAACTCAAAATGCCACGGTGGAAAGATTGCCAAATAGTCGGGCTTGACCTGCGAAAGCAGCCGTAGGGTTGCCTGATTGCGCGGCAATCCATACGCCTCTTCGCGCAAGATAGGCCACATCTCTGGTGAGACCAATCCGTTCAGGTCAAAAATCTCGCGTTCTGACAAATAGGCAATCGCGCCAATGTCATCGACGGCGATTCGCGCATCGGCCGATGTATTTGCGGTCAGCCATTCTCCAATCGCCACGTCAACCGCCAAAATCTCTTGTGTATTTGTCGCCAATTTTGTCGCCCAACGGCGCATATTCAGAAACCCAGACGTGAGGAGACAAAATGTGGCAAGCCCGAAAAGTCTGTGTACAAGGATAGTTTCCCGCTTACGTGAGAATAACAGAAAGTTGATGCTCGCCCACAGTCCGAGCGTTCCCGCAATGGCTTGAATGGGAACGAGCGGCAACGTATAACGGCCGTGATGCCAAACAATATCGACAATCAGGGCGGTAAAAACAGGCAGCCCAATGAGCCACAAAGCGGTCAACTGACTGCGCCGCCACAGTGCAATGATCCCAAATGGAAGAAACAGAAATAGGAGCGGATTGTCCCAAAAGTGTAGCTTTAGCGTCCCCCACAGCACGTTGAGATGCAGCCACGCCTCACCGCTGCTACTTTTTGCATAAAATGTGTTGGGCAATGGCTTCCCTGTTGTTATCAAGCTAAACAATGAATAAGGCGCAGCCATCAACGCATACAGCGCAACCAGCAAAACGCCTCGCTGCACGGTCTCTCGAATAAGCGATATTTCAACCTGTCTAACTCCCAAAGCCAATTGCGACCACAGAGATTCTCTTAGCCAGAGTAGCCCAGCTAACGCAAACAAGGCGTGTGCTTCGGGGCGTAGTTGGCTAGCAACGCCCATGAGAATGGCGACGAACGGTGTGAGGCCTGTTCTTGTATAGCGATGAATGGCGTATGTGCAGAGCGCGGTGAATGCGGTTGCCTCCATGCCTGACCAACTCGCCCAAGCCATACGCCCTGTTAATATCACCATCGCGGCCGAGACCGTCGCAATCAATCGGTTGTCTGTGAGCAATAGAGCAAAATCAAACGTCACTTTTATGGAGAGGAGAAAGAACAACGTGCTTAATCCCAATGCCACTGGCATCAAGTTATCGGTGAACAGCGCGGGAATCGCCAGCAGCAGTGTCCAGAGTGGGGCGGTTGAACCGGGCGTTGGCTGACCGGGATTGTAGCTAAAGCCGTTGCCCTGACTGAGATTGCGTGCATATTGAAAATGAATCCACGCATCGTCAAGCGGTGCGCCGAGAACGCCATTTGTTCCCTGTAGTTGGGTTGTGACAAATGACCCAATGACGGTCAATGCTAAAAGAAGCAGTAAAGGTTGTAACCAGCGTGTCATGATTTGTATAGCTCGCCCAAGTATAGCTGTTTTTCTTGTTGAGACGCTTGTGATACGCTCATAGGATGCGGCGAACAATTTTGCTTCTGATGATTCTAATTTTGTGTGGATTGATCCTGACAGATGGGCTGCCGTTGTTGCGCGGCCCTGTGCCTGACAGTGAGGTATGGCATTGGCCTTATCAGTTGCGGCCGATCAATCGCTGGTGGTTGCCGATAGGGACGGCCGTGCTGTTCAGCGGTGTGTTGTGGGCGTGGCTAGCACAAAAGTTGCCGACTTGGTTGGGGCTATCACTATTGGTCAGTTGCCAGATTGGGATGCAGTTGAGCTTGGTATATGTGGATGCGAGTCGGGATTTTTGGGGGGTGAGGGATGTAATTTCGGCCGAACTCATCGACCGCGCCCTCTCCCCAACCTCAAACGGCTACTTCTGGGATGCAGCACAACTCACCAAACTCACCCCGATCCTACACGACTATCCCACGCAGATGCCCCAATTCACCTCTGAACATACACGCACCCACCCGCCCGGCTTTCTCATCTTTAATTATCAACTCATCCACCTCTTCAAAGAGCGCACCCTTGCCGAGCCGTTCGCGCAACTCGCCTATCGTTTACGCTGTGCCGATTTATGGCTGATTGGGCAACCGCCCAACGTCGCGGCCGCACTGGTCGTATGGGCGATTCTACCAATTTTGGCGGCCGGCGTTGCCATCCCAATTGGCTATTGGGCAGGAGGCTCTGCCTCTGCTCGTATGACTGCTGCACTATTAGCGACGTTGCCCAGTCTGACATTATTCACCTCTGCCAGCGATCAGGTCTACGTCCCACTTACCCTATTCGTGATCGGTGGTGCGCTGCGATTTGAACAGCGAAAGTGGCTCAATGCGTTGGGGGTTGGCTCGTTGATGGGCTTGCTCTCGTTTTTGAGCATAGGCAATGCGGTCACAGCGGTTGTTGTCGGAATGCTGCTCTTGCAGTTGGGATTTCAGCGCAAAATGTGGGTCTACGGCGTGTTAATCGCTTTGGGATCACTTGCCCCATGGCTGATTTTCTGGGCTGGCTATGGCGTGCCGCCGTGGGAAATTGTGCAGACAGGGCTGGGACAACACTATGAATTGGTGACGACCAAGCGAAATTATGGGATTTGGCTGATTTGGAATGTCATTGATTTGCTGATATTTGCGTCGCCGTTGCTGATCGTAGGGGCTTTCTTCGCTCTCCGAAAGAGTGGTGAGAATCACAAGAGAATCGTTCTTGCGCTCGCAATTGTGGGCTTACTCATTGTGCTTAATTTGTCGGGGTCGGCGCGGGGGGAAATCGGCCGAATTTGGCTTTTCCTATTTGCTATCCTTGCTGTCGCGGCCGCACCAAAACTAGCTAAGTGGGGCGCACTGGCTCCCATTGGGATGCTGCTTATCACGCTATCCGTTGGCCTTGCATGGCGCATGATGCAGCCTGTCCTCGTGGTGACAAAACCGCCTGTGATGGCAACTTGGACAGATGGAGAGGATGAACTAATTTCGCTGTCTGATACGGTTTCACTTGTTGCAGAGCAAGTTGTGGTGAATGATGAGGTGCTGGAGGTGTCGCTATTGTGGGAGGCAGCGGGATCGGCCGATTATCCCTACACCGCGTTTGTCCACGTCAGCGATGCAAGCGGCTCTCTGATCACTCAGCAAGATAATTGGCCTGTCAATGGGCAGTGGCCGCCCACTTGTTGGCGGAATGGAGACAGGGTTGTTGACTTTTATCAACTCGATCTGACGGGGCTGCCTAGCGGCCGATATGACATTTCGGCCGGCATGTACAACGCTCAAACCCTAGATCGTCTTGGCACGCTACCCATTGGCGCATTCGAGCGGTAAATCGGTTATAGATTTGCCAAAACAAGTTGCAAGTTTGCCGGCTTCTCCGCCATCCGTCGCATCAAATAGGGATACCATGCTTCTCCGTATGGCACGTAGATACGAACACGATACCCCAAATCGCGTAGATGATTCTGCAACTCGACCCGCACACCGTAGAGCATTTGGAACTCAAATCTATCTTTGTCAATCGCGTGTTCTTTGGCGTAGTTGATGACGGCTTGCACCATCTTATCATCGTGGGTGGCAAAAGCGGGATAGACACTGTTAGCGCGAGCCTTTTCGTCGAGCAGATCGTGAATGAGGCGCACGTAGTTTGCATCAGTTTGAGCCTTTTTGCCAAATGCGACTTCGATAGGCTCGTCATACGCGCCTTTGCACAGCCGGATTTTTGCGCCACGCTCGATCAGTTTGGCAACATCATCGGCCGTCCGATACAAATACGACTGCACCACAATTCCCACATTGTCAAACCCCGCATCGCGTAGACGTTCATAAACGGCGAGCGTCTGTGCTGTGACCGCGCTCTCCTCCATGTCGATGCGTACCCAGTTGTCGCTTGTTTTTGCTTGCGTCAAAATTTCACGCATGTTCTCAAAGGCGAGATCATCCCTGAGCTTGAGACCAAGCTGAGTTAGCTTAACACTGACATTTGCATCGATATTTTCGTTGGCGATTTTCCCCAACATTTGGCAGATATGCTCACGTGACGCAATTGTCTCATGGGGGTATTTGACGTTCTCGCCGAGATAGTCCATGGACACCATCATGCCGGTCTCGTTGAGGGTTTTTGCCACGGCCAACGCATCTTCCATCTCCTGTCCTGCCACAAAGCGGCTGACGATGGGCTGGACAAGCTTGCTGTGCTGGACAAAATTGCGGGCAAAATCGGCCGAACTCAATTCCAACAGTATCTTCTGCAAGACAGGATTGAGTTGTGTGTAGCCTAAATATCCCCCCGCAGCGAATCCGCCAAAGAACAATACATTATCAAGAAAACGGCTCATAGTTGTGGATGCGAACGGTGAGCAGTCGCCCGCTGACGGTTCACGATAATACTAGATATTTCTCTCCAACTATAGCAGAGCTTGCCGAATGGGGCAGATACAATGATGGTTACCTTTGTCAGAGTATGGCGTGCGGAATATATGACAGTGGCTACAATCCGCCACATCTCTAAAATAATGGAAACGTCGAGGAAATTTTTATGCGTGAAATTATCATTGTCGGCTTGGGAGCGGGCGATAGCCGCTATTTGACACGTGAGGCGTGGGCGATTTTGTCGGCCGCCGAAACAATTTTTGTGCGAACCGCCGATCATCCGGTTGTGGCAGAGTTGCCATGTCAATGGCAAAGCTTTGATGAGATATATCAATCGGCCGATGACTTCCCAACAGTCTACAGCCACATCACTGAGACGATCATTGCCAACGCGCCCTGCGTGTACGCCGTTCCGGGCGATCCGCATGTCGGGGAGGCAACGACATTTTTGATTCAAGCGGCGGCCGAGCAGGTCAATCTTCCCGTTCGCATCGTGCGTGGTTTGAGCTTTATCGAGCCGACGCTGGGCGCGATTGGCTTGGACGGGATGGACGGGCTGCAAATCTATGACGCGATGCAGATTGCCAGCCACTTACACGCGCCGATCAATCCCGACGCGCCACTCCTGTTGGGTCAGGTCTACGCGGGCATGATTGCAAACGAGGTCAAACTGTCACTGATGGCGGTTTATGCGGCCGAGTATCAGGTGGCACTCGTGCATGGCGCGGGAACACAGGCTGCAACGGTTGAATGGTTGCCGCTGCATCTAATCGACCAGAGCGAGCAGCTTGGCAACTTGACCAGCCTCTACGTGCCAGCCCGTTCACAAATTAGCTCGCTTGGCAATTTTGCAGACACGATAGCCATCTTGCGTTCGCCCGATGGCTGCCCGTGGGATCGAGAGCAAACGCCCCAGTCGTTGCGGAGCGGGCTGTTGGAGGAGGCGGCCGAAGTTGTCGATGCGCTAGACCGAGACGACATGGCGAACTTGCGCGAAGAGCTAGGCGACTTACTGCTTCATATCGTGATGCAAACGCAAATGGCAACAGAGGCCGGCGACTTTACGTTAGCAGACGTGATCGCAGAGATCAACGCAAAAATCAAGCGACGACATCCACACGTGTGGGGCGACTCGCAAATCGAGACGGTCGCTGATTTGAACAAAACGTGGGACGCGATTAAACGCACGGAAAAGGGAGACGACACCCAACAATCGGCAATCGCTAATGTGCCAATTGCCCTGCCTGCACTGGCTCGCTCACAGAAAATCCAGAAAAAAGCGCGTAAGGTCGGCTTTGATTGGCCTGAGATACAGGGTGTTTATGACAAAATTGCGGAGGAGTTACAGGAAGTGAGGGAGGCTGAAGGGCGGCAGGAGCTTTCGGCCGAGATCGGCGATCTCCTCTTCGTGATCGTCAACTTAGCCTCATGGCTGGAAGTCGATGCTGAAACGGCGATGCGCGAGGCCAATCTCAAATTTATTCGTCGCTTTCAAGGCATGGAAATGCTGATGGACGAGCGCGACCTGATGTGGGAAACAGTTGGAGATATTGAGGCGATGGAAGAACTATGGCAGGAAAGCAAACGGATTGCAGGATAGGCATATAAACAAAAACGCCACCTTTACGGTGGCGCGTTCGTTTGTTATCTCAAATGGTTTATGCTGCTTTTTGCGCGGCCGCCAGTCTTGCCATGAGCCGCCCCTTGCGCCGTGAAGCGTTGTTGGGATGGATCACGCCTTTGCGTGCTGCCTTATCCAGCGTTTTGCAAGCGAGACGCACTTGTTCGGCCGCCGCTTCCAAATCCCCAGCATCGATCAACTCACGTGAATTGTTCACATAGGTACGTGCTGCTGACGTGTAACGACGATTGTGCAAGCGTCGCTTTTCATTTTGCCGAATACGCTTTTTTGCAGATTTGATATTTGCCATTTTAATAAACCTCCGTCTAAGTTAACGTTTACTTACAGACGGTGATTTGGTCTGAGAACGTGAGAGCCAGATGATGATAGCAGATTGCTATGCAAAGGCGCGATTTCGGCCGATATTCCTCTACATTCTTAACACAAGCTACGGGCATTGCACGTCTGTGTTCGGGTCAATTGTGACGAAGCAGAGAGGCTGATTTAGTCGAACAAATCGGCCGACATCATCGACATCCAGCCCTAGCAAAGTTGGTCGCAATCTCGTCAATCGCGCCCGATACCATTCAAATGCCAATAAGTTTGCGTCAACTGCGATGACATCAGGTCGGATTCCCTCGACCTCTTGAAAGTACCACAGCGCAAAAATCGTCTGATCGCCTTGTGTCAGCGCGACGCTATCGGTCGGAAGTTGGCTCCAAACCTGCTCGGCACGAGCGCGAACAGCGTTGTCGTGGTGCAGAGAGAGAGTAGAGAAGTTGAGTGCCAACGCGAGGATTGGCAGCATAATGCTGAATTTCCCAACCTGTGCTAGCCCGGCTGACAGCGGGATGCTCAACAGCAGCAAGGCGGGAAGCATAAAAACGTAATAGTCGTTGGTGTCATAAGTGTAGGCGTAGATGAAATAGAGCAGGGCGGTAATGGTCAAGAGCCACGTTTGACGACGTATTTGCCAAATAGCGTAAAGGATGGGCGGCCAGCCAATGTAGGCGAATTGGCTCAAGAGCAGGGCGGGGTCGGAGAGAATGCGCGTGATGGGGTTGTGGTTGAGGAGATTCGGCCGATAAATTCGCCCACTCATCAGCCACCACCACCCTTCCCACGTCGTCGCATCTCCCCAGACAACGGGACTGTTTCCACGTGCCAGCAACGGCAGGGTGAGGAAGGGCAAAAGCCCAACTGTTACACCGGTCAAAGTGATGATGGATTTGTGCAGTAAATGGCTAAGATGTTTTTTCTGTGTGTGACTCACAGGCAAGGATGCGTGTGGTATGCTTGCCTGCAAAAAAATGAGTGGGGCAAATAGGAGAGAGGTTAAATGAGTCGTTAGACTTATCCCCCACAGCAGGCCGATCAGGAATGGCGATTTGTGCGACAGAATTGCCCACATCAGCAGCGACAAAACAAGCAAATTAAGCGCATAGACTTCGGTGATAATTGCCTGTTGCCAAATCAGGGGCGAGAAGGCAAACAGCAGTGCTGCACTGATTGAAACCCACCCGTTTTTCAAGAACTGACAGCTTTGGGCGAGGATGGCGGCCGCGCCAGCCATACAAACGGCCGAAAACAGATTAAATCGCCATGCTACTGTTCCCAGCGGCAGCCAGTGCCAGAGCCAGCCTAACAATGTGTAGGTCGGATAGCCCATTGGATGGGGCGTGCCGAGCGTGACGGCCGATGTGATGAGATCGCCGCCATCACCGCCAAAGTGCGCCCATGTCAGATCGGGGGCAAGCGTGAGAAGATAAACGGTGAGCGCGATAACAAAGGTGAGTGGAGCAGGTGTCTTGGTCAACAACACTAACTATCTCGCACCGTCGCCATGCAAGACCGCAGGGAATGTTCGGAATAAAATTTCCAAATCGCGGCGCAACGAGTAGTTCTCGATGTATTCAATTTCGAGACGGACACGCTCTGTAAGTGTCAAGTCACCGCGCCCGTTGACCTGCATGGGGCCGCTGAGACCGGGCTTGACGGCGAGGCGGCGGCGATGGTAGGCGTTGTAGCGATTGACGATGCGGGTTTCTTCTGGACGAGGCCCGATGAGGCTCATTTCTCCGCGTAAGACATTCCAAAATTGCGGTAGCTCATCGAGGCTCCAGCGGCGTAGCAATCGGCCGATCCGCGTCACTCGTGGATCATCTTCCAGCTTAAAGACAGGCTCTTCCAACGCCTCAAGATCAATTAGCTCAGTTAATTTTTTCTCTGCATCCGCGACCATTGTGCGAAATTTGACGCAGCGAAATGGTTTGCCATCTTGCCCAATTCGCTCTTGAACAAAGAAGACGCGCCCACGACTTTCGAGCTTGATTGCGACAGCGATGATGGGCAAAACCGACAGCAAAATGAAGCAGCCAATCAAACCGCCGATAATGTCGAGCGTGCGCTTGGCGATGTAGTTGAAGCCGCCGATGGTTGTCTGCTGATTTGTGATGTGGGGTCTCGGCCGAATCAACCCCCAGCCAAACCCCAACCCCAGCGCAATCGCCCGCCCCGTCAGCGCAAACGGCGCGACATAGGCCACACGCCTATCATGCTGCACCGTTCGTGTCGCAAATGGCAACATCGTGCCAAACAGTGATGCCAAAATGACAAGGATGCCCTGCCGCGCCCATTTTGCCAATGGAGCCAGCAGTAACAAAGGTAGTAAGGCTGCTACAAGTGCGATTTGCATTTTCAGCGCAGGCGGTGTGTGCGAGTCGGAAACGCCGCGTGTTGGAAAGCGACGCACGACTTGGGCATTCCAAAAGCCTGCTGCTACTTTGCTGCCAAAGTAGTCGCGCCAGCCAAATTTGCCTGCTCGCTCGACGGTGGCGTTGGGTGCAAAGACGATGCGATAGCCGCGTGCAGAGAGCCGATAGGCAAACTCACGATCGTGCAGATAGGGGATATTTTCGTCAAAGCCACCGTTGGCGAGAAAGATGTCACGGCGGATGGCGGCCGAATAAAGATCGATAAAGTCAATGCGCTGTTGGTCAATCAGGCGGCGGTCGCGGTCGATATACTCAGCTTGCAGAAAGCGGTCGGGTAGCCCCTGTCGGCGCGTGCGAAATGCGCCCTTGACACCGATGACAGACGGATCGCCAAATGATGCTAATAACGCCGTCAACCAACCGTCGGTCAACAGATAGTCAGTTTCGATAAAGCAAACGATGTCACCAGTTGCCTGCTGGACGGCACGATTGCGTGCGCGGGCGAGATTATGGTCAGAGATATGCCGAAAGTGCGGGATGGGCAGGCTGTTGCCGACGAGAAAACATTCTTGGAACGGCAGCGTTTGAAGTTGTGCGAGGAGGTCGGGAGATGGGGGAGTCGGCCGAACCGCGCTCACAATCAGCGAAACGGTCGTCATGTTCGCGTCACTACCTTGCCCCATGCCTCCCGCCAATTCCAGCGCAATGTCATCGCCACAATTCCACCAATTAACAGCGGTGGGATGATGACAACGGCGCGATAGACAAGCGCATAGCCGAGAGCGGCCGCTTCATCCGCTATCCCCAACTGTGCGAGAACAACGCTGATTAAAAGCTCCTGCACACCAATGTTGATAGCTCCCGCAGGGATCAAAATGCCAAAGAAAGCGGCAAAATTAATCAGTGCAGCATTGGCAAACGTCAGATTAAAACCAAATGCCTGCGACAGTAGATAGGCGGGAAGAATATGTAGAATCGAGACAAATCCTGATATGAGCAACAGTCGAATGATGAGGCGTGGATCACGCAGAGCAGAAACGCCGCGCAAAGTCGCGTTGACCAACTTTAGCAATCGTGTGGCGATAACTTTTGGGAACCAACTGATGATCTGCTCCGCTACGTACAGCACCCATTTCGTTTGATATGCCAAGAGATAGAGGACAAACACCACCGTCCCCACCGTAATCGTCAATGTGGGTAGCGGATTGACCACTTCGAGCGCAAGGAAGGGCAGCACGAGCGCAATCGTGATCAGCATGACGAGCAGATCGAGCGATTTTTCCGTGACAAGTGTGCCAAATGCCTGACCGACGTTTGTCTCGGCCGAGTCATGCACATGATACAACCGCATCACGTCGCCCAAACGTGGCACGGGCGAAATCAGGTTGACCATCTGTCCAAGCATGACGGCCGCATAGCTGACGGGCAGCGGCGGTCGTGTTTCGATGGGCGTAAAAAGGAGCTTCCAGCGCACTGATTTGGTTAGACCCGTCGTGATGATGACGAGAAAGGTGAGGAGAATGGGGAGGGGATCGGCCGATTTTGCCGCTGCCCACACCTCCCGCGCACTGACAGTTTGCCCAAAATACCAGATGGCGGCGGCCGCAATCAGCAACCCTAGCAGCAAACGCCACCATGCCGTCATCAACGGTTTTGGCTCAGGATTTGGGATGATAGCGTCTGAGTTCATGCCAATATGCAAGTTGCCAAATCTTGAAAATTGGTAACTTTAGTCTCCTGTCATTTACTATTCTTACGGTCGCACAACCAATGCTGATGGGTCGCCAATCAGGCCAAATGTATCACTGATCTCTTGAAGCCCAGAGTTGTTTTCAGTCAGCAGAGACTCTTTGGCAATTTGCAGAACATCGCCAATTCGCGCCATTTCCGGGTTTAACAGTTCGGTTAAGAACGCTTCTGCAAAAGGTGATTGATGCGTCGAAAGCGTCAAGCTCGTTGACCCAATCAGCAAAACGGGACCTCCATCGTCCTTGAGCATCACTTCGGAGATAGAATCATCGGCCGGATAAGCAAATTGAGCCGTCAAGCAGCTGAACTGCAATACGACAGGCGGGGCAAAATCACCGCCTAAGTTTTTGACCTGAGAACTAGACAACACCTCGTCTTTGCCCCACAGGTCGAGGCTGCCATGTCCGACATAGCTGACTACCCACGCGCCTTCTTGCCAACGACTGGTCAATTCATCGGCCGTCGCGCCCGGCAAACGCTCCACCGCTTCATCGGGAAAATCGCTATTGAGCAAAAGACGGTCTGTGAACGAAGAAAACTCCGCTCCGCCTTGATCGCTTTCATCCCAACTAAAGAGCGAATTTGTCGCGGGGGTCGCCTGCTCATAGGCGATGGTGCGTTCGACGAGATTTTCGACTTCACGCACCGTATCGACCGGCCAGCGGCCGACGGCGAGATCGGGCTTGCGGTCGCCGTCAATATCGGTCAGGCGTGCATCGCTGACCGTTTCGCCGGCGGCAGGCACATCCACTAGCATAGAGGGAACATAATTTGGCGGATAGGCGATGGGGTCTTTCGGCCGACTGGCGAAATTCCCCAACGTGTCAGTTGTCGCATCGCCAACGAGGAAAAGATAGCGTGGATCGGGGTCCTGCCATCCTTCTACGGCGAAGCGCACAAAGTTGACAATCGCATCGGGCGACTCTAGCCCACCCGCGAAATTGTCATACAGTTCATCCATCATTGCCACACGCACACTCAACCCTTGCGCCTCGCGTGCCTCGACCAGTGCATCGAGTGCGGGGGCCAATGCCCTCGTCGTCACGATTAGCAAATCCGCCTGATTTTCTCTATCTGTCAGCTCTGTGTTGACCAGTGAGGTGACGATTGCCGGCCGATAGCCCTCTTCCGTCGCCATCAAAAGACGCGTATTAGCATCAACTGCTACCATCACCTTGCCATCTGCAAACGCGCCTTCGACTAGCTGGGCATTTGTTGGGTCCGTGACATCCCAGACTCTTGGCTCGCCATCAAAGCCAGATGCGCTCACCGTTCCGGCGACATCACGAATTTCAAGCAGACCCGCATTGGGCGTTGTCTCAATGGGATAGTGTAGGGCTGCCCAGTTGACCCACATTTGATCGATGGGAGCCGCGCCGGCGATACTGTTGTCGAGCGTAATCGTGTTTTTGCCTGCCTGTAATATAGTCGCATCGAGTGTCAATGTTCCGGTGTAGAATGCTTGTCCATCAAACGTGATCGTGCCAAGTGGTGTGTCGTTGATGCTGACATCCACATCGTGGTCGGGTGTAATCTCCATGTTGTAAGTCAAGCCCCAGAAGCTGACATCAAGCTGTGCCTCACCTTCCCCAACGGACGGCAAATCCAACTCAATGTCAAAGGTTGCCCCATCGCCATTGGAGACGAGTCTGTGCCAAAACCAAACGTCTTCTGCGCCGGCTTCGGCCGCGCGTTGGTCATATTCCCAGTTCGACTCAACACGCATCGTCTGCAAAACGCTCGTAATCGGCTCGCCAGTGACATTCCCCGCATCAACTATGCCGATTGCCGCTTGTTCGCCACCAGTCTGCAAAATGTAGGGGCGCGTGCGCGTGTAGCGACTGTTGATGGCTTGCCCATAAAATGCAATGCTTTCGTCATCAATGACAAACGGGATTTCTTTTTTGCCATCGAGCAGCGTTAGCGGTGCTTCGCTCAGTGAATCAAGCGCAAACCCCGCCTGCTGCATCTCGCGCAACGTGACCCGATAAAGACCGTCTTCATTCACCAAAATTTTGACAGCACTATCAGAGACGACATCAGGCGGCGGGGTTGGCTGCGCGGGGGGAGGATTACGACAGGCGGTCAGAGCGGCGATGGTAAATAAGATAAGAAGGGATAGGTTTCGGCGCATTGAAATTCCTAAAGTAACAACTCAGACTCATGTAGGCCTGAGTCGTAATAGATAAATTGGTAACTAAAATAATTACACAGCATTACAACAAGGGTTTCTACAATCGAATTAAAACCTTTTCTTATTTGATTGGTGTAGTCGTCGCTACGTTTTTAACTGTGTGCTTAAAGAGTCACAAGGGTTACCATTACACGTCGATGACGGCGTTCTCGGCCGAGACCATTCCCACCACAACAAACAAAATTAACCAGCATTTCATGACACCAATCAAACCCCAAAACACGGGCATCAAATGGGCAACGGCGTGTAATAGTTGAGCGACGTTTATAACGTCGAGACGGGATCGATGTCAATAACCCACGGTGGTGGAACGTGAAAATCTTCAAGTAACAATGTGGGATCAGTCGTGCGAATGATGATTTGCCAGCGATAGCGACGGTCAATACGGCTAAAGAATGGCGGAACGGGGCCGATGATCTCTGTCCCGCCCATCTTCTCGTCTCGGATATGCTGGCGCAACTTCGTACCCAACGCCTTCGCTTGCTTTGCTGCCCGCTCCGCAATTGGGTCGGCAATCGTCAGCTTGACAAGACGGCGGAACGGCGGATAACGTAACTTTGTGCGTGCATTGATTTCATCGAGAAAAAACTGACCATAATCATGCTTTTGTGCGGCTTGAATCGCGTAATGTTCGGGATGATAGGTTTGCAAAATAACGCGCCCACCGAGCAGACTGCGCCCCGCTCGGCCGGCCACCTGCGTCAAAAGTTGGAAGGCGCGTTCCCCTGTGCGGAAGTCGGGCAGGTTGAGGGCGGTATCGGCCGAGATCACCCCAACTAGCGTCACAAGCGGCAAATCTAGCCCTTTCGCAATCATCTGTGTCCCAATCAGAATATCTGCCTCATGGTTGACAAACTGCGCTAACAGTTCGTCGTGGCTGTCTTTTTCGGCCGTTGTATCCCCATCCCAGCGCGTCACTCGCGCAGTCGGCCAGCGTTGCATCACTAACTGTTCCAACTGCTCTGTCCCCAGCCCAAAGTACTTGATACGCCTCGACTGACAGGCGGGGCAACTCTCTGGGGGTGGCACATGATGACCACAGCGATGACAGGTCAGATGATAACGGCTTTGATGATAGGTGAGCGGCGTGTCGCAATTTGGGCAAATGTGTACATGTCCACAGTCGCGGCAAAAAACGTATGTTGATGACCCACGTCGATTGAGAAACAAGATCGCCTGTTCCTCTCGTGCCAAGACTGCATCCATCTCCTTTTGCAACATGCGGCTGAAAATAGAGCGATTGCCAGCCCGCAGTTCCTGTCGCAAATCGACGATGGTGACAGGCGGCATCCCAATCATCAAACTTTCATCTCCCGCTGTCTCCCATGTTGCCGTGCGCCCCAAACGTGCCATCTGCTCCTCGATGCGCTTGCGATGCCCCATCACGCGCTTTGGCAATTCGAGCAGGTGCAGAATCCCTTGCTGCGCCCGATAGTAGCTGACGACATCTGGCGTTGCGCTGCCTAGAATGACGATAGCTCCTGCGACGCGCCCCAATGCCATCGCCGCCTCACGTGCGTGATAGTAGGGAGGTGGAACAGGCGGCGTTTGCTTGTAGCTCGCGTCATGTTCCTCATCGACGACGACGACACCGATATTTTTCAACGGCGTAAACATCGCCGACCGTGCGCCAATCACAATGTCAAACAGACCCAATCGCGCCCGTCGCCACGTGTCGTAACGCTCGCCTTCGCTCAACCCGCTGTGCATAACGGCAACTCGGCCGGGAAAACGCGCAGCAAAACGGCGCGTCGTCTGTGGCGTAAGCGCAATTTCGGGAACAAGCACAATCGCCTGCTGACCACGTTCTAGCGCGAGGTCAATCGCACGCATATAAATTTCGGTCTTACCGCTCCCCGTCACACCGTAGAGCAGAATGGCAGCACCACCTTTTGCCGCTTGCACTGACCGTGCTGAATTGACGGCATCGTAGAGCGTGCTGCTTTCTTGAATTGTTGTTGGCGACTGCGCTAAAAAAGCGGACAAACTTTGGCTAAACAGTTTGCCTGTTATATTTTCGGCCGAAAAATCCACCTCGTCAAGCATAGGCGACAAGTACTCGCCATTCATCAACTGCCGCACCGCATCCCACACACGCGCTTGATCGGCCGTCAACGGCGGCGCACTAGACGGCACAAAATCCCGATCTGCCAGCGAATTGCGCCAAACGTGGTCGCTGCGAAAGCGAATCAATTGCAACGCTTCGAGCTTGTTGAGATAAGTGCGCGTCGCGCCCGTCTTTTCATAGATTTCGCTAAACGCAATGGGTTGGGCTGCCTCAGCTAGCAAGGTCAAAATAGCATGATACTTTTCCGCCTTTCGCAAGCGCAAAATGTGACCGAGCGTCTGACGTGGACGAATGGCGAGACCGACCGTTGCCGCTTCAACGAGTTGAACTGTCTCACCATCTGGCTTTTCAACGTCGAACACCTTTTTAGGAATGCGCTCGATTAAATTTTCATCCGCCAGTTTTGCGAGATGTTTTTTTGTCGCCCCCGTCGCTTTCAGGACGGTTGTCTCGGCCGGCAGCGGATCATCTGAGGTGGCGAGAAAGTTGAGGACATCGGCCGCACGATTCGCCCGACCCAACTGCACAACCTCATCCCGAATCTTTTCGGGGTCAGTGACGAGTTCGGCCGTGCTGATCTTTTTCGGCCGAATGCGTGGCGGATCTAAAACGGTGCCACGTCGCAAAACTTTTCGTTTGACCAGTTGCTGAATCGCTGCCTTGCCACGCCTACGCCACGTTTTTGGCAACATGCGATTCAGCTTCCGCCCCCGCATGTCTCCATTTTCGCGCAGCAGCCGCACGATCTCGTCCTGCACGTCCGTTAAGCGACCTGCGCCGCCCCAAGAAGGGTTGATGTCCACAACCACGTCTGACCAACGGGTGATGCCCGGCGGCAACATCAGGCGCACGCACTGATTGAGCGCAGTTTGATAGGCTTCGCTCAACCATTTGGCGAGGTCTAGCTGCCATACTTGCACGACGGGCAGTGGGTCGATCAGCGCGATAATCGGCTTTGTGTCGGGAATGGGAGCTGTTTTTGAGAAAGCGAGGATGATGCCTTGTGCGAGTCTTCGGCCGAATTCAACCTCCACCAAATGCCCAATCTGTAGCTTTTCTCGCAGATCAGCCGGCACGTTGTAGTGAAATGTCCCATCCAGCGGAACTTCGATATTGACGACAATTTCAGCGAACATAGATTAGAACTATAACAAATTCTGAACACACATTTGTTAGAGAAAGTTGTCTTGTAACCACACTCTGTTTTGATATATGCGAAAATAGCGTTGATTGGCGATAGGTTTCAGCCAACGTAAAAATTGTAAGGAAAGTGCAATGCAAAGTTTACAGACAATTTTGAATGAAAACGGAACACGTCAAGCGGTCATCGACGACAGCGTGACATTGGTACAGGAAGAAGTAAAACGCAAGAAAGGGGTTTCTGGATTTGCGATCAAGAATGGCTACAAGATCGTCAGCAAGCTGAAGGGTGGTTATATGACGCACATCATGGTTGATAAGATGCTCGATCAGTTCGTCGGCTCGCTCGACCCATTTTATGCACAGTATCAGGCAACCGGCAACGGCTCATTTGCCACATTTTTGTCAGCGCGGGAGGATGAAGTCGCGGAGGCACTGTTGAGCGCAACCGATCAGCGGCGACAGGCGGAGAGCAACAAAATGTTGACGGGCGCATATGATAAGCTGCGGCCGATGGCAAAACGCAATGTGAAAGAGGCTGTGCCGGGCATCGGCCGCATGATCGAAAACCATCTATAAAACCCTTCTCTCTTTCTAGAACTCAGCAAGATTTCAAATGAGTGTATTTCATTTGAGTAAAAGATGAAGGGATATGACATGTAGGGAGCTAGGTAAACGGCGCATGATAATGATAGACTGCACGCCGTTTGCCTAGCCCCCTAAGTAGTCAGGCAAAAGTTTTGTGACAAACGAAGCGGTTTTGCTTAAGTTAGCGTTGCGACGATGCCAACGTGGTCAGAGAGGTAGAGGGTGGGGTCGTTCTCGGCCGATTTCAGCCCAAATAGTCGCGCATTCAGAACATTCAAATGTGGAGAGGCAAAAATATAGTCATGACAGAGACCGACCAATGCGCCATGTGAGTTAAGCGCGGTTGGAAATGTCGCCAATGCCTCATAGCCATTTGCCGTCGCATAGGCAGATTGATAGCCAAAGAAAACTTTCATGCGCTCGATTGTCAGCGAATTTGGCTCGGCACGCAGGCAGCCTGCGACAACGCGCCGCTGCACGGCACCGTGACTATCGAGCCAGCCCATCAGCGTCATCAGTTGTTTTTCGCGGGTTTCGTGGGCATGGGGCGGCGAGTGTAGATGGGTGCTGACAATATCGACGGTGTCGCCATTGGGCAGAGCGACGGCAATGCGAACAGCGATGCGGCCGAAGGTGAGCGTGAGGAAATCGGCCGAAATAATCGGCCGACGTGACAACAAACCAACCCCTTCAAAGCCATGCAGCAGTGAGCGTCGCCGCCGCTGTACAAGCTGATAGGGCGCACTAGCGTTCATTCGCGCATTTAGCTGATTTCGTAACCAAGTCGCTTGCTTAATCGGCAGCGCGATCTCCTGCAAGGCGATCACGTCAGCCTGTACATCAAGCAGTTCATGCACGACCAGTTCGCGTCGCTGTAGCCAGCGGTCACGGCTGCCGTGTAGGTTCAGTGTGGCAATCGTCAATGGCGGCATTTTGCTATGCGTCTATCTTTTGCCAAGCGACGATTGCCGCTAGCGCAAAGGCGACGGCCGACGGCACGCTGAGACCGATCAGGCCAAACGAGGCGTATGATTGTGTCCCGCTCAGACCCGCAATGGCGAGAACGACGGTGACGACAGCGGCCGAGAGCGTCGTGGCACGGGCGCGTTGATTAGGAGCCGCTTCGCTGGTGGTGATAATGGCGGTGACGATGCTAAATTCAAAGGCGAATCGACAGCACAGCAAGCCAATGAGGGCGATAGGGAGGGCGATGGCGGCGAAAATGGGCAGGAGCGTGAAGGCGACTGTGCCAATGATGCCACCGATGATGAGGGCGCGTTTTCGGCCGATTTGATCCAAACGCAAACTTACCAAGCCACTGCCCGAAATATCAATTACGCCAAACGCCAAAGCGACAAATCCCAACTCACGCGCCCGAAATCCATGCTCTGTGAACAGCCACGTGCTGTAGGCCGAAAAGGTGTGGATTGCGCCGAAGATGACGAGTGAGGTGATAGCGATAAGTGTCCACACCGCTTCTCGATTTTCGGTGATGTTAAACAGAGAGCGTAATGTGAAACCCTCATCCCAGTTCTCTCCCTTGGGGAGCGGGGGCTGGAGGGTGAGGGTTTTACGATGAAGCTGCTTTTTTACCACAGTGGGAAGTAGCCCAAAGGAAAGCCCCGTCAACACTAAGATAACTGCGAGCGCAAGCAGGGGCGTGCGCCACGTAAATGCGTCGATGATCTGTCCGACCAGAAAGAGGCCAACCAAACTCGAAATCGCAAAGCCATATTCGATGATGCCCATGCCGCGTGCGCGGTTTTCGTCCGATAGCTGCTCGCTTGCAAATGCCTGCAACAGCGGGATAAACGAGAATAATCCCGCGCCGACAAAAAACATGCCGACGGCAGCTAGCCTCACGTTGCTACTAAACGCAATTGTGGTGAGGCCGATGGCAGCAATGATGAGGCTGGCGCGTAGGATCGGCCGATAGCCCATTCGCTCCGCCATCGCGCCTGAAAATGGCGCACACAGTCCCGCGAAGCTGCGAATGCTAATCAAGCGACCCAGCACCAAAGGTGTGACACCAATACCGGCTGCAATGATCGGTAAAAAGGCAAAAAATAGCTGATTTGTCGTATCAACTGCAATACGAGCCGCAAGGCCGAGCGTAATCAGTTGACGATTGTTGTCTGGTTTTGTGATTGTCATCGGCTAGATTGTAACCTAGAAAGCAAACGGCGTTCTACCATTTGACTGGAACACATTACCGTTTTTGGCCTCTGCTTCCCTTCACCAGCTAGTTAGATTACTATCCCCGCATGAAGAGAAAACGCACCCGTAGAAATGCCCGTCATGTCAGCGAGAGCGAACCCATCGCCATGCTGGAACCACTGTTTAGCAAACTGCCGTTTGTCGAGGTCGTCAGCGCAGAGGGGGTGGAGATGATCCACAATGCCTCAATGCGCTTGCTACGTGATTTTGGCGTGCTGATCGTCGATTTTCCGCCGGCCGTTGAGGTCTTTCGCAAAAATGGCGCGACGATTGAAGATGGCAACAAGGTCAAAATTGACGAAGAGACGCTGATGCACTTCGTCAAGAAGGCTCCCGCACAGTGGACGCAGTTGGCGCGTAATCCAGCGCGAGATGTGCCGATTGGGGGCAAACATTGTGTCTTTGCGCCGGTGTATGGGCCGCCATTTTCGGCCGATTTAGATCGCGGCCGACGGCAAAGCACATTCGAGGATTTCCAAAATTTCGCCAAACTCGCCTACATGGCTCCCGAAATGCACATCGGAGGCGGCGTGCTGTGTGAGCCAAACGATTTGCCACTGGCGACACGCCATCTCGACATGCTGCACGCGCTGTCTACCTTGAGCGACAAGTCGTTTATGGGCAGCGTCGTCTTTCCTGACAATGCGCGGGACAGCGTGGACATTGCGCGGATCGTCGTGGGCAAGGAGCGAATGCGCGACAATCCCGCGCTCAGTTCAACGGTCAATGCGTCGAGTCCCATGCGCTGGGACGACCGCATGTTGAGCGCGATCACAGTCTATGCGGAGGCAAAACAGGCGGTGATGTACACGCCGTTTATCATTGCGGGGGCGATGTCGCCCAGCACGATGGCGGCGACGGTCGCGCAGTTGAACGCCGAGACGCTGTTTGGGATTTGTTACGCACAGATGGTCAATGCGGGTGCGCCCTGTTTGTATGGCTCGTTTTTGGCAAATATCGACATGAAAAGTGGTGCGCCTTGTTTTGGGACGGCCGAGAACAACCTAGCCATGTACGCTGGTGGTCAAATGGCACGCCGCTACAGCTTGCCCTATCGCTCTGGCGGCAACTTCACCGCCTCGCGCATCCCCGATGCACAGTCGGGCTATGAGTCGGCTAGCACCATGCAGGCAACGGTGCAGTCGGGCGCAAACTTTATCTTGCACTCGGCCGGCTGGCTCGAAGGCGGTCTCATTGCGGGCTATGAAAAATTCATCCTCGATCTCGAAATTTGCGCGATGATGGCGCGATACGCACGCGGAATCGGGCTAACCGACGATGATTTTGCTTGGGATGCCTATGAGGAAGTGCCGACCGGTCAACATTTTCTCGGCTCTGCTCACACGATGCGCCACTACAAAACAGCCTTTCACCAGCACAAAGTGTTTGGCATGGAGAATTACGAACAGTGGGAGATCAATGGCAGTCAGGACAGCTATAAAAAGGCAAATGGAATCTGGAAGCAAATGCTAAAAGATTACAAACCCCCAAAGCTTGATCGCGCTGTGCGAGAGGAGCTAGATGCGTTTGTGGCATTGCGGCGAGCGGAGATTGAAGGTGGGAAAGCGCGGAGCGTATGGCGAGGGTAGGGGTGTTCGGTAGGTCGGTATTCGGTGTCTTCTGATGTCGGGATTATGTAGAAGAAGACCGATAAAAAAACCGTTTTGGGTTTCGGGCAGCAGTTTTAATAGAACAGATAGCAGAATCTGCTCCTATTCAAACATCGCAACCACACGTGTCCAGCCAGCACTCGCGTTCGACACTTTCACAGGAAAACATGAGACCTTAAACCCCGTTGGGTGCGGAAGCTTATCAAGATTAGCGAGTTTTTCGATTTGGCAGTATTCGAAGTCTCGGCCGACGCGATGCGCCTCCCAGATGACGGATGGGTCATTTGTCTCTTTGAAGCGTTCCTTCATCGCCCAGAACGGCTGATCCCAGCCCCACGTGTCGAT
Source organism: uncultured Ardenticatenaceae bacterium (assembly GCA_964389925.1). GTDB lineage: Bacteria > Chloroflexota > Anaerolineae > Promineifilales > Promineifilaceae > CALECP01. The sequence continues at coordinate 43,337 of CAYMGE010000045.1, forward strand.
GCCCATCACGCGAATGCCCTGCGCGATGAGCCAGCGGGTCGCATCCGCACTCATGCCGGCACCGGCCGCAAAGTACTCTGCTTTGCCCCACAATTTATCTGCACCCGTTTGAATCAGAACAATGTCGCCAGCCTTGAGCGTGTAGTTGATGGCGGCGAGGGCGTTTTGGACATCTTCGGCCGCGATCAATCCGCCACGTGGTTTATGCCGAAAGTCAAGCACCACACCGTCCCCGTAAAACCAATCGAGTGGCAGCTCGTCGATAGTGCGTGCGCGACTTCCGCCAGATGTGGGGTAGTAATGCCATGGCGCATCGACGTGTGTGCCGCTGTGTACGCTGCTCGTCACCGTATCATTTGCCCAGCCGTTACCTTCGGGCAGATCGTCAACCGTCGCTTCAAAAAAGCTCGCCATAAATGCCGCGCTTTCTGGGTGTGTCTGGTGTGCAACTTCGACGGGAAGCGGTTCGCTAGGGCTATCTTCAAGTGGTACGTTCAGGTCATAGAATTTCATCGTGTTGCTCCAAAAAAGAAAAACGCAATCGGCCGATTGCGTTTCTCTCAAATTGCTTGTGGGAAAATCCTCACCTTTTGGACCCCTCTCCCACAGGAGAGGGCTGGGGTGAGAGTTCGACCTATCTCTTTTTCTTCTTCTTTGCCGCAGCTGCGTCACGCTCGGCCGCTTCCGCAGCTGCTCGTGTCGGTGCAATGGAACGCCAATAGCTGATCGGCTTGCTCAGACGCGCCTTGTCATGGATGTGTGCAGTTGTGCGATCATAGCTGGCGAGTTCATAGTCGTGATCCATCTTGATCGCGTCAAACGGGCAGAACTCGGCACACAGACCGCAGTTCATGCAGATGTCGATGTCGATGTAGAACTCTTCTGGTTCGGGATTCGGCCGACCGTTTGGTAGCTTCCCACGCTTGATCCAAATACATTGCGGTGGACACACCTTCGCGCAAATCCCACACGATGTACACCAGTCCTTGCCATATAGTTGCCCCGGTGCTGGATTGTCTGTCACCAAAAATGGCACAAAACGAAACTGCTCTGGCACAGGCAGCTTTTCTTCAGGATACTGCACCGTGATAACGCCCGACCCTTTCAAACTTTGTCGCTCCGCTAGTGCCTCATCATTGTAGTAGCGACCACCTTTACTCAACCAGCGCAGATCATCCACATAGCTTTCCACAAAGTGGCGCATCGTAATGCCGAGTCCTTTTAGAATGCCTAGTCCATACATAATTTGTATTCAGTATTCGGTATTCCGTAGACAGTTTGTACACTGTCTGCTGAATACCGAATATTGCCCACTGTTTATCTGTCTACTTCTCCCAAAACAATGTCGATGCCGCCGAGAATCACAACGAGGTCGGCGAGTTTCTGCCCAATGCTCATCTTTTCGAGCGTCGTCAGGTTGATGAACGAGGGGGCACGGATGTGATAACGGTCGAGATTGGACTCTTTCTGGCGAACTTTGACATAGAAACCAAGCTCGCCTTTTGGATTTTCCGCACGCCCGTAATGATCGCCAGCTTGTGGGGCGCGAATCGCGTATTGTGGTTTGCCTTCCAAAATTGGAGAGCCATGTGTGTCGCGCAAGTAGCCTAAGACTTGGCGACAAATCCGCAGACTCTCTTTGATCTCATCGACGCGCACAAGATAACGCGCCCAGATGTCTCCCTCATTATAGACAGGAATATCAAAGTCGAGCTGGTCGTAGAAGGAGTAGGGTTCAGCGCGACGCACATCATACTGCACGCCAGAGGCACGTAGCATCGGGCCGGCCATGCTGTGGGAGATTGCGTCTTCGGCCGATAAATAACCGACACCACGCGCGCGCACAGAAAAGACCTCATTGCCCGTGATTAAACCTTCAAAATCTTCCAATCCACGTGGAATGTTTTCGTAAATCAACTGATGTATGTAGTCATAAGTGTCTTGCCCCTTGACTGTCGCAGGCAGATCGTAGGCGACACCACCAAAGCGCATGTAGTTGCACATCATTCGCGCACCAGAAACTGTCTCGAACAGGTCGAGGATCATCTCGCGCTCGATATAGAGATAGAGCATCGGCGTTTGGAAGGCACCCAAGTCATTGATGAGGAAACCCAACGCCCAACAGTGGTTGGCAATGCGTGTCAACTCCGCCATCATAATGCGAATCCACTCGGCACGCTCTGCGACCTTATTCCCCAACAGCTTCTCCATCGTCAGCACATACGCATGGTTGTTGCACATTGATGACAAATAGTCGAGGCGATCTGTGTAGGGGATATTTTGGATAAAGGTGTTGCGCTCGCCAATCTTTTCATGATTACGATGCAGGTAGCCCATAACGGGCTTGAGAGCCAGCACCGTTTCGCCGTCAAGCGTTACCACCATGCGAAACACGCCGTGTGTGGAGGGATGCTGAGGGCCGATGTTGACCGTTACCTTATCCGTCTTGAGACCCGGCGTTGAGGTTGGGGCTTTTTGCAGTAGGCCGTACATGTTGGTTTCAACATCGTACTCGTCACCCGTCGGCAGCCAGCCATCGGGGTACTTGACGTTTTTACCAAACGGATTGAGTTCCTCTGCGCGGATGACATCGCCACCGGGCCAACGGCTACCAAATGGTTTGTGATCATCTTCGTAAAATGCCTCTTTCCAATCTTTGCGTAGCGGATGACCGACAAACTCTTCCCACATCAAGATGCGACGCAGGTCGGGATGCCCGTCAAATTTAATGCCGAGCAAATCCCATGCTTCGCGTTCTTGGAAATCTGCGCCCGGATAGATAGGGGTCAGGGAGGGAACGCTTGCCGTGTCGGTGCGTGGCACCTGTACTTTGAGCGTGACGGGGCCACCGCCTTTTTCAATGCTATAGGTGTGATAGACAACTTCGAGCTTGTCGTCTTGGATCAGGTCAACCCCTGTGACACTGGAGAGATAGTTAAAGCCGAGTTCGTCGCGCAAGTAAGTGACGACTTCAATGAGGTCGTCACCATCAACCATGATTGCATCATGGTTTTCACGCGGATCGTCGCTGAGAGAGGTGAATTTTTCTTTAAGCAGGTCTTTGGCTTCAGCTTCGGCCGACTCCCACTCCCGCACAGGCGCATCTAAAACTTGTACGTTCATGCTGGCACCTCCGATTTGTCTGCTTCGGCCGCGCGTTTCATCACCTCTGCCTTCATTGCTTCTTGGCGAATTACGTCAACCTGCCGTAGATCAACCAAGTCAGGCCCCAGCACGGGAATTGGGAAAACGCCCGCCATTGGATCATCTTTTGAATACCACGGCACGTTTGTGATTGACTGCTGCCCGATCTTTTCTTGCAGCGTAATCAATCCAAAGAGCAATGCTTGTGGGGTGGGAGGGCAGCCGGGAATATATACATCGACGGGAACAAATTTGTCGATACCGTCTACAACGTTATACCCTTCCTTAAAAGGGCCGCCGCCGTTGGCACACGCGCCCATACTGATCACATAGCGTGGCTCTGGCATTTGATTGTAGAGGCGCACGATGGTTGGGACCATTTTCTTTGTTACCGTCCCCGAAACAATCATCAAATCAGATTGACGAGGGGAGGCACGGAAAACTTCCATACCAAAACGTGCCATGTCGTAGCGACTAGAGGCCGCGCAGATCATCTCAATCGCGCAACATGCCAAGCCAAACACCATCGGCCAAATCGAATTCTGGCGCGACCAGTTGTACACTTTGTCTAAACTGGTGATAAAAACGTTGTTTTTGACTTCACTTGGAATCGGCATATCCGATTCAAAGGTTCCTGCGGTCATTAAACTTTCTCCTCATACCACACGTTTTGAATATCTAATAGGATACGTTCTGTGGCGAATGCGGGGTCATCGCAAAAATTGGGCAATGCGCTGACCAAATCGGCAAGCTCCAACAGCCCGACCTGCTCTGGGTGCGTGCTTGGATAGATCTCAAGCAGCGTCATGGCGATGGCGTAAGTGCTATCCCAATAAAGTTCATGTATTGGGGGATCATCGTGCATGGGATTGCATGGTAGATATGTTAAGCATTGTTGAATCGAGTTTCGATTATAACAAATTTCACAAATGGCGACTATGCGAGAGGCCGTTCAAACAGGACGTTTCTTTTTCATGGTATGGGAAAGTGTAAAAACCCTCCCTTCGCTGATGTTGATACATTTTTACGCATGTAAACCGCAGAAGTCCAAAGATAGCTGTTATAATAACTTTCCATGAATGTGATAAAAGGTTCTCTCCCAACGGAAAACATTTGGCGCGTCGCGGTCATTTTGGAGCCACATGATGGTGCAAAACTCGACTGGCAGCTTGGCTTAATACTGTCACGTGCGAATCAGGGGGCATTACTAGCCATTGTATTGGTTAGAGAGACAAGTGAGGAGACGATTCGGCACGCGGAGGAGACACTGGCCACCGTCCAAGAGATTTGCACAACTAATGATCGTTATCGCGGGCTAATTGTCGAGATGATTAAGCCAGAAAAGACGTTGCGCGAGATTGTCGCGCAGGCTCGTATCGACATGTTGGTGACAGACCTCAAACTGCCACCACAAGCAAACCTGCAAAACTTACCCTGCACGGTTGCTGTTCTGCGCTTCGGCCGCGCTCAAGCCGAGGCGATCAACGCAAAAGGGGTAGAGCGTATTCTCATGCCAACCTCTGGCGGCCCTCACACCGTCGCCGCTTTGCAATACCTCGCGCCACTACCCAATGAAATCGAAATAGACGCGCTGTACGTGGCGCGTAGTGAACAGGGGGCGCACGAGCAAGCACTTGGTCACACTCGTTTGGAAAATATGTTGCAGCTTGCGGACGTGACAGAACGCATCAACACAAAGGTGGTTACGGCCGATTCACCCATCAAAGGCATCGTTGAAGCGGCAAGCGATGGGTATGATCTAGTTGTCATTGGGGCAACCCAAGAAAGTTCGCTAGATCGTGCGTTGTTCGGGGATGTGGTCAGTGCCGTTGTGCGCGAGAGCAAAGTGCCGGTGATGGTTGTCCGTCGGCCGAAAAATACGACGCATGATGTTCTCAGCCGCCTTGATCTGGCGATTCGACAATTTGTCCCAACACTGCCGCGCGAAAACCGCCGTGATGTCTATGTAAAGCTGCGCGAAAACGCTGCCCCTGATTTTGACTACACCGTTCTCATCACACTCTCGGCCGCCATTGCCGCACTCGGACTCATTCTAAATAGCCCCGCTGTTGTCATTGGGGCGATGTTGGTCGCACCATTGATGTCACCTATCGTTGCATCGGGGATGGCATTGATTTTAGGCGATGCACGCTTTTTGCGTTTTGCGCTAGGGTCAGCTTTGCGAGGCGCAATTATTGCGATTTTTGTGGGATTCATTGTCGGCTTGTTGCCGGGTGACAACATGACGGCCGAAGTGCTAGCACGCACCCAACCCAGCTTGATCGATCTGGGCGTTGCCCTCTTTTCAGGATTAGCCGGCGCGTTTGCACTGTCATATTGGGAGGCCGCGGGGGCATTGCCGGGCGTGGCAATTGCGGCCGCACTCGTTCCACCATTAGCGAGCGTGGGGATTTCATTTGCTGAGGGCGATTGGCGTAAAGGGTTGGGCGCGTTGCTGCTCTTTGCGACGAACTATATTACGATTGCATTGGCAGGGGCATTTGTGTTTGGTGTGTTTGGCTTTCGGCCGAATCGCACGGCAAAGTCCAGTCGGAGCGTGCGCCTGAATTCAGCCCGCATTGCACTGGTGACATTTTTAATTGTCGGCTTTATTCTCACCCCCGCGACTGTTTCGCTTTATCGTGAGCAAACACGCCTTGAAATTATTGAAGAGGCTCTGATTGATTACTTTGGCGCGGTCGAGGGTGGCTTCACAACTGTCTCAGAAATTGCCAGTAACTATCCCACACCGTCAGATGACCCGTATGTTGTCACAGTGACGATTGTTTCAGAGCGGCCTTTCTCTGAATTTAATCTCGGCCCCTTACAGTTTATCATTGATAGCGAGCTACGAGAGCGCGGCCGTCTTAATAATGCTTTCCAGCTACGCATCATCCATGATGCTTTGTATACAGTGGAGCCAATTGAATCAGATGTAGAATAGGGCAACGACGTTCTTTTAACAGAACGTCGTTGCGGGTGGCTTACTTTTTTCGGCCGATATAAACCGCATTGACCGTCAACAGCTCCTCGTCGCTATAGTCTGCTAACTCCTCGCGCAATGCCCCCTGTAGTTTGGGGCCAAAGACCTCTGGATGCTCAAATTTCTCTAACACCTCTTCATAGTCTGGCACTTTCTCTTCCAACAACTCGCGCCATTGCGCCAAACGCCATTCATTCAAATAGGCACTTGGCTTAATGAGATGCTGTTGGCTTGGGCGCAGATGCCCCCAGAGTGGTAGTGACGTGTCCCCCGTGAACGAACGCATGTCATGATGGCCATTGTCGCAGGTGTAAAGATGTAAACTAATATAGAAGATGCCGCCCGGTTTCAGCGAGGCCAATACGTTGTCGAGCGCGGCCGCAGGGTCGCTGACATGTTCAAAAACCGACCACGTCATCACCATATCATAATGATTTGGTTTCGGAACGGTCTCGCAGATATTGCCATAGGTTGAGGCGGGGAAGTTGAGTTTCTTCACACCCAGCAGCTTGCGCCATGCGGCTCGATTCGGCCGATTGGACAACAGCTCGCGCCCCAACGTCTTCGCAACACGTCCCAAACCATTCGTCCGCAACATTTGGAAATAGCTCTTCCATTCTAAACCACGTGCGATAATGTCGGTGTCTAGGCCCGTGATTTTATTGTTGCGGCCGAAATAAGTTGCCCGTTCTAGCCCTTGCCCCGGCCCGATCTCCAAAATATCCATATTGGCAATCGGCTTACCATCGTTGTGGGCAACCATGCGTGCCTCTGCAACCTTCACTTGGTCAAGTAACACCCGCATATGTTTTTCTGTCTCAGAACGCTGCTGTAGATGATGCTTGACCTGCTGAAATGAACGCTTCCAACCAAAATCAGCATAGCTATTTTCAAATGTAGGGGTAATCGCTCCCATGTTGTTTTCTCCCGAAATTTAGTTACTACGCTACCAGTACGACGTGTCTACCACGTCACTATAAACTAACTTTAGTACTAGGGTACTATAGTATCTATGGGTACTTACGGGAAATCTTGCAAAAGCCTGCGTTGATATGCCTTTATCGAAACCTTTGCGGTAAGAGGGGACGCGACTTTTGTTACGGGGCGTTGCAGAAAACTGAGTTCCCCCAAGCAACTCAGTTTTTGGAAATCGATATGGATTTACCGAAACATTCAGAATAGAAGACTGGATTCCCGCCTGCACGAGAATGACAGTTTCGGGAGATAGTTAAAAAGTGGTCATAGGTGAACAAGCATGGTCATGCTGCCACAAGTTGTAACAAGGAAGGGTCGCGCAAAAGAGTAGAGAACACGAGGCGCAAAGAAGCA